>NZ_CP098401.1:600000-1200000 GCF_023674425.1 Sphingomonas donggukensis
AGGGGGTGGCAGGAGCGACCTGCTGTGCGGTGAGCCGGGCGGAGACAGCGATGGCAGCCGCCGCCAGCCAGCGCGAATGTTGACAAAGTTGACGGCCGAAACGGGGGTCTATCATCGCAGTACAAGAGCAGACGAAATCCAACATTGAAAGCCCGCCCGGTCAGCGGTTGCGGCGACGGTCGTCCCACCATGCCAGCCGTTCGGCCAGACGCTTCTCGAAGCCGCGGTCCGTCGGCGTGTAGAAGGTCTGTGGGCCCAGGTCGTCCGGCCAGTAGTTCGCGCCCGAAAATCCGTCCGCGCTGTCGTGGTCGTATTCATATCCCTTGCCGTAGCCGACGTCCTTCATCAGCTTGGTCGGCGCATTCAGGATATTGTCGGGCGGCATCAGCGATCCGGTTTCGCGCGCCGACTTCCATGCCGCCTTTTGCGCGGCATAAACCGCATTCGATTTGGGCGCGGTGGCGAGGTAGAGGCACGCCTGCGCGATCGCCAATTCACCCTCCGGGGAACCGAGGAAGTCGTAGGTGTCCTTGGCGGCGATGCACTGGACCAGCGCGTTCGGATCGGCGAGGCCGACGTCCTCGACCGCGGCACGAATCAGGCGGCGGAGCAGGAAGAGCGGCTCTTCGCCCGCGGTCAGCATGCGCGCGAGATAGTAGAGCGCGGCCTGCGGATCGCTGCCGCGGATCGATTTATGAAGCGCGCTGATGAGGTTGTAATGCCCTTCGCGATCCTTGTCGTACACCGCCACGCGACGTTGCAGGAAGGCGCTGAGGCCAGCCGGGTCGAGCGGGGCGGGCAGGTCGACCGAGTACAGCGTCTCGACCTGATTGAGCAGGAAGCGCCCGTCGCCGTCCGCACTGGCGACGAGCGCGTCGCGCGCGGCATCGTCGAGCGGGAGCGGGCGTTCCATCAGCGCCTCCGCCCGGTCAAGCAGCAGGTCGAGTGCGGCACGGTCGAGGCGGTGTAGGATCAGCACCTGCGCCCGGCTGAGCAGTGCGGCGTTCAACTCGAACGACGGGTTTTCGGTGGTGGCCCCGACCAGGGTGACGGTGCCGTCCTCGACATAGGGCAGGAAGCCGTCCTGCTGCGCGCGGTTGAAGCGGTGGATTTCGTCCACGAACAGCAAGGTGCGCTGGCCCGCGCGGGCGGCGACCTTCGCCTCGGCGAACGCCTTTTTCAGGTCGGCGACCCCGGAGAACACCGCGCTGATCGCGACGAAGCGCAAGTCGACGGCATCGGCCAGCAGCCGCGCGATGGTCGTCTTGCCGGTGCCGGGCGGACCCCACAGGATGATCGACGACAGCCGACCCGCGGCGACCATGCGCCCGATCGCGCCGGCCGGCCCGGTGACATGGTCCTGTCCGACGACCTCGGCCAGCGTCCTCGGACGCAGCCGGTCGGCGAGGGGGGCGGTGTCGGGCAGGAGGTCGGCGGGTGGTTCTAGCCCGGCGAGAAGGTCTGTCATCCCCCCAAGATAGGGGTCGTGGAGAATTTTGCAGCCGGCTCTTGATAGAGTTGATCTAAGATATATCTTTGACGCATCAAGAATCATCCGAGAGGAAACTATCATGTTCGGACACAATCATCGCATGCATCGCCACTGCGGGCCCACCGGCGGTCGTCGCCAATGGGGGCCGTTCACGGTCGAGTGGGACATTCGCGCTGATGGCGCCGGCGGCGGTCGCGGGCGGCGGCGGATGTTCGCCGGCGACGAACTGCGGCTGGTGCTGCTGAAGCTGATCGAGGAAACGCCGCGCCACGGCTACGACCTGATCCGCGAGATCGAGGAGCGCACCGGCGGCGCCTATGCGCCGAGCCCCGGCGTGGTCTATCCGACGCTGACCATGCTCGCCGATATGGGCCTGATCGGCGAACAGCCGAGCGACGATGCCAAGAAGGTGTTCGCGATCACCACCGCGGGGCAAGCCCACCTGACCGAACGCGAGGAGGAAGTCGCGGCGCTGATGGAGCGACTGGGCGCGCTCGGCGCAATGCGCGAACGGTCGAGCCGCGGGCCGGTCAAGCGGGCGATGGGCAATCTGCGCCAGGTGCTCCAGCACCGGCTGGGCGGGGGTGAGGTCGAGCAGGACACGCTGCACGCCATCGCCGACATACTGGACGATGCCGCGCGCCGGATCGAACGGCTGTGAGCGTGGCGGCGACCGCGCGCGTGCCGACCGCGCAGGCGAGCAAATACCTGCAGCAGCTGTGCAAGCATTGGCAGCATAATCTGGCGGTGACGTTCGATGCGCAGCACGGCACCGTGGTGTTTCCGAAGGATGCGCGCGGTGCCGACTGGCCGGGCAACGCGACGGTGACCTTCGATGCGAAGGACGACGCCCTTGTCACGCGCATCGATGCCAGCGTTGCGGAGCAACTGGACGGCCTGAAAGGCGCCGTCGCCCGCCACCTCGATCGCTTCGCGTTCCGTGAGGCACCACTGACGTTCGACTGGGTCGATCAGCCGTCGATCACGCGCGCGTAAGTGTCGAGCACCGCGTGGTTGATGCGGTCCCACTGGTAGGTCGCGGCGCGGGCGTGGCCGGCGGCGCCCATTGCGCGGCGTGTCGCATCGTCGCGCACCAGCCGCTCGATCGCGTCGGCATAGGCGGCGACGTCGCGCGGGGGGACGAGGTGGCCGGTCACGCCTTCCTCGATCAGGTCGACCGCGCCGGTCGCGCGGGCGGCGACGACGGGGACGGCGCAGGCCATCGCCTCCAGCGTCACGTTGCCGAACGTCTCGGTGACGGAGGGGTTGAAGAATATGTCCATCGACGCGACCGCCCGGCCCAGGTCGTCGCCGGTCTGGAATCCGGCGAAGACCGCGTCGGGGACTTGCTCCGCGAACCACTCGCGTGCGGGGCCGTCGCCGATGACGAGGATGCGGTGCGGCACGCCGCGCCGCGTCAGTTCGGCGGCGACTTCGGCGAAGATGTCGAGCCCCTTTTCCAGCACCAGCCGCCCGAGGAACCCGATCGCGACCGCATCGTCGGCGATGCCCAATCCCCGGCGCCAGCCAAGGTCGCGGCGCTCGGGGCGGAAGCGGGCGTGGTCGATGCCGCGCGACCAGATGCCGATCGGCGTCGTCACGCCCCAGGTCCGCAGGATGTCGGCGATGCTGTTGCCCGGCACCACGACCGCGTTCGCACGATTGTAGAAGCGGGTCAGTGCGCGCTCGATCAACGGCTCGAGGAAGCCGATGCCGTAGTAGCGCGGATAGGTCTCGAAGCGGGTGTGCAACGACGCGACCACCGGGATGCCGCGCAACCGCGCCCAGGTGACCGCGCGGTGACCGAGTATCTCGGGCGCGGAGACATGGACGACGTTGGGCGCGAAGGCCTCAAGGTCTTCCTGCACGGCGCGCGGCAGCCCCTTGGCGAGCTTGTACTCGCCGCGCCCGCCCGGCATCGACCAGGCGGGCACGCTGACCAGGTCGCCGGTCGGCGCGAAGGCGGGCTCCGCGACCGTCGGCGAATACACGCGCACCGTGACGCCCTGCGCCAGCAGATAGCCGACGAGCAGATTGAGCGCCTGGTTCGCACCGTCGCGCACATAGTTGTAATTGCCGCTGAAGAGCGCGACGCGGATGTCGGACGGCTGCATGGGGGCCGGGCATAGCGACGGGGCGGGCGCTTGCCTATCTCTTGGACGACATCGAATGAGGAGCGACGTGCATGTCCGACCTGAACGACTTCCCGATCACCGCGCGCTGGCCGGCGCGGCATCCCGACCGCATCCAGCTGTATTCGCTCACCACGCCCAACGGGGTGAAGGCATCGATCATGCTGGAGGAAACCGGCCTGCCGTACGAGGCGCATCTGGTCGATTTTGCGAGCGACGACCAGAAGTCGCCCGCGTTCCTGTCGCTCAATCCCAACGGCAAGATTCCGGCGATGATCGATCCCGACGGGCCGGGCGGCGAGCCGCTGGCGTTGTTCGAAAGCGGCGCCATCCTGCTGTACCTCGCCGAGAAGAGCGGGCGGTTTCTGGGCGAGGGGCCGGTCGAGCGGTGGCAGGCGATCCAGTGGGTCATGTTCCAGATGAGCGGAGTCGGGCCGATGTTCGGGCAGCTCGGCTTCTTCCACAAGTTCGCGGGCAAGGAGTATGAGGACAAGCGCCCGCGCGACCGCTACGTCGCCGAGGCGAAACGTCTGCTCGGCGTCATGGACGGCGTGCTGGCCGACCGCGAGTGGTTCCTGGCGAGCGGATATTCGATCGCCGACATCGCTATGCTGGGGTGGGTGAACACGCTCACCACCTTCTACGGAGCGCGGGAACTGGTCGGGTTCGACGAGTTTGGCAATGTTGCCAAGTGGCTCGAGCGCGGGCTCGCACGACCCGCAGTGCAGCGCGGGCTGACAATCCCGTCGAAGGAATGACAGCGAGCTTGTTCCCAATACGTTCCTGAATTACCAGTTGGTGATGGCCAAACCCCAGAAACGCTACGTCTGCCAGTCCTGCGGATCGGTCGCCCACCGGTGGGCGGGGCAGTGTTCGGACTGTTCGGAATGGAACACGCTGGTCGAAGATGCGGGCGGGGTCGTGACGCCATTCGCGGCGAAGCATAACCTTCAGGCCGGCGGTCGGGCGATCCTGATGTCGTCGCTCGATACCGACATTGCCTTGCCCGACCGCATGGCGACCGGGATCGCCGAGCTCGACCGTGCGCTGGGCGGCGGGTTCGTGGAGGGGTCGGCGATCCTGATCGGGGGCGATCCGGGGATCGGCAAGTCGACGCTGCTGCTCCAGGCCGCGGCGAAGCTGGCGCTCGCCGGCAAGTCGGTCGCCTATGTCTCGGGCGAGGAAGCCGCGGACCAGGTGCGGTTGCGCGCGCGGCGGCTGGGGCTGGGGAATGCGCCGGTGCAGCTGGCGGCGGCGACGTCGGTGCGCGATATCCTGACGACGGTGGGGCAGGGGACGCCGCCCGACCTGCTCATCATCGATTCGATCCAGACGATGCACAGCGATCTGATCGAGGGCGCGCCGGGTACCGTCAGCCAGGTGCGGGCGTCGTCGGGCGAGCTGATCCGCTTTGCCAAGGAACGCGGGACCGCGGTGGTGCTGGTCGGGCACGTGACCAAGGACGGCGCGATCGCCGGCCCCCGCGTGCTGGAGCATATGGTCGACACGGTGCTGGCGTTCGAGGGCGAGCGCAGCCACCTCTACCGCATACTGCGCGCGACCAAGAACCGCTTCGGCGGCACCGACGAGATCGGCGTCTTCGCGATGGAGACGGGGGGCCTAAGCGAAGTCTCGAACCCGTCGTCGCTGTTCCTGACCAGCCGCGACGAGAACGTGACAGGTACGGTCGTTTTCCCGGCGCTGGAGGGCACGCGCCCGGTGCTGGTCGAGGTGCAGGCGCTGACCGTGCGGCTGGCGTCGGGGGCGACGCCCAGGCGCGCGGTGGTCGGATGGGATAGCGGGCGACTGGCGATGATTCTGGCCGTGCTGGAGGCGCGGTGCGGGCTCAGCTTCTCGGCATGTGAGGTCTATCTGAACATCGCCGGCGGTTACCGCGTGCAGGACCCCGCCGCCGATCTGGCGGTTGCGGCGGCATTGGTGTCGGCGTTGAGCGAGCGCCCGGTCCCGGCCGATGCGGTGGCCTTCGGCGAGCTCGCGCTGTCGGGAGAGGTGCGTCCCGTGGCGCACGGCGCGCTGCGGTTGAAGGAAGCGGCGAAGCTCGGCTTCGGGCGCGCGATGGTGCCCGCCAAGCAGGGCCACGAAGGCGCGGCGATGGAGATGGCGAGTTTCGCCAGCCTCGGGCGGTTCGTTGACCATATGCTGGGGCGCGGATAATCCGGCAACCGTTCGCCCTGAGTAGCCATTGAGCTTGTCGAAATGGCGTATCGAAGGGCAGATGCTTCGATACGGGTCTTCGACAGGCTCAGCCCCTACTCAGCACGAACGGTGGGGATTTGGGATGAGAGATTTCGCATGGGCCTGACGGCACTCGACATCATCGTGTTCATCGTCGTCGGCGGGGCCGCGATCACGGGGGTGATGCGCGGGTTCGTGACCGAAGTGCTGTCGCTGATGGCGTGGATCTTCGTCGTGTTCGCGCTGAAGATCTTCCACACGCCGTTGACCGCAATACTGGCGGAGAGCGTCGGCACTGCGGCGGGCGCGGCGACGCTGGCGTTTGCGGTGATCGCGGGCGTCACGTGGTTCGCGGGGCGGCTGGTCGCCAATGCGATCGGCAGCCGCACGCGCAGCTCGATCCTGGGGCCGGTCGACCGGGCGCTGGGTTTCGGGTTCGGCGCGCTGAAGGGGCTGATCCTCGCCAGCCTCGGTTTCCTGCTCCTCGTCCTGGTTATCGACACATTGGGCGGCGGGCCGACCAAGCGGCCGAAATGGATCACCAGTTCGCACACATACCCGCTGCTGAACGTCACCAGCGCGTCGATCGCCGATTTCGTCGATCGCCGGCGGCGCGGCGAGCCGGTGTTCGGGCCCGAGCCCGCACAGAATAGCTCCGCGCTCGCAAACGAAAGCTGAGGGGTGCCAAGCGCCGCCGCCTCGCCTACATCGGCGGCTGTGACCGCACCGCTCTACAACGCCCGCATCCTCCGCCTGGCCGCCAGCATCCCGAATCACGCGCGGCTGGAGGCGCCGATGGCGACAGTGGAGAAGCGGTCGCCGGTGTGCGGCAGCCGCGTGACGGTGGACGTCGCGGTCGATGACGCGGGGCGCGTATCCGACCTCGGCCTGCTGGTGCGGGCATGTGCGCTAGGGCAGGCGTCGGCGTCGCTGATGGCGGCGGAAGCTGTGGGCAAGACGCCCGCCGAACTGGCCGCGGCGCGCGATGCGCTGACCGCGTGGCTGGCTGGCGAGCGCGAGGCGGCGCCCGAATGGCCGGGGCTCGACATCTTCACTCCCGCCTTGCCGCACAGCGCTCGCCACGCCTCCATCCGCTTGGCGTTCGAAGGCGTGGCGGAAGCCGCCGCCGCCGCCGCGCGCACGCAGGCGAGGGCATGAACGCCGCCGAACACGCAGGCGGCGGCATGCTCCACGACGCCGTGCCGCTGCTCGGCTTCGCGCTGGTCTTCGTGCTCCTTTTCCGCCGGCTCGGGCTCGGTGCGACGCTCGGCTACCTCGTCGCCGGCGCGGTCGTCGGGCCGTCGGTGTTGGGCCTCGTCGGCGGGGCCGAAGGCAAGATGGACATCGCCGAGCTGGGCATCGTTCTCCTCCTCTTCCTCGTCGGGCTGGAACTGAACCCGACCCGGCTGTGGCGGATGAAGCAGGACATTTTCGCGATCGGCCTGATCCAGGTCGTCGCGTGCGGGGCTGCGATCTCCGCGATCCTGTTCGCGGCGGCGCGCTTCTCGCCCTATGCCGCACTCGCGCTCGGCATGCCGCTGGCATTGTCGTCGACCGCGCAGGTGCTTCCGATGCTGCAGTCGGCGGGGCGGATGCGGACGCCGTTTGGCGAGCGGGCCTTCTCGATCCTGCTGTTCCAGGATCTGTCGATCGTCCCGATGATCACGATCATCGCCGCAATGAGCCGCAATCCTGCCGATGCGGGCGGGCCGCCGGGATGGCTGCTGTTCGTCTATACCGTGGTCGCCATCGCCGGGCTGATCGCGGCAGGCCGCTATTTGCTGCGCCCGCTGTTCCGGCTGATCGGCAATCTGGGCGAGCGCGAGATGTTCGTGTTTGCCGGGCTGTTCACCGTCATCGCCAGTGCGGCGGTGATGGAGGCGCTGGGGCTGTCGGCGGCGCTCGGCGCGTTCATCGCGGGCATCATGCTGGCGGATTCGCCCTACCGCCACGAGCTTGAGGCCGACGTCGAGCCGTTCCGTTCGATCCTGCTCGGCCTGTTCTTCCTCGCGGTCGGCATGATGCTCGACCTGGGCGCGATCGCCGAGCGGCCCGCCTTCGTCATCGGCATGGCGGCGGTGCTGGTGGTGACGAAGGCGGCGATCATCATGGGCATCGGCCTTGCCTTCCGCATGAAATGGCGCGCGGCGCTCGCGCTCGGCCTGTTGCTCAGCCAGGGCGGCGAATTCGGGTTCGTGCTGTTCGCGCAGGCGCAGAACGCTTTCCTGATCGCGCCGGAGGCGGCCAGCCTGTTCGGGGCGATCGTCACCCTGTCGATGGCGACCACCCCGTTCCTGATGATGGCGACCAGCCGCATCCGCGCCGAGCCGGTACAGGCCGAGGAGCGCGACGGCCCGGTCGCCGATGGATCGAACGCGCTGATCGTCGGCTATGGACGGTTCGGGCAGACCGTCGGCCAGATGCTCATCACGCAAGGCATCGCGGTGACGCTGATCGACACCGACATCGAGATGATCGACGTCGCCGGCGATTTCGGCGCGAAGGTCTATTACGGCGACGGCACCCGCATCGACATGCTGCGCCAGGCGGGCGCGGCGGAGGCCGAGCTTATCCTGTTCTGCATCGACGGCGACCAGATCGATGCCGAGCTGATCGAGGGGGTCCACGCCGCCTTCCCCGACGCGGCGATCTTCGTCCGCGCGTTCGACCGGCGCGCGCTGCTGAAACTGAAGCGCGCGCCGCAGAACGGCGTGGTGCGCGAGGTGATGGAATCGGCGGTGAAGATGGCGCGGATGGCGATGGAGGCGGTCGGCGTCGATGGCGCCGAAATCGCGCAGACCGAGGACCGCTACCGCGCCAACGACCGTGAGCGGCTGCGCCTCCAGCACGAAACCGGCGACCTGCGCGCGGCGCGCGACATCATGATTACCGAGCCCGACGAGGAACGCGTGCGCGACCGCGAGCGGGGCGGGATCGCAAAGGATTGCGGATGAACTGGCTGGGCGTGGTTGCCGCGCTGTCGGGGACACTTGCCGTCGCCGCGGGGGCGTTCGGGGCGCATGGCGCGGAAGGCAAGGCCGCCGAATGGCTGCGCACGGGCGGGCAATATCAGCTGATCCACGCGGTCGCCGCGCTGGTCGCGCTGCGGCTGGAGGCGCGGGGGCCGGGGTGGATGTTCGTGGTCGGCGGCGGGGTTTTCGCGGTCACGCTGTATGCGATGGCGCTGGGTGCGCCGCGTTGGCTGGGGGCGGTGACTCCGATCGGCGGCGCGCTGCTGATCGGCGGGTGGCTGTGGTTGGCGTGGCGGCTGCGCTGAACAGTAGTGGGGCGACTTACCGCTTCTTCCGGCACGCATCCGAGCAGTAAACGACGCTCTCCCAGTCCCGCGCCCATTTCTTGCGCCAGGTGAACGGGCGGTCGCACGCCGGGCAGACCTTCGTCGGCAGGTCGCGCTTGCTAACGCCGTTGGGCATCGAGATACGCCGCGACCGCGTCCAGATCGACGGTCTTGTCGAGGTAGGTTCGCCCGATCCCGCGGGTGAGCAGGAAGGGCAGGGTGCCGGCGTCCATCTTCTTGTCGTGGAGCATGTGCGCGACCAGCGCTGTGCCGTTCGCGTCGATCCCGGCGCTCGCGGCGCTGTCGGGCAGGCCGACGGCGCGGAGGTGGGCCGCGACACGCTCGGCGTCCGCGACCGGCGCCAGCCCCTGCGCGGCGGAAAAGCCGTAGGCGAGCGCCATGCCGGCGGCGACGCCCTCTCCATGCAGCAGCCGGTCGGAGAACCCCGCCTCCGCCTCCAGCGCGTGACCGAAGGTGTGGCCGAGGTTGAGGAGCGCACGGGTGCCGGTCGTCTCGCGCTCGTCGGCGCCGACGATGCGCGCCTTGGCGGCGACGGCGTGGGCGATGGCGTAGGCGCGGGCATCCGGGTCGCCGGCGAGCAGCGCGGCGGCGTTACCCTCGCACCATGCGAAGAACTCCGGGTCGTCGATCAGGCCGTATTTGACGACCTCCGCATAGCCCGCGCGCAGGTCGCGGGGCGGCAGCGTGTCGAGCACCTGCGGGTCGATCAGGACTAGCGCGGGCTGGTGGAAGGCGCCGACCAGATTCTTGCCCGCGCGGGTGTTGATCGCGGTCTTGCCGCCGACCGATGAATCGACCTGCGCCAGCAATGTCGTCGGCACCTGCACGAACCCGCAGCCGCGTTTCAGCATGCTGCACGCGAAGCCGACGAGGTCGCCGATCACGCCGCCGCCGAGCGCAATGACGTGATCGCCACGCTCTACGCCCAGGTCGAGCAGCCGGTCGGTGAGCGCCTCCAGCGTCGCCCAGCTTTTCGAGCCCTCGCCCGGCGGCAGGACGATCGCT
This sequence comes from Sphingomonas donggukensis, assembly GCF_023674425.1. NCBI lineage: Bacteria > Pseudomonadati > Pseudomonadota > Alphaproteobacteria > Sphingomonadales > Sphingomonadaceae > Sphingomonas > Sphingomonas donggukensis. The sequence goes on from NZ_CP098401.1 coordinate 610,145, forward strand.
TCGCTGGCGACGCCAGCGGCGTTCAGCGCCGTCTGAAGCGTCGCGAGGTGTGGACGGACATTCTCGTCGGTAACGATCGCCATCGTCCGCCCGCGCGACAGCGGTTGCAGCCATGCGCCCGCGCGTGCGAGCCCCCCGGCCTCGATCACCACGTCATAGGATCGTGCGCCGAGCGCGACGCGGACGGTCGTCATAATCCGAGGGCCTTCACGATGGCGGTGACGGTGGTGTCGTGCGGCGCCTGGTAGCTGGCGATGTGGATCGGTGCCATCGCGTAGATCGGATTGCGTCGCGCGGCGAGTTCGACCAGCACGGCCAAGGGATCGCGTCCGCGCAGCAGGGGCCGAGTATCGCGGCGGCGGACGCGCTCTGCCAGCACCGCGGGATCGGCGTCGAGCCACACCGCGGTCGTCGCCGACAGGATCAGGCGCCGCGTATCCTCGTTGACGAACGCGCCGCCGCCGGTCGCGATCACTTTCGGCGTGCCGTCGATCAGGCGGGCGATGACCCGGCGCTCGCCGTCGCGGAAATAGGCCTCGCCGAAGCGTTCGAAGATCTCGGCGACGGTCATGCCCGCCGCCGCCTCGATCTCGGCATCGGCATCGACGAACGCCAGCTTCAGTCGCTGGGCCAGCCGGCGCCCCACCGTGGACTTGCCGACGCCCATCAGCCCGACCAGCACGATCGGCTTGCCGCCGTGGCCGATGACGGCTCCGTCGTTCGCGCGCGCGCCGGGATCGGGAGAGGCAGGGCGGTCTGGCGGCATGTCGACAGGGGCTATACAGCGCAGGGCCACGTCGGGCAAAAGGCCGGCGAATAGCTTTTGTGCCGTGCCCGAAAGGTGAATGATGTCGCGTCCGCTGGTAATCCTGATCGTCCTGCTCGTGGTGGTAGGCGGCGGCCTGTTCTTCCTGGCGGGGCGCGATACGGCCAAGCAGCCGACCCGCGTGGAGAAGGCGGTCGCGCTTGAAAATCTCTCGTAACCGCGCCGCCGCGGCGGCGGTCGCGATCCTGCTGGCGGGAGCAGCGTGGCTGCCCGCGACCGGGCAGGACCGCCCCGAATCGATCCTGCCGCCGGGCTTCGGCGAGCCGGTGCCGCCCGCACCCGCGCCGACGCCTGCGCCCGCACCCGGCGCGACGCCCGCACCCGGCGTGCCGGCTCCGGCAGCGCCGATCGGCGTCGCGCCGACCGACCAGCCGACGCCGTCGCCGACCCCGACCGCGACGCCGACCCCGATCGACCTGTCCGCCTATGAACTGCCCGCGTCCGCACGGCGGTCGCTGGCGGCGGTGGGGGTGATCGGGGCCGATACCGGCGGGCTCGACGGCAATGCCTTCGGCACGCAGGGCGGGCGCATGGCGGGCCTGCTGATGGAGCGGCTGTCGGCGCCGTTGCCCTCGCGCTGGCTGTCGATCGCGTTGCGCCGCGCGCTGGTGACGCAGGTAACGACACCCGCCGGCATCAACGGCGCCGATTTCGCCGCCGACCGCGCGTGGCTGCTGCTGCGCATGGGCGAGGCGGATGCGGCGCGCGCCGTCGTGCAGAGCGTCGATGTCGAGGACTATTCGCCGCGGCTGTTCCAGGTCGCGATGCAGGCGATGCTGGCGACCGGCGACCCGGCCGGCCTCTGCCCGCTGGTCGAGCCGGCGTCGAAGGTCTCGAACGAAGCCGGCTGGGGTTTCGCCCGCGCGATGTGCGCGGCGCTGGGCGGCAAGCCCGCCGCCTCCAAGGCGCTGTTTCAAGCCGCCCGCCGCCGCACCGGACGATCGATCGATTCGCTGCTCGCAGAAAAGGTCGCGGGCGCGGCGGCGAGCGGGGCGGTAACGATCGAGTGGGACGGCGTCGATCGACTGACGGCGTGGCGCTACGGCCTGGCGACCGCGACGGGCGTCGAGATTCCGCCGGCGTTGCTTGCGGGCACGCGCCCGCAGGTCGCCGGATGGCGCGCGACCGCGCCGATGCTCGATGCAAGCGCGCGTGCGCCGTTCGCGGATTACGCCGCAAGCCAGGGCATCCTGTCGAACGCGGCGCTGGTCGATCTCTATGGGGAGATCGAGGCGAGCGACGACAGCGGGAGCACAGCAGGCGCGCTCGCCCGCGACCTGCGCACAGCCTATTCGGATGCGCCGGTCACCGACCGGATGCGCACGCTGCGTCAGTTGTGGACCGAGCCGACGACCGAGCGCGGACGCTTCGCCCGACTGGTGCTGACCGCGCGCGCCGCATCCCGCATCGCGCCGACGCAGGATCTGGCCGACGACGAGACGCGCCTGATCGCGTCGATGCTGACCGCGGGGCTCGACCGCCAGGCGCTGCGCTGGTCGCGGGTCGCGGCGACGGGCAGCGACGCCTGGGCGATGCTCGCGCTAGCCGATCCACGGCGGGGACGGCGGGTCGCGGGGGACGAGGTCGGCGGATATGACGGCGGCGACGGGCGGCTGAAGGCGCGCATGCTGCTCGCCGGGCTGACCGGATTGGGTCGCGTGTCGGCGGAGGACGCGCAAGGGCTGGCCGAGCCGCTCGACGTGCGCTTCGGGGCAGAGAACAGCTGGACCCGCGCGATTGCCGCGGCGGCGCGGCGGGGCGAGGCGGGCACCGTCCTGCTGCTCACTGCGGTCGGCATGCAGACGCCCAACTGGCGCGGGGTGCCGCCCGAGGTGCTGTACCATGCCTGCGCAGCGCTGCGTCAGGTCGGGCTGGAGGGTGAGGCGCGGATGATCGCTGCCGAGGCGATCGCGCGGATCTGATCGGCGTGAGCGACGACCGCGCGCTGATCGACCGCTTCCTGGAAATGATGACGGCGGAGGCGGGTGCGGCGGCGAATACGGTCGCGGCGTATCGCACCGACCTGACGCTGGCGTCGGAGGCACTGGGCGGCGGGTTGTCCACGGCGGATGCGGCGGGGATCGCGCGGCTGGCCGACGGCTGGGCGCCGTTCGCGCGGGCGACGGTGGCGCGTAAGGCGGCGTCGCTCCGGCGGTTCTACGGCTTCCTCGCGGACGAAGGGTTGCGGGGCGACGACCCGTCAGCGGCGCTCCCACGACCGGGCGCGGCGCGGGGCCTGCCGAAGACGTTGTCGGTGGCCGATGTCGACGCGCTGTTCGCCGCCATCGCCGCGCGGCTGGCGCGCGATCCGCCCGACCCCCTCGACCTGCGGCTCGCCGCGCTGGTCGAACTGCTGTACGGATCGGGGCTGCGCGCGACCGAACTGGTGTCGCTGCCGCGAGGGGCGATCCATCCCGATCGCCCGTATCTGATCCTGCGCGGCAAGGGCGGGCGTGAGCGGATGGTGCCGATTTCGGACCGGGCACGTGCCGCGGTCGCGGCATGGCGCGATGCGACGGCGGAGGGCGCCTGGCTGTTCCCCTCGGGCAAGGGGCATCTGTCGCGCGTGCGCCTGCACCAGTTGATGAAGGCGCTGGCGGCAGCCGCCGGCATCCCCCCCGCGCGCGTCAGTCCGCACGTCCTGCGCCACGCCTTCGCCACCCATCTGCTCGCCGGCGGGGCGGATCTGCGCGCACTGCAGGCGATGCTCGGCCATGCCGACATCGCCACCACCGAAATCTACACGCATGTCGAGACGAGCCGGCTGGTCGAACTGGTCAACACCCGCCACCCCCTCGTTGACGTAGCGAAACGCCGCGCCTAGCGCGCTGACGCATGGATAGTTTTCTCGATTTCGAAAAGCCGATCGCCGAATTGCAGGGGCGAATCGACGAACTGCGCGAAACCGCCGCCAATGGCGAGGTCGACATCGATGCAGAGGTCGGCAAGCTCCAGGCCAAGTCGGACAAGCTGCTGCGCGAAACCTATGCGAAGCTGTCGCCGTGGCAGAAGACGCAGGTCGCGCGCCATCCGCAGCGTCCGCATCTGAAGGATTATATCGCCGGCCTGATCGAGGATTTCATGCCGCTGGGCGGCGACCGCGCGTTTGCGGACGATCAGGCGATCATCGGCGGCCTGGGTACGCTCCGCGGTCGCAAGGTCATGGTGATCGGCCATGAGAAGGGCGACGACACTGCCAGCCGCCTTCGCCACAATTTCGGGATGGGCAAGCCGGAGGGCTATCGCAAGGCGATCCGGCTGATGAAGCTGGCCGACCGATTCGGCCTGCCGGTGGTTACCCTGGTCGACACCTCGGGCGCGTTTCCCGGCGTGCAGGCGGAGGAGCGCGGCCAGGCGGAGGCGATCGCCCGCTCGACCGAGGCGTGCCTCGAAATCGGCGTGCCGCTGATTTCGGCGATCGTGGGCGAGGGCGGCTCAGGCGGCGCGGTGGCGCTGGCGACCGGCAATACTGTGCTGATGTTCGAGCACGCGGTCTATTCGGTGATCTCGCCCGAGGGGTGCGCGTCGATCCTGTGGCGCACCGCCGACAAGGCGCCCGAAGCGGCTGAGGCGATGAAGGTCACCGCGCAGCATCTGAAGGATCTGGGCGTCATCGACGCCATCGTCCCCGAGCCGCTGGGCGGCGCACACCGCGCGCCCGACAGCGCGATCGATGCGCTCGGCGATGCGTTGGTCAAGGCGCTGGCGGCATTCGACGGGCAGGACGGATCTGAGGTGCGCACCGCACGCAGAAAGAAATTCCTGGCGATCGGAAGGCTTTAGCGGCCCCTTCTGCGTTTTTATAGCAAATCGACGCAAAAAGGGCGGCGAAGTCAGTGACTTCGCCGCCCTTCCTGTAATCGCGAAGGAAGGCTTACGAAGCCTTCATGTTCGACGTGACGTTGCCGAAGGTCTTGGTCAGCTGGTTGCCCAGGCCCTGCATGGCAGCGATGGCAGCGACGGCGATCAGCGCGGCGATCAGGCCGTACTCGATCGCGGTGGCGCCCTTGGAATTCTTCAGGAAGGTGCGAATCTTCTGCATGATGGTCTCCACTGTTCGTAAAACTTCAGTCACCCGGCTGAGGCCGGGGAGCCCGGATCAGCAACGCCCGGTCTAGGCGGGGGAGGTTGATAAAAGGTTTAAGCGTCGCGACGATTGTCACGCGCGCGATCAGCCGCCGGTGGAGGCGCGCACTGCGGTGCTGACGTTGTTCCACATGCTGGTCGTCTGCCCGCCGAGCGCGATGATCGACACCATCACGACCAGCACGACCAGCGACAGGATCAGGCCGTATTCGACCGCGGTCGCGGCCTTGCGATCGGCGCGAATCGCGGCAAGGAGGCGGCTGGCGGATGCGGTCAGGCGAAACATCGTTAGCTGGCTTACCGGCGGAAGGGTTAATGCGGTGTCACCGACCAATGCGAAATCGCTGGAATTGCTGCACGTCGTAGCGGTCGCGATGATCGACGGCGATGGCCGCGTGCTGATCCAGCAGCGTCCGCCGGGCAAGCCGATGGCGGGGCTGTGGGAGTTCCCGGGCGGCAAGATCGACGGCGGCGAAACCCCCGAAGCGGCGCTGATCCGCGAGCTCGACGAGGAACTGGGCGTGTCGGTCGAGCAAGCGTGCCTGGCTCCGGCGGCGTTCGCCAGCGAGGCGCTGGGCGAGCGGCATCTGCTGTTGCTGCTCTACGCCTGCCGGAAATGGCGCGGGACGCCCGAGCCGCGCCACGCGACGGCGTTGCGATGGGTTCGCCCGCATGAGTTGTACGCCATCGACATGCCGCCGGCCGATCGCCCGCTGATCGGGCTACTCGATGCGCTGATCTAGCGCGGCGGCGAGCGACGCGGTCGCGCTGCCGCGCCGCGCCGGCTTCGGCTGTGACGGGTCGGGTGCCCAACCGGTGACGAAGATGATCTCGAATCGTTCGGGGATGCGCCCGTCGGCGTCGGCGTGGGCCGCATAGGCATCGGCGATGCGCGCCAGCGTCCCACGCTTCATCGGCACGCGCCCGGCCAGCACATTGCTCGCCGCCATCCCGCGCAGGTCGCGGAACAGGCCGAAGACGTCGCCGTAGCGCACCGCCAGCGTTTCCGCATCGGCGACCGGCAGCGCGAAGCCGGCGCGCACCATCAGGTCGCCCGCCGACCGCACGTCGATCTGCGGATGCAGGCGCGCCGCACCCGGATCGGCGGACCGCAGCGCCGCGCGCAGCGTCGCCAGCGTGCCCGCGCCGAGGAAGGCGCCGAGGAACAGCCCGTCGGGGCGAAGCGCGCGGCGGATCAGCGCGAGCGCGCCCGGGAGGTCGTTGACGCTGTCGAGCACCCCCGCCGACACCACCAGGTCGAACGCGGCGTCGGCAAAGGCCGGGCGGCCCTCGTCGGTCTGGACTCCGCCGCGCGCGAACACCGCGCCGGCATCGCTGCGGGTGATCGTCGCGCCGGGCAGCGCGAAGCTTCCGTCCGCGCAGCCGAGGTCGAGCACGTCGCGGAAGTCGCGGCGTACGCTCGCCAGCCGATCGTGGATCCCCTCCAGCATCGCCTCGCGCACGAAGGCGAAGTCGCCCCAGTGCGCGGCGGCGCGGTCGCGGCGCAGGCGGCGGGCGGCGGAATCGAAGATTTCGGGAATATCCACAGGGGTCGCTTGTGCGCGGAGCCGCGGGGCGGGACAAGGGGGGGTGATCGCCCCGTTTGCCCGCATCGTCGCGCTTGCGCTGCCGCCGCGGTGCCCGGGCTGTGGGGCGGTGACGGAGGCTGACCACCGGTTCTGCGCGGCGTGCTGGGGATCGCTCGACTTCCTCGGGCCGCCGTGGTGCGCGGGCTGTGCGCTGCCCTTCGCGTTCGACCGCGGGGCGGGGGCGATGTGCGGCGCGTGCCTGGCCGACCCGCCGCCCCATGCCGGCGCGCGGGCGGCGGTCGCCTATGGGGAGGTCGCGAGCCGGCTGGCGCTTCGGCTGAAATACGGTGGGCGGACGGCGTTCGCGGGGACGGCGGCGCGGCTGATGCTGCGGCTGGTGCCGGACGACACCGACCTGCTGGTGCCGGTACCCCTCCATCGCTGGCGGCTGTGGGGGCGGGGATATAACCAGGCGGCGCTGATCGCGGGTGCGCTGGCGTCCCTCGGCGGGCGGCGGCACTTGCCGGCCCTGCTGACGCGAACGCGCGCGACGCCGATCCTGCGCGGGCTGGGGCGGCGGGGGCGGACGAAGGCGGTTGCCGGGGCCTTCGCGGTCGCGCCGCAGCGCCGCGCCGAGGTGAAGGGCAAGCGCGTCGTGCTGGTCGACGACGTCTTCACCACCGGCGCCACCGCCCGCGCCTGCGCCGCCGTGCTGATGCGCGCCGGAGCCACATCGGTCACCATCCTGTGCTGGGCGCGGGTCGTCGCGGAGGATGACGCAGCGGAGGTCGCCGAGTTGACATTGCCCGCCGCCGAACTCACCTGAAGGGGATGGCACAGGTCGAAATCTATACGAAGGCGTTCTGCCCCTATTGCTCGCGGGCGCTGCGCCTGCTCGGTGAGAAGGGCGTCACCCCGTCCGAATATGACGTGACGATGGGCGGCCCGAAAAAGGCCGAGATGGTCGAGCGTTCGGGGCGGATGACGATGCCGCAGATCTTCATCGATGGCGCGCATATCGGCGGCTACGACGACATGGCCGCGCTGGACCGCGCCGGAAAGCTCGACGCGCTGCTGACGGCATGAGGGCTGCCGTCCTCCAGATGACCGGCGGCATCGATCCGCGCGCCAATGCGCGGACGCTGACGACGGCTCTGACGGAGGCGAAGGCGGGCGGCGCGGCGATGCTGTTCACACCCGAGATGTCGGGCCTGATCGACCGCGACCGCGCGCGGGCGGCGTCGTCGATCGTCGCCGAGGCGGACGATCCCGCCCTGTCGGACGTGCGCGAGGCAGCGGCGCGCGCCGGCATCTGGGTGCATCTCGGCTCGCTCGCGGTCCGCCGCGACGACGGGCGCTATGCCAACCGCGGCTTCGTGATCGACGACACCGGCGCGATCCGCGCGCGCTATGACAAGCTCCACCTGTTCGACGTCGACCTGCCCACGGGCGAAAGCTGGCGCGAGTCGGCGGCCTATGCACCGGGCGAGGCCGCGGTGGTGGTGGCGACGCCGGTCGGGATGCTTGGCCTGTCGGTCTGCTACGACCTGCGCTTCCCCGACCTCTACCGCGCGCTGAGCGACGCCGGGGCTGAGGTGCTGGCAGTCCCGGCGGCGTTCACGGTGCCGACGGGCAAAGCGCATTGGCACGTGCTGCTGCGCGCGCGGGCGATCGAGGCGGGCGCCCATGTCATCGCCGCCGCGCAATGGGGCCGGCACGAGGACGGACGCGCTACCTATGGCCATTCGCTCGGCATCGACCCGTGGGGCGAGGTGGTGCTCGACATGGGCGAGGGCGTCGGGGTCGGGTTTGTCGAGATCGACCCGGCACGCCGGAGCGACGTCCACGCGCGAATACCGGTGCTGGCGCACCGCCGCGCGATCCCGCCTGTGACGGTGCTCGGATGATCGTATTCGACCTGAAATGCGCCCATGCTCACATATTCGAAGCGTGGTTCGCATCGAGCGCGGCCTATGACGACCAGCGCGCGCAGGGGCTGCTGCTCTGCCCGATCTGCGGCGACAGCGATGTCGCGAAAGCGGTGATGGCGCCGAATATCGCCTCCAAGGGCAACCAGGCGACCGCCAATCCGCGCCCGGACGCTGCGATGAAGGCGGCGATCGCGGCGCTCGCCAAGGCGCAGGCCGCCGCGCTCGAATCCTCGACCTGGGTCGGCACCGCCTTCGCCGATACCGCGCGGGCGATGCACGCCGGCGACCGCGACACCGCGCCGATCCACGGCCAGGCGACCCGCGCCGAGGCACGGGCGCTGGCGGAGGACGGCGTCCCCGTCGCCCCGCTGCTCGTGCCGATAGTGCCGCCGGAGGCGGTGAACTAGCGGCGCACAGGCTGCATCGCGATCGGTGGAATGTCAGTGTCGGGAGGCCGCGTGGTGGCCCCGAGAGGATTCGAACCTCCGGCCTGCGGTTTAGGAAACCGTCGCTCTATCCGGCTGAGCTACGGGGCCACGCGGCGACGCGTTTAGGCAGCGGGCGGCAAGGGGTCAAAAGGAAAAGGACGCCGGCGCTGCGGGCGCCGACGTCCTTGCGATCTCGTCCGGAACGCCCGGGTTCAGGCGGCCGGGGTCGTCTCGATCGCCGAGGGCTGGGCCGGGGCCTTGCCCATCTGCGCCTGCTTCGCGAACACGTCGCGCATCAGCGCGAGCGAGAACAGGTGCGCGTAGATCAGCGGCAGCATGCCCGACTGCGCCATCTTGCGCAGCTGGTCGCCGCGCAGCTCGTTCAGCTTCGCTTCGTCGATCATCTGGAAGCCGCGGTACACGAACGGCTGCGCCGCGCCCTCGGGCTGGATCGAGACTTCGCCGTCGATCATCAGGCCCAGGTCGCGCACTTCCTTGACGAAGGCGGCGGTCTTCTGGCCGGCCTGCTCGAACTGCTCGGCGAACGACAGGATCGCCTTGGTCAGCTCGGTCGGCTGGCCGTTCTCGAACAGGCGCTCGCCCTCCTCGAACGCGCCGATCGTGTCCGACGACGGGTCGAAGCACAGCGACAGCTCATCGGCATCCGGGCGCAGGCGAGCGAGCAGATAGGGATAGCGGCGGACATAGGCCGGGACATAGGTCTCGGGATCGAGCAGCTTGCCCTCGCCGTCGAGGAACACGTTGACGCCCTCGTTCAGGCCCATCAGCGCCAGCGGCACGGGATCGTCGCCCACCGCGAACACGATCGGCATGCGCCGCGCGACCATCGGGAATTCCTCGACCGTCAGCGGCACGGCGTGCTGGTTCGCCAGGAACGGCGCCGCGTTCGCAGGCTGGATGCGCCAGTCGGCATGCTCCTCGCTCGAAAGCGGGCGGAGGTCGTTGTAGAACAGCGGAAGTGCGTCGGCGCCGGGCGCGGTAGCCATCGGAATTCTCTCCTGGATCGACCGTGGTCGAAGGTCTTGGGGTCGAAATGCGGTCGCCCGCTCGCGCGCGATTAACCCGCGCGCACTGGGCGATGGGGGGCGTCTCTAGGCGCGCGGGCGGCGCGACGCAAGCGATTGCCGTGATCGCTTTACACCCTGCAAGCACTGGATTATTGCCCGTCAGCCAAGTTGGGGCCGGGGGGCTTTCCAGCGGACGCGGCATCCGAAGTGCGGTGGCTGGGAGCGGGTTCCATCCACGCGCGACGACGGTCTTGCAGGAGCGTTGCCGTCTTGTTTTCGCGTTGCCGACGCCTTGCGCCGTTCACCGTCGTTCCGTTCGCCGCCACCCTGCTCGGGGGCACCGCGATGGCGCAGGTGGCCAGTCCGCCCAATTCGCTGATCGTCGATCCGCAGCAGGGGGCGACCCCGCGTCCGATCGCGCCCGCCCCGTCGCCTACGCCACCCGCTACGACGACTGCCGCTCCGGCGCCCAGCGCGTCGCCGGTTGCGCCGGTTCAGGCGGGGCCGGCAATCACGCTCCAGCCGCTGCGCGGGCAGGCGGGGCCGGTGATCGCCGACCAGCCGCTGCCACCGCGTGCGCAAGGCGGGCTGCCCTCGCCCAGCGACAATCCGCTGGCGATCGATGCAAAGACTGACCCGATCCTGCGCCTGGCGATCGCCACCGCCGATCCGCAGACGTTTTCGGCGGCGATCCGCGCGGTCGTCGCGCGCAATCCTGCGGCGGGAGAGGCCGACGCCCGCCGCGACGAGACGGTGGCCGCGCGCAACGAGGCGCGCGCGACGCAATATCCGGTCGCTGACCTCTCGCTCAGCCATTTCCGCGTGATCGACCGCGATTTCTCAAACGATCCGCAGAACGTCCTCGAACGCTCGCGCCCGCGCAAGCGGACCGACGCGCTGCTCAGGATCCAGCAGCCGCTGGTCGATTTCGGCCTGTCGAAGAATAGGATCGGTGCGGGCAATCGCCGGGTCGAGGCGTCGATCGCGGCGATCGACGACACCGCGCAGCAGGTTGCGATGCGGGGCATCGCCACCTGGTACCAGCTGTTCGCCTATCGCGCGTTGGTGTCGCTGAGCCAGGGCTTCGTCGAGGGGCAGACGGCGCTGCGCGGTGCGATCGAGCAGCGCGTGAAGCAGGGCTATGCTGCCCAGGGCGACGTCGCCCAGGTCGAAAGCTACATCGCCGCGGCGTCGGCCCAACTCGCCCAGTACCGCCGCCAGCTGGCGACTGCCGAGGCGCAGTACCAGGCGTTGACCGGCGCGCCCGCCCCCGACGGCTTCGGTCGCGCGCCGGCCGCGGTCGTGAACGTCAGCCGCGAGCGTGCCGAAGCCGATGCCGAGGCGTCGCCCGGCGTGCGCTCGGCACGATCGGCGGCGGAAGCCGCGCGCTACGATGCCAAGGCGGCGAAGAGCACGGCCTATCCCGGCGTCAGCCTGGGGGTGGACGCCGGGCGCTACGGCCTGATCGAGAACGATCGCGACTATGACATCCGCGGCACCGTCACCCTGACGCAGCGCGTCGGCGGCGGCATCGACCAGCGGATCGACCAGGCGGCGGCGCGTGCGCGCGGCGCGGAGGCGACGTACGAGCGCATCCGGCAGGACGCGGTGCGCGATGCAGCGATCGCGTGGGCCGACGTCGCCGCGCTGGAGGAGGCCGAAGCCGCCATCCGCGACAATTACCTGGCGACCCGCCAGTCGCGCGATGTGCTGGCCGAGCGGTTCCGGGTGTCGCGCGGCACGCTGTTCGATCTGCTGGGCGCCGAGGCCAATTATTTCAACGTCGCCGCCCGCTATGTCGAATCGGTCACCGAACTCGATATCGCGCGCTACACACTGCTGGCGCGGCGCGGCAAACTGCTCGATGCTTTCGGCATCGCACCTGCTGGACTGGACCGTCGATGAGCTTTCCCGAGACCCACGGCCACGATGGTCATCCCGGCGTCCGCCCGCCGCGCTTTGCCGCCTGGCTCGCCGAGCCGATGCTACGCAACAAATCGGTCTATCTGAAGGTCGCGGTCGCGGCGGCGATGATCAACCTGTTCGGCCTCGTCGTGTCGCTGTTCACCATGACGGTGTACGACCGCGTCGTCCCGAACATGGCGTTTTCTTCGCTGACGGCGCTATCGATCGGCGTCGGCATCGTGCTGGTGTTCGATTTCGTGCTGCGGATCCTGCGTGCCTATTTCGTCGATATCGCCGGCGCCGACATCGACCGCGAGATCGGCGGCAACGTGTTCGACCGGCTGATGCGCATCCGCCTCGACACGAAGAAGAGCTCGACCGGCGCGCTCGCCGGCATGATGCGCGAGCTGGAGACGCTGCGCGACTTCTTCGCCAGCGCATCGATGACCGCGCTGGTCGACGTGCCGTTCATCGTCATCACGCTGATCTTCATCGCGGTGATCGGCGGCTGGCTGGTGATGGTGCCGCTGCTGGTCGTGCCGCTGATCGTCGGCGCGGGGTATTTCACCCAGCCTGCGATGGATCGCCTCTCGGCGCGTTCGATGCGCGAGGGGCAGCAGAAACAGTCGGTGCTGTTCGAATCGATCGGCAGCCTGGAAATGGTGAAGTCCGCCAACGCCGCGCCGCTGCTCCGCCGCCGCTGGCTGCGCGCGATCGACGACCATGCCGACAGCTCGCTGCGCGGGCGCCTGGTGTCGACGATCGCGGTGACGATCGCTTCGTCGGGCAATTCGATCGCCTATGTCGGCGTCGTCATCGTCGGCGTCTTCCTGATCGCGTCGCACGACCTGACGACCGGCGGGCTGATTGCCTGTTCGATCCTGGCGGGGCGCGCGGTCCAGCCGCTCGGCACGATCGCGCAGCTGCTGACCCGCCTGTCGGCGACACGCACTGCGTACAAGCAGATCGATACGATGATGCAGACCGCGCCCGAAGGGCCGACGAGCGGTGCGCTTCACCCCGCGCGGTTGCAGGGCGCGGTCGAATTCCGCGGCGTCGAGTTCAAATATCCGGGCGCTGCCGAGCGCACGCTGAACGGCGTCAGCTTCGCGATCCGTCCGGGCGAGAAGGTCGCGCTGCTTGGCCGCGTCGGGTCGGGCAAGTCGACGCTGCTGCGCCTGCTGCTCGGCCTCTACGAGCCGCAGGACGGGCTCGTGATGATCGACGGCACCGACATCCGCCAGTTCGATCCGGTCGCCCTGCGCAGCCAGATGGGCGTGGCGATCCAGGATCCGGTATTGCTGTCCGGATCGGTGCGCGAGAACATCCTGCTCGACCGCGCCGGCCACGGTGACGAGGAGATGCTGCGGGTTTCCGAACTGTCGGGAAGCCACGGCTTCATGGGGCAGATCGCCAACGGCTACGACCTGAAGCTGGCCGATCGGGGCGAGGGATTGTCGGGCGGACAGCGCCAGTCGATCACCATCGCCCGCGCGCTGGTCGGCAATCCGTCGATCCTGCTGTTCGACGAACCGACGAGCGCGATGGACGCGCAGACCGAAACCGCGCTGATCGACCGGTTGCAGGAGGAGCTGGCCGGGCGGACGATGCTGTTGGTGTCGCACCGCAACGCGCTGCTCCGCCTGGTCGACCGCATCATCATCATCGAGGGGGGCCGCGTCGCGCACGACGGCCCGCGCGACCAGGTGCTCGCCGCCCTCCAGCGCCCCCGCGCAGCCTGAAAAGCAGACCGACCATGACCACCGACACGATCCCAGCGCCGCATCATCATATCGAGGACATGGCGACCCGCATCCAGCCGCGGACCGCCTCCACCATGCTGCTATGGGCGATCGGCGGCTTCTTCGTCGTCGCGCTGGCGTGGGCGAGCTTCACCCGGCTCGACCGCACCGTCCACGCCGCTGGCCGCGTCGTGCCGGGATCGCGGATGCAGGTGATCTCGAACCTGGAAGGCGGTATCGTCAGCCGCATCCTGGTGAAACAGGGCGACCAGGTGAAGAAGGGCGACACGCTGGTCGTCCTCGACCGCACCGCGTCGGGCGCCGAGCTCGGCACCGGGGAGGTGCAGGCGGCGTCGCTGGCGGCGAAGATCGCGCGGCTGGATGCAGAGATCCGCGGGCGCGAGCCGGTGTATCCCACGACCGGCGGCAGCGTGCAGCTGGGCGAGCAGATCGCGATCGAGCGTGCACTGCACCTGTCGCGCATGGCCGACCTGGCAAGCGCCAGCAATGCCGGCGCCGCGCGCATCCAGCAGGCGCAGCGCGCGGTGGCCGAGGCGCAGGCCGCGTACCAGTCGCGCACGTCCGCAGCGCGAGCCTATCAGCAGCAAGTCGACATGGTCCGCCCGCTGGTCGATCGCGGGATCGAGCCGCGGTTGTCGCTTGTGCAGCTGGAAAACAATCTGACGATCGCGCAGAGCGACTCCGCCGCCGCCGCCGCGACGATCGCGCGGGCGCAGGCGAGCGTCGCCGAGGCGACAGCCGCGCGCAACCAGCAGCGGCAGGACTGGCGCGCCCAGGCCGCGACCGAGCTGGCGACCGCGCAGGCCGAATATGCGGCGCGCACCTCGGCCCTGCCGGCGCTAGCCGACCGTGCACGGCGCACGACGATCGTCGCGCCGCTCAGCGGACGCATCAACCGCGTCGCGGTGGCGACGGTCGGCGGCATCGTCGGCGCCGGCCAGCCGATCGTCGAACTGGTGCCGAGCGAGGATCTGCTCCAAGTCGAGGCGCTGGTGAACCCGAAGGACATCGCCAACGTCCGCATCGGGCAGCACGCGCGGCTGAACATCTCGGCCTATGATTCCGCTGTGTACGGCGGGATGGATGGGGAGGTCGTCACCATCTCCCCCGACGCGACCCTCGACGAGCGGACCGGCGAGAGCCACTATACGGTGCGCGTGCGCGCGAACGCCGCGTCGCTGAAGGGGCATGACGGGCGGACGCTGCCGATCGGGCCGGGGATGACGGTCGACGTCAACCTGCTGGGCGACAAGCGGTCGGTGCTGAGCTATCTCTTCACCCCGATCAGCCGCCTGTCGGAGCGCGCCCTGCGCGAATAGCGCGCGGGGGCGATGGCAGGAGGCGTCGTCAGGCGCTGACCGCGCCGGTCGGCGTCGGGCATCGCGCCGCTGCCGTCAGGCCTGCGCGCGCGAAATTATCTGGAACGGGGTGGGGACTACGCGACGTCGGCGGGCCCAAGGTGCGCGGACAGCGCGCAATGGGCGGGAGCGGACGACGCCGCCCCCGCCGGTATTCGATTTACTGCGGCGTGCCGGCCGTCGCGGTGACGGTCGCGGCCGGCGTGCCGAGCGCGGCGGTCACCTGCTCCGGACGCAGCGCGCCTTCGCCGGGGCCCATGTCCTCGGCATCGACCATCTTCAGCTTCGTCGACTTGCGGAAGTCGGCTTCGGTCGAGGGGCGGATGTCGGGACGGCCGACCATGATGCCCATCTTGATCTTGCAGGTCGCGTACTGGGTCTCGTCGGCCTCGACCTCGAGCGCCAGCACGTCCTTGGCCTCGCTCTTGACGGTGAATTCGTGCCGGCCGGGCTCTGCCACCATGATGAAATACTTGCCCGCGCCGAGCGAGCTGACCTTCTGGCCCTTCTCGTTCACCGAACAGCCGAGTGCGAAGCCCATGCCGCCGGGGCGATAGAAGACGATCTGGCCCTTGCCCGTCGGGGGCGCCGGGATCGCGATCGGCGCCGCGGTTTCCTTGTCCGCGGCGACGGCGGCCACCGCGGGTGCAGACACCGTCATCGCGACGGCGGCCAGCGCATATTTGTGGAACGACATACTTCTCCCCTTCTTGTTATGGATTATCGAGCCGGCGCGGCGGCGAGCGTGAAGGCTTCGGCTGTCTTCGCCTCGACGATCGTGCCCTGCGGAACGGTCGTCTGCGCGCCGCGGATCAGGAAGCCGATGACGCTGAGCGCCGGCGCGACCGCGGCGGTCGCGACGCTCAACGTATTGACCGTGTCGATCTTGGATTTTCCGTTGGGCGAGAGGTGCATGCTGCGCAGGCGCAGGCGCTTGTCCCCGACCTCCAGATAGCGTGCCGCCAGCACCAGCTCGCCCGCAGCACCGCTGCCACCGCTGGCCTTCGCATGAACGACCTCGCCCATACCGGTGGTGCCGGCGGGCACGGCTTCCGCGCCGTCGATCACGATCGCCTCGGCCAGCCGGATCGGGAAAGTGTCGCCGCTCTTGCTGGTCTTGCTGCCGAGCGGCGCCAGGACTTCAAGCGTGACCGGCGTCAGCGCCGGGATCAGCGTGCACCGGTCGCACGCCGGGGCTACCGCAGTCGCCGGCGCCTCCTGCGCAAGCGCGGTGGCGGCATTCAGGCTGCACGCGAGTGCGGTGCCCATGACGAAAGCGTGAAATTTCAAGGAAACAGCCCCCCGGATCCCCTGAAGCGACACTATGGGCGCCGCACGGGCTTTGCAAGCGTCGCGGTGGCGCCTCGATGCGTTCTTCGGAAACTCTTGGCTGCTGCGCCTGGAACCGGGCGGAAATGCAAAACGGCCCGGCGGCGGAGGGTTCCGCGGCCGGGCCGTTCGTTACGTCAACGTGCGTGAGGCTGGATCAGCCCTTCACGTGGCCGCTGATGTGCTTGTTCATCTCGAACATCGTGACCTTGTCCTTGCCGAAGACCTTCTTCAGCTTGTCGTCGGCCAGGATCTCGCGCTTGTTCTCGGGGTTCTGCAGGTTGTTCGCCTTGATGTGATCCCACATCTTCTTGACGATCTCGCTGCGGGGCAGAGGGCCGTTGCCGACGACGGCGGCGAGCTCCGGGGACGGGGTCACCGGCTTCGAGATGCCGCCGCGAGCTGCGCCCGCTGTCTTCGCTTCTGCCATGATCTTCTCCTGTCTATTCGCTGCCCGGCTGGATGCCGTCAGCGGTCATGATTTCCGGAGCGCGGACGGCTTGTGCGCTGCCTTGCCGCCGTTGTCGCTCCTGACGACGTATTGCGGATCGTCCGGGGTAGCGCGAACGGTGTGGCCCTTGATCCGGGTGCTCGACGTCACCTTTTTCTCGACCTTGCCGTGCGCGGTGCCGCCGTGGGAACTCCACGATACCTCGTCACCCTTCTTCAACTGCTTCGACATGGAGACTGTCCACTTCCTGAGAGACTCGGAAGAGAACAATCGCCGTGCCGCGCTGTTGGTTGCATGGCCGAAAGGATCGACCGTGTCGAGAGCGCGCTAACGATCGCCGTAGCGGCATGAATCCCCGCAGGGACCATGCCGCTACGCCTCGATCAGAAGCCGAACCGCCCGGTAATGCCGTAGAAGCGCGGCAGGCCGGGATAGGCCGCGTAGTTGCCGGTCTGCTCGGGCACGCCGAAACCGGTGATGTGGTAATATTGGTTGGTCAGGTTCTCAACGAAGAACTCTAGGCTGCGGCGCCGATCCTCGGACTGGATGCCGACCCGCGCGGAAATCAGCGGATAGCCCTCGTTCGACAGCGGCGCGCGGCCCGTGATCGGGTTGGCGCCCGCCGACGGGATGTTGACCTCGCTGTTGTAGCGCATGTCGACGTGAAACAGCGCGTTCCAGTCGCCGGTCAGGCGCGGCGTGTAGGTGCTTGAGATCGTGATAGTATTCTCGGGCTGGTTCTGCAGCTGGCGGCCCTCCTGTCCGGCGAGCGGGGTGCCGGTGAAGTTGTTGCTGCTCGAATATTTGGCGTCGATGTAGCTGTAGCCCATCTGGAACGTCAGGTCGCGGATCGGGCGCAGCGTCGCTTCGACCTCGACACCCTTGCTGACCGTCTCCGGCACGTTCTGGACGACGAAGTTGTTGCCGCTGAACACCAGCGACTGGAGGTTCTTGAACTTCTGGTAGAAGCCCGCGACGTTCAGCGTGAATTCGCGCGAGATGCTGGTCTTCACGCCCAGCTCATAGGCGTCGACCGTCTCGCCGCGGAACGCGAGGTCCGAGCCCTGCGGTCCGTTGCCGCCGAGCAGCACCGAGTCGAACGTCGCCTGGTCAAGGTTGTAGCCGCCCGATTTGAAGCCGCGGTCGTAGCTGGCATAGGTCAGGATGTCGGGCGTCACCTTGTAGGCGATCTTGGCGCTCCCGGTGAATTCGTCCTCGGTCCGCTTGTCGGTGTAGTTGCCGTTGAATTCGGTGTTCACCGCCGGGTTGCAGCCGAGCAGGAACAGATTGTTGAAGATGCCAAGGTTGCGCAGCACGTTGGCGTAGGCGACCGCCGCCGCATTGCCGGCGCGAACCTGATTGAAGAACCCGCAGCTGCCGGTGTTGTTGTTGATGCTGGCGGAGAGGTTCTTGGTCTCGTGATTGTAGCGCAGGCCGAGCGTCAGCGAGAGCTTGTCGGTGAAGTTGATGATATTGTGCGTGAAGACCGCGAAGGCGTCGGTCTTCACCTGGAAATTGTCGTCGTTGTTGCCCTGGCCCGCAGCGCCGCCGGGCAGGGGGCTGGTCGCCAGTGCCGCAAGTCCCGGGATGACCGCGATACCGGTCACCGGCGCGACCCCGGCCTGCGCCTTGAACAGCGTCACCAACGGCTGGAGCGCCGCCGGGAAGGCCGCGGTCGGCGTGCCGAGCAGCGCCTGCCCGACCAGCGGGGTGGAGGGAAGCGATCCGAAGAACTGCAGGTTGGCGCCGAACGTCGGACGCAGCGCCGCGGCGAACACGTTGTCGACGTACAGGTTGGCGTCGTTCCCCAGCCGCACGGTGTCGCGCAGCTTGTTCGTCTCGTTCAAGTAGAAGCCGCCGACCAGCCAGTCGAGCTTGCCCGCGAACGCCGATCCCTGCAGCCGCACTTCCTGGGTGAAGTCGCGCAATTCGGTCTTGTAGCCGTTGCGATAGGCGCGATCGATGCCCGAGAAGTCGATGTCCTGGTTCCTGAGCGCGCGCCAGTTGCGATAGGCGGTGATCGACGTCAGCTTGCTCTCGCCGATATCGAAGTTGAGCTCGCCCGAGACGCCGTAGTCGCGGATGCGCTCGCCGTAATCGCGGTTGGGCGATGCGGCCTGGATGCGATCCGACGCGGGACCGGTGTAGAGGCCGACGCGACCCTGCGCCGCGGCGATCCCCTGGATGACCGGCGCCAGACTGCCGCGCACGGCGGACACCGCGCCGCAGCACTGCTCGTCGGTCTCGTAATAGTCGCCGATCAGGCGGAAGCTGAACGTCGAGGTGTCGTACAGCGCCTGTCCGCGGACCAGGAAGCGGTCGATGTTGTTGAATTCGCGGTCGGCGTTGGCATCCTTGATATAGCCGTCGCGCTTCCGGTATGCGCCATCGACGCGCAGGGCGAGCTTGTCGCTGACCGGCCCGGTCACCGCGCCCTTGAATTCATAAGCGTTGTAGTTGCCGTAGGTCGCCTCCGCATAGCCACCGAAGTCGAACTTGGGCTGCGCGGTGAAGATCGACAGCGCGCCAGCCGACGTGTTGCGACCGAACAGCGTGCCCTGCGGCCCGCGCAGCACCTCGACGCGCTCCAGTTCGGGGAGTTCCGACACAGCGACGCCCGCGCGCGCGCGGAACACGCCGTCGATGAACACGCCGACCGCCGGTTCGAAGCCCGGATTGTCGCCGCCGGTGGTGATACCGCGGAGATAGATGGTGGTGCCGGTGGCGGACGACTGGCCGGTCGACGACTGGAGCGACGGCGCCAGCTGCTCGATCCCGCGGACGTCGGTGACCTTGGCATTCTGCAACTGCTCGGCCCCGATCGCGGTAATGGCGATCGGCACGTCCTGCACGGTTTCGTTGCGGCGGGTGGCGGTGACGATGATGTCGTTGGCCGATTCATATTCGTCCTGCGTCGTGGCGGCGGCAGGAGCGGTCGGCGACGGCGCCGCGGGCGCGGTCTGCGCGGCGGCGGGCAGGGCGGCGATCATCGCCACGGCGGACGCGGCGAGCAGCTGGAATTTCTTGGTCATGTCATCCCCTCCCTTGCGTGCGTGTCCGGTCTCTTGTCGGATCGCGCAGTGGAAAACCTCGGTCGGGCAGACTAACGCTCGCGAATCGCGTCCGTCAACGTACCGATCCGCGGATTTCCGCGGTTTTCAGACGAAGTTGCCGGGATGAGACAGTTGCTGGCTGCAACGCGTGTCCGTGAAAGTGCGCTTGCCGTAACGGCAGGCCGCAAGGATTTGGGAAGAAACGACGATGACCCACGCTGGACATGACCCCGAGGACGGCGACCTGATCGCGCCGGCGCCCAAGATTCCCGTCCCCGACGACGTTGCCGCCGCGGTCGCCACGCTGATTCGCTGGGCCGGCGACGATCCCGCGCGCGAGGGGCTGCTCGATACGCCGAAGCGCGTCGCGCGGGCGTGGAAGGAATATTGCCAGGGTTATGGCGAGGATCCCAAGGCACACCTCTCCCGCGTGTTCGAGGAAGTCGGCGGCTATGACGAGATCGTGCTGCTGAAGGACATCCCCTTCCAGTCGCACTGCGAACATCACATGGCACCGATCATCGGCCGCGCGCACATCGCCTATCTGCCGAAGGACCACGTCGTCGGCATCTCGAAACTGGCGCGCGTGCTCCACGCCTATGCGCGTCGCCTGCAGGTGCAGGAGCGTCTGACCGCGGAGGTCGCCGACTGCATCTGGGAAGGGCTGCAGCCGCGCGGCGTCGCCGTGGTGATCGAGGCGACGCACGCCTGCATGACCGCGCGCGGCGTGCGGACGCCCGGCGTCGGCATGGTCACCAGCCGCATGATGGGCGTCTTCCGCCACGACGAACGCAGCCGCAAGGAAGTGCTGGCGCTGATGGGGCTGGGCTGACCCTTGCGCAGCCTCGATTTCAGTTCGTGGCAGGCGATCGTCTCGACGATCCTCGGGCTGTCGCTCATCACGCTGATCGGCGTCGGCGTGCGCCTGCTCGCGATGTACACCATCCAGCAGCGCCGCGAGCGCGAAAACCGGCAGATCAACGAGCGGCTTCGCACCTTGATCGCCGCCTACAAGACGCTCGGCGGATCGTTTACCGGCAATCTTGCGGTCGATCCCAGCCATCTGCGCGACCAGCGTCGATCAGTGTCCGAAGCGGAGGCGGCGGAGCCAATCGGCGCCGGCTCGTCCGATCGATCCCGGCGTATTCGGACGCGGTCGAAACCGCATTGTCCGATATCATCCTGCTCGGCACCGACGAGCACGTCCGGCTGGCGGCGCATGCCGCGCAGGAACTGGTCGCAGGCCGCCCGGTCCACACCGGCGCGCTCGTCGCGTCGCTGCGCGACTTTATCCGGTCTGCCTTGGCGCTCGCGCCGATCCCCAATGGCGTCACCATTCCGGCGCAGGGCCCGACGCGTCCTGCGGGGACCGGCGGTCGGGGCAAGGGCGAGACGGGCCGCGACGACACGCGTACCGGTGGAAAGACCGGCGGCGGAGTCGGCGGGGCCGGGATGGGCGGCGGCATGGGTGGCGTCGGGATGGGCCTTGGTACCTCGGGCGCCGACCCTGACGACCCCTCCCATCCACAGCGATAGAAACCGCCGCCTGGTCATCCAGCCCGGTTTGCCGCGCTGAGCACTGCGCGCACCGAAGCCGTCGCGATGTCGGAATCGATGCCGACCCCGAACACGGTGCGCCCATCCGCCATACGGCACTCGACATAGGCGACCGCCTGCGCATCGGCGCCGTGGCCGATGGCGTGTTCATTATAGTCGACGATATCCAGCGTCGGGCCGGTGGTGCCGGCCAGCGCCGCGACGACGCCCGAGATCAGACCGTTGCCGCGACCGGAGATCGATCGCTCGGCACCGTCCACCGCCACCCGGCCCACGAAGATGCGGTCGCCAGCGGTCCCGGTCTCCTCGTAATCGACCAGTCGGAACCGGTCGTCGGCATGGGCGAGGTAGGTGGTTTCGAACCGTTCCCAGATATCGGCGGCGTCCAGCTCGCGGCTGGTGGCGTCGGCCAGCGCCTGGACGTGGCGGCTGAAATCGGCCTGCAGGCGCTTGGGCAGCTTCAGCCCCTTGTCCTGCTCGATCACCCAGGCGACGCCGCCTTTGCCCGATTGCGAGTTCACGCGGATCACCGCTTCGTAATCGCGACCCAGATCCTTGGGGTCGATCGGCAGGTAGGGCACGTCCCAGACCTGGTCGTTACGCGCCGCCTGCGCCGCGAAGCCCTTCTTGATCGCATCCTGATGCGAGCCGGAGAATGCCGTGAACACAAGGTCGCCGGCATAGGGATGGCGGGGGTGGACGGGAAGGTTGTTACAATATTCGACGGTCTTGATGATGCTGTCGACGTTGGAGAAATCCAATCCCGGATCAACACCTTGCGTGTACATGTTGAGCGCGACTGTCACCAGGTCGACATTGCCGGTACGCTCGCCGTTGCCGAACAGGCACCCCTCGACGCGGTCGGCCCCGGCCATGAGCCCCAGTTCGGTCGCCGCGACCCCGGTGCCGCGGTCGTTGTGGGTGTGGAGCGAGATGACCACGCTCTCGCGATTCCGGATATTGCGCCCGAACCATTCGACCTGGTCGGCATAGACGTTGGGCGTCGCGCATTCGACGGTGGCGGGCAGGTTGAAGATGATCGGGCGCTCGGGCGTCGGGCGGAGCACCTCCATCACGCTTTCGCAGACCTCCAGGCTGAAATCGAGTTCTGCCGTGGAGAAAGTCTCGGGCGAATATTCGAACCGCCAGTCGGTGTCGGGATAGACGGCGGCCTGGTCGCGCAGCACCTTTGCGCCCTCGATCGCGATTGCACGGACTTCGTCGCGGGTCATGCCGAAGACGATCCGCCGCCACGCCGGGCTGACCGCGTTGTAGAGGTGGACGATCGCGGTCTTCGCACCCTTCAGGCTCGCAAAGCTCGTCTCGATCAGGTCGCGGCGCGACTGGGTGAGCACCTGCACGGTCACGTCGTCGGGGATGCCGCCGCCGCGCACCAGGCCGGATATGAAGTCGAATTCGGTTGCGCCGGCGCTGGGGAAACCGACCTCGATCTCCTTGATCCCGATGCGCACCAGCAGGTCGAAGAAGCGTTGTTTCTTCTCCGGCCCCATCGGGTCGATCAGCGCCTGGTTGCCGTCGCGCATGTCGGTCGACAGCCAGCGCGGCGCGCGGGTGATCGTCTGCGAGGGCCAGCGCCGGTCGGGCAGGTTGATCGGCGGGAAGGGACGGTACTTGGTCGCGGGGTTGCGCAGCATGGGGATCGCTCTCACTGGGTCGGCCTCGCCGGGCCGGTCGTCGTTCGGGTCGATGGGCCCTTAGGCGGGTCGCAGGCGCCGCAAGCGGGGCGCACGGCGAGGGTCGCGCCTAAGGGCGCGTAAGTCGAAGCAGCGAGAGGCGGAGCGCCCGGATCATGCGTTGATGGTAGCGTGATGCCGTAGGCGCTGTCCAGATACGCGGCAATTTTGCCGAAGCCATAGCAGTGCAACGATGGCAACCTGGATCAACGCAGCCTTATCAGTAATTTAACGCGGGCGACGGCATCTCCGACCTGCCCGAAATACTGTTCGAGAATCATCATGCGCCAGTTCATTTACGTCAGCACCGCGACTGCCGAGCGGATAGACATTGCCGACATTCTCGCGACCTCGCGGGTGAACAACCGCCGCGACGGTCTGTCAGGTCTGCTGTACTCGGACGGCAAGCGCTTCCTGCAGGCGCTGGAGGGCGAACCGCGCGCGATCGACGCGGCGTATGCGCGGATCGCCCGCGACGCACGCCATCGCTCGGTCGTGATCCTGTCCGACCGCGAGATCGACGCGCGCGAATTCGGCGACTGGGCGATGGCGCACCGCGCGCCCGGCGATGACGGCGCAGCCTTCGTCGCTCGGGTCGCCGAACTGGTCGCGCGCGCATCGCCGAACGTGCAGGCGACGTTCAACGGCTTCGCCGAAGTCCGCCGCGCCGCCTGAACCCTATTTCTGAAACGCGGCGGCGATGTCGAGCTTCACCGCATCGCCGACCATCGGCACGCCGAAGCCCAGGCCGAACTGGCTGCGCATGATCGTCGTCGACGCGCGGAAGCCGACGTTTTCCTTGCCGCCCATCATCGCCGGCGCTTTGCCCGCGCCGTAGAAGCTGGCGTCGAGCGTCACCGGGCGGGTGACGCCGTTCAGCGTCAGGTTGCCGGTGATCTTGGCCGTCTGACCCTTCGCCACCACCGACGTCGAGACGAAGCGCGCATCGGCGGCGTTGGCGCCGAAGAAATCGGGCTTGCCGCCGTCCTTGCCCGCGCGGGTCAGATGCGCGGTCAGCCCGGCGCTGGCGGTCACGACCTTCGACACCGGGATCGTCACGTCGACCTTGGCCGCGTTCGGATTCTTCGGGTCGAGCGTCAGCGTGCCCGAAACCTCACCGAAGATGCCGGTATAGGGCGAGAAGCCCAGGTGATCGAGCGTCCAGGTGACGAGAGTATGGCCGGGATCGGCGGTGTAGGTGCCGCCGGTGACCGCCGCGGGGTTCTTCGATCCCGGCGCGGCCATCGGCGCCTGCTGCGCGACGGCGGTGGTGGAGGCGAGGGCGAGTAGGGCGGCATAGGCAAGGCGCATCGATCGGCTCCGGACAATTGTTGTGGCGGCAATCAACCACAGGTGACGCGGCGACGAAAGCCGCCCGTACGGAAATGAACCGTTTCAGTTCAGCACTGGACCCGTCGCGCCGACCCCCGCGCGCGGACGGCGGACGCCCTCGGGCGGCGGCGCTTCCCCCTGCTTCACGATCACGTCGAAGCGGATGCGCACCCAGGTGCCGGTCTGCGGCTTCCCGTTGACGGTCGGCGGGCGGACGAGGAATTGAAAAGAGGCCTGGCGCATCGCGCGCGCGAGGCCCGAGCCAGGACTTTCGCCCAGTTCGCGGCAATCCTCTACGTGATAGCGGGCGATGGTGCGGCATACGATCATGCCCCAGCCGGTGCCGCCGGTGCGCGGCATGTACGTCGCCATCTCGGCGCGGGTCGGTTCGCGGTACCATTCCGCCGGGTAGAGCGTCTCGCCGCCCGGCGCGGCGCCGGGGATGCCCGCCGAGCTCGCCCCGCTGCCCGTGGCGGCGACGTCGGTGTCGTTGCCGGCGCCCGCCGCCGATTTCGGCATCTTGCCGATGTCGCTCGCGGCGAAGTCGCGGCGCGACAGGCGGATCATGTCGGGGAAGGGCGGAACGACAATGGGCGGCGTCGGGGTTGGTTGCTGCGCGTCCGGGCGGGGCGGGGTCGTGCGGGTCTTTGGCTGCGGAGCGGCAGCGCGGTTCGCGGCGGCCTGCTTTTGCCCGGCCGCGACGTCGAAGGTGGCGAGTGCGTTGCCTTCCTTCGGCTCGGTCAGCTTCGCGGCGCTGACCCACAGCAGCGCGAGAATGATGGCAGCGAGGATCGCGAGCGACAGCGACGTCGCGGTCGCACGGCTGCGCAGCGACGGGCGCGCGCGATACGACGAAGGGCGGTACGACGTCGCACGCATGACGTCCGCGCGCCTAGCGGATCGGGCGGGGTGGGACAACGGGGGTGGGCGGTCCTGACGGTCAGTACCGAGCGTGCCCCCGCGCAGGCGGGGGCCCAGGGTTACAGCGGGCTGCGCTCGCGGCTCTGGGCTCCCGCCTGCGCGGGAGCACGGTGTGGAGGATACGAACGATCAACCCGAGCCGTTCCCCGGCGGAGGCCGGGGTCCATTTGGGGTGAGCTCCGCTATGGTCGGCGCCCTATCACCAACGGCCCGTAACTGGGCCCCGGCCTCCGCCGGGGAGCGGAGGTGTTGCTTGCGTGGCCCGCCAGCCCGTCGGACCCGGCAAAGCCGTGCCCTATGGGCCGGCTCTGACGGGCCGGCCGGTTGGGCGACAAGTGCGAACTAACTGCGTTAGTTTTTGGCCTTGTCGACCAACTTATTAGCCCCAATCCACGGCATCATCGCGCGCAGCTCGCTGCCGACCTTCTCGATCGGATGCGCCTCGGCCATCTTGCGCGCGGCTTTCAACTCTGGCTGGCCGGCGCGGTTGTCGAGGACGAAGTTCTTCACGAAGCGCCCCGACTGGATGTCCTTCAGCACGCGCTTCATCTCGGCTTTGGTTTCATCGGTGATGATCCGCGGGCCGGTGGTGATGTCGCCGTATTCGGCGGTGTTGCTGATCGAATAGCGCATGTTGGCGATGCCGCCTTCGTAGAGCAGGTCGACGATGAGCTTCGTCTCGTGGAGGCACTCGAAATAGGCCATCTCGGGCGCGTAGCCCGCCTCCGTCAGTGTCTCGAACCCGGCCTGGATCAGGTGGGTGATACCCCCGCACAGAACGGCCTGCTCGCCGAACAGGTCGGTTTCGCACTCCTCGCGAAAATTGGTCTCGATGATGCCCGAGCGCCCGCCGCCGACGCCGCTGGCATAGGCGAGAGCAATGTCGTGGGCGTTGCCGCTCGCGTCCTGATGCACCGCGACCAGGCAAGGCACGCCGCCGCCCTTCACATATTCGCTGCGCACGGTGTGGCCGGGGCCTTTCGGCGCGATCATGATGACATCGATGTCGGCGCGCGGCTCGATCAGGCCGAAGTGGACGTTTAGGCCGTGGGCAAACGCGATTGCCGCGCCGGGCTTCAGGTTTGCGTGCAGGTCGTCGGCATAGATCGCCGCCTGATGCTCGTCGGGGGCGAGGATCATCACGATGTCGGCCCATGCGGCGGCGTCGCGGTTGGCCATGACCTTGAAGCCCGCGGCCTCCGCCTTCTGCGCAGTCGCCGATCCCTCGCGCAGTGCGACCGCGACCTCCTTCACGCCCGAATCGCGCAGATTCTGGGCGTGGGCATGGCCCTGCGACCCATAGCCGAGGATCGCGACTTTCTTGTCCGCGATCAGGTTCAGGTCGGCATCGCGATCGTAATAGACACGCATTTTCTCACCTTTCGTCATCCCAGCGAAAGCTGGGATCTATCTAAACTTGGCGTGCGCTGGCGGCACGAGACACCAGCCTTCGCTGGAGTGACGGATCGGAGTTACGCCGCGTCCTTGCCCCGTGCGATGGCGACGATGCCGGTGCGCGCGACCTCGATCAGTCCGACTTCCTTCATCAGCGTGACGAAGGTGTCGATCTTCTCGCGACCGCCCGTCACCTCGAACACGAAGCTGGACGTCGTCGCATCGACCACGCGGGCGCGATAGACGTCGGCCAGGCGCAGCGCCTCGATACGGTGATCGCCATGCCCCGCGACCTTCACCAGCGCCAGCTCGCGCTCGACGTGCGGGCCCTGCGTGGTCAGGTCGGTGACCTTGTGGACGGGCACCAGCCGGTCGAGCTGCGCCAGGATCTGGTCGATCATTGCCGACGATGCCGATGTGACGATCGTGATCCGGCTGACCGACTGGTCCGCCGTGATCTCGCTGACCGTCAGGCTCTCGATATTATAGCCGCGCGCGGTGAACAGCCCCGCGATCCGCGCAAGGATGCCGGGTTCGTTGTCGACGATGACGGCGAGCGTATGCCGCTCGGCGGCTTCCTGCTTGATGTGCATCCTAGATCCTCCCCGGCACGGGAAGGTGGCAGCCCGCAGGGCTGACGGTGGGGGCGGGCCGCAGGCGGCACGCTCGTGGCGCCCCCCCTCCGTCGCTGCGCGACACCTCCCCGTGCCGGGGAGGATTTCCAGACACCGCCATCACACCAGCGCCTTCGCTTCGTCGTCCATCTCGCCCGAGACTTCGTTGGCCTGGAGGATCATGTCGGTGTGCGCCGCGCCGCTGGGGATCATCGGGAAGCAGTTGGCGAGTTTCGCCACGCGGCAGTCGACCATCACCGGGCCGTCGTGGTCGAGCATCGCGGCGATGCCGTCGTCGAGCTCGCCCAGCTTCTCGATGCGTATGCCCTTCCAGCCATACGCCTCGGCCAGCTTCACGAAATCGGGCAGGCTGTCCGAATAGCTTTCCGAATAGCGCGATTGATAGGTCAGTTCCTGCCACTGGCGGACCATGCCCATGTACTCGTTGTTCAGGATGAAGACCTTGACCGGCAGGCGGTACTGGATCGCGGTCGCCATTTCCTGGATGTTCATCTGGATCGATGCTTCGCCGGCGATGTCGATGACCAGCGCATTGGGATTGCCGAGCTGCGCGCCGATCGCGGCGGGCAGGCCGTAGCCCATCGTGCCGAGACCGCCGGACGTCAGCCATTTGTTCGGCGCCTCGAATCCGAAATGCTGGGCGGCCCACATCTGGTGCTGGCCGACCTCCGTCGACACGATCGGCGCGCGCGCCTTGGTCGCGGCGTACAGCGCCCTCACCGCGCGCTGCGGCATGATCGTGTCGCTGCCGTCCTCCGGGAAGGCGAGGCAGTCGGCGGCGCGCCACCCCTCGATCCGGCGCCACCATTCGGCGGTGTCGGGCTTCGGGTGCTGGCGCGCCTTCCACACCTTCACCATCGCCTCCAGCGCGTGGCCGGCGTCGGCGATGATGGGCAGGTCGATGCGCACCGTCTTGTTCACGCTCGACCGGTCGATATCGATATGGACCTTGCGGCTGTTGGGGCTGAACGCATCCAGCCGCCCGGTCACGCGGTCATCGAAGCGCGCGCCGATCGCGATGACCAGATCGGCCTTGTTCATCGCGTAATTGGCCTCGTAGGTGCCGTGCATCCCGAGCATCCCGAGCCACTGCGGGCTGGAGGCGGGGAGGGCGCCGAGACCCATCAGCGTCGAGGTGACCGGGGCGCCCGAAATCCGCGCCAGTTCGCGCAGCATCTGCGACGCGGCGGGGCCGGCGTTGATGATGCCTCCGCCGGTGTACAGCACCGGGCGCTCGGCAGCGGCGAGCATGTCCACCGCCGCCTCGATCGCGGCCATGTCAGGCTTCACCTGCGGGCGGTACGTCTTGTGCTGGATCGGTCCCGGCTTCGCATAGCGCGCGGTCGCGACCTGCACGTCCTTCGGAATGTCCACGACGACCGGACCGGGGCGGCCCGACGTGGCGATATGGAACGCCTCATGGATCGTCGCGCCCAGCTTGGCCGGATCCTTCACCAGATAATTATGCTTGGTGCAGTGCCGCGTGATGCCGACGGTATCGGCCTCCTGAAAGGCATCGGTGCCGATCAGGGTGGAGGGCACCTGGCCGGTGATGACAACCATCGGGATCGAATCCATCAGCGCGTCGGTGATGCCGGTGACCGCATTGGTCGCGCCGGGGCCTGAAGTGACGAGCACGACGCCGGGCTTGCCGGTCGAGCGGGCGTACCCCTCCGCGGCATGGGTCGCAGCCTGTTCGTGGCGGACCAGGATGTGGCGGATCTTGGTCTGCTGGAACAGCGCGTCATAGATCGGCAGCACCGCGCCGCCGGGATAGCCGAACACGATCTCGACGCCGAGATCGCCCAGCGCCTCGACCAGGATGTCGGCTCCGCTCTTCTCGGCCACGGGATCGCCCCTTCTTCCGTTCGCAGGTGCAGTATCACACCTTGATCGGCGCTGCTAACGGTAGCAAAATGACTCGTCAACCTTCAACAACGTAATCTTGTTTCAAATTTCGCCACGTTAACGCTCGTTTCTGTCGCATCCCGATGCTGCCATTCGGGTGGAGGCTGGTTGCGGAACCACGTCGACTGGCGCTTGGCGTACTGGCGGGTGGCGGCCTGAGCGTGGGCGAGCGCATCCTCCCGCGACGCCGACCCCGCGATCCAGGCGGCGACGTCGGGCACCCCGATCGCGCGGCGGACGGGGGCGAGCGGGGGGACGTCGGTGCGGGCGACCAGCGCCGTGACTTCCTCCACCGCGCCGCCGTCGAACATCTGCGCCAGGCGCGCGTCGCACCGGGCGAGCAGCCATGCGCGCTCCGGCAGCAGGATGCTCGCCACCACCCGCACAGCATCGCCGATGCCACCGACGCGGTCGGCCTGCCAGTCGGCGATCGGACGCCCGGTCGACCGCATCACCTCCAGCGCGCGGGCAACCCGGGTGGTGTCGGCGGGATGGAGCCGCGCGGCGGCGGCGGGGTCGAGCGCGGCGAGCGCGGCCTGATTATCCGCCACGGACGCCGCGCGCACCGCCGCCCGGATCGCGGGATCGATCTCGGGCACGGGCGCGATCCCGTCGATCAGCGTGCGGATGTAGAGACCCGTGCCGCCGACCAGGATCGGCAGCTTGCCCGCCGCATGGGCCTCAGCGATCGCGTCGCGCGCTTCGCCTGCCCAGCGGGCCGCGGAATACGTCGTGTCCGCGCCATCGACATGCCCGAACAGGCGGTGCGGCGCGCGGGCCTCCTCCTCAGGCGAGGGGCGGGCGCTCAGCACGCGCAGGTCGGCGTACACCTGGCTGGCGTCGGCGTTGATGACCACGCCGCCGTTGCGCTCGGCGAGCGCGAGCGCCAGCGCGGACTTGCCGCTCGCGGTCGGCCCTGCGATGAGCGCGATCGTCGGGAGGTCGAGTGTGTTCATTGCAACGCTGATAGCACTGGGGCGGCTTTCGTCAGGCGATGTTTCTGCCGCGATGGATCGGCTCGCCGCGGCGGGCTGCGCCCCGGCGGGAAGCGGCTGGATCGATGAAGGCGATGCCGCCGATATCGTGTTCGGCCTCCACGCCGATGATGCTCGTGAGGCGCTGGCGGGTGCGTTCGCGAAGACCGACGTCGTCGTCCAGCCGATCGCGGGCCGCGCGAAGGCGCTGATCGTCGCCGACATGGATTCGACGATGATTACCGTCGAGTGCATCGACGAACTCGCCGATTACGCCGGCATCAAGAAGAAGATCGCCGAGATCACCGAGCGCGCGATGCGCGGCGAACTCGATTTCGCCGCCGCGCTCGATGCCCGGGTGGCGTTGCTGGCAGGACTGGAAGAGGCGGCGATCGACCGATGTCTCGCGGAGCGTGTGCGGCTGATGCCGGGCGCGCGCACGCTGGTGCGGACGATGACCGCGCGCGGTGCCTTTGCGGTGCTGGTATCGGGCGGCTTCACGCGCTTTGCCGAGCCGGTCGCGTCGGAGATCGGGTTCGACCGCGTCATCGCGAACCGGCTGAATGTCAGGGACGGCAGGCTCGACGGCACCGTCGCGAAACCGATCGTCGACTCTTCGACCAAACAGACCGCGCTCGCCGAGGCGATGGCCGAGCGGGGACTGGCGCGCGAGGCGACGCTGGCGGTCGGCGACGGCGCCAACGACCTGGCGATGATCCGCCAGGCGGGGCTGGGCGTCGCCTATCGCGCAAAGCCGATCGTCGCGGCGGCGGCGGGTGCGCGGATCGATCACGGCGATCTCCACGCGCTCCTCTGGGCGCAGGGCATCGCCCGCAAGGACTGGGTGGTTGACTAGGCGGTGGGCGACGATCGCCGGAGGGCTCGCCGCCATCCTTGCCGCCAACCTGCTGTTGTTCGGTGGCGCCCGGCAGAGTGGGTCTGAGCGGGAGCGCCGGCTGTATGAAAGCGTGGCTGCACGCGCGACGCAGCCGGTGCGCCGCTTGGTGTCGCAAAAGACCGCCGATGCGCTCGCCGACTGCCTCGCTGGCAATCCGACCGGACGGTTGCGGCTGACGCCACTGTCGCGCGGCGTGCGCGACGCATCCCGCAATATCCGCTACGATCGGGTGCTGCTGAACGAGCCGGTCGCGCTGCTGATCGGTATCGTCGATCGGCGCGGCGGCGGCGCCGGCATCGTGGTGCTCGGCCGTCCCGGCAGGACGCTGGAGGCGCGTGAGGCGGCGACGATCGCCGCCTGTCGCTAAGGGCTCAGCGGGTCGGCACGCAGGGCCGCACCGAGCCGCAGCCGCGCGCGGCGTCGGCCTGGGTCGGATATGGGCCGACCAGCAGGCGGGTGAGCGCGCCGGCTTTCACATAATAGGGCTGGCGGCCCGGGAAGCGGCTGCCCAGCTGTGCCCACATCCGGCGCGCACCGTCGGGATCGCGGAACGCGCCGAGCTGGACGCGGTAGGCGCCGCTGGCGGCGACGGGCGGGCGCGGAGCGGGGGCGGCGACGGGCTTGCTGGCCACGACAGCCGGCTTCGGAATTGCTGCGGGTCGCGGCTGCGGCGCCGTTTCGACGTTCGCGACGGGCGGGGTCGGTGGCGTGTCGCGGGCGACATAGGCGACCGGCGGCGGCGTCTTCACGACCCCGACCTCGAGCTGGCGGGCCAGCGCGGTGCCCTTCTGGCGATCGGCGAGGGGGATGAAGCCGTCCATCTGCGCCAGCGTCGTCGTCGCCTGCGCGATTCCCGCGCCCGACGCGCGCGTCATCAGTGCATAGGCACGCACCCAGTCGCGCTTCACGACGTCGGCGTTGAAGTACATCGTGCCGAGCACATATTGCGCGCGCGGCTCGCCCCGGGCGGCAGATTTCTCCAGCCACGGCACCGCCTTGTCGCGGCGACCGTTCTGGAACAGCGCCAGGCCGTAATTGTCCTCGGCCTGCTGATGTCCTTGGAGTGCCGCCTTGCGGTACCATTCCTCCGCCATCGCCAGGTCGACCGGCACGCCGCGCCCGAGCTTATAGGCTTGGCCCAGGTTGAACTGCGCGTCGGCATCGCCTGCTGTCGCCGGCCCGCGCCATTCGGCGATGGCGGTGCGGTAATCGCCGCGGCTCCAGGCATCGACCCCGGCCTTCACGTCGGCAAGGGCTGGCCCGCTCGCGCATGCCGCAAGGATGATCGACGCTGCCCAGATCCGCGTGCGCATGGTTTCGTCCGTTCCCGTCTGTCGAAATATGTTTAACGCCGATTAGCCATGCAATCGCAAAGATTTCGTGACCGACCGCGAAGGGCCCCGATCGCTCGGCGTCGACGCGCCGCGCGGCGCCCGCATTAACCCAATCTTATCGCCCGCCATGTCATCCCCTTCGCCGGGACTATCGATATCAGGGGTGGAAATGCGCGTACTTGCGATGGCATCGCAGAAAGGTGGATCGGGCAAGACGACGTTGTCCGGGCACCTCGCCGTGCAGGCGCAGCTGGCGGGCGCAGGCCCGGTCGTGCTGATCGACATCGATCCGCAGGGGTCGCTATCCGACTGGTGGAACGAGCGCGAGACCGAATTTCCGGCCTTTGCCCAGACCACGGTCGCGCGGCTCGCCGCCGATCTGGAGGTGCTGCGTCAGCAGGGCTTCAAGATGGCGGTGATCGACACGCCGCCGGCCATCACGATGGCGATCCAGAGCGTGATCGCGGTCGCCGAGCTGATCGTCGTGCCGACGCGTCCATCCCCGCACGACCTGCGCGCCGTGGGCGCCACCGTCGATCTGTGCGATCGCGCCGGAAAGCCGCTGATCTTCGTCGTCAACGCCGCCACGCCGAAAGCACGGATCACTTCGGAGGCCGCCGTCGCGTTGTCGCAGCACGGCACGGTCGCCCCCGTCACGCTCCACCAGCGCACCGATTTCGCATCGTCGATGATCGACGGGCGCACGGTGATGGAGGTCGATCCGAACGGCAAGTCTGCCGCCGAGGTCACCGCGCTGTGGGCCTATATCTCCGACCGGCTGGAGAAGAATTTCCGCCGCACCGTGTTCGCGGCCCCCAACCATGCCAACGGCTTCGCCAGCGCGCGCAGCGGTGGCGGCTTCGGCCGCCGCGTGGTGAGCTGAGGAGGAGGGGCGCACATGTTCGGATCCTCCAAACCCACCGCGTCGCTTTCGTCCGGCCTGCTCGCCCGCAAGGGTCAGGCGCGCCCGGCGATGCGTCCCCAGGGCTTCCACGGCCCCGCTGTCAGCCTCGACGATCTCGGCTGGAACGACATGGGTGAAGAACCTGCGCCGGTCGTGTCGATCGCGCCCGCGCCCGCCCCGATCGCACCCGCGGTCGCGACGGTACCGCCGGTGCTGATCGAGCGCGAGGCGCTGGAAGAGGCGATCGCGCCCGAGCCGGTCGCGCCCGAACCCGTCGCGGCAGTCGTGAAGGCTCCCGCCCCGGTCAAGGCTCCGGCAAAGCGCGCCGCACGGCCCGTCGTCGACGCCGCGAGCGCAAAGTCCAAGGCGGCGTTCACGCTGCGGCTCGACGCCGATCGCCACCTGCGCCTGCGCCTCGCCTCGGCCAGCCGGAACCGGTCGGCACAGCAGCTCGTCATCGAGGCGCTCGACGCCTTCATCGCATCCCTGCCGGAAGTGGAGGGGCTTGCGGCCCAGCTTTCGACGCAGACTTCAGGGGGGAAGTCATGACCACCAGATCGATCCTGGCTGCCGCGCTGCTGACCGGCGCCAGCCTTGCCGGCGGCCTTGCCGTGAACGCCGCCAGCGACACCGGCACCGCGCGCCGCGCCGCGTCGGAAGCGCAGGCCGCGCAGAAGGCTCTCGGCAAGCACAAGGCGGCGAAGGCCGTCGCGGCGGCGGAGAATGCCGTCGCCTACAGC
The DNA here is from genome assembly GCF_023674425.1 of Sphingomonas donggukensis. Classification (NCBI taxonomy): domain Bacteria; kingdom Pseudomonadati; phylum Pseudomonadota; class Alphaproteobacteria; order Sphingomonadales; family Sphingomonadaceae; genus Sphingomonas; species Sphingomonas donggukensis. The sequence continues at coordinate 644,124 of NZ_CP098401.1, forward strand.
CCGCGCACGGCGAGCTATCGCACGCTTCTCGGGCAGGCATATCTCGCTGCCGGGCGCTTCCCGTCGGCGGTGGGCGCGCTGAACGATGCGCTGTCGCTCGATCCGTCGGACGGCGTTGCGGCGCTGCATCTGGCGCTGGCGCAGATCGGCACCGGCGACTGGGCAGGTGCGCGCGAGACGCTGACCACGCACCAATCGACTATCCCCGCCAGCGACCGCGGCCTTGCCTATGCGCTGGCCGGCGATCCGGCGACCGCGGTCGGCATCCTGACCGACGCCGCGCGCGCGCCGGGTGCCGACGCGAAGACGCGGCAGAATCTCGCCCTCGCGCTCGGCCTGTCGGGCCGGTGGCAGGAAGCGAAGACCGTGGCTGCCTTCGACGTGGCGCCAGCCGACCTCGACAAGCGCATCCTCCAGTGGCTGGCGTTCGCCCGCCCGACATCGGCGTCGGATCAGGTCGCGAGCCTGTTGGGCGTGACTCCGGTCATGGACGGCGGCCAGCCCGAACGGCTGGCGCTGCGCAGCTCGAGCCCGACCCAGGTCGCCGTCGCGCAGACGGTCGCCCCGATCGACACGTTCATGCCCGGAACCGCCCCCGGCAGCGCGCCTGCCGCGACGCCGGTCGCCGCGGCCCCGGCCCCCGCGGTCCAGCAGACTGCTGAAGTCACCTTCACCGGGGCCGTGCCGGCGGCCCCGACGGCTGCGGCCCTTGTGGCGTTCGCGCCGCGTGCCGAGGTGGTGCAGGCGGTTCCGGTCGCCGCGCCGCGCCTTGCCGCCGCTGCCGCGCCGTCGCTCATCCGCGCCGCCGCAAAGCCGTTCAAGCTGGCCGTGCCGGTGCGTACCGCCCCCGCCGTGACGCCCAAGCCGGCGGCGAAGGGCGACTGGGTGGTGCAGCTCGGCGCGTTCGAAAATGCTGCGGTGGCGCAGGATTCCTGGGCGCGCATGACGCGGCGGCACCGCGTGCTGTCGGGCTACACGCCCAACGGCGTCAATTTCTCGGCCAACGGGGCGAGCTTCTACCGGCTGTCGGTCGGCGGGTTCGCGCGCGGCGATGCCGATGCGATGTGCCGCAAGGTCCGCGCCGGCGGAGGCCGCTGCTTCGTCCGCACCGGCGCCGGCGATCAGGTCGCCGCCTGGAAGCGCGCCGGCGTCCAACTCGCCTCGCGCTGACAGGATCAGGGGGCGCCGATTTCGGTGCCCCCCTTCCATAGCCGCAGGGCCTTGCCCTGCACCGGCAGCCCCTCAAACGGGGTGTTGCCGTCGGCGGCGGTGATCTGCCACGGCGTGCCGGCATCGAACAGCAGCAGGTCGGCGGGCTGACCCGCCTGTAGCGTGCCGGTATCGAGCCCCAGTATCCGCGCCGGGTTGGCCGCGAGCAGCGCGAACAGCCGATCGAGCCCAAATCCCGTCGTCTCCGCCAGGCCGATCGCGAGCGCCAGCAGCGTCGTCGCGCCAGCCGCACCCGGTGCCGAATCGGCGAAGGGCAAACGCTTTTCCTCCGGCCCGCGCGGGTCGTGGCCCGACGCCAGCACGTCGATCGTGCCGTCGGCCAGCGCCGCCACGCACGCGCGGCGATCATCCTCCGACCGGAGCGGCGGGGAGAGATGCGCGAAGGTGCGAAAGTCGCTCATCGCGATGTCGCTCAGCAGCAGATGGCTGGGCGTGATGCCGCAGGTGACAGCGACGCCGCGACGCTTGGCCGCGCGGATCAGGTCGAGCGCGGCCGCGGTCGTGACCTGGCGGATGTGCAGCTGTGCACCGGTATCCTCGGCCAGCATCAGGTCGCGCGCCACCGCCAGCGCCTCGGCAATGGCGGGCGCGGAGGGGAGGCCCAGCAACGTCGCGGTCAGGCCATCGGTCGCGACCGCGTCGCAGGCGAGCCCCGCATCCTCGGCATGGCTGACGACGGTCAGCCCGCAATCCTTCGCATAGGCCAGCACCTTGCGCATCAGCCCGGCGTCGCCGATCCAGCGCCGTCCGGTCGCGACCGCACGCGCGCCAGCGCCAGCGGTGATCGCCATTTCGGCAAGGTCGCGGCCCTCCAGCCCCCTGGTCGCGGCGGCCAGCGGGTGGACCCACAATTCGGGCTTCCCCATGGTCGCCGCGCGGCGGACGATGCCCGGGTCGTCGAGCACCGGCGCCTGATCGGGCATCAGCGCGACCCGTACGATCCCGCCCGCCCGGCACGCCGCCTTGTCGACTGCGAAGGCGCCCAGGTCGACGATGGCGGGCGCAAGATACCGCCCGCGGCAGTCGATGACCGTGGCGTCGGCGGGTGCGTCGGCAACGATGGTGTCGCCGGCGACGCATAATTCCCCCTCACGCTCTCCGCCCGACGGGCAGACGATGCGCGCGTTGACGAAGCGCAGGCCGGTCATGCCCAACCCTCCACGCCGCGTTCGGCACGGGTCAGTACATCCAGACACGCCATGCGCACCGCCACGCCCATTTCGACCTGCTCGGTGATCGCCGAGCGGGTGGGGTGGTCGGCGACGTCGGAGGCGATCTCCACTCCGCGGTTCATCGGGCCGGGATGCATCACCAGCGCGTCGTCCTTCGCGCGCGCCAGCCGCTCCGTGGTCAGGCCGTAGCGGGCATGGAATTCGCGCGGGGAGGGGATGAAGCCCCCGCTCATCCGCTCGTTCTGCACGCGCAGCATCATCACCACGTCCGCCCCCTCCAGCGCGGCGTCGAAATCGGTGAACGGCGTGACCCCGAACCCCTCGATCCCCGGCGGCATCAGCGTCGAGGGCGCGCAGACGCGGACCTCCGCCGCCAGAGCGGTGAGCGCCAGGATGTTCGATCGCGCGACCCGGCTGTGTAGCAGGTCGCCGCAGATCACCACGCGCTGCCCGGCGATGCTGCCGCGGCGGCGGCGGATCGTGAGGGCGTCGAGCAGCGCCTGGGTCGGGTGTTCGTGGCGCCCGTCACCGGCGTTGAGCACGGGGCAATCGACCTTGTCCGCGATCAACTGCACCGCGCCCGAACTCATGTGGCGGATGACGATGACGTCGGCACGCATGGCGTTCAGCGTCACCGCGGTGTCGATCAGCGTCTCGCCCTTCTTCACGCTCGATTGCGCGGCGTGCATGTTGACGACGTCGGCACCCAGGCGCTTGCCCGCGATCTCGAAGCTCAGCAGCGTGCGGGTCGAGTTTTCGAAGAAGGCATTGATCTGGGTGAGGCCGTCCAGCCGCTTGTCGGGCGTGGCGCGGGCGCGGTTGGCGTCCACCCATTGCTCGGCCTCGTCGATCAGGAACAGGATCTCGTGCGGCTGTAACCCGGCGATGCCGGTCAGGTGCCGATGCGGGAACGCCGCGCGGCCATGAAGCTGCGCGGAGGGGCGGTGGTCTGAGGCGTGCATTAAAGCGGTTGCCTAGCCGGGCGCGGGCGATGCGGCAAGGTTCCGAAAGTTCCGCGAAACGATGGCATCTAGGAACTTTCCACCCCTCCGATGCGAAGACCTCGCTCCGGCGAATTTGCGCCCACGCCCGTCCAAGCAGATTTGGCGCGTGTAGGACAGGCGTTTCAGCCGAGCATTGCGAGCGCCCGGTCCATCGCCACATCGGTTCCGGATGCGGTCGCCTGCGGTGACCGTGCGGCGATGATGTCGGGAACGATGCCGGCGTCGGGCTCGGCGGTGCGCGGGAAGGTGCCGATCAGCGGCAGGTCGGCCTCCAGACCCGTCTCTGGCAGGCGAAAGAAATAGAAGCATCCGCCGTTGATCCCGCGCCGGTTGCCGCCGGTCGGCTCCCCGACCAGCGTGCCGAGGCGTTCGCGCTGGATCATCTGCGCGAACGCAAACGTGGCCGAGCTGTTCTGCGGCCCGGTCAGGACGACGATCTTGCCGGTGTAGCGCGGCCCCTTCGGCGCGATGACGGTCGCGCCGCGCTCTTCGCCGGCCAGTTCGTAGAAGCGATCGTCGTAGCGCGCCGCCCCGACGCCGAGCGTGTCGAACGCGCGGTCCCAGGTGTCGCAATAGGGGCGCAGGTCCGCGGGCAGCGTCTGATAGCGCACCAGACGGCGGGCAGGGTCGGACACGATCGGGCGATCGGTCAGCCGCGCGACCAGCGCGTCGCCGCAATCCTCCCCACCCTCGTTGCGGCGGATATCGACGATCAGCGCGGGCACGCGATCGGCGACGAGGCGATCGACCTCCGCATCCAGCCAGCCGCGCCAGTTCCATTTCGAATTGTAGAGCCCCCAGCCGTTCATCGTCAGCACGCCCGCGCGCCCGCGTCGCGCCATCGTCCAGATCGGCCCGTCGTCGCGCCCAGCGTCGGCAATGGCCTGCTGCGATCGCCGTTTCTCGAGCGTCACCGCATCGACCAACGCCGCGCGGCGGCGGCCATCGGGGGCGGCGATCTGCAAGGCATAGCGCGTCCGCCCGCCGAAGATCAGCGCGTAGAAGACGTCGAAACTCTCGTACCCGTCCTCGCCCAGCACCGACATCAGCTGTCGCCGCTTGGCGTCGTTGTGTCCGTCGGCGCGGGCGACCTGCATCAACGCCGAAAGGATCGTGCGCGCGGGGCGACCGTCGATGGCCAGGATCTCGCTGCCGGGCGCGATGCCGGTCGCGAACGGATCGGCGGTGACGATCATCCGATCGCCCAGCCACACGAACTGGAGCGGCAGGCGGGTGGGTGCGTCGAACAGCGCGGCGCGCACCGCCTTCGACTGGTTGTAGAAATTGGCGTAGCTGTGCCCGCAGCGGATCGTCGCCAGGCATCGCGACAGCGCGACATAGAAGCCGCCGAGCGTTAGCGGGCGCCGCGCCGCGTCGGCCAGCTGGTCGAACCGGGCATCGACCTGCGCCTGCGTATTGTAACGGAGCAGGCCGGGATGGAGCCGGCCATACGCCTGTCGCAACAGGCGGATGTCGGCTTGCATCGCCTGAACGGTGAGCGTCGGCGGCGCGACCGCGCCAAGCGCGCGGATTGCCGTCCCACCGGTGAGTGCGGCGCCGGCACCCAGCATCGAACGTCGCGTCAGACCGGGCATCGCGTCCTCCGTGATCGCCGGAGGATGCGCTGACCGCGCGCCCTGCGCAAGCGGATCAGGCGGCGACGTTGACCAGCGCGTCGATCGCGGCCTGCAGGATGTGCGCGGCGGCAAGGTTGTCGACGCGCTCGGCGCGCTTGGCGCGCGACAGATCCTGCTCGATCATCACCCGCTCGACCGCGACGGTCGACCAGCGTTCGTCCCACAGCAGAATCGGCAGCGCGAGATCGAGGAGATTGCGGGCGAACGCGCGGGTCGATTGCGTCCGCGGCGAATCACTGCCGTCGAGGTTGAGCGGCAGGCCGATGACGATGCCCCGCACCGACTGGGGACTAAGCATCGCCGCCAGCAACGCCTTGTCCGCGGTGAACTTCGTGCGGCGGATCAGGGTCGCGGGGCTCGCGAAGCTCCACCCGGCATCGCACAGCGCGGTGCCGATCGTCTTCGTGCCCACGTCGAGCCCGAGCAACCGCCCGCCGGCGGGAAGGGCGGCGCGGAAGTCGGCGGGGGCGGCGGTTATCATCGCGACGCTCCAAAAATCCGTTCGTTTCGAGCGTAGTCGAGAAACTGACCCGGGCGCTGCATCACCGTTTCTCGACTTCGCTCGAAACGAACGGGAAAGCTCACTTCCCGAACGCCGCCAGCCGTCGCGCTGCATCGGCGCGGACGTTCCCCCAGAACAGGCTGACGTCGTACACGTGATAATTGTTGCCCGGCAGCACGTAGCTGCCGACGTCGGGGCCCTCGCCGATCATCAGCAGGCCGCGCCCGTCGCAGCGCGCGGGGACGCGACCGGCCTCCAGCATCGCCGACGTCAGGTCGTTGCTGGGGAACAGCGTGCCGAGGTTGGCCGACGCCGGCGCGCTGCCGTTTGCGGTGCCGGTCAGCGGGTTGGTGCAGACCATCGCGGTGCCCTTGCGCGAGCGGCCGTCGAAGCCGGTGGTCGCATCGAAGGTGTCGAGGATCAGCGACGCGTCGGCCGGCTCGGCGAAACTCTGCCACGACAGCAGGCACCCGGTCTGGTCGGCACGGGTGCATTCGGGGAGGCCCAGCGCGGCCAGATCGGTGTCGCGCGATACCGGCCAGCCAATGACATAGGCCGCGACGATGCGCTTCGCGAGCGGCGTGCCGGCAACGCGCTCACGCAGCAGCCGCGTCAAGTGGAGGCCGCCCTGGCTGTGCCCGGCCAGGATGATCGGGCGGTCGGGATTGGCGGCCAGGAACGTGTCGAACGCCGCCGCGACGTCGCGGTAGGCGAGCGCCAGCGCCTGTTCGGCATCCTTGCGCGTCGTCAGGAACGCCCCGAACGCCGCCTGGCGATAGCGGGGTGCCCAGACCTGTCCCGCCGCGTTGAACGCGCTTGCCTGGCCGCGCAGGAACAACGCCGCGCGGTCGTTCGCCTCGCGGTCGTCGAGCGGGGCGTTCCAGTGATCGGAGGCGAGGTAGGAGGTCGGGTGGATGAAGAAGACCGCGCCGCCGCCGTCCGCGGCCTGCTGACCCTCGGGCACCCACAGCGCCGGGCTGTTCGCGATGTCGGGGCGGGCCAGCCACATGCGACGGGCGGCATAGGCGTCGCCGCGCAGCGCCGGCTTCGCCTCGAACGCGACGCTCGGCGTCATGTACCGCCGCATCAGGTCGATGCCGAACAGGCGGTAGGCAAAGGCTGCGGCGATCGCGAGCACGATCAAGCCGGCGACGACATAAAGGAATTTCCTGGCCAAGCTGTCTCTCGTTGTGCGGTGCAACATGGCGCGGGCCGCCACAATCGCAAATTTCCTGCATCAGGAATGCGCCGCGCGCAATCGTCGCGGGCGGCGTTCGTGAGCGGAGGTTCCATTTGCATGCGTGGCGGAGGCTCTGCTAGCCGCGGGCCATGTCCGTAGATACCGCAACCGTGAAGAAGGTCGCCAGCCTCGCGCGCATCGCCATCACCGATGACGACGCCGCGCGCATGGTGCCCGAACTCAACAACATCCTCGGCTGGATCGAACAGCTGGGCGAAGTCGACACCGCCGGCGTCGCGCCGATGACCGCCGTGATCCCCAACCACCTGCGCCTGCGCGACGACGTCGTCACCGACGGCAACGTGCGCGACAAGGTTCTGGCGAACGCGCCGGTGGCCGAACACGGCTTCTTCGCCGTGCCCAAGGTGATCGAATAATGACCGAGCTGACCGATCTGGGCGTCCGCGCCCTTCGCGATGGCGTCCGCGAGGGCGCGTTTTCCGCGGTCGAGGTGGCCGAAGCGTTTTCGGCGCGCGTCGCCGCGGCGTCGGTGCTGAACGCCTTCATCGTCGAAACCCCCGACCATGCCCTTGCCGCCGCGCGCGAGGCCGACCGGGCTCGTGCTGCGGGCGAGGCGCCGAAGCCGCTGGCAGGCGTGCCGATCGGCATGAAGGATCTGTTCGCGACGAAGGGCGTGCAGACGACCGCGGCGAGCCACATCCTCGAGGGCTTCGTGCCCGAATACGAAAGCACCGTGTCGCAGAACCTGTGGGACGCGGGCGCGGGGATGCTGGGGAAGCTGAACCTCGACCAGTTCGCGATGGGCTCGTCGAACGAGACGAGTTTCTTCGGCAACGTCCTGTCGCCGTGGCGGCGCAACGACGGCGGCAACGCGCCGCTGGCGCCCGGCGGATCGTCAGGCGGATCGTCGTCGGCGATCGCGGCGCGGCTGTGTCCGGCGGCGACCGGCACGGACACCGGAGGCTCGATCCGCCAGCCCGCCGCCTTTACCGGCATTGCGGGTATCAAGCCGACCTATGGCCGCTGCTCGCGCTGGGGGACGGTGGCGTTCGCCTCGTCGCTCGACCAGGCCGGGCCGATGGCGCGCGACGTCACCGATTGCGCGATCATGCTGGAGGCGATGGCGGGCTTCGACGCGAAGGACGCAACCTCGCTGCAGCTCGACGTGCCTAAGTGGGAGGCGGGGCTGAACCCCAGCCTCGCCGGCAAGCGCATCGGCATCCCGCGCGAATACCGCGTCGACAACATGCCCGAGGAAATCGAGGCGCTGTGGCAGCAGGGCATAGACTGGGCGAAAGACGCCGGCGCCGAGATCGTCGAGGTCAGCCTGCCGCACACCAAATACGCGCTGCCGGCCTATTACATCATCGCGCCTGCCGAGGCATCGTCGAATCTGGCGCGCTATGACGGCGTCCGCTTCGGCCTGCGCGACCTGCCGGCGGGGGCAGGGTTGCAGGACATGTACGCCGCGACCCGCGCCGCCGGCTTCGGCGACGAGGTGAAGCGCCGGATCATGATCGGCACCTATGTCCTGTCCGCAGGGTTTTACGACGCATACTTCACACAGGCTTCGAAGGTCCGCACGCTGATCGCGCAGGATTTCGACAAGGCTTGGGAGACGTGCGACCTGCTGCTGACGCCGACCGCACCGTCGGCGGCGTTCGCGTTGGGCGAGAAGAGCGCCGATCCACTGGCGATGTATTTGAATGACGTCTTTACGGTACCGTCGAGCCTCGCCGGCCTACCCGCGATGAGCGTGCCGGGGGGCGTCGACAAGCACGGCCTGCCACTGGGTCTGCAGATCATCGGCAAGGCACTCGACGAACAGGGCGTCCTCAACGCCGGTCTGGCGCTCGAACAACGCGCGGGCTTCACCGCGCGGGCGGAGCAATGGTGGTAAGCTTTCTCGATTGGGTGAGCGGGCTTGGCGATCTAGCCGGCCTTATCCCTGATTGGGCAGCGAAGCGTGATGACGACCTACCGGCAAAACGTCGCACGACGCCGATGCCGAACCCGAATAGCGAACCTAGGGCGAAGCACCCTCTGTTGCGACGCCCAATCCGCGGATTGAAACAAGATGACTGAATCCACCTATCGTATCCAGGGCGCCACCGGCGAGTGGGAGGTCGTGATCGGCCTGGAAGTCCACGCGCAGGTCACGTCGCAGGCAAAGCTGTTCTCGGGCGCGGCGACCGCGTTCGGGGCGGAGCCGAACACGCAGGTGTCGCTGGTCGACGCGGCGATGCCGGGGATGCTGCCGGTCCCGAACCGCGAGTGCATCCGCCAAGCGGTGCGCACCGGCATGGCGATCGATGCGCAGATCAACCGCTGGTCGCGGTTCGATCGCAAGAATTACTTCTACGCCGACCTGCCGCAGGGCTACCAGATTTCGCAGCTCTATCACCCGATCGTCGGTGAAGGCTCGGTCGAGATCGAGGCCGATGGCTATACCAAGGTCATCGGCGTCGAGCGCATCCATGTCGAGCAGGACGCCGGCAAGCTGATGCACGACCAGCATCCGACGCAGAGCTATGTCGACCTGAACCGTTCGGGCGTCGCGCTGATGGAGATCGTGTCGAAGCCCGACATGCGCTCTCCCGCAGAGGCTGGCGCGTACCTCGCCAAGCTGCGTTCGGTCCTGCGCTACGTCGGGTCGTGCGACGGCAACATGGACCAGGGATCGATGCGCGCCGACGTGAACGTCAGCGTGCGGAAGCCCGGGCCAAATGGCGAGGAAACTCCGTTCGGGACGCGGACCGAGACGAAGAACGTCAATTCGGTGCGCTTCGTGATGGCGGTGGTCGAGCATGAGGCGCGCCGCCAGGTCGAGGTGCTGGAGGACGGCGGCACGATTCAGCAGGAAACGCGGCTGTACGATCCCGATCGCGGCGTCACTCGGTCGATGCGGTCGAAGGAAGATGCACACGACTATCGCTACTTCCCCGATCCCGACCTGCTGCCGCTGGAGCTGGACGAGGCGTTCCTGGAGGAATGCCGCGCGAGCCTGCCCGAGCTGCCCGATGCCAAGCGGGCGCGCTACGTCGCGGGCGGCGTCACGCTGTACAACGCCGCGGTGCTGACCGCGGAGGTGGAGACCGCACGCTGGTTCGACGCGCTGCTCGAGGCCGGGGTCGCGGCGGGCCCGGCATCGAATTGGGTGACGTCGGAACTGTTCGGCGCGCTCAACCGGCTGGGCAAGGATATCGCGGAATCGCCCGTGTCGCCCGCGCAGGCCGCAGCGTTGCTGGCCCTCGTCGCCGACGGCACGCTGTCGGGCAGCCTCGCCAAGCAGGTGTTCGAGGTGATGCTGGAAACCGGCCAGGATCCGGCAGCGATCGTCGAGGAACGCGGGCTGAAGCAGACCAGCGACACCGGCGCGATCGACGCAGTGATCGCCGAGATCATGGCCGCCAACGCCGACAAGGTCGCCGACTACCGCGGCGGCAAGGACAAGTTGTTCGGCTTCTTCGTCGGCCAGACGATGAAGGCAATGGGCGGCAAGGCCAATCCCGGCGTCGTCAACGAGCGGTTGAAGGCGGCGCTCGGCTAAGCCTGCGCGCGCGTCCGACTGCGGACACTTGCCCTCGATACGGCGTGCGATATCTTCCGCGCACAAGCGGATGATTCGACGCCGTTTCGAAGGGGGCATGGATGAGATTTGGGGGAGGCGCCGCCGCGCTGGCGGTGGTGGCAATGGTCGCGGCCGAGGTGCCCGCGACCGCGCAGCAGGCAGCAAGCGGGACGACCTATCTGGCCGACAGCGGTTCGCCGTTCGGCGCACCCGGAGAGGTCGGCGATGCCGCGTCGGTGACGATGCCCGAACTCGCCTTCAAGGGCGACGGGACCGAGGCTGCCAACTTCGACAAATATTACGCCTTCCACCGTGCCGACACCGATTTCTCGACTGCGTTCGCCGACATCTCCGAATGCGACGGCTACGCGCGCGGGCTCCAGAGCGGGATCGGCTATATGCAGACGCCCTATCCCTATGCGGGGACGCTGGGCGGCGCGATCGGCGGGGCGCTGGGCAATGCGATGGCGGTGATGATCTTCGGATCGGCGGAAAAGCGCCGGCTGCGCCGCGTCAACATGCGCACCTGCATGAATTTCAAGGGCTATGACCGGTACGGCCTGACCAAGGACGTGTGGGACAAGTTCAATTTCGAGGAAGGCCTGTCGGGCGTCGATGCCGACAAGCGGCGGGCGTTTCTGAAGCAGCAGGCGCTGGTCGCTGCCTCGGGCAACCTCCAGGGGAAGGCACTCGGCCTGTGAAGACCATCCTGTTCGCAGCGGCGATCGCCGCCATCGCCACGCCCGCCATCGCCAGGAACGACGATCCCGTCTTCGTCGAGAGTGCCGCGGTCAAGGACAAGCCGACCGTCGCGCTCGACCCCACCAAGGCGTACGTCCTGCTGCGCAGCGAAGTGCAGACGCCGATGTACCTGATGAAGCTGCCGACCTCGGAGGATCAGGCCGCTTACGACAGGATGCGCGCCGAGGCGCTGGTGAAGGCGCACGGCAAATACGAGAAAAAGCTCGCCAACTACGAGCGCGACCTGAAGGCGGCGGAGAAGGCGCCCGGCTACCGCGTCGGCGACAAGCCGGTCGAGCCGACCGAGGCGAATTTCGAATTCACCCCGTTCGCGCTGATGGCGGCGGTCGGCATCGGGCCTATCAACCGCTTCGCCAAGCAGGGCGGCTCGACCTATCTGCACGAAGTGACGCCGGGCACCTACCGCGTGTACGGCTTCCTGTCGGCGGCGCCGGGTGTCGCGGCGATGGGTTCTTGCTTCTGCATGGGCAGCGTGAAGTTCGACGCGCGGGCAGGGGAGATCACCGACCTGGGCGTGATCGAAAAGGCCGAACCGGTCGACCGGCCCGATGGCGACAGCAGCTATCCGATGGTGATGACCGGGCAGAAGCTGTTCGTACCTGCCGGTGCCGACACGCCGATGGACCCGCGTCTGGCAAGCGCGAAAATCGTGCCGGCGACGTTCCGCGCCGCGGGCAAGATGCCGAATTATTTCGGGCTGACGATCACGCGGGTGCCGGACATGCCCGGCGTGCTACGCTACGACCGCGACCGGATCGTCGATCTGGCCGCAGCTCGGTAGCGGGGAGGGCGACGCGCCTAGTGGGCGTCGTCGCCCTGGTTCTTCGTGACGCCGGCGGTGCCGCCGATGCCGTCTGGGATGCCGGTCGGTTCGAGCGGCCCGTCACCGTTGCCGCCTTCGCCGCGCTCCAAAGCGTCGCGGCGGGCATCGACCGCCTGTTCGATGTCGCTACGGTCGTCGTCCGGGTTGCTCTGGCGGCGGTCGGGGTCGGTCATCATCATTCTCCTTCGCCGGGCCAACGCTTGGCGACGATGCCCGGGTTCAGGGCACGACGGTGGTGAAGAGATAGGCCGCGAAAATGACGAGGTGAACCGCACCGCCGAGGATCGTCGTGCGGCCGGTGCCGAGCGTAAGCGTGATCGTGAACAGCGACAGGATCAGCAACGTGATCCCCTTCGGCCCGATCCCGAGTGCGAGCGGCAGGTCGAGGATCAGCGATACGATCGCGACCGCCGGGATGGTGAGGCCGATCGTCGCGAGCGCCGAGCCGAGCGCGAGATTGAGGCTGGTCTGCAACCGGTTGCGGCGTGCGGCGCGGTAGGCGGCGAGGCTTTCGGGTGCCAGCACCAGCGCGGCGATGACGACCCCGACGATGGCGAGCGGCAGGCCGGCGCCCAGGATCGCGCTTTCGACCGTCGCCGACAGCGCCTTTGCGAGCAGGACGACGCCGACAAGCGCGACCAGCAGCACCGCAAACGCCGTCCAGGTGGTCGCGTTCGACGGCGGTTCGGCGTGCGCGTCCTTCGGCGCCTTCTCGTCCGGCAGGAAATAGTCGCGGTGGCGCACCGTCTGCACGAGTACGAACGTCAGGTAGAGGATCAGCGACACGATCGCCACGAACACCAGCTGCGACGGCGCATAGGTCGGCCCCGGCGCGCTGGAGACGTAGTTTGGCAGCACCAGCGACAGCACCACCATCGCCGCCAGCACGCACAGCGCAGCACTGACCCCGCGCAACGTGAATCGTTGCTCGCCATGCTTCAGCCCGCCGGCCAGCAGGCAGAGCCCGACGATGAAATTCAGGATGATCATGATCGCCGCGAACACCGTGTCGCGCGCCAGGCTGCTGGCGTCGCCCGCGTCGGACAGCATCAGGCTGACGATCAGCGACACCTCGATCACCGTGACCGCGACCGCCAGCACCAGCGTGCCGAAGGGTTCTCCGACGCGGTGGGCAACGACCTCCGCATGGTGCACCGCGGACAGGACCGATCCCATCAGCACGATGGCGGCGACGATGGTGCCGACGACGCCCATCTTCGCCAGCGACACTGCTACCGCGAGCAATCCGAGCAACGGGAACAGCAACGACCAGAGCGGGAGGCCGCTCCGGCGGAGAAGTCCGCGCTTAGTCGCCTGCGGAGGGATGGCGTCGATGGCGGCGGCTTCGGTCAATGTCGTCTCCGGCGTATCTACAAAAACCAATGCCCGAGGCCGGGGAGGGTTGCATCCGCGAAACGAGTTTTGGAGCGCGGCATTGCCGAGGGTGGGCGCCGGAAGTTTGGAGAGGGACGGTCCAAGCGTTTCTCGACGCGGTGCCACGCTATCCGCGGGGATTCTAGCGAAGTCGAAATCCGGGTTGCGGGCGCGGAGAAAGGTTTCTCGACTTCGCTCGAAACGAACGGAGGGCGCGCGCGGCTATTCAGGTGAGCGCGCCCCAATAAAAAGCGGGCCGGAATGTAGCACCCGCTGCATTCCGGCCCGCCTATTTCCGAACGCTAAGCCGCGTCGCCGGCCTTTTCCTTGCCCTTCTTGGCATAGACGCGGACGGGTTCCTTCGATCCGCCAACGACGTCCTTGTCGATCATCACTTCGTCGACGCCGTCCATGCTGGGCAGGTCGAACATGGTGTCGAGCAATATGCCTTCCAGGATCGAGCGCAGCCCGCGGGCACCGGTCTTGCGTTCGATCGCGCGCTTGGCGGTGGCGACGAGGGCGTCGTCGGTGAAGCCGAGCTTCACGTCCTCCATCTCGAACAGCTTCTGATACTGTTTCACCAAAGCATTCTTCGGCTCGGTCAGGATCTTGATGAGCGCGGGCGTGTCGAGATCCTCGAGCGTGGCGATCACCGGCAGGCGGCCGACGAACTCGGGGATGAGGCCGAACTTCAGCAGATCCTCGGGCTCGACCGACTTCAGCGTCTCGCCGGTCTTGCGCTCGTCGGGCCCGGCGACATGCGCGCCGAAACCGATCGACTTGCCCTGCAACCGGTCGCCGATGATCTTTTCGAGCCCTGCGAACGCACCCCCGCAGATGAACAGGATGTTGGTCGTGTCCACCTGCAGGAATTCCTGCTGCGGATGCTTGCGCCCGCCCTGCGGCGGTACGCTGGCGGTGGTGCCTTCCATCAGCTTCAGCAGCGCCTGCTGCACGCCTTCGCCCGACACGTCGCGGGTGATCGAGGGGTTCTCGGCCTTGCGGCTGATCTTGTCGATCTCGTCGATGTAGACGATGCCGCGCTGCGCCCGCTCGACGTTGTAGTCGGACGCCTGGAGCAGCTTCAGGATGATGTTCTCGACGTCCTCGCCGACATAGCCGGCCTCGGTCAGCGTCGTCGCGTCGGCCATCGTGAACGGCACGTCGAGGATGCGGGCGAGCGTCTGCGCGAGCAGGGTCTTGCCGCAGCCGGTCGGGCCGACCAGCAGGATGTTCGACTTGGCGAGCTCGACGTCGGCACCCTTGGCACCGTGGTTCAGCCGCTTGTAGTGGTTGTGGACCGCCACCGACAGGACGCGCTTGGCGCGCTTCTGACCGATCACATAATCGTCCAGCACGTCGCAGATTTCCTGCGGCGTGGGCACGCCGCCATCCTTCTTGCTCACCAGCGCGGACTTGGTTTCCTCGCGGATGATGTCGTTGCACAGCTCCACGCATTCATCGCAGATGAACACGGTCGGGCCGGCGATAAGCTTGCGGACCTCGTGCTGCGACTTGCCGCAGAACGAGCAGTAGAGGGTGCTTTTGGAGTCGCCACCGCTCAATTTCGTCATCGATCACCTTTCGCGCCGCATCCGCGGCGCTTCGATTGGCCCGCCATCCTACACGGCGGGCCGGACCCGGCAAAACTGATTTTGCCGGGGTGTACGCAAATCAGGGTTAAGCAGCCGGGGCCGCATCCGCGTCCGGCATGCCGGGGCGCTTGTCATAGACCTCGTCGACAATCCCGAACGCCTTGGCTTCCTCGGCCTCGAGGAAGGTGTCGCGGTCCATCGCCTTCTCGATCTCATCGAGGGTGCGGCCGGTGTACTTCTCGTACAGCTCGTTCATCCGGCGCTTGATGCGCAGGATCTCGCGGGCCTGGATTTCGATGTCGCTGGCCATGCCCTGCGCCCCGCCCGAGGGCTGGTGGACCATGATGCGGGCGTTGGTCAGCGCGACGCGCAGGCCCGGCTCACCGGCGGCGAGCAGGAAGCTGCCCATCGACGCGGCCTGGCCGATGCACACGGTGCCGACGCGCGGGCGGATGTACTGCATGGTGTCGTGGATCGCCATGCCGGCGGTCACCACGCCACCCGGCGAATTGATGTACATCCAGATGTCCTTCTTGGGGTTCTCGGACTCCAGGAACAGCAACTGGGCGGTGATGAGGGACGCCATGTGATCCTCGACCGCGCCGGTCACGAACACGATCCGCTCACGCAGGAGGCGCGAGAAGATGTCGAAGCTGCGCTCGCCGCGGCTCGACTGTTCGATGACGATGGGGACGAGGCCGTTCTGGATGACGCTCATAGGGTCGTGCATGGGATTCCCGCTCTTGATTGGTGCGCCATATGTCGGCGTTGCGGTCGATACGCGCAAGGGGGTCAGGCAAGCGGTCCGGGCACGGCTAGATACGCCAGCCGCTTCACCTCGCGCCGCCCGCGCACCACCGTGTCGAGGATAAGTCCGGTGAACAGGTTCAGCACCGCGACGATCGTCAGCCCGGTCGCCAGCAGCGCGGTCGGCAGGCGGGGGACGAGGCCGGTTTCGACGTAGGTGATGCCAAGCGGGATCGACAGGATCACGGCGAGCGCGGTCAGCAGCGCGGCGATGGCGCCGAAGAACCACAGGGGCCGCTCGATCCGGTAGAGCGTCAGGATCGTCCGCCCGATCCGCGCGCCGTCGCGGTAGGTGTTGAGCTTCGACGCCGAGCCCTCGGGCCGCGCATAATATGCCGTCTCGACCTCGCCGGTCGGCATCTTCAATTCGAGCGCGTGGACGCTGATCTCGGTCTCGATCTCGAACCCCGCCGACAGCACCGGGAAGCTTTTCACGAAGCGGCGCGAGAACACGCGGTAGCCCGAGAAGATGTCGGTGAAGCTGCGCCCGAACAGGCTTGCGAGGAGCCCCGTCATCGCCTTGTTGCCCAGCACATGTCCGCGGCGATAGGCGTCGGCGGCCTCATGCACGCGGGTACCGACGATCATGTCGAGCCCCTCGCCGGTCAGCGTGGCGACCATTCCGGGGGCGGCACCGGCGTCATAGGTCGCATCGCCATCGGCCATCACGTAGATGTCGGCATCGACGTCGGCGAACATGCGGCGGACGACATGGCCCTTGCCCTGCATCCGTTCGGTCCGGACGACGGCGCCCGCCGCGGCGGCAACCTCTGCGGTGCGATCGCGGCTGTTGTTGTCGTAGACGTAGATCGTGGCGCCGGGCAGCGCGTCGCGAAACGCCGCGACGGTCTGCGCGATCGCGGCTTCCTCGTTGTAGCACGGCAGCAGGACGGCGATGCGTGGCTGGTTCACGGTGCTACCCCCCCAAGCCTTCTCCGTAGGGAGAAGGATACCGTAGCTTGCGAGCCTGCTCGCTAGCGAAGGTTGGATGAGGGGAGCCGCTCTCGATAGGTGATCCCCTCACCCAGCTACGACCAGGGCCGCGCGAAGAACGCGACCCAAGTCTGCGCAACCCTCTCCCGACGGGAGAGGGAAGGCAAGTCAGGCCTTCTTCTTCGCAGCCGGCTTTTTGGCGGCAGGCTTGGAGGGCGCCTCTTCCGCCGCCGGCTCGGCAGCCTTCTTGGCGGGAGCCTTCTTCGTCGCTGCCTTCTTCACCGGCTCGGCCTCGACCAATTCGTCACCAGCCGCGGCCGGCTCGGCGTCGGCTGCCTTGGCCTTCTTCGCAGCGGGCTTCTTGGTCGGAGCCGCGTCGTCCGACTTCGCCTTCGCCGACTTGCGCGGCTTGGGCTTGTCGTGGTCGTGGCTGTGCGTACCCGTATCGAAGCCGTCGTCGCTCTCGATCGCGGCTTCCAGCTCCTCGCGGGTCACTTCGCGATCCGAAATCTCGGCCTTGTCGAACAGGAAATCGACGACCTTGTCCTCATACAGCGGCGCGCGCAACTGGGCGGCGGCCATCGGCTCCTGCTGGATGTACTCCAGGAACCGTTGGCGCTGGTCCTGCGGATACTGCTGCGCGGCCTGCATCATCAGCTGGCTCATTTCCTGCTGGCTGACCTCGACGCCGTTCGCCTGGCCGATTTCGCTGAGCAGCAGGCCCAGGCGCACGCGACGCTCGGCGATCTTGCGGTAATCGTCCTTCTCGGCCTCGATCTCGGCGAGCGCGGCGGCGGGATCGGCCTCATGCTCGGTCTCGTGGACCAGCTGGTGCCAGATCTGCTGGAATTCGGCATCGACCATCGACGGCGGGACCGGGAAGTCGTGGCCGGCCGCGAGCTGGTCGAGCAGCTTGCGCTTCATGTGGGTGCGCGTCAGGCCGTTCAGCTCCTGCTCGGCCTGGCCCTTCAGGATGCCGCGCAGCTGCTCCAGGCTCTCGAGGCCCAGGTTCTTGGCGAGCGCGTCATCGACCTTGGTTTCGCCGGCGACACGCACGTCGGTGATCTTCAGGTCGAAGGTCGCGGGCTTGCCGGCCAGGTTCGCGGCGCCGTAATCCTCGGGGAAGGTGACCGAGATCGTCTTCTCGTCGCCCTTCTTCACGCCGACCAGCTGGTCCTCGAAGCCGGGGATCAGGCGACCCGTGCCGATCTCGACCGACATGTCCGTGCCGGTGCCGCCGTCGAAGGCGACGCCGTCCTCGGTCTTGCCGACGAAGTCCATGACGACCAGGTCGCCGGTCGCGGCCTTGTGGCCCTTCTTGGCGTCGTCATACGACTTCGAACCCTGCGCCAGCTCCATGATGCGGGCGTCGAGCGCGGTTTCGTCGGCGGGAACGGTCAGCCGCTCCAGCGTCAGGCCGTCGATCGCGGGGGTGGGGACGTCGGGCAGCACTTCCAGCTCGACGGTGATCTCGGCGTCCTTGCCGGGCGCATAGCCATCGGCCAGCGCGACCGAAGGCTGCATCGCCGGGCGCAGCTTGTTCGACTGCATCAGGTCCTGCACGCCCTGCTGGATCGCTGCGTTCAGCGCGTCCTGGGTCAGCGCCTCGGCGTGCATCTTGCGCACCAGGTTGACCGGCACCTTGCCGGGACGGAAACCGGGCATCCGCACCTGCGGAGCGACGCGCTTCACCTCGGCATCGACCTTGGCGTCGATATCCTTTGCGGTGATGGTCATCGTGTAGGCGCGCTTGAGGCCTTCGTTCAGCGTCTCGACGGTCTGCATGGTCTGCGGTTGCTTTCTCAAGAAATATCAATCGGTGGCGCCGGTCCGCCGCCCACGCGATCACGTGGTTGAGGAACTGGTGCGGGCGAAGGGACTCGAACCCCCACATCTTGCGATGGCAGGACCTAAACCTGCTGCGTCTACCAGTTCCGCCACGCCCGCGCGGCGAAGTCCCGCCGTGTGCGCGCGGCTCTATAGCAAAGCGCTACGCTCACGCAACCGCCCGAGATTCGGGGCGTTGGAGGCAGGAAGGAGATTCCCCGATGCCTGTCGAACCGCCGATCCCGCAACCCGGATCGCCCCCGCCCGAAACACCGCCGATGCCCACCCCGGGCCAGCCCGCGCCGGATCACCCCAACCCTGGCGCCACGCCGCCCGAGACGCCGCCGGTGCCGAATTCGCCGGCTCAGCCCGAGGCGCCACCGCCCGAGGTTTCTCCACCGATGCCGAACATCGACGTGCCGTCGCCGATGACCCAGCCGACGGGGTAGGGGGCTGACAATCCATCGGCCCTGACCCGTTCGTTTCGAGCGAAATCGAGAAACGGGTCAGGCGCTACCACCAGTTTCTCGACTTCGCTCGAAACGAACGGCGGTGGGGAAGGGCATTCGTTCACTGGGGTCGCGCCCTGACCTACTTCGCCCGCATCGCCGCCTGCTGCGCCTGCACCGCCTCGATCGCCGTCGACCGCTTCAGGATGCGCGCCATCGGGTCGACGACGACGTGCGCGCCTTCGGGCACGGTCAGCGTGTCGCGTCCGCCGGTCATCGCCAGCCGGGTCAGCTTGCCATCGACGTCGACCTCGACCGGCATCGGGAAGGGCAGGTTCCTCGGCGTCTTCCACGCCAGCGACAGCGTGCTGCCGGTGCGGGTCTGGACCAGGTCGGGCAGCGCCGCGGAATCGAGGTACACGTCGAAGAACCAGCCGTAATCGGCCTTCGTCACCTGATCGACGATTGCGCGATATTCCTTCGACGAACTGTAGCGCGGAATGAAATTGCCCGGCTTCGGATCGGGCCGGCCATAGACCGCACGCCGCGTCACCTCGAAGAACGCCGGATCGCCGATCAGCCCGCGCAGGGTGTGGAGCATCCACGATCCCTTGACGTAGATGTCGCCGCCGGGCCCGCCCTTGTCGGCGTCGTACACATCCTCCTCGGTGCGCGGGCGGCCCGACACGATCGGCGCCTTGTTCAGGATCGTCTCGCGCTGCTTCATCAGCATGGCGACGTAGCGCGCATCGCCCTCCCGCCACTTGCCGTACAGCGGCTGCATGTAGCTGCCGTAACCCTCGTGCAGCCACATGTCGTCCCAGTCGGCGGCGGTCAGCTGGTTGGCGAACCATTCGTGCGCAAACTCATGCTGGAACAGCCAGTCGAACCCCTCGGGCGCTTTCTTGTAGCCGTTGCCGTAGGCGTTGATCGACTGATGCTCCATGCCGAGGTGCGGCGTCTCGACCACGCCCAGCTTCTCGTCGGCGAAGGGGAACGGCCCGATCCATGTCTCGAAGAAATCGAGTGTCGGCGCGAATTCGGCGAACAGCGCCTCCGCCTGCGCCTTTTCGCCCGGCAGATACCAGTAATGCATCGGGAAGCTGTTGCCGAAGCGGCTCTTGTAGATGCCCTTCACTTCCTCATACGGCGCGATGTTCAGCGCGATGCCGTAGATCGTCGGGTGCTTGGCCGACCAGTGCCACGTCGTGCGGCCATCGGGGAACGATCCCACCGCGCGCAGCACGCCGTTGGAGATCGCCTTCAGCCCCTTGGGCACCGTGATGTGGATGTCGGCGCGGGTCGGTTCATAGGTCGGGTGGTCGATGCACGGCCAGAACAGGTCGCAGCCCTCACCCTGCACCGCGGTCGCGATCCACGGCTGGCCGTCCTTCGTCTTCGACCAGACGAACCCGCCGTCCCACGGCGCGCGCACCGCCACATGCGGCGTGCCGCCATAGGCGATCCTGGCAGCGAATTTCGTGCCCGCGGCGATGCGGCGGGGCAGGGTGACCATCAGCCGCCCGTCGGGATTGCTCCAGGCGGATCGCGCCAGCGCCGCGCCGTCGATGCTGATCGCCGACACGGGCAGGTTCTTGTCCAGGTCGATCGGCAGCCGCGTCACGGCCTGCTTCGCGGTGAAGTTCAGCGTGGCGACGCCGGCCATCGTCTCGGTCGCCGGAAATACCTCGAACGCCAGGTCGACGGTATCGAGCGAAAGCTTCGCCTGGTCGGGGTCGAGCGGCCCGCCCGATTTCGCGGTCTGCGCGGTGATCGGCGGCTTGCCCCCCTCGGCCAGAGCGGCGGTCGAACAGAGCAGCGCGGTGACGAGAAGCAGCGGACGCATCGATTTCCCTTCGAATGCCGGAACGGCGGGTGGTCGCACGGTGATTGATGCCTTCGCAACCCTCACCATATAAGGCGTCAACTGCCGCCCATCGTCTGCGGGCGGCGCCGGAGTATCCATGAAGACCAGCTATCCCGTCCTGCCCCTGCGTGACATCGTCGTGTTCCCGCACATGATCGTGCCGCTGTTCGTCGGTCGCGACAAATCGGTCGCCGCACTGGAAGCGGCGATGGCCGACGACAAGGAAATCCTGCTCATCGCCCAGCTCGATCCGAGCGAGGACGATCCCGGTCGCGACGACCTGTACGATACCGGCGTCACCGCAGAGGTGATGCAGTTGCTGAAGCTGCCCGACGGCACCGTCCGCGTGCTGGTGGCGGGCAAGGAGCGCGCGGCGCTTGCCACGCTGGAGGAGGGCGGCCCCTTCCTGACCGCGGAAGTGACCGCGGTGCCGGCCAGCGACGAGTCGCTCGAGGAGCAGAGCGCCGAGCTGAAGGCGCTGATGCGCTCGGTCATCGACCAGTTCGAGAATTATGCGAAGCTGAACCGCAAGCTGCCCGCCGAAACCGCGGTGCAGCTGGGCGAGCTGGAGGATGCCTCGCGTCTGGCCGATGCCGTCGCCGGCAACATCTCGGTTAAGGTCGCCGACAAGCAGTCGCTGCTGGTCGAGAACGACCCGCGCAAGCGGCTGGAGATGGTGTTCGCCTTCATGGAGGGCGAGCTCGGCGTGTTGCAGGTCGAGAAGAAGATCCGCAGCCGCGTGAAGCGTCAGATGGAGAAGACCCAGCGCGAATATTACCTCAACGAGCAGTTGAAGGCGATCCAGCGCGAGCTCGGCAACGAGGGCGAGGAAGGCGAGGGCGACGAGGTTGCCGAGCTGACCCAGAAGATCGCGACGCTGAAGCTCTCCAAGGAAGCCCGGAACAAGGCGACCGCGGAGCTCAAGAAGCTGAAGACGATGGCGCCGATGAGCGCCGAGGCGACCGTCGTGCGCAACTATCTCGACGTGCTGCTCGGCCTGCCGTGGGGCAAGAAATCCAAGATCAAGAAGGACATCGCGGCGGCACAAGGCGTGCTCGACGAGGATCATTACGCGCTGGAAAAGGTCAAGGACCGCATTGTCGAGTATCTCGCGGTGCAGGCCCGCACCAACAAGCTCAAGGGGCCGATCCTGTGCCTCGTCGGCCCGCCCGGCGTCGGGAAGACCTCGCTCGGCAAGTCGATCGCCAAGGCCACCGGCCGCGAATTTATCCGTCAATCTCTCGGCGGTGTGCGTGATGAAGCAGAAATTCGCGGGCATCGCCGCACGTACATCGGCTCGCTGCCGGGCAAGATCGTGACCAATTTGAAGAAGGCCGGCACGTCGAATCCGCTGTTCCTGCTCGACGAGATCGACAAGCTCGGCCAGGATTTCCGCGGCGATCCGGCGTCGGCGCTGCTCGAGGTGCTCGATCCCGAGCAGAACGCGAAGTTCAACGACCATTATCTCGAGGTCGACGTCGACCTGTCGGACATCATGTTCGTGACGACGGCGAACTCGCTCAATCTGCCGCAGCCGTTGCTCGACCGCATGGAGATCATCCGGCTGGAGGGCTATACGGAGGACGAGAAGGTCGAGATCGCCGAACGCCACCTGCTCGCCAAGCAGGTCGAGGCGCACGGGCTGAAGCCGGGCGAATTCGAGCTGACGACCGCGGGCCTGCGCGCGCTGATCCAGCACTACACGCGCGAGGCGGGCGTCCGCACGCTGGAGCGCGAGATCGCCAAGCTGGCGCGCAAGGTTCTGCGTCAGATCCTGGAGAAGAAGGTGACGAGCGTGACGATCACGCCCGACAACCTCCACGAATTCGCCGGTGTCCAGAAGTACCGCCACGGCCTCAGCGAGGAGGAACATCAGATCGGCGCGGTCACCGGGCTCGCCTGGACCGAAGTCGGCGGCGAATTGCTGACGATCGAAAGCGTGACCGTGCCCGGCAAGGGCGCGATCAAGCTGACCGGCAAGCTCGGCGACGTGATGAAGGAGTCGGCGGAAACCGCGATGAGCTTCATCAAGGCGCGCGCGCCGTCTTACGGGATCAAGCCGAGCCTGTTCCACCGCAAAGACGTTCACGTCCACCTGCCCGAGGGCGCGGTGCCGAAGGACGGTCCGTCGGCGGGCATCGGGCTGGTCACCGCGATCGTCTCGACGCTGACCGGCGTGCCGGTGCGGCGCGAGATCGCGATGACCGGCGAGGTCACGCTCCGGGGCCGCGTGCTGCCGATCGGCGGCCTGAAGGAAAAGCTGCTCGCGGCGCTGCGTGGCGGCATCACCACCGTGCTGATCCCGCAAGAGAACGAGAAGGATCTGGCCGAAATCCCCGCCAATATCCGCGCGGGGCTGGAGATCATTCCCGTCAAGCACGTTGACGAGGTGCTCCGCCTGGCGCTGACCGAGGAGCTGACCGCGATCGACTGGAGCGACGCGGACGAGCTGGCCGCGATGCCGCCCCCCGGCGTCGCGCCGGTGAGTGACGCAGTGCATCATTGATCCGCTACGGCATCCTTTCGTCGTTACGGCGACGCAAGGATGCCGAATCCCTTTGACTTGGCGGACATGCGTCGCATTACTGCGCGCCAGGCGGGGGGACTCGCCGTTCCAATTCAGTGGCGTTTCAGGACGGGGGTTTTCGGCGCATGAACAAGCAGGAATTGATCGGCCAGGTCGCGGACATGTCCGGCCTGGGCAAGGGGGATGCGGTCAAGGCGGTGGAGGCGGTGTTCGACGTCATCACCGCGTCGCTGAAGAAGGGGGACGAGGTGCGCCTGGTCGGCTTCGGCACCTTCTCGATCTCGAAGCGCAAGGCATCGACGGGCCGCAACCCGCGCACCGGCGAACCGATGACGATCAAGGCATCGACGCAGCCGAAGTTCAAGGCGGGCAAGGGCCTGAAGGACGCGGTCAACTGAGAAGCGTTGCGCGGGCGACGGCAGGGCTGGACAGCGTGTCCCGCGTTGCCTAAAGGCCCGCTTCCCGACGGCTTCGGCCACGCTCGGGGGCGCGTAGCTCAGCGGTAGAGCACACCCTTCACACGGGTGGGGTCACAGGTTCAATCCCTGTCGCGCCCACCATTAAAAGCCCGCCAGCCCGCAACCGGGCGGCGGGCTTTTTGGTTTCCGGCGATCGGCGACGGTTGCCGGGCAGAGGCTTCGGGAGCGGGATAGCATGTTGCTGGCGATCGCAGCCGCGCTGCTCGGTACGACGCAGGCCCATCCCCGGCCCAAGGCTCCGGCCGACGACATCGTCGTGCTGGGGCGGCGGCTGGACGACTGGCGCGGCGTGCTGGTCTTCGCAGACGACGTGCCGACCTGCCGGATCAGACAGTCCAGCGGCGATGCCGGTGTCGATGCGGTCGGCTGTTCGTCGCTCGTCTCCTGCTTTTCCCAAGCCCGGCCGCGCTATCTCTCCGCAACCGATGCGTCGAAACGGGCGCGACGACGGGCGTGGGCCGCCACGGGCCGCGACCTGTCCGCCTGCCTGTCGGCCACGCGCGACGCCGCGATCATCGAACTGGCCGAGCGCCGCTGGCGTGCGCGCGAGGCTACCGAAACCCCCTGACGCCGTCCGCCGCAGCCGCCGCTGAGCAATCGTCACACACCCGTAACATCATCGTCACGCCCGCGTCGCCGAAGTGGCACACGCGCGTCATATCGCGTCCCTAGCGCAGCCCTCGTGATCGACAGGGGGGTTCCTGAGTCGGTCCCGGGGGGCACGCGCCTTCCGCCACACAGCGACACGCGAAAGCGACACGGGAGACGTCATGCGCAACCTGAAGACCCTCGGCCACGTCCTGATGGCCGGCACCGCAGCCCTGGCGCTCTCCGCATGCGACGGCGCGTCGAGCGTGGCATCGCCGGGCGAGGGAACGGTCGTCATTCCAGCCCCGACACCCTCGCCCAGTTCCACCGGCACGCCAACGCCGACCCCGGGTACCCCGGCGGCCAGCTGCCCCAGCGGCTTCAACGACGGCGGCGTCGTCGGCAACTACCGCGCGTGCCGCCTGCCGTCGCTCATCACCGGCTCGCTCAGCCTCGCGAAGGTCGCGGGCGTCGCCTATGAGATCAACGGCCGCGTCGATGTCGGCGTCGATGCCGGCGGATCGGGCACCGCCAGCACCCAGACCGGCATCCTGAACATCGCCGCGGGCGTGCTGATCTTCGCGAACACGACCAATGCCGACAACGACTTCCTGATCGTCAACCGCGGCAGCCGCATCGCCGCGGAGGGCACCGAGAGCCAGCCGATCGTCTTCACCGCACAGCAGAACCTAACCGGCGGCGTCACCGACGAATCGCAGGGGCTGTGGGGCGGCGTGATCCTGGCCGGCCGTGCGCCGATCTCGAACTGCAACCTCGGGGGGGTCGCCGGCGGCGCGGTCAATTGCGAGAACGTCGTCGAGGGAACCGGCAACGCGCTGTACGGTGGCGCCACGCCGACTGACACGTCGGGCACGTTCCGCTACGTCCAGATCCGCTATTCGGGCACCGTCATCAGCCCGAACAACGAGCTGCAGGGGCTGACGCTGGGCGGCGTTGGTTCGGGCACGACGATCGACCACGTCCAGGTCCACAATTCGTCCGACGACGGGATCGAGGTGTTCGGCGGTCGCGTGAACATGCGCTATCTGGCGATTACCGGCGCCGACGACGACGGGCTGGATACCGATGTGGGCTGGCAGGGTTTCGTCCAGTTCCTGATCGCGGCGCAGAAGCCGAACAACACCCAGACCGACAATTATTCGACCGAGATCGATTCGAACGGCAACGAGGACGCGCTGCCGCGCCAGAACTACCGTCTGGCGAACTTCACCTTCATCGACACCTCGACCGCGACCAACGCCGCGATCCGCATCCGCGGCGGCGCCGACGTGACGATGGTGAACGGCATCGTCCAGTCGAACACGCCGTGCCTGAACATCGTGGCGGGCGAGACGTCGTCGGCCGACAAGTCGACGGTGCGCGGCGCCAACAGCGCGCTGCAGGACAATGGTCCGCCGGTGTTCAACGCGCTGTTCTTCGCCTGCACGGGCAGCCTGTCGACGACCACCACCGTCAACGGCATCACGGTGACGACCGCCGAACAGGATGCGCTGGTCGCTGCGGGCAGCAACAACACGACGAACGGCACCGCGGCGACGGCGTTGCAGAACGGCTTCTACCCGACCAGCACCACGCTGGCGGTGACGCCGTTCAATGCCGCGACGCTCAATCCGTCGGGATCGGCATTCTTCGTCCAGACCAGCTACATCGGCGCGGTCAGCGGCCCGAACGACACGTGGTTCCGCGGCTGGACCTGCAATTCCAACCGCGCGAACTTCGGCACCACCAGCGGCGCCTGCACCGGCCTGCCGAGCTGATGCGCGGTCCGGGGCGGCGTTCCCCAAGCCGCCGCCCCGGTTCCCAACCCCCTCGACACCGGAAGCCGTCGCCCCATGAAGACCTTCGCCGCCCTCTGCCTTGCGAGCACCGCGTTCGTGGCGCCCGCCGCGCTCGCCCAGACTGCCACGCCGCCCGCGTCCACCGCGAGCACGCCGCCCGCAGAAGCGACCCAGGACGCCACGTCTGCGCCCCAGCCCGCGCCGCAGGACGCACCGATCGAAGTGTCGGCGCCGGGCCAGCCGGAGCTTGAGGATATCGTCGTCGTCGGGCGCAACATCCCCGACGTCGTGCGCGCCACGCCGCAGGTGGTGTCGGTGCTGTCGGCGGCGGATATCGCGCGCACGGGCGAGGGCGACATCGCCGGGGCGCTTCAGCGCGTGACCGGGCTGTCGCTGGTCGGCAACGGCTTCGTGTTCGTGCGCGGGCTTGGCGACCGCTATTCCTCGTCGCTGCTGAACGGATCGCCGCTCCCGAGCCCCGAGCCGCTGCGCCGCGTCGTCCCGCTCGACATCTTCCCGACCAACGTCATCGCCTCCAGCCTGGTGCAGAAGAGCTATTCGGCCAACTACGCGGGCGAGTTCGGCGGCGGCGTCATCAACCTGACGACGCTGGCGGTGCCCGAAAAGAGCTTCCTTCAGATCGGCGGCGCGATCAGCGCGGACACGGTGACGACCAGCGAACTCGGCTACGTCTATGACGGCGGACGCCACGACTGGACCGGGTTCGATTCGGGCGAGCGCACCGTGCCGGGCTTCATCAAGGCGGCGGGTGCGGCGGGCACGTCGGTGACCAATGCCGCGGACCTCATCAACCTCTCTAACGCGCCGACGACACTGCTGCTCGCCAACAACCACATTCCGGCCAACTGGTCGGGCGACATGAGCTTCGGTACGTCGGTGGACGTGGGCGGGGTGCGGCTGGGGATCATCGGCGCGGGCGGGATCAACAACGGCTGGCGGACGCGCGACGCGACCCAGCAGGTGACCGACGCCGCATCGGGCGCGCTGGTCCGCGATTTCCGCACCGTGCTGACCGACAATCGCGTGATCGTGAACGGCCTGATCGGCCTGGGCGCGCAGTTCGGCGAGCACAAGATCCGCTTCACCAACCTCTATATCCACGACACGCTCAAGCAGGGGCGGCTGGCGCGGGGCAATACCAGCAACATCGGCGTGTTGGCCGGTGGCATCCAGCCGTTCGTCGAACAGAACACCAACTGGTTCGAGCGTCAGCTGTTCGACAGCCAGCTGGTCGGCGAGTTCCGCTTCGACGATCTCTCGGTCGACCTGCGCGGCAGCTATGCGAACACGAAGCGCAATTCGCCCTACGAACGCGCGTTCACCTATCAGTATGACAGTGCGCTCGCGAAGGATTACGTGAATAATCTGTCGGGCCTGATGGGCGCGAGCGTCAACTTCTCCGAACTGGACGAGACGCTCTGGTCCGGCCAGGCGGACGTCACCTACAAGCTGCCGACCGCCCGCCCGGTGTCGCTGTCGGCGGGCTATTACTACAGCGATACGAGCCGCGATTCGACGCGCTACACCTTCCGATACCAGTTGCCGGGCGGGGTCGCACTGAACCCGGTGGCGGCGCAGCAGCGACCCGATTTCCTGCTGTCCGATTCGTCTATCCAGCGGTTCGGCATCATCCTGCAGAATACATCGACCGCGCTCGGCGCGTCGGCCTATGATGCGGCGCTGACGATCCATGCCGGCTACGGCCAGGTCGAGGGCGAGGTGCTCGACGGCCTGCGCGCCACCGCGGGGGTTCGCTATGAAAAGGCCGACGAGCAGGTCAACACCATCGGCGGCACCCGCAACACGCGGCTGAACAACGGCTATTGGCTGCCCGCGCTGACGGTTACGTGGAATTTCGCCGCCGACCAGCAGCTGCGCCTGCACGGTTCGAAGACGCTGGCCCGCCCGCAATTCCGCGAGCTTGCGCCGCAAATCTACCAGGATTTCGAAAGCGATCGCCAGTTCTTCGGCAACCCGCTGCTGGTCGATTCGCAGCTGTACAATGCCGAGGCGCGGTACGAATGGTTCTTCGCCCGCGACCAGCGCGTGACGCTGGCCGGGTTCTTCAAGAAGATCGACAATCCGATCGAGGCGATCGCGTTCTTCCCGGCGGGCACCGACAGCCTCCAGACCGGCTTCTCCAATGCGCCGTCCGCCAAACTCTATGGCGCGGAAGTCGAGGTTCAGAAATATTTCCCGCTCGATACCGTGTTTTCCAGCGATTTCTTCGCGACGAAACGCATCATCGCGATTGCCAATTACACCTACACTAAGTCGAAGGTGTCGGCGGGCACCGAGCTGGTCGCCAGCCCCTTGCAGCCGCTGAACGGCGCGCCCGTGCTCCAGCCGGCGAACCTCCTGTTCCGCGATGGCGCGCCGCTGGTCGGGCAGTCGGACCACCTGGTGAACCTGCAGCTCGGGATCGAGGACAAGGCGTCGCTCAGCCAGCTGACGTTCCTGTTCAACTACGCCAGCGACCGCGTGACCAATCGCGGGCCGGTGTCGGCGGGCGGCGGCGTGCGCCTGCCAGACCTGAAGGAGCGCCCCGGCATCCGCTTCGACATCGTCGCGCGCCAGGGCTTCGAGATCGCCGGCGGCCAGTTCGAGGCGAAGTTCGAGGCGCGCAACCTGACCAAGACCCGCTATCAGGAATTCCAGGATTTCGGCAACGGGAAGCGCGTGGACGTCAACACCTACGACATCGGCCGGGTGTTTTCGCTGGGCCTGAGCGCCAAGTTCTAAAATCCTCCCCGGTACGGGGAGGGGGACCAGCGCAGCTGGTGGAGGGGGATGGCCGCTTACGCTGCGCTCGCGGCCTACCCCCTCCGTCACGCTTTGCGTGCCACCTCCCCGTGCCGGGGAGGAGTTATCGCGGCCAAGCGCGCTCGCGAAACCACTTGGTGATGACGTATTTCGTGCCCGCTCGTACCTTCATGCCGTGGTGGAGCGTCGACGGGTTAACGCTGCCGTCGGGTCGCAAATTGTTCCAGGCGAGCAATTTGCCGACCTCGGGCTGGACGATCTTGTCGATCGCCTTGAACCGGGTCGCGCCGCCGGCTTCGACCGCGTTCAGGTAGATCATCACGGTCCAGGTCCGCTGCCCCGACACCGTGCAGAACTTCGCGAAATCGGCGCCGCGCGGTTCGAAATAGTCGGTGTGCGCCTTGAACTCCTGACCCACCGCATAGCGCTGGCCCTGCATCGGTTCGCCGTGCGCCATGTCGAGGCCGGTCAGCGCGGCGATTCGCGCGTCGATCGCGGCGACGGTCGGATCGGCGTCGGGCAGGTGGCAGGTCTCGCTGGTCCGGAAGGCATCGTCGCCGTTATAGTCTGATACGGTCGACGGCTGGCGCTCCGCATCGATCTGTCGGATCACCTCGGTGCAGGTTTTCGCGTCCAGAAAATTGCGGCAGATGAACAGGTTGAGCTTGGGATTGGGCACCCGTTGCAAGCCGGGATGCGCCATCAACCGCGCGATCACCGGCTGCGGCGGATAGCCCGACCCGGGCGAAGGCTGGACCTGGGTTACGGTATCGGCAGCAAGCATGAAATCATTGTGCCCGAGCCTTGATCGCCGACGCAACCCCGGCTAAGCGCGCCCCTTCCACGGCGATCGTAGTTCAATTGGTTAGAGCGTCGGCTTGTGATGCCGGATGTTGCGGGTTCAAGTCCCGTCGGTCGCCCCATTTTCCCGCAGCCTGAAAAGCCAAGTTTGGGCTGGCGCAACGCCGCCTAAAACAATATTGCGCGACCCTGACATTTCATATCAGCCGGTCGAGGTAGCGATGAGCGCGGTTTGGAACCTTCCCGATTTCGATGAGCACGAGGGCGTGCACCATTTCCGCGACTCGGCCAGCGGCCTGACCGCGGTCGTCGCGGTCCATTCGACCAAGCTTGGGCCGGCAGCGGGCGGCGTGCGCTTCTGGCATTATGCCAGCGGCGACGCGGCGATCACCGACGCGCTGCGCCTGTCGCGTGGCATGAGCTACAAGAACGCGATGGCCGGCCTGCCGCTGGGTGGCGGCAAGGGCGTCGTGCTGGCGAGCGAGCCGGGCGCGACGATCACCGAGGCGCAGCTGGTCGCATTCGGCGATGCGGTCGAGTCGCTCGGCGGGCGCTATGTCACCGCCGAGGACGTCGGCATGTCCGAGGCGCGGATGGGCACCATCGCCACGCGCACCAAGCACGTCTCCGGCCTGCCGGTTGCGGCGGGCGGGGCGGGGGGCGACCCCGGTCCGTTCACCGCGATGGGCGTGTATCTGGGCGTCAACGCCGCCGCCCGGCGTGCGCTGGGGGCCGAGAGCATGAAGGGCGTGCACGTCGCTATCCAGGGCGTCGGCAGCGTCGGCGGCGGGCTCGCCCGGCTGCTGGCCGCGGACGGCGCGAAGCTGACCATCGCCGACGTGAACGAGGAGAAGGCCCGCGCGCTCGCGGCAGAACTCGGCGCGGACGTCGCGGCTTCCGACGCGGTGCTCGCGACGCCGTGCGACATCGTCAGCCCCAACGCGCTCGGCGCGATCCTCGACGAAACGTCGATCGCCGCGCTCGATTGCAAGGCGGTGGCGGGTGGTGCCAACAACCAGCTGCGCGAGGCACGTCACGGCGCGGTCCTCGCCGCACGCGGCATCCTCTACGCGCCGGATTATGTCATCAACGCCGGCGGCATCATCAACGTCGGCCTGGAGTATCTCGGCCACGGCGACCGTGCCGAGGTCGAGGCGCGCATTGCCCGCATTCCCGACCGCCTGGTCGAAGTGTGGGACGAGGCCGATCGCACCGGCCAGCCCTCCAGCGACGTCGCCGACGCCATCGCCCGCCGCCTGATCGGGCGGGGCTGATTCTGGGCGGGAGGGTGCCGCGCGTCCTCCCCCACACGTCGCACGTGACGTCACCGCAATCTTCGCCTAGCAATCGTCAGCCGTGCCAAGTCTTCATGCCCTCGCCAATCCTGCCCGCTTCCTGAAGATCGCGAGGCCGCTGACGCCCGTGCTGTTCTGGCTCGGTGCGGCGCTGATCGCGATCGGAGCATGGGCCGGGCTGACGCAGACCCCGCCCGACTACCTCCAGGGCGAGAGCGTTCGCATCCTCTATATCCATGTGCCGACCGCGTGGCTCGGGATGGGCGGCTGGTCGAGCCTTGCCATCGCCAGCATTTCGTATCTCGTCTGGCGCCACCCGCTCGCCAACGTCGCCGCGCGTGCGATCGCGCTGCCGGGGGCGCTGTTCGCATTCCTGTGCCTTGCCACGGGATCGATCTGGGGGCGCCCGACCTGGGGGACGTGGTGGCAGTGGGACGGGCGGCTGACGTCGATGCTGCTGCTGTTCTTCGTGTACCTCGCCTATCTCGCGCTCGCTCGCGCCGATGCCGAGCGGGGCGGCGACGGGCGCGTGCCGGCGCTGTTCGGGGTGGCGGGGACGGTGCTGCTGCCGATCATCCGCTATTCGGTCATCTGGTGGAATACGCTGCATCAAGGCCCGAGCATCACCGTTTCGGGATCGAGCATCGATAGCGCGATCCTGTGGCCGCTCTGGTTTACGCTCTCGGGCTTCTCGCTGTTCTTCGGCGCGGTCGTGCTGATGCGGATGCGGACGATCCTGGCCGGGCAGCGCGTCGAGGCGCGGATGCGGCGGATGGCGGCATGAACGCCTGGCCGTTCGTCCTGGCCGCCTGGGGGCTGACGCTGGTCGCCAGCATCGCGGTCGCCTTCGTGTCGTGGATGGCGATGCGTCGCGCCGAGGGCGCCGCCGACAGGCTGAAACGCCCGTGAAAGCGAAGCATCAGCGCCTGACCCTGGTCCTCCTCGCGCTCGCCGCGGTGGTGGGGGCGGGGCTGCTCGCGTTGTCGGCACTGAAGGATCAGGCCGCGTTCTTCTACTCGCCGAGCGACCTTGCCGCCGCGGGCAACCCGGTAGGCCAGCGCATGCGGCTGGGCGGCATGGTCGCCGTCGGGTCGGTCGCGAAGCTGGCCGATGGCGTCACCACGCGCTTTGTCGTGACCGACAACGCCCGGACGGTCGCGGTGGTGTACAAGGGCATCGTCCCCGACCTGTTCCGCGAGGGCAGTGGCGTGGTCGCCGAAGGGCAGGTGGCCGCGAACGGCGGCTTCGTCGCCGACACCATCCTCGCCAAGCACGATGAACGCTACATGCCGCCGCAAATGGCGGGCAAGATGCACAAGACCGAGACGCTGGAGAAATGAGCGGCGTGACCCGCGAGCGTAGATGGGCGGTATCGCGCGTGACCCTGGGCTCCCGCCTGCGCGGGAGCACGATGAGTCTCTCGGATATGAGCCCGTCGCCCCATTCGCCCCCGTGCTCCCGCGCAGGCGGGAGCCCAGAGTTGCGGGCGCTGTCGTCGATTATCCCAAACTCTCGCCTAGGCAAGAGCGCCAGTGTGTTTGCGGGACCGCCGCCACAATGATCGCCGAAGCCGGCCTCGCAGCCCTGTGGCTCGCCGCGGCGATGGCGCTCCTGCAGCTCGCCATGGCCTCGATCGGCTTGCGGGCGAGGCGCGCGGATGTCGCCGTGGCCGTCCGCCCGGTCGCGGTGGTCGGCGGCGTGCTCGGGCTTGTCTCGTTCCTCTGCCTCGTCGCGGTGTTCATGCGCTCCGACATGTCGGTGTTGCTGGTCGCGGAGAACAGCCATTCGGCCAAGCCGATGCTGTACAAGATCGCCGGTGCGTGGGGGAACCACGAGGGGTCGATGCTGCTGTGGGTGATGGTGCTGGGCATCGCCGGCGCCGCGATAGCGCTGCTGGAGAAGCGGCTGGAGGAGCGGACGCTGGTCGCGACGCTGGGCGCGCAGGCGGCGATCGCGCTCGGCTTTTTCGCGTTCCTGCTGCTTGCGTCCAATCCCTTCGCTCGGGTCGATCCCGCGCCGGCCGACGGCAACGGCCTGAACCCGCTGCTGCAAGACCCCGGCCTCGCCTTCCACCCGCCGACGCTTTACCTCGGCTATGTCGGGCTCTCGGTAGCGTTCAGCTTCGCGGTGGGTGCGCTGGTGACACGCGACGTCGGGCCGGCGTTCGCGCGCGCGATGCGGCCGTGGGTGCTGGCAGCGTGGATATTCCTGACGCTCGGCATCACCGCGGGATCATACTGGGCCTATTATGAGCTCGGCTGGGGCGGCTGGTGGTTCTGGGATCCGGTCGAGAACGCGTCGCTGATGCCGTGGCTGGCGGCGACCGCGCTGCTGCATTCGGTGACCGTGCTGGCGACCCGCGATGGGCTCCGCGCATGGACGATCATGCTGGCGGTCGTCGCCTTTTCGATGAGCATGATCGGCACGTTCCTGGTGCGGTCGGGCATCCTGACCAGCGTCCACGCCTTTGCCGTCGATCCGACGCGCGGCAGCTTCATCCTCGCGCTGCTGGCGCTCTACATCGGCGGGGCGATGCTGTTGTTCGCGCTGCGCGTCGGCACGGTGAAGGCGGGGACGACGTTCGAACTGCTCAGTCGCGAGGGTGCGCTGGTGCTCAACAATCTTCTCCTGACCGTGATCCTCGGCGTCGTGCTGATCGGCACGCTCTATCCGATCGTGGCGCAGGCAGGCGGGGTTCAG
Organism: Sphingomonas donggukensis; assembly: GCF_023674425.1. Classification (NCBI taxonomy): domain Bacteria; kingdom Pseudomonadati; phylum Pseudomonadota; class Alphaproteobacteria; order Sphingomonadales; family Sphingomonadaceae; genus Sphingomonas; species Sphingomonas donggukensis. Next base: position 677,851 of record NZ_CP098401.1, read on the forward strand.
CTGTCGATCGGGCCGCCGTTCTTCAACAAGGCGGCGGGACCGGTGGCGCTCGCGCTGATGATGGTGCTGGTCGCCGGGCCGCTGATCCGCTGGCGGCGTGACGCGTGGGATTCGCTGGCGAGCAGGCTGATCGTACCGATCGGTGCGGCGATGCTGACGCTCGGGCTGCTGGTGGTGTTCGCGCGCGGCATCGGCGTGCTGCCGTTTGCCGGGCTGGTGGTGGCGGTCGGCGTCGGCGTCGGCAGCCTGGCGCCGCTGTGGGGTCGTAACCTGCGCCGCACGCCGCTGTTCACCTGGGGCATGGTCATCGCGCATCTGGGCGCGGCGGTGAGCCTGTTCGGGATGGCGAGCGACAGCGCATTCACGAAGGAGACGCTGGTCGCCGCACGTCCGGGCCAGACCGTGCGGTCGGGGCCGTTCGAGGTGACCTTCACCGGCATCAGCCCCGCGATCGGCCCAAACTGGTCGGCACTGGAGGGGCGACTGGTCGCACGGCGCGGGGCGGACGGCACACCGTTTCCGATGCGCCCGCAGCAACGCTTCTTCGCCAACCCGCCGACCACCACCAACGAAGCCGCGATCGCGACGCGGATCGACGGTCAGCTCTACGCCGTACTCGGCGCGCAAGGGCAGGACGGGACGTGGCAACTTCGGATATGGTGGAAGCCATTCGTGACGCTGATCTGGCTGGGCGGCGCCCTTATCGCGCTGGGCGGCGCTCTGTCGCTGCTCGGGCGGGTGTGGCGCGCGGGCCAGGTCGAACGAGTGCGTGCGAAGGAGGCGCGGTACGGATGAAGCGCTGGCTGATCTGGACGCCGTTCGTCGCGTTCGCCGCGGTGCTGTGGGTGGCGGCGGCGGAGTTGAAGCATCCTGCCGATCGCACCGTGCGGTCGGGTATGGTCGGCAAGACTTTGCCCGAATTCACGCTGCCGCCGAGCGTGCCCGGCAAGCCGGGCCTAGACGCCGCCGCCTTCCGCAGCGGCGAGCCGCGGTTGTTGAATGTCTTCGCCAGCTGGTGCGTGCCCTGCGCGGCGGAGGCGCCGCAATTGCTGGCGTTGAAGCGGGCCGGCGTCCGCATCGACGCCATCGCGATCCGTGACAAGGGCGTCGACGTCCGCCGTTTCCTGACCCGCTTCGGCGACCCCTACGAGCGGATCGGCGACGACCGCGTGAGCGCGGTGCAGCTTTCGCTCGGATCGTCGGGCGTGCCGGAGACATTCGTGATCGACGGCCGCGGGCGGATCGTCGCGCAGCACGTCGGCGACATCCGCGCCGACGAGGTTGCCGGCATCCTGGCGACGGTGCGGACGGCAAAATGAAGGGCGCCGCGCTCCTGCTGGCGCTCGCGCTTGCCACCCCGGCGCTGGCCGATTCGGACCTGCCGCCGGCGCGCTATGCGAACACCGCGCTCGCCGATCCGGCGCAGGAGGCGAAGGCCAAGGCGCTGATGGAGACGCTGCGCTGCCTGGTCTGCCAGGGCCAGTCGATCGCCGACAGCGATGCCGAAATGGCCGCCGACATGCGTGCGCTGGTGCGGGAGCGGATCGCGCGGGGCGAGGCGCCGGGATCGATCCGTCACTGGCTGATCGAACGCTACGGCGAGTACGTAACCTATGACCCGCCGCTCAACGCGCTGACCGCGCCGCTGTGGCTGGCGCCGATCGCGCTGCTCGGCATCGGACTGCTGGTCGCGCGGGCGAGCTTTCGGAAGAGGAAGGGCTGATGGGCTGGATCGCGCTGGCGGTGCTGGGGGCAGGGGCATTCGTGCTGGCGCGCGTGCTCGGCGTGCCGCGCAGCCTGTCGAGCTTCGTCGGCGCTGCGCTGATGCTCGGCGCCGCGGGCTATGCGTTGCAGGCGCGGCCCGGTCTGCCCGGCATATCGGTGTCGCCCAGTGCCCATGCGGTTGAGGTCGATCCGGGCCTGAGCGAACTCCGGGTCGAGATGTTCGGGCGCCATACCCAGGCGGAATCGCTGTTCTTCGCGTCCGATGCGCTGATCCGTTCGGGATCGAGCAAAACGGCGATTGCGCTGTTGATCGGTGGAGCCAACGCCAACCCCAACGACTCGGCGGTGTGGACCGCGCTTGGCAGCGCCTATGTCGCCAACGACGGCAACACCATCTCGCCCGCGGCGCGCTTCGCGTTCAATCGGGCGATGCAGCTGACCCCGAACGATCCGGGCCCGCCGTTCTTCCTGGGGGTGGCGTTGATCGGGGCAGGCGAGTTTCGCGAGGCGCGGAAATGGTGGATGCGGGCGTTCCTGCTGTCGCCCGACATCGCCTTTCGAGCACAGATCAGCGAGCGGCTGGCGCTGCTCGATGCGTTCCTGGCCAGCCCGATGGGCCGCGACGCGCGCTGACCCACCCGGCTGCCGGGAGCATTACTGACCGCGTCCGGTTTCCGCCTGCAACGCGTCGATCCGCTTCGATGCTTCGGCCTTGGTCAGGCCGTCTTCGAAGCCGGTACCAGCTTCTTCCGACAAGGTCTTGAGATAGCTTGCCTGCGCGCCGGTCATCGGCTCGTCGCCGGTGGTCCAGTCGTCGGGATCCTTCTCGGCATTGCCGGTCGGGTGATCCTTGGGATTGTCGTGTTGGGCGTCGGACATCGTGAAATTCCTTCCACGATGCCCAACGCCGATGTTCCTTATCCGTTCCAGCTCTGGTAGGGCAGGTCGAGGTCGTCAGCGACCGCCTTGTACGCGATCTTGCCGTTGTACACGTTCAGGCCCGCCGCCAGGTGCGGGTCGGCCTTCATTGCGGCTTCGGCGCCCATGTTGGCGAGCTTCAGCGCGAACGGCAGCGTCGCATTGTTGAGCGCAAAGGCGGACGTGCGGGCGACTGCGCCCGGCATGTTGGCAACGCAGTAATGGATCACGCCGTCGACCTCGAAGACGGGATCCTCGTGCGTGGTCGCATGGCTGGTTTCGAAGCAACCGCCCTGATCGATGGCGATATCGACCAGCACCGACCCGCGCTTCATCGTCTTCAGCATGTCGCGCGTGACGAGCTTCGGCGCCGCGGCCCCCGGCACCAGCACCGCGCCGATGACCAGATGCGCGTTCTTCACCGCCGCCGCGATCGCAGCCTTCGAGGCATAAGCGGTCTTGATCTGGCTGGAGAAGAACATGTCGAGTTCGGCGAGACGGTCGTTCGAGATGTCGTAGATGGTGACGTCGGCACGCATCCCGACCGCCATCTGCGCGGCGTTGACGCCGGAGACGCCGCCGCCGAGGATCGCGACCTTCGCCGGCGCGACGCCGGGGACGCCGCCGAGCAGCACGCCGCGGCCACCCTGTTCCTTTTCGAGGTAGTGCGCGCCGACCTGCACCGACATGCGGCCAGCGACCTCCGACATCGGCTTCAGCAGCGGCAGGCCGCCGCGTGGGCCGGTCACCGTCTCATAGGCGATGCAGGTCGCGCCCGACTTCATCAGCCCCTCGGCCTGCGGCTTGTCGGCGGCGAGGTGAAGGTAGGTGAACAGCACGTGGCGCGGCTCGAGCAGGGCGATCTCGCTCGCCTGCGGCTCCTTCACCTTCACGATCATGTCGCTCTGCGCGAACACGTCCGCCGGCGTACCGACAATGCGCGCGCCGACGTCAACATAATCCTGGTCGTCGAAATCGATTCCCGAACCGGCCTGCGTCTCCACGATCACTTCGTGGCCCGCGGCGACGAGTTCGGCGACCGACGGCGGGGTCAGCCCGACGCGATATTCGTGGTTCTTGATTTCCTTGGGAACGCCGATGCGCATTGGGGACTCTCCAGGCCGGTTTTCGTTGGATCGCGCTATACTCCCATTCCGCCGGGCAATCCCTGCAAATTGACGGGCAGATCGCGGCGTTCACGCATGGAACTGGCGTCAGAGCGCTGCTAACCGTGTAAATCATGCAAATCGATCGAATCGACACCGCCATCCTGAAGGTCATCGCCGGCGACGCCCGCACCTCGGTCAGCCAGATCGCAGGGCGGGTCGGTCTGTCGCAATCGGCCTGCACGCGCCGCATTCAGGCGCTGGAGGCAGGCGGCGCGATCCGCGGCTATGCGGCGCGACTCGGACGGCGCGCGCTGGGGTTCAAGGTGACCGCAATCGTCGACATCACACTCGGCACACAGGCCGAGGAAGATTTGGCGACGTTCGAGCGTGCGGTGGGCGCGATCGACGGGATCATCCACTGCGCGCTGGTGTCGGGCAACCAGGATTACCGCCTGCAGGTCGTCTGCCGCGACCTCGACGATTATGAGCGTATCCACCGCGAGCACCTCGGGCGGCTGCCCGGCGTGGTGACGATCAGCAGCAGTTTCGTCCTGCGCGAGGTTCCGACCCGGGGAGAGGCGGAGGCGATCTTCGGCCATGCCGGGACACCTGCAACCTGAACGCATGTGCATCCCCGTTGCGGGGGGCGGGGCGGAGTGCTAGGCGCGCCGCTCCATGCCAACAGGGGCACCCGAGGGTCGTGACCATGACCGCCATCGCCGGCACGCCGGTCCGGAAGACCGACCGGTGAGCACCGCGCTCCCGAACGACGCAGCCACCACCGACAGCGACGTGCCCGGCCATTCCCATGCCAAGCAGGGACTGGCCAAGCTCGCGCTCGGTGCGATCGGCGTCGTCTATGGCGATATCGGCACGTCGCCGCTGTACGCGATGAAGGAAGTGTTCGTCGGCCACCATCCGCTGACCGTCGACCAGCTACATGTGCTCGGCGTCGTCAGCCTGATGTTCTGGTCGCTGATGCTGATCGTCACGTTGAAATACGTGCTGATGATCCTGCGCGCGGACAATAACGGAGAGGGCGGGTCGCTGTCGCTGCTGGCGCTGATCCAGCGCAAGTCGGGCGGCGGGCGCTGGGGTGCGAGCCTGGTGATCCTGGGCGTGCTGGCGACCGCGCTGTTCTTCGGCGACTGCATGATTACGCCGGCGATATCGGTGCTGTCCGCGGTCGAGGGGCTGTCGACGGTGCAGGCCGGCTTCGACGGCTGGGTGCTGCCGATCTCGATCGCGATCCTGGTCGGGCTGTTCTACATCCAGTCGGTCGGCACCGCGCGGGTCGGCAAGCTGTTCGGCCCGATCATGCTGACCTATTTCATCGTGCTGTCGGTATTGGGCGTCATCAACATCGCCGCGCGGCCCGACGTGCTGATGGCGCTGAACCCGATCTGGGCAGTGCGCTTTGCGATGAACGACGGGACGCTGGCGTTCCTGGCGCTCGGATCGGTCGTATTGTGCGTGACGGGGGCGGAGGCGCTGTACGCCGACATGGGGCACTTCGGTCGCCGCCCGATCCAGCTCGCCTGGGCGGTGCCGGTGCTGCCGGCGTTGATGCTCAATTATCTGGGGCAGGGCGCGCTGCTGCTCGACAATCCCGCCGCTGCTTCCAACCCGTTCTTCCTGATGGCGTCGGAGCAGTTCCGCCTGCCACTCGTCATCCTCGCCACGATGGCAACCGTCATCGCCAGCCAGGCGGTCATCACCGGCGCCTATTCGGTGGTGCAGCAGGCGGTGCAGCTGGGCCTGATGCCGCGCATCCGCATCGACCACACGTCGGCGTCCGAAGCCGGTCAGATCTACATCCCGGTCATCAACTGGGCGCTGATGACGATGGTGCTGCTGCTGATCCTCGGCTTCCGCGAATCGTCGAACCTCGCCGCCGCCTACGGGATCGCGGTGACCGGCACGATGTTCATCACGACGTGCATGATGGGCGTGCTGTTCCGCCGCGTGTGGAACTGGCCGCTGTGGCTGGTCGCAGGGTTCGTCGGGCTGTTCGTGCTGATCGATGGCCTGTATTTCGCGTCGAACCTGACGAAGGTGCCCGACGGCGGGTGGTTCCCGCTGCTGGTCGGCATCGTCATCTTCATCATGCTGACGACCTGGGCAAAGGGGCGCGCGCTGATGATCGAGCGGCTGCGCGAGGCGGCGATGCCGATCGCGGTGTTCATCCGCTCCGCCGCCAATTCCGCCGCGCGGGTGCCCGGGACCGCGGTGTTCATGACGTCCGCTGCCGACGGTGTGCCCCATGCGCTGCTCCACAATCTGAAACACAACAAGGTGATCCACGAACGCGTCATCCTGCTGACCGTGAAGATCGCCGACGTACCGTTCGTGCAGGACGAGATGCGGATCAAGCAGGACGACCTGGGCCAGGGATTCCACCGCATGGTGCTGAAGTTCGGCTTCATGCAGGAGCCGGACGTTCCCGCCGCGCTGGCGCTGGCGAAGAATTGCTCCGGTGAATTCAAGATGATGGAGACCAGCTTCTTCCTGGCGCGCCAGACGCTGCTGACGTCCGACAAGCCGGGCATGGCGATCTGGCGCGAAAAGCTGTTCGCGTGGATGCTGCGCAACGCCGAAAGCGCAATGGAATTCTTCCGCCTGCCGACCAACCGGGTGGTCGAGCTGGGGAGCCAGGTCGAGATTTGAGCCGGCCACCCATCCACATCCTTCACCTCCACTCCAGCTTCTCACTGGGGGGCAAGGAGGCGCGGGCAGTGCGGCTGATGAATGCGTTCGGTGCGGCTGCGCGGCACACGATCGTCTCTGCCATGCCCGACCAGCTCGGCGCGCGCGATGCGATCGCCGCGGGCATACGCTACGAGATCGCGCAGAACCCGCCGCCATTGACCGGCGGGCCATCGGTTGCGCGGTACGAGGCGATCGCGAAATACATGCGGCGGTTCGACCTGGTGCTGACGTACAATTGGGGCGCGATCGACGGAGTGATGGCCAAGCGCGTGTTCGGCAAGGGCACGCCGCCGCTGGTCCATCACGAGGACGGGTTCAACTCGGACGAAGCGGTGCGGCTCAGTCGCAAGCGCAACTTCTACCGCCGCTTCGCACTGCCCGCCGCGCACGCGCTGGTGGTGCCGAGCCACGCCTTGGAAGATATCGCGCGGCGCGTGTGGAAACAGCCCGAGAGGCGGGTCCACCGTATCTCCAACGGCATCCCGACGATGCGCTACGCCGCCAAGCCCAATCCGCGCGCGATCCCCGGCTTCGCGCGGCGCAAGGGGGAAGTCGTCATCGGAACCGTCGCGGGCTTGCGCGCGGTGAAGGATTTGCCGCTGCTGGTCCGCGCAGTCGGCGGGGTGCCGGGCAAGGTGCGGCTGGTCATCGTCGGCGAGGGGCCGGAGCGGCAGGCCATCGCCGATCAGGTCGAGGGCATGTTCATGGAGGACCAGGTTGTGATGCCCGGCTTCCTCCACGACCCCGCGCGCTTCATGGGCCTGTTCGACATCTTCGCGCTGTCGTCGCGGTCCGAACAGCAGCCGATCGTGGTGATGGAGGCGATGGCCGCGGGGCTGCCGGTGGTGTCGCCGCCGGTCGGCGACGTGCCGCTGATGGTCAGCGAGGCAAACCGGCCGTTCCTGACCGCCGACCGCTACGAAGTCACGCTGCGCGATCGCATGAAATGGCTGGCCGAAAGCGCCGAGCAGCGCGCCTATGTCGGTCATCAGAACCAGGTGCGCGCGCGTACCGAGTTCGACGAAAGTGCGATGATTGCCGCCTATCGTGCGTTGTACGAGGGCGCGATGCGCAGACCGGGTGCGCTGGCGGGCTGAAAAGACTTAAGGCTCGCGTTCGGCGCGATTGCGGCCTAACAGCGGCGAAACGCGCGAATTTGGAGGCGATGTGTTCAAGGGCCTGACCCCGATTGTCTATGGCGGCCGCGAAGTCTGGCCGCTCGTCGAAGGTGGCAAGGGCGTGGCGGCGACCAATCATGCCTCGGCGGGCGCCTGGGCCGCAGCCGGCGGCATCGGCACCGTGTCGGCGGTGAACGCCGACAGCTACGATCCCGAAGGCAAGATCATCCCGCAGGTGTACAAGGCGCTGACCCGCCGCGAGCGCCATGAAGAGCTCGTGGAATACGCGATCGAGGGCGCCGTCCAGCAAGTCAAGCGCGCTTGGGACATCGCCGGCGGCAAGGGCGCGATCAACATCAACGTCCTGTGGGAAATGGGCGGCGCCCAACGCATCCTGCACGGCGTGCTGGAGCGGACCAAGGGCCTGGTCGCGGGCGTCACCTGCGGCGCGGGCATGCCGTACAAGCTCTCTGAGATCACCGCGTCCTACGGCGTCAGCTACCTGCCGATCGTCAGCTCGGGTCGCGCGTTCAGCGCGCTGTGGAAGCGGGCGTATTCGAAGGCCGCGGAGTGGCTGGCGGCGGTGGTGTACGAAGATCCGTGGCTGGCCGGCGGCCACAACGGCCTGTCCAATGCCGAAGACCCGCTGGCACCGCAGGACCCGTACCCCCGCGTGAAAGTGCTGCGAGAGACGATGCGTGCCGGCGGGATTTCCGACGATGTGCCGATCGTGATGGCGGGCGGCGTTTGGTTCCTGCGCGACTGGGACGAGTGGATCGACAATCCCGAGCTTGGCAAGATCGCCTTCCAGTTCGGCACCCGCCCACTGCTGACGCAGGAAAGCCCGATCCCCGAGGGGTGGAAGGCCAAGCTGATGGATATCGAGCCGGGGGAGGTGCTGCTGCACCGTTTCTCGCCGACCGGCTTCTATTCGAGCGCCGTCCGCAACCCGTTCCTGCGCGAGTTGGAAGCGCGGTCGGAACGCCAGATCGCGTTTTCGACGCAGGAGGCGGGCGACCATACCCACCAGCTCGACGTGGGTGTAAAGGGCAGAAATTTCTGGGTGACGCTGGGCGACCTGATGCGCGCCCGCGAATGGTATGGCCTCGGCTACACCGATGCGCTGAAGACGCCGGACAACACGCTGGTCTTCGTCACGCCCGAGGAAAAGGGCGTGATCCGCAAGGACCAGGCCGACTGCATGGGCTGCCTCAGCCAGTGCGCATTCTCGTCCTGGGCGGATACCGACACCAACTCGACGGGACGCCTCGCCGACCCGCGTAGCTTCTGCATCCAGAAGACGCTGCAGGACATCGCCCACGGCGGCCCGATCGACCAGAACCTGATGTTTGCGGGCCACGGCGCGTATAATTTCAAGAAGGACCCGTTCTATTCGAACGGCTTCGTGCCGACCGTGAAGCAGCTGGTCGATCGCATCCTGACTGGCGATTGAACGAGGATCGTTGCGAAAGCGAACCGAGGATCCCATATGAACTAAATCGCGGCGCATCGAACCGAGCAGCCCGCGACCGAGAGTGCCGTTGCTCCCGCTCAAGACCGGAGCAAAGTCATGACTCTAGACACTACGTCATCAACGTCGTCACCGCCGAAGATCTCGCGTGCGGTCAACATTGCTGCCTCCACCGATCAGGTGGTCGCGATGTGCGCGAAGCATGATGCCGATATCAGCGCGATCGAGACGTTGCCGTCGGGCGGCACGCGGGTCGTATTGATGAATGCAGTTGGTGCAGCCGCGATCGTCCGCGCGTTCAAGTCGAAGGTGCTGGCGGGCGACGTGCCGCGGACGCACTGGATGCGGGTTCGTCCCAGCAGCTACTGACAACCACGACAGCCATCGCGGCGTTAACGCGCCATTTGCTCCCGATATGGCATGCTGTCCGGAAGACCGGGGAGAAACATGGCGTCACGAGCATCGCAGTATCGCAGTGTCGCGCAAGCGACGGTCGAGCGTCGAGGTGATCCGCGAATGCGGGTCATCGTGCGGCGTGCGAGCGTGCGCCGTCAGGGTGCCGAAAGCGTTGACGCCGAACTGCTGGATCTGTCGATCTACGGTTGTCGGATCACGTGCCCCGATCCGCATGATGCGGGCGAGCGGGTGTGGCTGCGGCTTGCCGGCGGCATGCCGATCTCGGCCACCGTTGTTTGGTGTCGGGACGGTCTGGCGGGTTGCCGGTTCGACGAACCGATCGAACGCGCGACGATGCGGGCGATGACCCTGCACCTGGTGTCCTGACCGTGCACGTGCCCGAGGCCTAGGCCCACCCCTCCAGCACCTGATCCGGCGGGCGGTGGCCGTCGACCCACGCGCGGATGTTGGCGATGACGCGCTCGCCCATCGCGAGCCGACCCTCATAGGTCGCCGACCCCATGTGCGGCAGCATCACGACGTTCGGCAGCGCGAGCAGGCGCGGATCGATCGCGGGCTCGTGCTTCCACACGTCGAGGCCGGCACCGGCGAGCCGTCCACCCTCAAGCGCCGCGACCAGCGCATCTTCGTCGAGGATGCCGCCGCGGCTGGCGTTGATGAGGTGGGCGGTCGGCTTCATCAGCGCGATGCGGCGTGCGTCGATCAGGTTTTCGCTGTCGGCATTGCGCGGCGTGTGCAGCGTGACGATGTCGGCCATGCCGAGCAGCTCGTCGAGGTTGGGGTGGTATTCGGCCTGCAGCTCGGCCTCCACCATCTTCGGCAGACGGTGGCGATTGTGGTAGTGGATGGTCAGGCCGAACGCGCGCGCACGGCGGGCCACCGCGCTGCCGATGCGGCCCATACCGACGATGCCGAGCGCCTTGCCGCCGATGCGGTGGCCGAGCATCCCGCCCGGCGACCAGCCGGTCCACGCGCCCGACCGCACCAGCTTTTCCCCCTCCGCCAGCCGCCGCGGCACGCCCAGGATCAGCGCCATCGTCATGTCGGCGGTATCCTCGCTCAGCACGCCCGGCGTGTTGGTGACCAGGATGCGCCGCGCGCGCGCCGCAGGCAGGTCGATATGATTTACCCCCGCGCCATAGTTGGCGATCAGCTTCAGCCGCTCGCCCGCACCCGCGATCAGGTCTGCGTCGATGGAGTCGGTGACGGTCGGCACCAGCACGTCGCACGTTGCCATCGCCGCGGTCAGCGCGGCGCGGTCCATCACCGTGTCGAGACGATTGAGATCGGCATCGAACAGCGCCGCTAGCCGGTCCATCACCGCATCGGGCAGCTCGCGGGTGACGACCACCTTGGGTCGGGCAGGGCGCGCAGGGTCGGCCATGCGCCCGACTTGAAGCGGCAGGCCCGGCCAGTCAACGGTTGAAGCGCGGCCCGCGCTGCCGCTACAGCAACGGCGGCGGTTGACGGGAGGCTTTGCGATGCGGTGGACGACGGGGCTGGCGTGCGGGATGGCGGCGGTGGGGCTGATTGTGCCCGATGCGCCCGCAGACGCCCAGGCGCGCAAGACGCCCTATTACGCGTCGATCTCCGCCGGTCAGGCGCGGATGCGGACCGGGCCGGGGCGCAACTATCCCGCCAGCTGGCTCTACATCCGTTCCGGCCTGCCGGTGAAGGTGATCGGCATCTACAAGGAATGGCGCAAGGTCGAGGACCCGGCGGGCGTCGAGGGCTGGATGCAGGCGAATCTGCTGACCGAACGCCGCACCGCGATGGTGGCCGGCGCCGAAGTCGCGCTGCGCGATACGCCGCGCGCCGCCGGTCGCGTCCAGTACCGCGCGGCGCCCGGCGTGATCGGGCGGATCAGCCAGTGCAGCGCGGGATGGTGCTGGTTCGACGTGAAGGGGCGGTCGGGCTTCGTTGAGGCGATCCACCTGTGGGGCGTCGATCCGGGCGAAGACGTGTCGTGACGCCCGACCTGCGCTTCGTCGAAGGAGATTTCGACAGCGCGGATGTCATCGACCTGCTGCGCTTCCATCTGGCGAGCGCGCATCAAAGCTCACCGGCGTGCAAGGTCCATGCGCTGGACCTGACGGGGTTGCAGCGCCCCGACGTGCGGTTCTGGAGCGTGCGCGGCGCGTCCGGCGCGCTGCTCGGCATGGGGGCGCTCAAGACGATCGAAGCGGGGCACGGCGAGATCAAGTCGATGCGCGTCGCGCCTGCGTATCTGCGTCGCGGCATCGGCGCCGCGATCCTGGCGCATCTGCTGCACGAGGCGCGGGCCGGGGGGCTGACCCGGGTGAGCCTGGAAACCGGCGGCAACGAGGCGTTCGCGCCCGCCCGCGCGATGTACGAGCGGGCGGGGTTCGCGGAATGTCCGGCGTTCGGAGAGTATGTGCCGGATGAGTTCACGCGCTGCTATTCGCGGGCGCTGTAGTCCGTCACTTTCACCCGTTCATCTCGAGTAGCGATCGAGCGAAGTCGAGAGCCCGTATCGAGAGAGGCTCTCCTAGGGCATAAACCTCTCGATACGCCCTCTCGACGAGCTCGACCGCTACTCGAAGCGAACGGGTGCATGCAAAGTGGGGGGAAGTGGCGCCGCCCTAGTTCAGCAGTTCCACCGCCATCGCCGTCGCCTCGCCGCCGCCGATGCACAGCGACGCGAGTCCGCGCTTCTGGCCGGTCGTCTCGAGCGCCGACAGCAGCGTCGCCAAGATGCGCGCGCCGCTGGCGCCGATCGGATGGCCGAGCGCGCAGGCGCCGCCGTGGATGTTGATGACGTCGTGCGGGATCGACAGGTCGTGCATCGCGATCATCGCGACCGCGGCGAATGCTTCGTTCACTTCGAACAGGTCGACGTCGCCGATCTGCCAGCCGGCGCGCTCCAGTGCCTTGCGCATCGCGAACACCGGAGCGGTCGTGAACAGCGCGGGGGCGTGGGCGTGGGCACCGTGCGCAACGATCCGCGCCACCGGGTTCAGGCCCAGCCGCTCGGCGACGCTCGCCCGCGTCAGCACGAGCGCAGCGGCGCCGTCGCTGATCGACGAGGCATTGGCCGCTGTGATCGTCCCGTCCTTCGAAAAGGCGGGTTTCAGCGTCGGGATCTTGGCGACGTCGCCCTTCGCCGGCTGTTCGTCCAGCGCCACTGTCGTCGCGCCCTTGCGGCCCTGGATCTCGACGGGGACGATCTCGCGATCGAACGCGCCGGAGGTCTGCGCCTTCTGCGCGCGTTTCAGGCTGGCGATCGCATAGTCGTCCATCGCGCCGCGGGTGAACTGGTATTCGCGCGCGGTATCCTCGGCGAAACTGCCCATCAGCTTGCCGGGGTCATAGGCATCCTCAAGCCCGTCGAGGTACATGTGATCCTTCAGCACGTCATGCCCGATGCGCGCGCCGGCACGGTGGCGCATCGACAGATAGGGCGCGTTGGTCATGCTCTCCATGCCGCCGGCGACGATGACGTCCACCGATCCCGCGGCCAATGCCTCGCTTGCCATGATCGCGGCCTGCATGCCCGATCCGCACATCTTGTTGAGGGTGGTGCCCTCGATATGCTGCGGCAGGCCAGCCTTTAGCGCCGCCTGGCGCGCGGGCGCCTGGCCTAGGCCGGCGGGCAGCACGCACCCCATGTAGATGCGCTGGATGTCGTCGCCCGACAGGCCTGCCCGCTCCACCGCCGCACCGACCGCCGCCGCGCCCAGTTCGGTCGCCGACGCGCCGGAAAGGCAGCCCTGGAAACTGCCCATGGGCGTGCGGGCATAGCTGGCGATGACGATGGGGTCGGCGGTCATGCGGTGTCCTCTGAAATGCTTGGGCGCATCCCTATGCGGAAACGGCGCGTCAGTGAAGATCGACCGGCGGCGCCTTTTCGCCGGGAGTGGGCCGGGGCGGGCGTTTCAGGAAGAACACCAGCGGCACCGACGCCGCGGTGATGATCGCCATCACCCAGAAATCGTCGAGATAGGCAATCATCGCCGCCTGTCGGTTCACCTCGGCATCCAGCATCGACAGCACCGTGTCCGCCGCTGCCCCGAATCGCTGGAGCATCGACACGTCGTAGCCCGCCAGCGCCTCCGCATTGATGTGCGGCGACAGGTCGGCATGGCTGGTCTGGACGTTGCGCGCCAGCAGCGCGGTGACGCCGGAAATGCCGACCGACGCGCCGATGTTGCGCATCAGGTTCATCAGCGACGATCCCTCGGTGCGGTAATGCGGCGGCAGCGTCGCGAACGCCATCGCGTTCAGCGGCATGAAGACGAGGCCGAGGCCGATGCCCTGGATCAGGCCGGAGATCACGAACTGGTTCGCACCCATCATGATCGTCCAGCTCGTCATCTCCCACAGCGAAAAGGCGGCGATGGTGAAGCCGACACCGACCAGGATGCGCGGATCGAACCCGCGCTGGGTCAGCTGCGCGGCGACGAACATGCTGGCGACGACGCCAAGCCCGCGCGGCATCAGCAGCAAGCCAGTGTCGAGCACGGGGTAGCCGAAGATACGCTGCAACATCGGCGGCAACAGTGCCATCGTCGCCATCATCACCAGGCCCACGACCAGCATGAAGCCAAGACCCGTAACCAGATTGCGATTCTTGAACAGGTCGCGGTCGAACATCGGCTTCTTCGCGGTGAACAGGTGGACGACGAACATCCACAGCGCGATGGCCGCGACCAGCCCCTCGATCACGACCTCGGTCGACGAAAACCAGTCCTCGCTCAACCCCCGATCGAGCATCAGCTGGAGCGCGGCGATACCGATCGCGAGCAGCGAAAAGCCGATCAGGTCGAAGCTGCGGCGGGTGATCTTGCGCGACGGCAGCAGCGCCCACAGCACCGCGAAACAGAACACGCCGAGCGGCAGGTTCACGTAGAAAACCCAGCGCCAGTTGTAGCTCTCGGTCAGCCAGCCACCGATGACCGGCCCCAGGATCGGGCCGACCATGATGCCCATGCCCCAGATCGCCATCGCCTTGCCCTGACGTTCGGGCGGATTGATGTCGAGCATCACCGTCTGGCTGAGCGGATTCATGAAGGCCGCGCTGACGCCCTGAAGTACGCGGAAGATCACCATCTGGGTCAAATTTGCCGACAGCCCGCACAGCGCCGAGGATACGACGAACCCCGCGACCGACCACAGGAACAGGTTTCGGCTGCCGATACGGTCGGCGAGCCAACCGGTGATCGGGATCGCGATGGCCGATGCGACGATGTAGCTCGTCAGCACCCAAGTGACGGTATCCGCGGTCGCGCCAAGCGCCGTCTGCATGTGCGGAAGCGCGACGTTCGCGATCGTGCTGTCGAGGATCTGCATGATCGTCGCCAGCATGACGCCGATCGTGAGCAGCGGGCGGTTGGTGGTTGCAAGTGCCGCGACGCCTGAGTGCGGGACGGCAGCCGTCGCAGCGGGCGGACCGCCGCGGGCCGTGGCGGCGCTCGCCACGCTCAGTTCCCCCGGATGTCTACGCGCACGTCGGCGCTCAGGCCGGCGATCAGCTGGCGCGGGCTCTTCTCGTCGATGGCGATGCGGACCGGCACGCGCTGGGTCACCTTCACCCAGTTGCCGTTGGCGTTCTGGGCGGGAAGGACCGAGAACTCGCTGCCGGTGCCGGCGCCGATCGAGGCGACGTGCCCCTTCAGATGCAGCCCGGGATAAGCGTCGAAGCTGACCTCGGCGGCTTGCCCAACGCGCATCTTGTTCAGGTCGGTTTCCTTGAAATTCGCTTCCACCCAAGACCGACTGTCGGCGACGATGGTGACCGCGGGCAGGCCGCTGACCATCATCTGCCCGACCTGCAGACGATCGGCCTGGCTGATCTGGCCGCCGACCGGCGCGCGGACTTCGGTGCGCGACAGGTCGAGCTGCGCCTTCGATCGCGCCACCTGCGCGGCGGCGATCTGCGGGTTCTGTCCGGGGACGGCGGAACCGGTCGCGAGCTTCGCGCGCGCCTCGGCAGCGGACGCCTCTGCACTCTGGAGCGCGGCGCGGGCCTGCTGAAGGCCATGCTGCGACTGCTGAAGGCGTGCGCGCGTCGTGAAGCCACGCTTCATCAGCTCGGCCTGACGCGCGTAATCCTCCTGCGCAGCGGCGATCTGGTCGCGCGCTGCGACGATGTCGGCACCCGTGCCCTGGTAGCTGGTCTGAAGCGTCTGCACCGCGACCTGCGCGCCCGCGATCTGCGCATTCGCCTGGGCGACGGCGATCCGATAGGGGTCGGGATCGATGCGGAACAGCAGGTCGCCGGCGCGTACGATCTGGTTTTCCTTCACGTTCACCGCGACGATCCGTCCGGCGACGTCGCTCGCGACCGACACCTTGTCCTGAGAGACATACGCGTTGTCGGTCGACACGAACCGGCCCGACGTCGCCCAGAAATAGCCGGCCATCGCGATGATGATGAGGGGGACGCCGAACATCAGCAGCGGGCGAAGCCAGCGGCGTGGCTTCTTTCCAGCGGCAGTCTCGACCACGATCGGATCGGCGGTCGCGGTATCGATGCGGGGGTCGGCGTCAGCCATGCGCGGTCTCGTTGGCAAGATGGGGGGTGGTGTCGGGGGTGAGCAGGTTTTCGCGGATACGCTCGAGCGAGGCGAAGAGTTGCGCGCGGCCCGCGGCGTCGATGCCGTCGAAGGCGGCCTCGAACATCTCATCGGCATAGCTGCGCAGTTTCTCGAGCACCGGCTTCGCATCTTCCGTCAGGAAGATCTGCCACGCGCGGCGATCGGCGGGATCGCGGCGGCGCTCGACCAGCTTCGATTCCTCCAGCCGGTCGATCATGCGGCACAGGGTGATCGGCTCGACTTCCAGCAACTCGGCGAGCCCGCCCTGATTGATGCCCTCGTGGCGGGACAGGGTGACGAGCGTCTTCCACTGGGCGCGGGTGGCGCCGACGCGGCGCGCACGCTCGTCGAAACGGCGCCGCATGAGGCGCGAGACGTCGCTGATGAGGAAGCCAAGGCTGTCGGTCATGCGCTGCATATAATAAGCATGCTTATGGATAGCCAGCGGAACCAACATGCGCGTCGTGCAATCGTCATTGCAGGAGGTGGACGATGGCTGACACGATGACCGGCGGGTGTTTCTGCGGCGCCAAACGCTATACGGCGACCGTGGCAGACGACGACGCCTACCTGTGCCACTGCCGCATGTGCCAGCGCATCAGCGGCAACGTCTCGCTGGCGTTCAAGGGCATGAAGCAGGCCGATGTCTGCTGGCAGACGTCGCCCGATTATTTCGAGTCTTCCCCGATCGCGCGGCGCGGACATTGCGCCACGTGCGGGACCACGCTGACCTTCGAATTTCCCGACAGCGACACGATGGACCTGACGGTGGCGAGTTCCGATGAGCCCGCGCGTTTCGTGCCGCGTCACAATTATGCGGTCGAAAGCTGGCACGAAGCTTGGCTGGACGTGCGCGACCTGCCCGCTATGCGAAGCGACGAGAATCCCAATGTCGTCGAAAGGTGGATGAAGGCCTGTGGCAAGCTCCCCGACTGAATCGTCGCCCGCGCAATTCTTCGAGAGTTTCGACGGCGAGCGGCTGGCCTATTACGAGATGGGAGAAGGTCGAGCAGTCGTCCTGATCCACGGCTATTTCAGCGACGCCGACACCAACTGGATCAAATACGGCCACGCCGCGGTGATCGCCGCCAAGGGCTTCCGCGTCCTCATGCCCGATTTGCGCGCGCACGGCGCGAGCGCCCGCCCGCACGATCCCGCCGCGTACCCGCCCGACGCGCTGACCCGCGACGGCCACGCGCTCGTCGCGCATCTGGGGCTGACCGACTATGATCTGGGCGGCTATTCGCTCGGCGCGCGGACGGTGTCGCGGATGCTGGCGACGGGCGCGACGCCGCGGCGGATCGTCTTTTCTGGCATGGGGCTCGACGGGCTTGTGGATACCGGGCGCCGGGCGGGGCATTTCCGGCATGTCCTCACCAACCTCGGCCAGCACGAACGCGGATCGGGCGCGTGGATGGCAGAGGCGTTTTTGAAAACGACCGGCGGCGATCCGGTCGCGTTGCTCGGCATCCTCGACACGTTCGTCGACACGCCGCTCGACACGGTGCGCGGGTTCGTTCAGCCGGCGCTGGTCGTCAACGGCGTGGACGACGACGACAACGGCTCGGCCGCGGCGCTGGCGGAGGCGCTGCCCGATGCCCGCTATGTCGAGACGCCGGGCAACCACATGAGCGCGGTGGTGAAGCCCGAGCTTGGCCGCGCGATCGCGGACTTTCTCGCGGCTTGACCGGGGGCGGGGGCGAGCGCAGTCTCGGTGTCATCACAGTTCGCTTTCCCGAGGAAAACTCCATGATCCGCAACCGTCTCTCGCTCGCGGCGCTCGCGTGCGCGCTCGCCGCGTCGCCCGCCGCGGCCCAGACCGCCAGGCAAACCGCAGCGCCGACCGCTGCCGACGCCGACAAGTTCGTCGCCGACGTCGAGAAATACATGGCCGTGCGCGGGGTCGATTCGGCGCGCATCCAGTGGGTCAACGCGACCTACATCACCGACGACACCGACGCGCTTGTCGCCAAGGATTCGGCGGAGCTGACCGATCTGCAGGTCCGCTATGCGCTGGACGCCGCGAAGTTCCAGAAGGCGCCGGGCCTGTCGCCCGACACGAAGCGCAAGCTCGACCTGCTGCGCGGATCGATCACGCTGCCCGCACCGACGACCGCCGGCGCTTCGACTGCGCTCGCCGAGGCATCGACGCGGATGACCTCGCTCTACGGCAAGGGCAAGGGCACGCTCGACGGCAAGCCAATCAACGGCAGCGATATCGAAGCGGCGATGGGCACCACTCGCGACCCCGCCAAGCTGAAGGAGATGTGGGTCAGCTGGCACGACAATGTCGGCGCGCCGATGCGCAAGGACTATGCGACGATGGCCGGCATCGCCAACAAGGGCGCGGTCGAGCTGGGCTACAGCGACGTCGGCGCGATGTGGCGTTCGGGCTACGACATGCCGCCCGCCGAATTCGCCGCGCTGACCGACAAGCTCTGGAAGGAGGTCGAGCCGCTCTACCTCGCGCTCCACACCTACACCCGCTGGAAGCTCAACGAGAAGTACGGTGACGCCGTTCAGGCGAAAACCGGTCCGATCCGCGCCGACCTGCTCGGCAACATGTGGGCGCAGGAATGGGGCAACATCTACGACATCGTCGCGCCCAAGGGGGCGGGCGACTTGGGCTTCGACACCGGCGACCTGCTGACCGCCAAGGGCTATGACGCGCGCAAGATGGTGAAGGCGGGCGAGGGCTTCTACTCGTCGCTCGGCATGGCGCCGCTGCCGACGAGCTTCTGGGAGCGCAGCCAGTTCACCAAGCCTGCCGACCGCGAAGTCGTGTGCCATGCCTCGGCCTGGGACGTCGATAACAAGGATGATCTGCGCATCAAGATGTGCATCAAGGTGAACGGCGACGATTTCGTCACCATCCACCACGAACTCGGCCACAATTACTATCAGCGCGCGTACAATACGCAGCCGTATCTGTATCTGAACGGCGCCAACGACGGCTTCCACGAAGCCATCGGCGATTTCGTCGCGCTGTCGATCACGCCCGATTACCTCGTGCAGATCGGCCTGCTCGACAAGGCGAAGGTGCCGAGCGCGGACAAGGATATCGGGCTGCTGTTGCGGCAGGCGATGGACAAGGTCGCGTTCCTGCCGTTCGGCCTGCTGATGGACAAGTGGCGCTGGCGCGTCTTCGACGGCAGCATCAAGCCAGAGAATTACGAGGCCGGCTGGAACGCGCTGCGCCTGCAATATCAGGGCGTGGTGCCGCCGGTCGCGCGCGACGAGACGAAGTTCGATCCGGGCGCGAAATACCACATTCCGGCGGGCGTGCCCTACACGCGCTATTTCCTGGCGCGTCTGCTGCAGTTCCAGTTCTATCAGGCGGCGTGCAAGCAGGCCGGCTGGAAGGGGCCGCTCCACCGCTGCTCGTTCTACGGCAACAAGGCGGTCGGCGCGAAGCTGGATGCCATGCTGAAGATGGGCCAGTCCAAGCCGTGGCCGGATGCGCTGCAGGCGTTCACCGGCACGCGCGAGATGTCGGGCAAGGCGCTGGTCGAATATTTCGCGCCGCTGAAGACGTGGCTCGACCAGCAGAACAAGGGCAAGCCGCAGGGCTGGTGAGGGTGCAGGGGGCGAGCGTGCGGCTCGCCCCTTGGCCGCTCGTGCGCCCGCGTAGGTTTGGGGGCCGTGTCGCGAGCGGTGACGTATGGGGCTCTGGGCTCCCGCCTGCGCGGGAGCAAGGGCGGCCGGGGCGCTATTGTCTCGGCCATTACTGCAAGAACGCAGCGCGAGTGGCGCCCCTGCTAGAGCGCCCCCCGTGTTCCCGCGAAGGCGGGAGCCCAGGGTCGCAGGCGGTGACGTTTGGGGCACTAGGTTCCCGCCTCCGCGGGAGCACCTTGAAGGTGGAGCAGGCGCCCCTGAACGATCAGTCTTTGCGCTCCGACGCCGTATCCGGTCCGCCCGCCTTTCCCGGCGCATCCGGATTGCCGTCGCGGACTGCGTAGAGGATGCCGCCGATCGCTGCGCCGATCGCGGCGGCGCCGGCGAGGATCGCGGTGAAGAAATTGCGGTCGCCCATCTTCTCACGGGTGTCGCTGACCAGCTTGGCGGGCGCGGAATCGGCGACGGCCTTGGCGGCGTTGGTCGTGCGCTGCGCTACCGAGCGCCGCGCGGTGGTCGCGGTCGCCTTCAGCGAATGCGCGGTCGTGGGCGCCGCGCGCTTCGGCGCCGCGGCACGGGTCGCGGGCTTCTTCGCCGCCGTCGTGCGCTTGGCCGGAGCCTTGCGCGCCGTCGCGGGCTTCGTTGCCGCGGGCTTTGCCGTAGCGGGCGCCGCCGGAGCCGTTGCACCCTCCGCCTTGGGCGGGGTCGCGCGCGACGATTTGCGCTGGGTCGTTGCGGCCTTGCGGCGGGGCGGCGTCGGGGTCGGCGTCTTGGGCGGCTGGGCCATCGTCATGCTCCGAATCGAAAATTCGTTTCGCAAGCAAATCGTCTGGCGTGCGAAAGGGTTCCGCCGCGCCCGCAATCAGCCGCCCGCAAGCCTTACCGGAACGGCGGCTCGCTGAACGCGCGCAGCTTGCGGCTGTGCAGTTTCGGCCCCTCACGCCGCAATTCCTCGCAGGTTTCGATGCCGATTCGCATATGCTCGTTGATCGCGCGTTCGTAGAAGCGGTTGGCCTGGCCGGGCAGCTTCAACTCGCCGTGAAGCGGCTTGTCCGACACGCACAGCAACGTGCCGTAGGGAACGCGGAAGCGATAGCCCTGCGCGGCGATCGTCGCCGATTCCATGTCGATGCCGACCGCACGGCTGAGCGAGAAGCGCAGCGCCGACTGCGAATAACGCAGTTCCCAGTTGCGATCGTCGGTGGTGACAATCGTACCGGTACGCAGGCGGCGTTTCAGCTCCTCGCCCGACTGGCCCGACACCGTCGCGGCAGCCTTCGCCATCGCGACCTGAACCTCGGCGATCGCGGGCACCGGGATTTCCGGCGGCAGCACGTCGTCCAGCACATGATCGTCGCGCAGGTACGCGTGGGCGAGGACGTAGTCGCCGATGCGCTGCGACGGACGCAGGCCACCGCAATGCCCGATCATCAGCCACGCCTCTGGCCGCATGACGGCCAGATGGTCGCAGATCGTCTTGGCGTTGGAGGGGCCGACGCCGATGTTGACCAGCGTGATGCCGGTGCCGTCCTCCGCCATCAGGTGATAGGCCGGCATCTGGTGCCGACGCCACGCGCTGTTGTCACCGGCGATCCGGTCGACCTCATCGGGCGAGGTGATGACAATCCCGCCCGCGCCCGAGAGCCCGGTGAAGCGCGACCCCGGCGTCAGCTGCGACGCGCCCCAACGGACGAATTCATCGACGTAGCGGTGGTAGTTCGTGAACAGCACGTATCGCTGGCAATGCTCCGGCGGCGTGCCCGTATAGTGCCGCAGGCGCGCGAGGCTGAAGTCGGTGCGCAAGCCATCGAACAGCGCCAGCGGGCGGATGCCGTCGACCGATTCCCATTTGCCGTCGGCGATCTCGTCCCCAATGTGGGCGAGCTCGGTTGCGGGGAAATGCCGCGCGAGGTCGAGCGCCGACACTTCGTCGAGCGCCAGCGCGTGGCCGGGATCGAGCACGTAGGGGAAAGGGATTTCCTGACGTCCCTCGGAAGCGCGAACCTCGACGTCGTAATCCTCGATCAGCAGGTCGAGCTGCTCGATCAGATAGTCGGCGAACATGCTCGGCTTCGTCACGCTGATGGCATATTCGCCCGGCGTCACCAGCCGCCCGAAAGAGCGGAGCGGCGCGGGTTTGTCGATGCCTGCACGGAAAGTGAGGCGGATTTCGGGGTAGGCGAACGATCCGTCGAACCGGCTTTCGGCGGGCGGCGGCGTGCCGTCGGTCAGATACTGGGTCAGCGCCGATTTGAGGCGGGCGACCGAGGCGAGATAAAGGCGATCGAGTTCGGCGACGATGTCGGAAGCGTTGGTCATCTACGGGGGGTAGGGCGACATCGTTACGCTGGCAAGACTCCCGCGGGCTGCGCGCAGGCTCTTGCAAGAAAGCGGCGCCGGACGATCACGCCCGGCGCCGTTCGGGATTTACTTCTTGGCAGCCGGGGTCCGCTTGGCGGGCGCACGCTTCGCCGGCGCGCGGCGCGGCTTCGGCGTGGTGCTGCCGAGCTTGCTGGCGCCGTAGGCTGCACCGGCAATTGCCGCGGCGATACCGGCGGCGATGGCGGCGGCGGTCTTCGGATTCTGCTTCACCGCCTCGACCGCGGTTTCATAGGCGCTGGTGAGCGTCTTCTGCGCCTCGGCGACCATCTCGTCGCGGTCGTCGGCGGTCGTGCCGGTCAGCTTGTCGAGCGTGCTTGGCTCGGCGGTCAGCGTGTCGGTGGTCGTGTTGTAATCGGCCATGATCGGAAACTCCCTTTCGAAACAGTCGGGCGTCCAACCAACGGCAGCGTAACGAAGTTCCGTCGCCACGCCACGCCACGCGGTACCGGTCGGGGCTGGCGAACCCACCCCGACCGGTTCGGATCACATCTGCTCGAGCATGTGCTCGGCGGAGCTCACCTTGAATTCGCCGGGTGCCTCGACGTTCAGCTGCTCGACGACGCCGTCGTTCACCAGCATCGAGTACCGCTGGCCGCGGGTACCCATGCCGAACTTCGACCCGTCCATCGTCAGGCCGGTCGCCTTGGCGAAGTCGCCATTGCCGTCGGCCAGCATCGTCACCGCGTCGCCGGCGTTATTATGGTCGCGCCACGCGCCAAGCACGAACGCATCGTTGACCGCGGTGCAGGCGATCTCGTCCACGCCCTTGGCCTTCAGGTCCGCCGCCTTGTCGAGGAAGCCGGGCAGGTGCTTGGCCGAGCACGTCGGCGTGAAGGCGCCGGGGACCGAGAACAGCGCGACGCGGCGGCCGGCGAAGAAATCGTCCGAGCTTACGCCCTCCGGGCCATCGGCGGTCGCCTTGGCGAAGCCGACGCTGGGGATACGGTCGCCAACCTTGATCGTCATTGAAATGCTCCTGATTGTCCCGGCACGGGTGGCGCGGCGGGTTCGCGCTCCATCTGGACGGCGCAGCAGAATTTTCAAGCGGTGGCGACGCGCTCGCGATCGACTATGGTGCCGGTCATGGAGACCACGCGCTTTCTGACCGGCCAGTTCCTGCTGGCGATGCCCGGCATCGGCGATCCGCGGTTCGAACGATCGGTGATCGCGATGTGCAGCCATGACGAGGACGGGGCGCTGGGCATCGGCGTCGGCCACCTGCTCGAATCGATCAGCTTCCACGACGTGCTGAAACAGCTCGACATCGACCCCGGCGCCGCCCCCGACGTGCCGATGCATTACGGCGGTCCGGTCGAGCCGCGACGTGGCTTTGTGTTGCATTCGCGCGATTGGGGCGGGGGTGACACGATCGACGTCGCCGGGCGCTGGTCGCTGTCGGGAACGCATGATGTGCTGAAGGCGATCGCGGCGGGCACGGGGCCGACGGCGTGGCTGCCGGCGCTGGGCTACGCCGGCTGGGGTGCCGGGCAGCTGGACGAGGAGATGACGCGTCACGGCTGGTTCACGCTGCCCGGCGACGACGCGCTGCTGTTCGAAACCGAGGCCGAGCATCGCTGGGAAGCGGGGTTCGCCGGCGCCGGCATCGACCCGCGGTTGCTGGCGACGACGACCGGCAACGCCTGACGCCGCGCCCGTTGCGGTTCGGCGCGGCGTGCGCCATGCTCCGGTCGAAAATCGGGGAGGACCGCGCGCTATGATCCGGAATTCGTTGACAGCTTGCCTGCTGATGCTGCCGGGCGCGGCGCTTGCCCAGGTGGCTGCGCCGGGCGCCGGGTCGGCGCAGGGCGACCTGTCGGTCACCATCTACACCAACGACGTCGCGCTGGTGCAGGACATTCGCCAGCTGACCCTGCCCGCCGGAACCTCGCGCCAGTCGTTCCCCGATGTCAGCGCGCAGATTCGCCCCGAGACGGTATCACTCGACGCCGGCGGCAGCGCGATCGTCGAGCAGAATTTCGACTACGACCTGCTGAGCCCCACCAGTCTGATGCAGAATGCGGTCGGCGAGACGATCACGCTGGTGCGTACCAATCCCGCGACCGGAGCGGAAACGCGTGAGCGGGCGAAGATCTTGGCGGTCAACGGCGGTGTCGTGATGCAGATCGGCGACCGGATCGAGGTGCTGCGCGACGACGGCCTGCCGGTGCGCGCTGTCTTCGACAAGATACCCCCGAACCTGCGCGCCAGCCCGACGCTGTCGGTGACGCTCGCGAGCGAGCGCGCGGGCGCCCGTCCCGCCACGCTGTCGTACCTGACTCGCGGGCTCGGGTGGCAGGCGGATTATGTCGCGCTGTTCGACGAGAAGAGCGGGGTCATCGACGTGCAGGGGTGGGTGACGCTGCGCAACACGACGGGTACCACCTTCAATGCCGCGCGGACGCTTCTGGTGGCAGGCGAGGTCGCGTCGGTCGATCAGGAAAACCAGTACAACTCCTATCCGCCGCGGCGCCGGGTTTCGCGTCCCTTGCGTCAGGGGGGGACGGAAACGTCGGGCCGCGAGCAGCTCGGCGACTTCTACATCTACCCCCTCGCCGAGCGCACGACGATCGCGGACAAGCAGACCAAGCAGGTCAGCTTTCTGGACGTGAAGGGCGCGGCGGCGAGTTCGGGGTATGAATTCGTCAACCCGTGGCTCAACAGCGCGAAGGAGCCGGTGAGCGCGGGCTCGATGCTGCGCTTTGCGAACTCCCGCGCGGGTGGCCTGGGCGATGCCCTGCCGGCGGGAACCGTCCGCGTCTATGTCCGCGACCAGCGCGGCCAGCCGCAATTCACCGGCGAGAATGCGATCGAGCACACGCCGCAGGGGTCGCGGATCTCGCTGCGCACCGGCGACGCCTTCGACGTCAAGGTGCTGCCGGTGGTCGAGACGCGGACGAGCCTCGGCGGCAACCGCTGGCGCACGGCGATGCGCTACACGCTGACCAACGCGCGCAACCGCGCGGTGACGGTCGATCTGGTCCAGTCGGGGCTCGACTGGACATGGGTCGACAATCGCATCGTGTCCGAAAGCCAGAAGAGCGAGCGCCGCGATTCGAATACCGCGGTGTGGCATGTCGCGGTGCCCGCCAACGGCACGGCGACGGTGACCGCGACGTTCGACACGCGGTTCTGATGCGGCGCGGGCTCGCGCTGGCCGTGGTGCTGGCGACACCGCAGGCGGCGGGTGCGCAGGATGCACCGCCGCCCGCGATCGCAGCTTCGGCCCCGACCAACATCGCGGTCACCATCTATCGCAACCCCTATCGCCGCGCGGGGCAGGCGATGGACCTGCAATATCTGCAAGGCTTCGCGCTAGTCACCGAAACCCGTACGGTGCGCCTGCCCGCGGGGGTATCGACCGTGCGGTTCGAGGGCGTGACCGAGGGGATCATCCCGGTCAGCGCGGTCATCAGCGGCCTCCCCGGCGGGACGATCGAAAAGAACCGCGACGCGCGCCTGCTGTCGCCAGCGGCGCTGGTCGACGGCACGCTCGGGCGGCACGTCACCCTGCGCCGCACCAACCGCGCGACCGGCGCGGTGCGGGAGGAGGATGCGGTCATCGTCGCCGGTCCGGCACAGGGGGTGATCCTGCGCACCGCGGCAGGGATCGAGGCGCTGCGCTGCTCCGGCCTGCCCGAGACGCCGGTCTATGCCGGCATCCCCGCCGGGCTGTCGGCGAAACCGGTGCTGAGCGTCGTCACCCGCAGCCCGCGCGCGACCACCGCCCGCGTCACCCTGTCGTACCTGACCAGCGATTTCGACTGGGCGGCCAGCTATGTCGCCGACATCGCGCCCGATGGCCGTACGCTCGATCTGTTCGCGTGGATGACGCTGGCCAACGGCAATGCGCAGACGCTGGCCAATGCCGAGGTCAGCGCGGTCGCGGGGCGGCTGGAGCGGCGGTTCGTGCAGACCTATCGCGCCGCCACCGCGCCGCTCAGCCTGCAATGCTTTCCGCTGGGCACGACGACGTCCGACCTGCCCGACGAGAGCTTCGAAAGCGCCGAGGATATCGTCGTGACCGGCAGCCGCCTGCGCTACGAGGGCGCACCGCCCCCGCCGCCGCCGGCGATGATGGCCGCACCGCCGCCGCCGCCGCCACCGCCCGAAGACTTGGGCGACCTGAAACTCTACCGCGTGCCAATGCGGGTCTCGGTGGCGGCCAATCAGCAGAAGCAGGTCGCGCTGCTGCGTCAGTCTGGCGTGCCGTACGAGCGGGTGTATCGCACGCAGGTCGCGCCATCGAACTTCGCCGCGCGCCCGGTTCCGATCGAACTGCGGATGCGCAACGAAGCGGCCCGCGGCCTCGGCATCGCGCTGCCCGCGGGCACGTCCGCTATCTACCAGCGTCGCGGTGGCGAGCGGCTGGTGGTCGGGCTGGGGACGGTCGGTGACACCGCAGCGGGGCAGAAGTTCAACCTTGGCGCCGGGACGAGCAGTCAAGTCATGGTGTCGCAGGCGGCAGACGCGAACGCACGGGCGACGGTTACGCTGACCAATGCAAATGCATCTCCGGTGAAAGTCGAGGTGCGGGTCGGGCAGGCAGGGGCGACCAACCTCAAGGATTTTTCCAGCGCGGTGGAACGGGTCGATGGGGTCTGGACCTGGATGGCGACCGTGCCGGCGAACGGGGAAGTGACGCTGGCGTATTCCTATTCGTAAGGAGCGGTCGGCACGGAAGTGAATTCCGTGCTCGTCGGTCGGCGCTTTGGCGCCGCCGGCCGGTCGCGCTTGCAACACTTCGCTTTGCTCGTGTTGGCGGCTTCGCCTCTCGCGCGACATATAAAGATATCTTTATATTTGATCTGGCGCAGATCAGGCGCTAAGGCGCCGCGCATCCAATCCAGATTTTCGGAGAATTTTGCCGTGGCCACCGCACCCGCCATCGAGAAGACCGACTATGTCGTCGCCGACATCAGCCTCGCCGAATTCGGCCGTCGCGAGATCGAGATCGCCGAGACCGAGATGCCCGGCCTGATGGCGCTGCGCGAGGAATTCGGCGCATCGCAGCCGCTGAAGGGCGCGCGGATCACCGGGTCGCTGCACATGACGATCCAGACCGCGGTGCTGATCGAGACGCTGACCGCATTGGGCGCCGACGTCCGCTGGGCGACCTGCAACATCTTCTCGACCCAGGACCACGCCGCAGCCGCCATCGCCGCGACCGGCGTGCCGGTGTTCGCGGTGAAGGGTGAGAGCCTGGCCGAATATTGGGATTACGTCGGCGACATCTTCAACTGGGGCGCCGATGGTGATGGCACGACCGCCAACATCATCCTGGACGACGGCGGCGACGCCACCATGTTCGCACTGTGGGGCGCCAAGCTCGAGGCCGGCGCGACGCTCGGCGAGCCGGAGAACGACGAGGAAGTCGAGTTCCAGCGCGCGCTGAAGGCGTTCGTGGCCAAGTACCCCGGCTACCTGACCGAGACCGTCAAGAACCTGAAGGGCGTGTCGGAAGAGACGACCACCGGTGTCCACCGCCTGTACGAGATCGCGAAGAAGGGCGAGCTGCCGTTCCCGGCGATCAACGTCAACGACAGCGTCACCAAGTCGAAGTTCGACAACCTCTACGGCTGCAAGGAATCGCTGGTCGACGCGATCCGTCGCGCGACCGACGTGATGCTGGCCGGCAAGGTCGCCTGCGTCGCCGGCTTCGGTGACGTCGGCAAGGGTTCGGCCCAGTCGCTCCGCAACGGCGGCGCCCGCGTCCTGGTGACCGAAGTCGATCCGATCTGCGCATTGCAGGCCGCGATGGAGGGCTTCGAGGTCGTGACGATGGAAGAGGCCGTGGAGCGCGCTGACATCTTCTGCACCGCGACCGGCAACGCCGATGTCATCACCGCCGATCACATGAAGGCGATGAAGCCGATGTCGATCGTTTGCAACATCGGCCACTTCGACAGCGAGATTCAGATCGCCGCGCTGTCGAACTACGATTGGACCGAGGTGAAGCCGGGCACCGACCTGGTGAAGTTCCCCGACGGCAAGCAGATCATCATCCTCGCCAAGGGGCGTCTGGTGAACCTGGGCTGCGCGACCGGCCACCCGTCGTTCGTGATGTCGTCGTCGTTCACCAACCAGACGCTCGCCCAGATCGAACTGTGGACCGCGGGCGAGAAGTACCAGAACCAGGTCTATGTCCTGCCGAAGCACCTCGACGAAAAGGTCGCCGCGCTGCACCTCGAAAAGCTCGGCGTAAAGCTCAGCAAGCTGACCCCGAAGCAGGCCGGCTACATCGGCGTGCCGGTCGAGGGCCCGTTCAAGCCGGATCATTATCGCTACTGATCCGACCGGTCGCCGAGCGGCGAACGGATGAAACACGGCGGGGCGCGACGCAGGTCGCCGCTCCGCCGTTTTTTTATGGCCCGCCGCCGCCGCGGCGCTTCCCGTGGGTCGGGGAAATCGCCTAGAGACCGGACGGTGAGCGGCGCCCATTCCTTCCCGGTCCCCGGTTCGACGATGTTGCACGCGGTGCGCGCGTGATTGCCGTGTCGGCGGTGACGCTTGCGCTGGCCGGTGCCGTGCTGGCGCTGATCGTCGGCGGGGCCGGCTGGGCGCTGTACGTCGGGCTGACGACGCGGGCGGCGGCTCGGGCGGCGGGCGAGGGGGCGGCGCGCGATGCGGCGGTGCTGGCGCAGGCCCCCGCGCAGGCGGCGATCGTGCGCGCGGACGGGCGCATCGACCTGCCGCGGCGCGTGATCGACTGGCTGGGACTGAGCGTCGAGCCGCGCTACCTGACCGACCTGACTCGCCATGACGAGGGGCTGGTGCCCGCCGATGCCGAGGCGCTGGCGCAGGATGTCGCGGCGGCGCAACGCGCCGGGCGCCCGTTCCAGATGGCGGTGCAGGCACGCGGATCGGCGCGCAAGCTGATGATCACCGGCGCGCGCGCGCCCGAGGCGGCGCTGGCGCCGGGCGGGGTCGTGCTGTGGTTCGCCGACGCGACCGAAAGCGAGGACGTGATCGCGCGACTGGCCGCCGACCGCGCCGAGGCGACCGCGGCGTTCGATGCGCTCTCGGGCCTGATCGAGGCGGCGCCGATGCCGATGTGGTACCGCGACGACGACATGGCGCTGGCGATGGTCAATTCGGCCTATGTCGCGGCGGTCGAGGCGCGCGACGCCCGAGACGCGATCGACCGCGCGCTGGAGCTCGTCGAAGGATCGGGGATGGGCGGACCGCTCGCCAATGCCGCGATCGCGCGCGATACCGACCAGCCTCAGATGATGGCGGTGCCGGCGACGATCGGCGGTGCGCGGCGGATGCTGCGCATCCACGACGTGCCGCTGCCCGGCGGCGGAGTTGCGGGCTATGCCGTCGATATCGAGGATCTGGAGCAGGCGCGCGGCGGCATCAAGCGGTTCGGCGAGGCACAGCGCGCGATGCTCGACCGCCTGTCCGCCGGGGTCGCGCAATTCTCCGCCGACCGCAGCCTGACCTTTTGCAACCAGCCGTTCCGGCGCATCTTCGCGATGAAGGACGAATGGCTGCGCGACCGCCCCGAGTTCGACCGCGTGCTGGAGCGCATGCGCGAGGCGGGGCGCGTGCCCGAAGTCCGCGACTTCCCGACGTGGAAGGCGGAGCGCCGCGAGTGGTTCGTCTCGACCGAGGGCGGCGAGGAGGAGCAGTGGCACCTGTCGGGCGGCGTCCACCTGCGCGTCGTCGCACAGCCGCTGCCCGACGGCGGCCTGCTGACCATCTTCGAGGACCGCACCGAGCAGGTCCAACTGGCCAGCGCCCGCGACACGCTGCTGCGCGTGCGGACCGCGACGTTCGACAATCTGTACGAGGCGCTGGGCGTATTCGCGGCGGACGGGCGCCTGCAGATATGGAACCAGAAATTCCGCCTGCTGTGGGGCTTCGACGAGGCGCTCCTCAATACCCACCCGCGCATCGATGCGCTGGCGAAGGCGGCGGCGGACCGGCTGGAGAACCCGCAGCGCGCAGGCGCGATGGGCGACCTGATCCGATCGGCGACGGTAGACCGGGTGCAGCGTGGCGGGCGCTTCGTGTTCGCCGATGGCCGGCACTTCGAATTCGCCGCGGTCCCGCTGCCCGACGGCAACGCGCTGTTCACGATGATCGACGTGACCGCCAGCCGCCGCGTCGAGCGCGCGCTGACAGACCGTAACGAGGCGCTGGAGGCGGCGGACCAAGTGAAGACCGCGTTCGTCGCCACCATGAGCTACGAACTGCGCACCCCGCTGACGTCGATCAAGGGCTTCGCAGAGATGCTGCACGCCGGCTATGCGGGCGAATTGAGCGAAAGCGGCACCGCCTATGCCGAGGCGATCCTGGCTTCGGTCGAGCGATTGTCGGTGCTGGTCGACGACGTGCTCGACCTGACGCAGGACGATGCTGCGGGCCGGCGCGCGGCGGTCGACCTGGAGTTGCTGGCGGGTGCCGCGGTCGAGACGGTCGCGCATGCCGCGCGGGCACGCGGGGTCGAACTGGCGGTCGATGTGCTGGGCAGCGCGGGATCGGTGGCGGGCGATCCCGAGCGGCTGCGTGAGGCGGTCGAGCATCTGCTGCGCCATGCGATCGACGGGACGCGAACGGGCGGGCGCGTTCTGCTGCACATCGACGGCACGGCGAAGGCGGCACGCATCGTGGTATCCGATGACGGCGAGGGCATGACCGCCGACGCGGCGGCGCGCGCGTTCGATCGATTCGCGCAGACCCGCATCGCGCGCGGCAGCGAGCGCGCGCTGGGGCTGGGCCTGCCGCTCGCAAAACGCTTCGTTGAGGCGCACGGCGGCACGATCGCGCTGGTCAGTGAGCCGGGGCATGGCACGCTGGTGACGATCGAATTGCCGCGGGGATGACGGGACACGCCGCGACGGACGGGCCGGAGCGCCCTTTACGCCTGCATGGTCCCGAGGCGTCCGAGGCTCTGGGCGCGGCATTGGCACGGGTCGCGCGGGTCGGCGACGTCATCGCGCTGTCGGGGCCGCTGGGGGCGGGCAAGACCAGCATCGCGCGCGGCCTTCTGGCTGCGCTCGGCCTCGCCGGAGAGGCGCCGAGCCCGAGCTTCGCGATCGTCCAGCCTTACGCCCCGCCCGAAACGGAGCTGCCCGTGCTGCACGTCGATCTCTACCGCATCGACGATGTGGCAGAGGTCGATGAGCTGGGGCTGGACGACGCGCGCGACGACAGCGTGCTGATCGTCGAATGGCCCGAGCGGCTTGGCGCGGAATATTGGCGGGACGCCTTGTGGCTGACGCTGGCCGTCGCCGATGACGGCGCGCGCGCCTTGACAGCGCAGGTGCCCGCGGCATGGGAGGACCGATGGCCCCCGACATGAATCCGCCCGCCGCGGCGCCCGAATTTCTCGCCCGCCTCGGCTGGGACGATGCCGAAATCCTGCCGCTGGCCGGGGATGCGTCGTTCCGGCGATATTTCCGCGCGGTCGGACATGAGCGCACCGCGATCCTGATGGACGCGCCGCCCCCGCACGAAGATCCGCGCCCCTTCATCGCGGTCGCGGAATGGCTGGGCGAGCGCGGCTTCGGTGCGCCGGCGATCCTGGGCAGCGACCTTCAGCACGGCCTCGTCCTGCTCGAAGATTTCGGCGATGCGCGCATGCGTGAGACTGCCGATGCCGCGCCCGAGAGCGAGCTGCGCCTGTACGAGCAGGCGGTCGATGTACTGATCCAGCTGTGCGACCACCCCGCTGCCGACGTGCCCGCCTATGACGCCGAGCACCTGCACCGCGAGGCCGCGTTGCTGACCGAATGGTATTGCCCGGCGATCGGTGTGGAGGCGGATGTCGCCGGCTATGTCGCGGCTTGGGACCAGGTTCTGCCGCTTGCCATCGCGGAGGCGCCGGTGACGGTGCTGCGTGATTATCATGCCGAAAACCTCATGCTGATCGATCGCGGCATGGGCCTGCTCGATTTCCAGGACGCGCTGGCCGGGCATCCCGCCTACGACCTAGTGTCGCTGTTGCAGGATGCGCGGCGCGACGTGCATCCCGATCTGGAGGCGGCGCTGCTCGATCGATACCTGCGCATCACCGGCGCGGGCGAGGATTTCGTGACGGCCTATCATGTCCTCGGCGCGCAGCGGAATGCGAAGATCGTCGGCATCTTCACCCGCCTGTGGCAACGCGACGGCAAGCCGCGCTATCCGGGGCTGTGCCCGCGCGTCTGGGGCTATCTGAACCGCGACCTCGCGCATCCGGCGTTGGCGCCGGTGAAGGCGTGGTTCGACGCCCACCTGCCGATGGATCTGCGCGGCGACCCTATGGTGATCGCCGGCGCATGACCGCGCGCACGCTCGCGATCCGGCCCGATCCCGGCGGGCGCGTGCCGGAGACGGCGATGGTGATGGCCGCGGGGCTGGGCAAGCGGATGCGCCCGCTGACCGCGACCCGTCCCAAGCCGCTGGTCGAGGTCGCGGGCAAGCCGCTGATCGACCATGTGTTCGACCGGCTTCGCTCGGCGGGGGTCAAGCGGGCGGTGGTCAACGTCCATTACATGGCCGACGCTCTTGAAGCGCATTTGCGGGCGCGGGCCGCGGGCATCGAGATCGTCGTTTCGGACGAGCGCGCGCAACTGCTCGAAACCGGGGGCGGTCTGGTGAAGGCGCTGCCGGAGCTCGGCGACCAGCCCATCCTGTGCGCGAACTCCGACAATCTCTGGGTCGACGGCCCGACCGATGCGATCCGCGCGCTGGCGGCGGCGTGGGACGACGGCGCGATGGATGTGCTGCTGCTGCTCGTACCGCTGGCGCGCGCGCACAGCCACGGCGGCAAGGGCGATTTCCACCTCGACGCTCACGGACGCATCACCGCGCGGCGGCGGGCGGGGCGGCTGGCGCCGTTCGTCTATACCGGCGTGCAGATGATCCACCCGCGCGTGATCGTCGATGCGCCCGATGGGCCGTTCTCCACCAACCTGTTCTGGAACCGCGCGATAGAGGCGGGGCGGGCCTATGGCCTTGTCCACCAGGGGCTGTGGTTCGACGTCGGCACGCCCGCGGCGATTGGCGCGACTGAGGCGATGCTGGCCGATGGCTGAGGCCCGGCGGCTTCGGCTCTATTCGATTCCGCCGCACCGGGCGTTCGCCGATGCATTGGTCGCGGGATTGCTGCGCCGGTTCGGGGGCGACGCGACCGATCTGGCGCGCGGCATCGTCATCGTGCCGACCAACCGCGCGCGCCGCGCCATCGTCGACGCCTTCGTGCGCGCAAGCGGCGGCGCGCTGCTGCTGCCGCGGATCGTCGCGGTCGGCGATGCCGAACTGGACGAAAGCGTCGGCGCGCTGTTCGATTCCGCCGACGATACCGCACCGATCCCCCCCGCGATCGAACCGATGGAACGCCGCATGCTGCTCGCGCGGCTGGTGCAGGAGGCCGATCCGGCGCTCGACGCAGCCGAGGCGGTGCGGCTGGCCGGCGACCTCGCGCGCACGCTCGACCAATTGCTGGTCGAGGAAATCGCGCCCGAGCGGCTCCGCGACGTAACGCTGGCGGAGGGGCTGTCGGCGCATTGGGAGCGCGCGCTGTCGAGTTTCGCGCTGGTGCTCGATCGCTGGCCGCAGGTACTCGGCGAACGCGGGCGGATCGCGCTGGCCGAGCGGCGGTCGCGGCTGCTCGATCGCGTCGGCGCGGCGTGGCGGGATGTGCCGCCCGCCGGGTTCGTCTGCACCGCCGGCGTCACCTCCGCCGCGCCCGCGGTGGCGCGGCTGCTGCGCGTCGTCGCCGGGCTGGACAAGGGCATGGTCGTGCTGCCCGGCCTCGGCCTGGCGATGGGCGATGCCGAGTGGGAAGCGCTGGGGCCGCATGCGCCCGACCCCGTCACCGGGCGACGGGCGCGGGCCGAGACCACGCACCCGCAGTTTCACCTGAAGCTGCTGCTCGACCGGATGCAGGTCGCGCGCGGGGAATTCCGCACGTGGCGCGCGGCGTCGGAAGTCGATGCGCCGCCGGCGCGCAGCCGCGCCATTGCAACCGCACTTGCGCCCGCGGATTTCACCCACGGCTGGTCGGCGCTGGCGCGGGGGGACCGCAACCTGGGTGGGGTCGCCGCGATCGAGGTGGCGACACCGGCGGAGGAAGCGCAGGCGATCGCGCTCGCACTGCGCGAGGTGCTGGAGACGCCGGGGCGGACGGGCGCGCTCATCACCCCCGATCGTGCGCTGGCGCGGCGGGTAGGTGCGCTGTGCGCGCGCTGGGGGATCGCGATCGACGATTCGGCAGGCCAGCCGCTGTCACAGATGCCGCCCGGCACGCTGCTGCTGGCGCTGGCGGAGGCGGCGACCGGGGATTTCGCACCGTTGCCGCTGCTGGCATTGCTGAAACACCCGCTGGTCGCGGCTGGCGCCGATCGCGGCGCATGGCTGGCCGGGGTTCGTGCCCTAGACCTTGCGCTCCGTGGGCCGCGACCGCCGATCGGCTTGGCCGGCCTTGCCGAGCATTTCGCCGCACATGGCGGCGCGGCGGCGGAGGCTTGGCCGGGGGTGCAGGCGCTGCTGGAGCCGCTCGCCGCGGGCTTCACGGACGGCAAGGGCTCGCTCGCTGCAATGCTCGCCTGCCTGCGCGACGCCGCGGGGACGCTATGCGGCGACGGCGTGTGGGCGCGCGCGGAGGGGCGTGCCGCCGCGGAACTGATCGCCGATCTGGAGCACCGCGCCGAACTCGGTCCGCCGGTCGTGGCGAGCGCGTCGCTGCCCGCGCTGTTGCGCACGTTGATGGACGAGACTGCGGTGCGCCCGCAGCAGGGGGGGCACCCCCGCCTCGCCATCTACGGCCTGCTCGAAGCGCGGCTGCAGACCGCCGACCTGATGGTCCTCGGAGGGCTGAACGAGGGCGTGTGGCCGGGCATTCCGTCGCCCGACCCGTGGCTCGCCCCGCGCATCCGCGCCGAGCTGGGCCTGCCCGGGCTGGAGTTCCGCATCGGGCTCGCCGCGCACGACTTGGCGAGCGGGCTAGGCGCGCCGCAGGTGTTGCTGACCCGTGCGCGCCGCGATGCGCGGTCGCCCACGATTGCGTCGAGGTTCTGGCTGCGGTTGCAGGCGCTCGCCGGGGAGGCTTGGGCGCGCGACGATCGGCTGGCGGCATGGGCGCGTGCGATCGATCATGGCGGCGTGCCGACCCCGGTCGATCGGCCTGAGCCGGTCCCCGCCGCTGCACTGCGCCCGCGCACGATCGCGGTGACCGATGTCGACCGGCTGAAGGCCGACCCCTACGCCTTCTACGCCCAGAAGATGCTGCGCCTGCGCGCGCTCGACGCCGTCGACGCCGATCCGACCGCGGCGTGGCGCGGGACGGCGGTGCACGCGATCCTGAAGGCGGCGTGGGAGGCGGACGGCCTTGCCCCCGACACGCTGCGTCGGCGCACGATCGCGTGGCTGGCGGACGCGCATCCGATGATGCGCGCGTTGTGGCAACCGCGGTTGCTGGAGGCTATCGACTGGATCGCCAGCGAGATCACGGCGATACGCGCCGAGGGCCGCGAGGTCGAAGCGGTCGAGCGGCGGGGCGAGATCGCGATCGCCGGCGTGACACTCAACGGCACCTTCGACCGTCTCGATCGCCTTGCCGACGGCAGCATCGCCATCGTCGATTACAAGACGGGCAAGCCGCCCACCGCCGCTGCGGTGCGCGCAGGGTTCAGCCTGCAACTCGGACTGCTTGGGTTGATCGCCGAGCGTGGCGGGTTCGACGGCGTACGCGGCACCGCGGGCGCGTTCGAATATTGGTCGCTGGGCAAGGGCCGCGACGGCTTCGGCTATGTCGCGACCCCGGTCGATCCCGCGGGCAAGCGCGACCGCATCGTCACTGCAGACTTCACCGGCATCGCCGCCGCCGCTTTCGGCGAGGCCGCGGCGCATTGGCTGACGGGCAACGCGCCGTTCACCGCCAAGCTGGTGCCCGAATATGCGCCCTATTCGGAGTACGACCAGCTGATGCGCCGCGACGAATGGTATGGCCGTGAGTAGCGTCGTCCACCCCTTACGCGGTAACCAGGGCGCGGCGAGCGACCCGACGCGCCACGTCTGGCTGTCGGCGTCGGCGGGCACCGGCAAGACGCAGGTGCTGGCGGCGCGCGTCTATCGCCTGCTGCTGCGCGGGGTCGATCCATCCGCGATCCTGTGCCTGACCTTTACGAAGGCGGGTGCCGCGGAAATGGCGAGCCGGATCAGCGGGACGCTGGCGCGGTGGGTGCGCGCGGACAGCGCCGCGCTGTTCCACGACCTCGAGGCGCTGGGCGAGGCGTCGGGCCCCGACGAACAGCGGCGCGCGCGGACCTTGTTTGCGAAAGTCCTCGACGCGCCGGGCGGTGGCCTGCGCATCCAGACCATCCATGGGTTCTGCCAGAGCCTGCTCGCCGGCTTCCCGGTCGAGGCGGGGCTGGTCCCCGGCTTCCGACCGCTCGACGCGCGCGAGGAAGTCGTGCTGGCGCGCGAGGCGCTGGCGGCGATGCTGGTCGATGAGGAAGCGGTCGGGCGCACGCGGCTGGTCGACGCGGTCGGCGCGCTGAGCCTGCGGCTGGGCGAGGGCGGGGCGGAGGCGTTCCTGCTCGCGTGCGCTCGTGCACCGGATGCGATGGTGGCGTTGCCGAGCGGCGTGCAGCCGTGGCTGCGCCGCGCGCTCGACCTGCCGACCGGTGACATATCGGAGGAAATCGCGGCGGGCTGTAGCGACGATGCGTTCGACGTCGAATCGCTGCGCCAGGTCGCCGACGCCAACCACGCCTGGGGTACCGCCACCGGCGCCGGCCATGCCGCGACGGTCGAACGCTGGCTCGCCGCCGCACCCGCCGAGCGCGCCGCGACGCTGCCCGATCTCGCCAGCGTGTTCCGCACCGGCAAGGGCGAACCGCGCAAGGCATCGGCCAAGCTGCTGGCGATCAACGTCGATTATGCGGACATGGCGCTCGACCTGGGGGACCGCTGCGCCGAGCTGGTCGCACTGGCCGACCGCGCCGCTTATGCCGATCTGCTCGCCGGCGCGCTGGATGCGGGCCGCGCCTATGCCGATGCCTACCGCGCGGCAAAGCGGCGGTTGGGCGGCGTCGATTTCGACGACCTGATCCGCGCGACCGTCGCGCTGCTCGACCAGCCCGGCATGGGCGACTGGATCCGCTTCAAGCTCGACCAGGCGACCGATCATCTTTTGATCGACGAGGCGCAGGACACCAACCCTGCCCAGTGGCGCATCGTCCGCGCGCTGGCCGACGAATTCTTCGCAGGCGAAGGCGCACGTGGCGAGGTGGGCCGCACGCTGTTCACGGTCGGCGACTACAAGCAGGCGATTTTCGGGTTTCAGGGCACCAGCCCGATCTATTTCGCCGCCGCCCATCAGCATTTCGAACGCGCCAGCATCGCCGCCGACGAGGATGGGCGCGAGGAGCCGCGGCTGACCCCGCTGTCGCTGACCAGCAGCTTTCGATCGACCCGCCCGGTGCTCGAGTTCGTCGACGCCGCGATCGACGCGCTGCCCGAACCGGGGCTGGGCGTCGATGAGCGCGAACCGCACGCCAGCGAGATCGAGGGGCCGGGTAGCGTCGCGCTATGGACCCCGACCGTCGCCGGTGGCGACGACGATGCGGAGGAAGGCTGGGTCGACGACGCGACGCTCGTCCACGCCCGCCGGATCGCCAGCGCGGTGAAGGGCTGGATCGGCACGCTGCCGCTCGACAGCAAGGGGCGGATGCTGGCACCCGAGGATGTGATGATCCTGGTCAAGCGCCGCGGCGACCTGGCCGCGCTGATCGTCGCGCGATTGTATGCCGAGGGGGTGCCGGTCGCCGGGGTCGATCGCCTGCGGCTGAATGCGCCGCTGGCGGTGCAGGATCTGCTGGCGGCGATGCGCTTCGTGTTGCAGCCCGATGACGACCTCAGCCTCGCCAGCCTGCTGGTGTCGCCGCTGATCGGGTGGACCCAGGACGAGCTGATGCACGCCGCGATGCGTGAGCGCGGCGGCCTGTGGCGGCACCTGCGCAAGACGCAGGACGAGGCGCGGCTGCAACCGCTGACCGACATGCTCGGGCGGGCCGATTTCACCACACCCTACCGGTTTCTGGAGGATCTGCTGTCGGGGCCGCTCGACGGGCGACGCAAGCTGCTCGCGCGGCTGGGCGAGGAGGCGCGCGATCCGATCGAGGAACTGCTCGGCGCGGCGCTGACGTTCGAGGGCAATGCGACGCCGTCGCTGCAACGCTTCCTCGACTGGTTCGACCGCGGCGATGTGGAGATCGTGCGCGATCCGTCGGCGCCGCTCGATGCGGTGCGGGTCATGACCGCGCATGGGGCGAAGGGGTTGCAGGCGCCGCTGGTGATCCTGGCCGACGCCACCGCCGATCCGGCCAACGTCCGCCGCGATATATTGAAGTGGGATGTGGAGGGCGTAGCGCTGCCGGTGTTCCGCCCGCGCGGGGCTGAGCGGGTGGGCTCGCCGCTCGACGCCGTGGTCGCGGAGGCGGAGCGGCGCGAATTGGAGGAGCATTGGCGGCTGTTCTACGTCGCGGCGACGCGCGCGGAGGAGCGGCTGGTGGTGACCGGCGCGCTTTCGCCGCGGATGGCGGGCGAAGCGCCGGCGGCGAGCTGGTACGCGGCGGCGACGCGGGCGTTCGACGCGCTCGGCGTTGCCGGGGATGGAGAACGGGAGTTCGTTGGTTCGGCGCCCGCCTTGCCGGTCAAGGCCCGCGCCCCACGCGCGGTGGCCGATGCCGCCGTGCCGCTGCCCGACTGGGCCCGCGCGCCGGCGCCGCAGGAAGCGCGCCCGCCGCGTCCTCTCGCGCCCTCGGCGATCGGCGACGATGCCGTGGCCGATCCCCCACCGACCCCCGCGATGCGCGCCGCCGCCGAGCGCGGGCGTTTGATCCATGCGCTTTTCGAGCGGCTGCCCGCGGTCGCGCCCGACCGGCGGCGGGCGGCGGCGCTGCGTTGGCTCGAACATTCGGGCGCGGTGGCGGATGCGGCGGCGCGGGAGGAGATCGCCGATGCAGTATGCGGCGTGATCGCCGACCCGCGCTTTGCCGACCTGTTCGGGCCGGATTCGCTTGCGGAAGCGCCGATCGCGGCGACGGTCGGCGGATCGGTTATCGCGGGCACGGTCGACCGGCTGGTGGTGGCCGACGACGCGGTGCGCGTGGTCGATTTCAAGACCGGACGCCGCGTGCCTGCGACCGCGGCGGATATCCCGCCCTATCATCTGCGCCAGATGGGCGCTTATGCCGCCGCGCTCGCGGTGATCTTCCCCGACCGCGCCGTCAGCGCGGCGTTGCTGTACGCAAGCGGCCCCGCGCTGTTCGAAATCGAGGCGGCGACGCTCGCCGCGCACAAGCCCGGTTTGCCCGCGACGGAGCAAAGCTTGCCCTCGCGCGCTTGAGCGGGGAGCGAACCGACCTTAGATCACGCATCACTTCCAAGGAGATTCCCGATGGCGACCAAGCAGATCACCGACGCCAGCTTCAACGACGATGTGCTGAATTCCGACAAGCCGGTGCTGGTCGATTTCTGGGCCGAATGGTGCGGCCCCTGCAAGATGATCGGGCCGAGCCTGGAGGAAATCTCCGACGAGCTGGGCGAGCAGGTGACGATCGCCAAGCTGAACATCGACGACAATCCCGACGCGCCGGGCAAGTATGGCGTCCGCGGCATCCCGACGATGATCCTGTTCAAGGGCGGTGCCCCGGCGGCAACCAAGGTCGGGGCCGAGCCCAAGGGCCGGATCAAGGCATGGCTCGAGGGCGAACTGGCCTGAGCGCCGCGCGCGGCAGCAGTGCCACCGTTTCGGAATCGAAGTTAACCCGGCCTTAGCCAAGCTGTGCGACACGGGGGCAATGGCCTCCGTGTCCGACAGACTGCGACCGTTGATCCGCCTGCTCGGCCTCGGGCGGGGGGATGACGTCCTGCCGACCGCGCTGGTGTCCGCGCAGATCCGCGCCGCGCGTGAGGGCTATCCCGCGACATTCGTGGCGACGATGCTCGCCGGCAGCGCCATCGTCGCCTCCACCGATCGCAGCGCCGACGTGCTCGCCGCGGCGGCGGTGCTGCTGACGGTGTCGCTGATCGCGCTCCATCGCTGGCGGCGCGACGTGCGCAGCCAGTGGCAGACGACCGACGCGCGGGGCGCGATCCTGTTCGCGGCGGCACAATCGCTGGCGACGTCGATCGCCTGGGGGGCGCTGATCGCGTCCGCGCTGAAGGATGCCGAGACCAGCGAGCGATTGCTGTTCACCTGTGTTCTCACCGGCGTCATGTCGGTCGGCGCGCTGACCGTCGCGTCGCTACCGCTGGCGAGCCTCGCCTTCCTGGCCGGGTCGCTGGCGATGGTGACGATCGACGTCGTGATTGCCGACCTGCCGACGTCGGTGTTCCTGATGCTGGCGATCTTCGTCGTGCTGCTGGCGAAGGCGACGTTCGCGCAGTCGCGGCTGTTTACCGATCATTTCCGCACGGGCACCGATCTGGCCGCCGCATCGCGCGAGCGCGAGATCGCGGAGCACCTTGCCGCCGCCGAGCGCACCCGCGCCGAGCTGGCCGAGGCGACCGCGCAGCAGGGCCAGCGCGAACGCGCGATCGAGGACCGGCGTGCCGAGATGGTCGCACTGGCCGAACGCTTCGAATGTTCGGTCGGCGATGCCGTCGCGGCGCTGGTGCGTGCTGCGGGGGAGACCCGCGGGTCCGCCGACGCCCTGGCCGCAGCCAGCACCACCCACGCCAGCGAGGCTCAGGTCGTCGCGGGCGTCGCGCGCCAGACCAGCGACGCCGCCGACACGCTGCGCGATACCGCCGAGATCCTGTCGCGGTCGGTGGGCGACGTCGCGACGCGCGTTGCCGACCAGGCCGCGCTGACCGCCGCGGTCTCCGACGGCACGCGTGAGGGCGAGCGAGTCATCGTCGAGCTGATCGAGAACGCGCGGGAGATCGGCACCGTCGTCGCCCTGATCGGGGAGATCGCGGGCCAGACCAATCTGCTCGCCCTCAACGCCACGATCGAGGCGGCGCGGGCCGGCGAAGCGGGCCGCGGCTTCGCGGTGGTCGCGACCGAAGTGAAGTCGCTCGCCGCCCAGACCCAGCGCGCGACCGGCGACATCGACCGCCAGATCGCGACGATGCAGGCCCGCGTCACCGCGGTCGCACAAGTGATCGACGCGATCCTGGGGCAGGTCGGTTCCGTCTCCACGCTGGCCGCCGCCATCGCCGAGGCGACCAGCGAGCAGGCGCGCGTCACCGCATCGATCGACGCCGACGCCCGCGTCGCCGCCCACGGCACCGCCGAGCTTTGCGCAGGCGTCGATGCCGCCGCGCGCGCATCGCAGGCGACGCGGGATCGCACCGCGCAGGTCGCAGGATCGAGCGCCGAGATGGCGAGCCAGGTCGAGGCGCTGGCCGCGAAGACTCAGGCGTTCCTGGCGGATTTGCGCGCGGCCTGACCTTCCTTCCGTTCGTTTCGAGCGAAGTCGAGAAACGGGCTACGGCGCTCCGATCAAGTTTCTCGACTTCGCTCGAAACGAACGGAGTGGTGTGGCTCCGCCTTGCCTAGCTCCGGTAGTCCGCGTTGATGCTGATGTAGCCGTGCGTCAGGTCGCAGGTCCACACGGTCGCGCGGCCATCACCGAGGCCGAGGTCGACGCCGATCTCCACTTCGCGCCCCTTCAGATGCGCCGCGACCGGGGCTTCGTCATAGCCGACGACCGCCAGTCCGTGTTCGGCGACCTGGGTCGTACCGAAGCGGATCGACAGCTTGTCGCGCTCGGCGGGTTCGCCCGCCTTGCCCACCGCCATCACCACGCGCCCCCAGTTCGCATCCTCCCCGGCGACCGCGGTCTTCACCAGCGGCGAATTGGCGATGCTCATCGCGACGACATGTGCGGAACGGTCGCTTTCGGCGCCCTCGACGGTGATCGCGATCAGCTTCTGCGCGCCTTCGCCGTCGCGCACGACCAGGTGGGCGAGCTGCATGCACAGCTCGGCCAGCGCCGCGACGAACGCATCGGCGCCGTCGTCGTCCTCGTCCGCCAGTTCGGCGTTGCCCGCAGCCCCCGTCGCAAAGGCGAGGACGGTGTCGCTGGTGGACGTGTCGCTGTCGACCGTGATGCAAGAGAAGGTCTTGGTGTTGGCGGCGGACAGCGCCCTTTGCAGGAAGGCGGGCGACACGGCGGCGTCGGTGAAGACGAAGCCGAGCATCGTCGCCATGTCGGGCGCGATCATCCCCGATCCCTTGACGATGCCGACCAGTTCGACCTGCCTGCCGCCGACGATCGCGCTGGTGGTCGCGACCTTCGCGAAGGTGTCGGTGGTCATGATCGTCTCGGCGGCGGCCTCCCACGAACACGGCTCCGCGGCAAAGGCGGCGTCGAGCCCGGCCTCGGCCTTGTGGATCGGCAGCGGCACGCCGATCACCCCGGTCGAGGCGACGAAGACGTCGGAAGGGGCGCAGCCGAGGTGCGCGGCGGTCCGCGCGGCGATTGCCTCCACAGCGGCGCGCCCACGGTCGCCGGTGAAGGCGTTCGAATTGCCCGCATTTACGACCAGCGCCCGCGCCTTGCCCAGCACCAGCGCGCGGCGGCACCATTCGACCTCGGGCGAGGGGCATTTGCTCTGCGTCAGCACCCCCGCGACCGCGGTGCCTTCATTGAGCGTGACATAGGTCAGGTCGCAGCGGTCCCACGCCTTGTAGCGTGCCCGCGCGACGCGGCGGGTGACGCCGGCGATGTCGGGCAGCGTGGGCAGGGCGGCGGGGGCGAGGGGGGAGCGCGTCATGCCTGCCTCAATAGCTCCTCGGCCTCGCCGTGCAATCGCGGGCTTGCGGGACGGGTGGCTGGGCGATAGCCATCGGCGCGGGGGAGAATAACGATGCTGTTGCTTGCACTTGCGCTTCAGGTTGCCACGAATTTGCCGACGGCGGTGCCTGACGGCGACGCCTCGAACTGGCTGACCCAGGACGATTATCCGCCAAGCGCGATCAAGGCCGGGGCGGAAGGGACCGTCGCCGTTCGCCTGACGGTCGGGACGGACGGTCGCCCTGTGGCCTGCGATGTGACGTCCAGCAGCGGAACGGAGGAGCTGGACAGGGCGGCGTGCACGGCGATCGTGACGCGGGGCCGGTTCAAACCCGCGAAGACGCAGACCAGCTACACCCGGCGCGTCCTCTGGAGAATGCCCGACATGGCGGCGCCGATCGAGATAACGACCGCGAAGTTCCCCGACAGCGTCACCGAATTCGAGGTGACGAGCGATGCGGAGGGCCGGATCGAGGCCTGCCGCGTCGTGGTGAGGCCGTCGCCCGACTTCGACCCCTGTGCCCAGGCGCCGATCGGGCAGAAGGTGGACGGCGGCCACGTCCGCAACGGCAAGCCCGTGCGTGCCGTCCGGACGATGCGGTCGTCCACGACCACGCGGTTCATCGATTGAACGCGGCGGTGCCCACGCCCTTGATCGGGAGCGTTTCCCTGCCGAAATAGTTAGACGAGGGCGCTCGCCAGATTTATGGCCAGCGGCTCGACTGACGGAAAGTGCGCTTGGACCTGTTTCTCCTCCTGACCGCGATGCTGTGCGGATTGACGGGCCTGTCGCGCCCGGTCGATGCGCGCGTGCCGGCGGTGGAGGCGAGACGCGCGGTCGCGGCGGTGACCGTCGTCGCGAACACCGTGATACCGGTCGCTGTGTCGCGCCCCGATGGCTATGTCGCGCCGGCACCGCTGGCGCTCGACCTCGGCTTCGCGCGCCGCGTGGCGCCGCGCGTGACGCCCGAGCGCCGGCGCGAATAGACGCCTCGCCCCGTCGGGGCCTCCACGCCATTTTCGACATTTTCCGCGGGCCCGACAGCGTGGCCGCGCATCCCGTATCCGAAGGTATTCCCACATGCTCGGCGGCTTTGCCAAATCCCTGTTCGGCTCGTCCAACGACCGCTACGTCAAGTCCCTGAAGTCGGTCACCGACGCCATTGCCGCGTTCGAACCGCAGCTGCAGGCGCTGTCGGACGACGACCTGTCGCAGCAGACGCTTCGCTTCCGCGAGCGGCTGGAGAATGGCGAAAAGATCGACGCGATCCTGCCCGAGGCGTTCGCGACGGTGCGCGAGGCGGCGGTGCGCGTGCTCGGCATGCGGCACTTCGATGTGCAGATGGTGGGCGGCATCGTCCTCCACCGCGGCGAGATCGCCGAGATGCGC
Source organism: Sphingomonas donggukensis (assembly GCF_023674425.1). NCBI lineage: Bacteria > Pseudomonadati > Pseudomonadota > Alphaproteobacteria > Sphingomonadales > Sphingomonadaceae > Sphingomonas > Sphingomonas donggukensis. The sequence continues at coordinate 722,003 of NZ_CP098401.1, forward strand.
ACCGGTGAGGGCAAGACGCTGGTCGCGACGCTCGCGGTCTATCTCAACGCGCTGCCGGGCAAGGGCGTCCATGTCGTCACCGTCAACGACTATCTGGCGGCGCGCGACGCCGGCTGGATGGGGCAGGTCTACAAGTTCCTGGGGCTGACCGTCGGCGTCATCGTGCCGAACCTGTCGGATGAAGAGCGCCGCGCCGCCTATGCCGCCGACATCACCTACGGCACCAACAACGAATTCGGCTTCGACTATCTGCGCGACAACATGAAGTACGACCGTGCGGCGATGGTGCAGCGTCCGTTCGCGATGGCGATCGTCGACGAGGTCGATTCGGTGCTGATCGACGAAGCGCGCACGCCGCTCATCATCTCGGGCCCCACCGACGACAAGTCCGAGCTGTACATGCAGGTCGATGCCGTCGTGAAGCAGCTGGCCGATAGCGATTACGAAAAGGACGAGAAGCAGAAGTCCGTCATCCTGACCGAGGACGGTACCGAGAATGTCGAACGCATGCTGGAGGCCGCGGGCCTGCTGCAGGGCGCGAACCTGTACGACTTCGAGAACACGCAGGTCGTCCATCACCTGAACCAGTCGCTGCGCGCGAACAAGATGTTCAAGGCCGACACCGATTACATCGTCAAGGACGGCAAGGTCATCATCATCGACGAGTTCACCGGCCGCATGATGGACGGGCGGCGCTGGTCGGATGGTCTGCACCAGGCGGTCGAGGCGAAGGAAGGCGTCGATATCGAGCCCGAGAACCAGACGCTCGCGTCGATTACCTTCCAGAATTATTTCCGCATGTATCCGAAGCTTGCCGGCATGACCGGCACCGCGGCGACCGAAGCGGCGGAATTCTACGACATCTACAAGATGAACGTCGTCACCATCCCCACAAATGTGCCCGTGCAGCGCGTCGATGAGGAGGACGAGTTCTACAAGGACACGCAGGACAAGTTCCGCGCGATCGCCAAGCGGATCGGCGAGCATGCGGAGAAGGGCCAGCCGGTGCTCGTCGGCACCGTCTCGATCGAGAAGTCCGAGATGCTGAGCGAATTCCTGCGCCAGGAGGGCGTCGCGCACGAGGTGCTGAACGCGCGCCAGCATGAGCGCGAGGCGCACATCGTCGCGCAGGCGGGACGCAAGGGCGCGGTGACGATCGCCACCAACATGGCGGGCCGCGGCACCGACATCCAGCTGGGCGGCAACCTCGAATTCCGCATCAACGACGAGCTGGCCGAGACGCCCGAGGGCGCCGAGCGCGAGGCCGCGATCAACCGCATCAAGGCAGAGGTCGCTGCCGAAAAGGCCGAGGTTCTCGCCGCCGGTGGCCTGTTCGTGCTCGGTACCGAGCGGCACGAAAGCCGCCGCATCGACAACCAGCTGCGCGGGCGCTCGGGGCGTCAGGGCGATCCGGGGCTCAGCCGCTTCTACCTCAGCCTCGACGACGACCTGCTGCGGATCTTCGGGCCGGACACGCTGTTCGCGAAGATGATGCGCAACAACATCGGCGATGGCGAGGCGATCGGCAGCAAGTGGCTGACCAAGGCGATCGAGACTGCGCAGAAAAAGGTCGAAGCGCGCAACTACGACATCCGCAAGCAGGTCGTCGAATACGACGACGTGATGAACGACCAGCGCAAGGTCATCTATGAGCAGCGCGCCGACATCATGGATGCCGACACCGTCGGCGACGTGGTGGTCGACATGCGTGCCGAGACGGTCAACGCGATCGTCGGCGATGCCTGTCCGGTCGGCAGCTATCCCGAGCAGTGGGACGTCGAGGGGCTGAAGGAAAAGGCATCGACGATCCTGGGCGTCGAGCCGCAGGTCGATGCCTGGCTGCTGGAGGATGCGATCGATCCCGAGATCGTCGAGGAGCGCATCCGCACGCAGGCCGACGAGGTGGTCGATACCAAAGCGAAGGACTTGGATACAGAGACGTGGACGGGGATCGAAAAGTCGATCCTGCTCCAGAACCTAGACCATCACTGGAAAGAGCATCTGGCGATGCTCGATGCGCTGCGTCAGGTCGTGCACCTGCGCGCCTATGCGCAGAAGACGCCGCTCAACGAATACAAGCAGGAAGCGTTCGCGATGTTCGAGCGCATGCTCGGCAACATCCGCGAGGATGTGACGCGGACGCTCGCCTTTGCGCAGTTCCGCGTACAGCCGCAGGATTTCGGGGACTTCGGCGCGCTGCCCGATCTGCCCGACTTCATCACCAGCCATATCGATCCGTTTTCCGGCGAGGACAATTCGGCGGATTGGGACGCGGGCAGCGCCGGACTGCTCACCCAGACGCTGCCGCCGCTGTCGATCCCGCAGCCCGACGGGACCGCGATCGGTGAGGATCCGGAAAGCTGGAAAGGCGTGGTGAACCGCAACGCGCCGTGCCCATGCGGATCGGGCAACAAGTACAAGCACTGCCACGGCGCGCTGGTCTGAGCGCGGATCGAGCACAAAGAAAAAGGGCCGGGGAGCGATCCCCGGCCCTTTCTGTTTGGGGCTGCCCTATCAGCGGCGCTGTTCGGGCACCCGGATCGTCGGGCCCAGCCGGTCGACCACGTCGCGGGCATTGAACGCGCGCAGATTGCCCGCCGGTTTCGGACCGCGACCGACCACGATTTCCGCGGACGCCTCGTACCGCTCCACGGTCGTTATATCGACCGAGCGATCCCAGAAGGGGTCGCCGCCCCAGGCATTCCAGCCGCGCCAGCCGTAGCCGCGACCATAGTAGCGCCACGACGGACCCCAATAGCCGAAACCGTTCAACCCGCCATAAGGGCCACCGAAACCGCCGAGCCCCGGCGACGTATACGTCCGCGTCTGCTTGTCGATGTCGCGGTCGGCGAGCACGAAATAATCGGCGCCCTGCGACAGCGTCAGTTCGGCTGCGCGGAACAGCAGATAGCGTTCCACCGTCTCGCGGTCGGTGTAGCTGTTGCCGGCGAAGGTGACGCGGTAGCGGTCGCGCTCGATCTGCTGATCGGTGAAGCCGGTGCGGTTGAACCCCTGCCCGGTCGCCGGGCGATAAGGGGTCGGGCCGACGCAGGCCGCCAGCAGGGTTGCCCCGGCCACTGCAGTCAGTACCGAGGCCTTGCGGCTGTTTTTCATGGACTTAGCAAACATATCTGCCTCCAGCAGGCAACACGCGGACCGTGTCACCCATTCGATCTTGCAACGCGCGGTCACGCCATTGTGTCCTCGCATGCGAAGTTTCTGAAATCCCGTAACAAATCATGGCTGTCGGCACGCTGAACCGATCAGGCGATCCGTTCGGGCACGGCGTTGGCATCCTCGACGATCGCAGTGTCGGGCGCGACCGCTTCCCATGGAAAGACGAACCAGTCCTTCGTCACCGTCCGGTCGATGGTGCGGGCGGCATATTCGACCCGCTGGACCGAGATCGCGTTGTCGAGCAGCACCGCGAAGCGCGCGTTGGCGGCGTCGGCGCCGGCGACATCCAGCTGCGCACGTATGGCGGCGATGGTGCGGCCCGAATCGTTGATATCCTCGATGAACAGCAACCGCTCGCCCTGGCGGGTGCGCGCGGCCAGCGCCTCGATCAGCGCGGCGTTGAATTCGGGGATCGGGGTCGAGAAATCGATCGACACCATCGGCAGGCCGGTCGCGTGGCTGAGGAACACCGCCGGCACCAGCCCGCCGCGCCCGACCCCGACCAGCAGGGTCGTGCCCCAGTCGTCGTCCGCCAGTCGCGTGGTCAGCGTGTCGACCGCGGCGAGGAAAGCGTCGTGAGTGTAGGGCGTCAGCGTCGGCATCACCGGCTGCGCTCCACATAGGCGTCGAGCTTTGCCAGATGCGCGGCGACGTCGGCATCGGGCAGGAATGAGCCGAGGAAGCTGTTGCGCGCGAGCATCGTCAGATCGTCCTTTGACAGGCCGCGGGCATGGGCGGCGGCGCGGTAGTTTTCGCCGACGTAGCCGCCGAAATAGGCGGGATCGTCGGAATTGATCGTCGCGCGCAGGCCCTGGCGCAGCATCGCGTCGATCGGGTGGACGTCCATCGATGCGACGTTGCAGAGCTTCACGTTCGACAGCGGGCAGACGGTCAGCGTCATGCCGGTGCGGGCGAGGCGGGCGGTGAGTGCCGCATCCTCGAGGCTGCGGTTGCCGTGGTCGAGCCGGTCGATGTGGAGCAGGTCGAGCGCTTCGTGGACGTACTCGGGCGGGCCTTCCTCGCCGGCGTGGGCGACGCGCTTCAGCCCCTTGCCCGCCGCGGCGGCGAATACGCGCGCGAATTTGGCGGGCGGGTGGCCGACTTCGGACGAATCGAGCCCGACCCCGGCGATGCGATCGAGCCAGGGTTCCGCCTCGGCCAGCGTCGCGAACGCCTCCTCTTCCGACAGATGGCGCAGGAAGCACAGGATCAGCTTCGACGTCAGGCCATGCTTCGCCTCCGCCGCGGCCATGCCGTCGAGCAACCCCTGGATCACCGTGTCGAACGCGATTCCGCGCGCGGTGTGGGTCTGGGGATCGAAGAAAATCTCGGCATGGACGACGCCGTCCGCGGCGGCGCGGTCGAAATAGGCAAGCGCGAGGTCGTGGAAATCCTGGCGCGTGCGCAGGACGTCGGCCCCGGCATAATAGATGTCGAGGAAGTCCTGCAGGTTCGAAAAGTCGTAGGCCGCGCGGACCTCGTCGACCGACGCGTAGGGGATGGCGACGCCGTTCCGCTCGGCGAGCGCGAACATCAGTTCCGGCTCCAGGCTACCCTCGATATGCAGGTGGAGTTCGGCCTTGGGCAGGCCCGCGATGAAGGCGTCGATATCGGTCATGGCCGCGACCATTGCAGCGATGCCGCCCCGCGGCAAGACGGTGCGTCGGTGTCGGCGATGTGGGGGAAAAACCACTGGCTCCCTGAGTAGGATTCGAACCTACGGCCGCTCGATTAACAGTCGAGAGCTCTACCGCTGAGCTATCAGGGAACTCGGTGGAGGCGCGCTAATAAGCAGCGGCTGCGGGCTTTGCAAGCCCTTCAGACGGGCTTGTCGTCGGACGCCGTGACCGGCGCCGGCCGCGCTTGCGCGAGTCCTGCGACAGCGTGTCGCAGGCTGCGCTACGCGACGAACTGTTCCATCGTTATGCGGTCGTCGAGCGCGTGTTCGGGATCGAACATCAGCGTCAGGTCGCGCAGGTGGTCGATGGCGATATCGACCTGCGCCACGTCGCGGACTTCGCGCTGGTCGGCGACGGCGCTGACCGGGCGCTTTTCCGAATCGAGCACGGTGATGCCGATTCGCGCCTTTTCAGGGAGGATCGCGCCGCGCCAGCGCCGCGGGCGGAACGCGCTGATCGGGGTGAGGGCGACCAGCGCCGAGCCGAGCGGCAGGATCGGGCCGTTGGCGGACAGATTGTACGCGGTGGAGCCAGCCGGGGTCGCCGCGAGGATACCGTCGCACACCAACTCGGGCAGGACGACGCGGTCGTTGACCGTCACCTGCAGCTTCGCGGTCTGGCGAGTTTCGCGCAGCAGCGATACTTCGTTGATCGCGGGCAGCACGCGCGTCTCGCCCGCGATGGTCGTCGCGGTCATCGTCAGCGGCGACACGCGGAACGGCTTCGCGCGGGCCAACCGGTGGTCGAGATCGGCCAGCCGCCACTCGTTCATCAGGAAACCGACCGTGCCGAGGTTCATGCCGAACACCGGCACGCTGCGCCGCGTCTCGAGCATGGCGTGCAGCGTGTCGAGCATGAAGCCGTCGCCGCCCAGCGCCACGATCAGGTCCGCCTCCTCGATCGGCACCCAGTCATAGGTGTCGCGCAGGTCGGCGGCGGCGGCCTGTGCAGGCGGGGTGTTCGACGCGACGAGGGCGCGACGCGCGAAATCGCTCATCCGCCGGTGACGCTCATGTGGCGGGCGACGGCGGGCGCGGGGGCGTCGATGCGGAAGTCGTGCGCGCGCGGCTTGATCGCCAACGCCCGGTCGATCGCGGCGTCGAGCGCGTCGATCCCGCCGTCGCGCAGCGCCGCCTTCAGGTCGACATGATCGTCGTGGCCGAGACAGGAATAGAGCGTGCCCTCGGTCGTCAGGCGCACGCGGTTGCAGCCGTCGCAGAAATTAGCGGTGAGCGGCGAGATGACGCCGAGGCGCGTGCCCCACGGCGTCCGCCAGTAACGCGCCGGCCCGCCGCTCTGGTAGGAATCGCGGGTCAGCGTCATCTGCTCAGACAACGCCTCGAACACGCGCGTCAGGGGTACGAAGCGGTCGGTGCGGTCCTCGTCGATCGCGCCCAGCGGCATCGTCTCGATCAGGCTGAGGTCGAAGCCGTTGTCGCCGCACCAGGCGAGCATCGACGGAATCTCGTCCTCGTTCAGCCCGGCGAGCGCGACCATGTTGATCTTCACCGCCAGCCCCGCGTCGCGCGCGGCGAAGATGCCGCCCAGCACCTGATCGACGTCGCCGTGGCGCGTGATGAAACGGAACCGGTCGGGGTCGCGGCTGTCGAGGCTGACGTTGATGCGGCGGATGCCGGCATCGGCGAGCGCGGCGGCGTGCTCGGCCAGCTGGGTGGCGTTGGTGGTCATCGTCAGCTCGTCGAGGCCGTGCCCGACGTGCCGGCCCAGCCGCCGGACGAGATCGCCGATGTCGCGGCGCACCAGCGGCTCGCCGCCCGACAGCCGGATCTTGCGCACGCCGCGCGCCATGAACCGCTCGGCGATGATAGCGATTTCCTCCAGCGCCAGCAGCTTCGCGCGCGGCAGGAACGTCATCTGCTCGGCCATGCAGTAACGGCAGCGCAGGTCGCAACGGTCGGTCACCGACACGCGCAGATAGCGGATCGTGCGGCCGTGGCGGTCGATGAGCGGCGCAGGTTCCGACATGCGCGAGAGCTAGGACTTTGCACCGCCGTTAACAAGGGCGCGGGAGATGCTGTCTTTCTTCACCACTTTGCCCGACAAGGGCGCCGTGCCCGCAACCGCCGCCCGCCCCGTGTTCATCCTGTCGTTCCGCCAGCGCGACGAGCTGGCGGCTTCGGTCGCGCTTGCCGGGTGGCGCGCGGTGGCGGCGCGGCGTGGCGAGGGGCTGGAGCGCAGGCTGGCCGCGAGCGGCGCAGCGGTGGTCGTGATCGACGCGCGCGGCGCGGTTACGGAGGGGCTGGAGGCGGCGCGCGCGATCGGCGGCAGCGTGACGGCGGCGGGCCGCGCGATGCTGGTGCTGGTGTCGCGCAACGATGCCGGCGCGCTCACCGACTTCTACGACGCCGGGGCGACCCATTTCCTGGCGAGCCCGATGCGCGAGATCGAACTGGTCCAGGCGCTGCGCTTCGCCGATCGCCACGCGCGGCGCGTGTCGGGCGGCTGGGTGAGCGAGGCGGCGGCCGCCGACCCGCTCGGCTGGCGATACGATCATGCCGCGCGCTCGCTGCAGCTGACGCAGGCGCTGGCCGGGGCGGTCGGATTGCCCGGCGGGACCGCCCCCGGGCGGGCGCTCGCGGCGCTCGATGGCGATGTGCGCGGCCTGCTGCGCGATGCGCTGCGCCGCCTCGAAGCGCATGGCACCGCCGCCTTCGCGCACGATCTGGCGGGCGTGGGCCGCGTCGTCCAGCACCTGCAGCGCGACGCCCGCAGCGGTCGCATCCACGCGCTGGTCGAGCCTTTGGGGTCGGTGCCCGATGCGGGCGCGGCGCTGCGCGACGTGTTCCCGCGCCGGTCGCGCTCGATCGCGGCGCTGGCGGGCGATTTGTCGCAGGCGCTCGATCGCGGCGAGATCGAGATATTGTTCCAGCCGCAGGTCGCGCTGGACACCGGCGCGATCGTCGGCGTCGAGGCGCTGTCGCGCTGGCACCACCCGCGGCTGGGGGAGGTCGGGGCGGAGGCTTTGCTGGCCGCGGCGGAGCATGGCGGGCGATCGGTGCCGCTTTCCTCCTACCTCCAGAACCGCGCGTTCGCGGCGGCGGCGCGGTGGCCGGCGACGCTGGCGCACCTGCGCGTCGCGGTGAACGTCGCCGCGGCGGACATCGCCGCGCCCGGCTTCGTCGACCTGCTGCTCGACCGGATAGACACCAGCGGCCTCGCCCGCGAGCGCGTGACGATCGAGGTGACCGAGGGCGCGCTGATCGAGAATCTTGCCGGTGCGGCGTCCGAACTCGCCGTCCTGCGCGAGGCCGGATGCCGGATCGCGATCGACGATTTCGGCACCGGCTATTCGAGCCTTGCGTATCTCAGCGCGCTGCCCATCGACTATCTGAAGCTCGACCGGGCACTGACCCGCCGCATCGTCGCGGCACCGCGCGACCGGGTGATCGTGCGCGGCGTGATCGACATGGCGCGGTCGCTCGGCATGGCGATCATCGCCGAGGGGGTCGAGACCGCGGACCAGCGCGATGCGCTCGCCGCTGAGGGGTGCGCCTGGTACCAGGGCTATCTTTGCGCGCCTCCGCTCGACAGCGTGGCGCTGGCGCGGCTGGTGGCGGGCTAGGCCGCGCGCGGGCTCGCTTCGACGCGGGCCAGCGCGTCCCCGGCCGCACGCGCCAGGTCGGCAATGCGCGCCAGCGCCGCGTCGCTCGCGGGTCCGGTGGTTCGCCAGTACAGCCCGAGTGCCATCGTCGGCGCGTCATGGCCGATCGGGAACACCGCCATGCTCCGAACGAAGGTGGACAGGTAGAGGTGCAGCGGCACGCGCGGGTCGGTCGCGATGTCGGGGATCACGATCGGCGCGTTGGCGATCATCGCCATGCCGGTGACGCAGCTTCGCACCGGAAAGCGATGCCCCGACCACAGCGGCGCGACCGCGTCCTCGGTCAGATATTCGATCTCGTCACCGCGCCGTTCGACCACGGTGATGCCGTCCGCCCCGGCCAGGTCGCGGGCCACCGCGTGCAGCAGGGCGATGACGTCGGCGCGGGTGGCCGCCACCGCGAAATCCGGTGTCTCGGCGCCGGGCAGGGCCTCGACTGCCGCTCGCGACTCTCGTTTGCGAAACCGTTCGAACATGCTGCCACCTCGCGCCGGTCGCACGATAGCCTGATCCGGGTAAGCAAATCCTTAGAATCGGTTCCGTTTCAGATGTTTCAGCCCGCGGCCTTCGCCAGCCCCCGCGACAGTTGCAGCGCGCCATGCAGCCGCGCGAGCGGATCGGCCCAGGCGCGGTTGATGACCAGCTTGTGGTCGGGGCGCAGCTTCGCGACCTCGCCCAGCTTGCCGACATAGGCGAGCAGGCCATCGATATTCGGGAAGTTGTTCTCGTGAAACGCGACCAGCGCGCCCTTCGGCCCGACGTCGAGCTTGGCGATGCACGCCGACTTGGCGTTCAGCTTGATTTCCATGAGCTTCAGCAGATTGTCGGTCGGCTGCGGAAGTTTGCCGAAGCGGTCGATCATCTCGGCGGCGAAAGCCTCCAGTCCGCCCTTGTCGTCGATGTCGTTCAGGCGGCGATAGAGCCCCATGCGTAGGTCGAGGTCGGGGACATAGTCCTCCGGGATCAGGATCGGCGCATCGACGGTGATCTGCGGGCTGAACCCGGTCGCCCGCTCCAGCTTGCCGCCGGCGCGCGCCTCCAGGATCGCCTCCTCCAGCATCGACTGGTAGAGTTCGTAGCCGACTTCCTTGATGTGTCCCGACTGTTCGTCGCCCAGCATGTTGCCGGCCCCGCGGATGTCGAGGTCGTGGCTGGCGAGCTGGAACCCGGCACCAAGCGACTCGAGGTCGGACAGCACCTTCAGCCGCTTGTCCGCCGCCGCGGTCATCATCCGCTCGGGCGGGGTCGTCAGATAGGCATAGGCGCGCGTCTTCGACCGCCCGACGCGCCCGCGCAGCTGGTAGAGCTGGGCAAGGCCGAAGCGGTCGGCGCGGTTGATGATCATCGTGTTGGCGGACGCGATATCGATGCCGCTTTCGATGATGGTGGTCGACACCAGCACCTCGAACTTCTTGTCGTAGAAGGCGGACATGCGCTCCTCAACCTCGGTCGGCGCCATCTGGCCGTGGGCGACGACGTAGCGGACTTCGGGCACCTGTTCGCGCAGGAATTCCTCGACGTCGGGCAGGTCGGCGACGCGCGGGGTGACGAAGAAGCTCTGCCCGCCGCGATAATGTTCGCGCAACAGTGCCTCGCGCACCACCACCGGATCCCACGGCATGACGTAGGTGCGCACCGCCAGGCGATCGACCGGAGGCGTCTGGATGACCGACAACTCGCGCAGGCCCGACATCGCCATCTGGAGCGTGCGCGGGATCGGCGTCGCGGTCAGCGTCAGGACGTGGACGTCGGATTTCAGCGCCTTCAGCCGTTCCTTGTGGGTCACGCCGAACCGCTGTTCCTCGTCGACAACGACGAGCCCCAGCCGCTTGAAGCCGATGCCCTTGGCCAGCAGCGCGTGGGTGCCGATGACGACATCGACCTGCCCGTCGGCGATGCCTTCCTTCGTCGCCTTCGCCTCGGCGGCGGGGACCAGGCGGGACAGGCGCCCGACGCGGATCGGGAAGCCTTCGAAACGGGCGGCGAAGTTGTTGAAATGCTGGCGCGCGAGCAGCGTGGTCGGGCATACGATCGCGACCTGCAACCCCGCCATCGCCGCGACGAACGCGGCACGCAGCGCCACCTCGGTCTTGCCGAAGCCGACGTCGCCGACGACCAGCCGGTCCATCGGCTTGCCGGCGGACAGGTCGGCCAGCACTTCCTCGATCGCGCGGGCCTGATCCTCGGTCTCTTCGTACGGGAAGCGATCGACGAAGCTGGCGAATCCCGAATCGTCGGGTTCGGCGATATCGGCGGGGCGCAGCGCGCGGGCGGCGGCGGTGGCGATCAAGTCGCCCGCGATTTCGCGGATGCGCTCCTTCATCTTCGCCTTGCGGCGCTGCCATGCCTCGCCACCGAGACGATCGAGCGTAGCGCCTTCCTCGCCCGCGCCATAGCGGGTCAGGACTTCGAGATTTTCGACCGGCACGTAGAGTTTGTCGCCGCCGGCATAGCTCAGCGCGACGCAGTCGTGAGGGGCGCGCTGCACCGGCACCTGGGTCAGCCCCTCGTAACGGCCGATGCCGTGGTCGACGTGCACGACCAGATCGCCCGGCGACAGCGTGGCGAGTTCGGCGAGGAAGGCGTCGGCAGACTTGCGGCGCTTGGCACGGCGCACCAGCCGGTCGCCCAGCATGTCCTGTTCGGTCAGCACCGCGACGTCCGGCGCAGTGAAACCGTGGTCGAGCGGCAGCACGGCAAGCGCGACGCCGCCATCGCCCTGCGCGAGCGCCTGTTGCCATGTTTCCGCTTCACGCAGGCCGGTCAGGCCGTGATCCTCGAGCAGGCCCTTCAACCGATCGCGCGAGCCCGCCGAATAGCTGGCCAGGATCGCCTTGCGCCCATCCTTCTTCACCCGCTTCAGGTGATCGACGACGGCCTCGTATACATTGGCGCCGCCGCTGCGCTCGGGACCGAAATCGCGCGGGCCGTCGACGCCGAAGTCGAGCACGGTCGCGCTCTCGGGCTCGTGGAACGGCGTCGCGACATGGGCAGGGGCGTCGGCGAGGTGCTGCGCCCATTCGCCGGCGGTCAGGTACAGCGCGTTGGCGGGAAGGGGGCGGTAGCTGCCCGGCTCGGACCCGGCTGCGCGCATGCGGTTGGCGTGGTAATCTGTCACCGCCTCGAACCGCGCCTCCGCCGCCGCCGCGACCGCAGTGTCGCGGACGACGACCATGTCGGCGGGCAGGTGATCGAACAGCGTTTCCAGCCGCTCCTCGAACAGCGGCAGCCAATGCTCCATGCCCGCGAGCCGCCGGCCCTCGCTGACCGCCTGGTACAGGGGGTCGCCGGTCGCGGTCGCGCCGAACGTCTCGCGATAGCGTGCGCGGAACCGCTTGATGCTCTCCTCGTCGAGCAGGGCTTCCGAGGCGGGGAGCAGGGTGAAGCCCTTGACGCTGCCGGTCGTGCGCTGGTCGCCGGGGTCGAAAGTGCGAACCGTCTCGATTTCGTCGCCGAAGAAGTCGAGCCGCAGCCCGGCTTCCGCGCCCGAGGGGAACAGGTCGACCAGGCCGCCGCGCACCGCGAATTCGCCGGCATCGGCGACGCTTTCGGTGCGGACATAGCCGTTGGCCTGGAGAAGCGCGGAGAGCTTGTCGCGCGAGATACGCTCGCCCGGCGCCAGCGTCGCGACGAGGTTGCGGATGCGAAACGGCGTCAGCGTGCGCTGCGCGGCGGCGTTGGCGGTGGTGACGAGCAGGCGCGGCGCTTTCGTCGGCTGCTGCAACCGGTGGAGCGCGGCCAGCCGCTCGGCCATTACACGCAGCGTCGGCGAGGCGCGGTCGTAGGGCAGGCAGTCCCACGCGGGGTAAGCGACGACCTCCAGTTCGGGCGCAAAGAACGGTGCGGTCGCCTGGATGCTGCGCATGGCGGCTTCGTCGGGCGCGATGAAGAGGGCGCCACCGGGGGCAGCGCGCGCGATGTCGGCGAGCAGGACTGGCTGGAACCCGGTCGCGACGCCGGAGAGCGTGAGAGGTTTCGTCTCGGAGAGGATGGTCTTGAGGTCGGGCATGAGGTTCTTCGTCTTAGCCCTCTCCCCGGTGGGGAGAGGGTTGGGAGAGGGGTGTTCCGCGGGCGTTGGTCTCGGTGAGACACCTTCCCCTCTCTCAACCCTCTCTCCAAGGGAAGAGGGCTAAGGACGGGCCTTCCGCAATCACGGTCGCGGTACGAAATCCAGCTTCGTCATCGCCTCCAGCATGGGTCCCAGCCAACGCGCGGGCACGGCTTGCGTGCCCATCGCCCAAGCCATGATGTCGACGTCCTGTTCCTCCAGGAACTCCTCGAACCACGCGATCTCCGCGTCGCTCCAAGTCGCCGCGCGGGCATCGACATAGCCGCCGATCATCAGGTCGGCTTCCTTGGTGCCGCGGTGCCACGCGCGGAAGCGCAGGCGTTTCAGGCGGGTTTCGCGATCCATCGTCGTCCACGCGGAATTGGCCGACGGCGCTTGGGAAGCGCGTCGGCTGGGGTTAGAGGGGCGAGATAGCCATGCGACCCGACATCCTCAACCCGCTGTTCGCCGAAGTCACGTCGCTGAAGGGCGTGGGGCCGGGCCTTGCAAAGCCACTGGAGCGGTTGGCGCTGCGCCGCGTCGTGGATGTCGCCTTCCATTTGCCGACCGGCTGGATCGATCGCCTGCCGCGCGACGAGCTCGACATGGCCGATGTCGGGCAGACGATCGCGATCACCCTGACGCCTGTGTCGTACCGCATGGGCGGCAGCCCGCGCAGCCCGTCGCGGGTGCAGGCGGTCGATGAAAAGGGTAACCACGTGACGCTCGCCTTTTTCGGCGGGGCGAGCGGCTGGGTGAAGAAGCTGCTGCCGCTGAACGAGCCGCGCCGCGTGTCGGGCAAGCTGGAGCAGTACGGCCAGGAATTGCAGATCGTCCACCCGGACTATGCCCTTCCGCTCGATGAGGCGCCCGAGGGCGGGGGCCGCGACGCGATCTATCCGATGTCGGAGGGGATCACCTCGAAACGCATCGCCGCGCTCGCCGCACAGGCGATCGAGCGCGCGCCCGACCTGCCCGAATGGATCGAGCCGAGCCTGAAGGCCAAGCACGACTGGCCCGACTGGAAGGCGGCACTCACGGCGATCCACGCCGATCCGTCCGATACGAAGGCGCGCGCGCGTCTGGCCTATGACGAGGTGTTCGCCAATCAGCTCGCGCTGCTGCTGGTGCGCGGCGAGGCGCGGAGCAAGCGCGGCGTGCCGCTGGCCGGCGACGGGCGGCTGCGCGACTCGCTGAAGCTGCCCTATGCCCCGACCGGCGCGCAGTCGCGCACGGTGGGCGAGATCGAGGGCGACATGGCGCAAGGCCAGCCGATGCTGCGGCTGCTGCAGGGCGATGTCGGGTCGGGCAAGACCTTGGTCGCGCTGATGGCCTTGCTGATCGCGGTGGAGGCGGGCGCGCAAGGGGCTTTGCTGGCGCCGACCGAAATCCTCGCGCGCCAGCATTACGAAACGCTGTCGCGCCAGCTGTCCGGCCTGCCCGTGCGCGTCGCGATCCTGACCGGGCGGGACAAGGGGCGGGTGCGCGAATCGACGCTGATGGGGGTCGCGTCGGGCGAGATCGACATATTGATCGGGACGCACGCGATCTTTCAGGAGGCCGTCGCCTACAAGCGGCTGGGGCTGGTGGTGGTCGACGAACAGCACCGCTTCGGCGTCGCTCAGCGGATGATGCTGCAGGCGAAGGCGCAGCGTCCGCCGCACCTGCTGGTGATGACCGCGACGCCGATCCCGCGCACTCTGACGCTGGCGCAATATGGCGAGATGGACGTCAGCCGCCTGGACGAGATGCCGCCCGGCCGCGAGCCGATCGAGACGCGGGTGATTTCCGAGGACCGGATGGACGAGGTGGTGGACGGCCTCGCTCGCCATTTGTCGGGCGGGGGGCAGGCCTATTGGGTGTGCCCGCTGGTCGAGGAAAGCGAGAAGAGCGATCTCGCCGCCGCCGAGGCGCGGGCGGCGACGCTGGCGCAGCGGTTCGGCGACCGCGTCGCGCTGGTCCACGGTCGGATGAAGGGGCCGGACAAGGACGCGGTGATGGCGCGCTTCTCGCGTGGCGACGCGGGCGTCTTGGTCGCGACGACGGTGATCGAGGTCGGCGTGGACGTGCCCAACGCGACGCTGATCGTGATCGAGCACGCTGATCGTTTCGGCTTGGCCCAGCTCCACCAGCTGCGCGGACGCGTAGGGCGGGGAGGGGGTCGGTCGGTGTGCCTGCTGCTGCGCGGGGGAACGCTCAGCGAAACGTCGCGCGCGCGGCTGGCGCTGATGCGCGAGAGCAATGACGGATTTCGCATCGCCGAGGAGGATCTGCGCCTGCGCGGCAGCGGCGAGCTACTCGGCACGCGCCAGTCGGGCGAGATGGTGTTCCGGCTGGCGACGCCGGACGTGATCGCGAGCCTGCTGCCAGAGGCGAACAGCGACGCGCGGTTGTTGGTGGACCGTGACGGCGGATTGCGTGGCGAGCGCGGGCAGGCGGCGCGGACGGCGCTGTACCTGTTCGAACGCGATGCGGCGGTCGGGCTGTTGCGGTCGGGCTGAGCCCGCACCGCGCAGCGTCAGCCGTGGCTGCGTCCGGCCATCAGCGCCCGGATCGCCAGGTCGCGCGCTTTCGTCCGCGGCAGGCCCAGCGCCTTCGCCATCGGCCCGCCGAGCAGCGCGTCGCCGAGTGCCATCAGCACCAGTTGCAGCGTTTCCTCATGGATCGGCAGGTCCTTGGAATCATGGCTCTCGACCAGCTCGTCGACCAAATCGTGGATCGCATTCAGGATTGGGTCGAGCGCATCTTCGTTGCCTGACAGGATCATCCAGCTCGCCAGCGCCCCGGCGCCGCCCTGGTCGAAGGCGTCGAAGGTCAGCTCGACCACTTCGCGCGGATCTTGGTCGCCGGCGCGGGCGCGCAGCACCGCTTCGCCGATGCGCCCGACGATGCGGTCGGCCATGCTGGCGATCAGCGCACGCTGGAGACCCGCTGCCGACCCGAAATGGTGGAGCAGATTGGCGTGCGTCCGCCCGATCCGTGCCGCCACCGCCTTCAGCGTCACCGCCTGCGGCCCGTCCTCGACCAGCAGCGCGCGCGCGGCATCCAGCGCGGCATCGCGCGACTCGGCGGGGCTCAGGCGTCTGCGCAGCGTTATTGACATAAATGTAAGTAGTGACTATTCATTGCTCCGTATCTGGAGGAAAACATTGCCCGACGCAAAGACTCCCGCCGATCTGACGATCACCCCGCGCGACGTCCGCTTCGGGCGGGGCGGGCGCTATCGCCGTTGGTGGCTGAACGACGATCCCGTCGCGACCGCGTTCTACAACGCGCTGTCGGTGACGTTTCCGAAGGGCGAGGGGTTCTTCATCGATTCGGTGCGCAAGTTTCGCGACGGCACCCCGCCGCGCCTGGCCGGAGAGATTGCGGCCTTCACGAAGCAGGAAGTGATCCACACTCGGGAGCATGTCGCTTTCAACCGCCATGTCACCGACCAAGGCTATGATACGTCGCGACTGGAATCGCGGGTCGATCGCGAGATCGCGTTGACGAAGGGGCGCCCGCCGATCGCCAGCCTGGCGGCGACGATGTGCCTCGAACATTTCACCGCGATGCTGGCGCACCAGCTGGTCGCGAACCCCGCGCATCTGGAGGGCGGCGATGCGGAAGCGGTCGCGTTGTGGCGGTGGCATCCGATCGAGGAGATCGAGCACAAGGGCGTCGCCTATGACACCTGGCGGCACGCGACGCGCGACTGGCCGCGGTTCCGGCGCTGGTGGGTGAAGTCGTTCGTGATGGTGATGACCACATCCAAGTTTTTCCGCGGGCGCACGGTCGGCATGCTCGACCTTCTCGCGCAGGATGGGCTGACCGGCGCGGGGGTGAAGTGGCGGCTGTTTCGCTATGCGTTCGGGCGGCCGGGCATGGCGCGCAAGATCCTGGGCGCGTGGATCGCGTTTTTCCTGCCGGGCTTCCACCCGTGGAACTACGACGACCGCGCGTTGATCGGCCTGGTCGATAGCGACTTCGCTGCCGCGCGTCTGGCGGCGTGAGCCGAACCCGAAGGGCCGGTCACGCCGCCATGCGCGGGATGTCGCTGTCGTCGCCGTCCAGCGCCAGCGTGTAGCTGGCACTCGGCACGCTCACGCCGCGCGCGCGGCTTTCGCGCGGAGCGATGTGGCCGGTCGGCGCGAAGCCCAGCTTGCGCAGCACCCGGCCCGACGCCGGATTGTCGAGGTGATGGTGCGCGCCCAGCCGCCGGTGCCCGAGCGCATATCGCGCGATCCCCAGCATCGCCCGGCCCGCCTCGGTCGCATAGCCGCGGCCCCAGGCGTCGGGGGTCAGCCAATAGCCGATTTCTGGCACGCTATCGATGTGGTGAACCCCGACGCAGCCGATCAGCCGGGGCGCGACGCCCATGTCGTGCGCGAAGATCAGGCATGCCGCTTCGCCCGCGGCATGCGGCATCGACAGGAACGCCTCGGCATCGGCGAGGCCGTAGGGCCAGGGCAGGCGCGCGAGCTTCATCGCCACGCTTTCATGCGCGACCGCGCGCGCCAGCTCGGGCGCATCCTCGATCCAGCCGGGCCGGAGCGTCAGCCGCGGGGTTCTTGCGAACATGTCCACTCTCCTCGTCGTTGCGGGTCCGCTGCCACAGGATCGTGACGGCTCGGCGACACCGCAGTTGGGGGAGGGAGCAAGAAAAAAGGGAGCCGGGGCGACCCGTCTCCCTTGTACCGGTTCCGTCGTGGAACCCCGGGTCGCCCTGGTGGGCAACCCGGTCGGTCGCCCGTTATTCGGCCGCTTCGGCCATCATCTCTACGGTGACGAACTTTCGGCCCAGCTTGCCATCCTTGAACAGGACGCGGCCGTCGGTCAGCGCGAACAGGGTATGATCCTTGCCCATGCCGACGCCGGCGCCCGGGTACACGCGGGTACCGCGCTGGCGCACGATAATGTTGCCCGCGATCACGGCTTCGCCACCGAACTTCTTGACGCCGAGACGGCGGCCCGCGGAGTCGCGACCGTTGCGCGAAGAACCGCCTGCTTTCTTATGTGCCATGAGTATCTACTCTCTTCGAACGTCTGGAGACTTACGCCTGGGCCGCGGGGGCTTCGGTCGTGGTATCGGCCTTCTTCGCCTTGGGAGCGGCCTTGGCCTTCTTCTCCTCGACGGCACCAATCGACACGATCTTCAGGATCGTGTGGTTCTGGCGATGGCCGTTCTTGCGGCGATAATTGTGGCGGCGGCGCTTCTTGAAGACGATGACCTTCTCGCCCTTCGCCTGTGCGACGATCTCGGCAGCGACGGTCAGGCCGGCCACCGACTTCAGGTCCGAACCCTCGCCCGCGAGCAGCACATCGCCCAGGGTCACCGACGAGCCGGCATCGCCGTCCATCTTCTCGACGACGATCTTGTCTCCTGCGGCAACGCGATACTGCTTGCCGCCCGTGCGCACGATTGCGAACATGGCGTTAAAACTCTCATCCAAAGCTAATCCCCCGTACCAGCAATGCCGGCCGGGATGAAGGCGGGCAGTTACGCAGACAGGGGCGAACTGTCAACCACCGTGGCGCGCGCCGGCCTGTGTTGCGGCGCGGCAACAGGGCGGTCCGAAAGCCGCAATCGCGCGGCGACCTATCTTGTTACGCTTGTGCATTGGAATAAGGTTGCGCGGGATACCGGCGTTGGGGTGCCGGAATTACAAATTTGGGGGTTCAAGATGCGCCGTTCGATCGCCACGCTGCTCACCTTGTCGGTTTCGGCGCTCGCGCTGGCCGTGCCGGCGTATGCCCAGACCGCGGCGACGCCGCCCGTCGCCGATCCCGTTCCGGGCGCGACCGCGCAGGACGGCGTGCCCGACGATTCGCCCGAGAATACGATCGTCGTCACGGGCACGCGCGCCGCGAACCGCACCGTCGCCGACAGCGCGGTGCCGATCGACGTGATCTCCAGCGAGCAGCTCTCGACCTCGGGCCTGGGTGAGACGAACAAGATTCTCAATACGCTCGTCCCCTCGTTCAACTTCCCGCAGCCGTCGATCGCCGACGGCACCGACGTCATCCGCCCGGCATCGCTGCGCGGCCTGGCTCCCGACCAGACGCTGGTGCTGGTCAACGGCAAGCGCCGCCACGTCACCGCTCTCATCAACGTCAACGGCACGGTGGGCCGCGGATCGGCGGCGGTCGATTTGAACTCGATCCCCGCGCTCGCGATCGAGCGGGTCGAGGTGTTGCGCGATGGCGCCGCCTCGCAATATGGCTCCGACGCGATCGCCGGCGTCATCAACATCCAGCTGAAGCGCGCGAACCACGGCGGCAAGGCGTCGGTCAGCTACGGCAAATACGTGACCACGCTGGACGGCGTGCCCGAGCTGTCGGCGGTGACGCTGGGCCTCGACCCCAACGACGCCCGCGTGCTCGCCGCGACCTACAGCGGAGAGCGCAAGGCGCGCGACGGCGATCTGTGGACGATCGGCGCCAATCTGGGCGTGCCGATCGGGCCG
The DNA here is from genome assembly GCF_023674425.1 of Sphingomonas donggukensis. Classification (NCBI taxonomy): domain Bacteria; kingdom Pseudomonadati; phylum Pseudomonadota; class Alphaproteobacteria; order Sphingomonadales; family Sphingomonadaceae; genus Sphingomonas; species Sphingomonas donggukensis. Next base: position 740,978 of record NZ_CP098401.1, read on the forward strand.
GGTTTCCTGAACGTCACCGCCGAATATCGCGACCGCGACAACACCAACCGCGCGGGCTACGACATCCGCCCGCAGTATAATCGTACGTCAACGACAGCGCCATTCGATCCGCGTGAAGCGACGTTCAACCGCCTGAGCTTCGAGTTCGGCGATCCGCGGACCGAGGATTACACGATCTTCGCCAACGCCGGCATGCCGATCGGCGACTTCGAACTCTATAGCTTCGCATCCTATGCGCGCCGCGATGGTCGATCGGCTGCGAATTATCGTTTCTCGGGGCAGCAGCCGAACAATCGCGATTACTCGGTCCTCGCTCCGTCGGCGACGCCCAGCAACGCCAACTTTGTGCCGTTGCGTCCCGATGGCTTTTTGCCGTTCATCGCGTCCGAACTGCGCGATTATTCGATCGCGGTAGGACTAAAAGGCGATATCGGCGGGTTCAAAAGTGATCTGTCGGTGGTCTACGGCAACAACCGCTTCGACTATCGGACCGAAAACAGTCTCAATGCCTCGTTCGGCCCGGCCAGCAAAAGCTCGTTCGATTCGGGCGGTTTGCAATTCGGTCAACTGACCGCCAACCTCGATCTCAGCCAGGAATTCGAAGTCGGCTTCGCCAAGCCGCTGACATTGGCTTTCGGCGGCGAATATCGCGACGAGAATTTCAAGATCCGCCCGGGTGAGGTGCAGTCCTACGCCGCGGGTCCGTTCTTCGTCGCCGCACAGACGACGACGGCGGCGAACTGCTCGACCCAGGGCGGGGTCTACACCACCGCGAGCGGCATCTGCTCCTTCCCCGGCCGCCAGGCGCCGGTCGGTGCGCAGGGCTTCCCCGGCTTCCCTGCCTCCGCGGCGACCGATGCCAGCCGCCACAGCTACGCTGGCTATGCCGAACTCGATACCGACATCTTCGCCGGATTCACGGTGACGGCGGCGGGCCGATACGAGCATTTCAGCGATTTCGGCGATACCTGGAACGGCAAGCTCGCCGCGCGCTTCGAAGTGGTCGACGGCTTCGCGATTCGCGGGTCGGTGTCGAACGGCTTCCGCGCGCCGTCGCTGCACCAGCAGTTCTTCACCACCACCTCGACCAACTTCATCGCCGGCCTGCCGGTCGACATCTCGACGCTGCCGGTGTCGAGCGCGGTCGCCCGCGCGCTGGGGTCGCAGCCGCTGAAGCCCGAGAAGTCGCTCAACTACTCGCTCGGCGCCACCGCCAACCCGTTCCGCGGCTTCAACCTGACCGCCGATTATTATCACATCAAGATCGACGATCGCATCGTGCTCACCGAAAACCTCGGGGCGGCGGGTAGCGGCACGACGGCGGTGAATACCGCTGTGAAGGCGATCCTGGACGCCAACGGCTTCCAGTCGGTCGGCGCGGCGCGGTTCTTCATCAACGGCCTCGACACCACGACCGAGGGCTTCGACGTCGTCGGCACCTATCGGTTCGGCATCGGCGGGCTCGGCAACTGGTCGCTGTCGGCGGCCTACAACCACAATACCAATTCGATAGACCGGCGCATCAATGCGCTGGGTCCGCTCGCCCAAATCCCGAACCTGATCCTGTTCGGGCGGGTCGAGGGCATCCGCTTCACCGACGGGCAGCCCAAGGACAAGCTGGTGCTGAGCGCGGACGGGTCGGTCGGCGACTTCGGCATCTCGGCGAAGACCACACGCTACGGCAAGGTCATTGCGCCGGGTGCGGCGGCCCCGACCAGCAACGCGCTCAGCCTGACCGACTACGGCCCCGACGACCTGTTCCTGGAGCCGAAGTGGATCAGCGACCTCGAGGTCCGCTACACCTTCAAGGAGCATGCGACCTTCGCATTCGGCGCGAACAACCTGTTCGACGTGTACCCAACCGCGTTCCCCAAGGGGAACCGCCCGGCGAGCGTCGGCGGGCAGTACCCGATCTCGAACTATTACATCCCCTACACCGGCTTCTCGCCGTTCGGGTTCAACGGACGCTTCCTCTACGGGCGCTTCACGGCGCAGTTCTGATCGCGCGGGCAGGGCGGGGAAAGGGGGCTTCGCGGCCCCCTTTTTCGTGTGTGGCCGAACGCGGCACCCGACCGTTCGTTTCGAGCGAAGTCGAGAAACGGGCTCTTGGGGCCAACGTTTCTCGACGGCGCTCGAAACGAACGGGCACAGGGGACGCCACGCCGTCAGACGGGCGGGCTGCGCCCGTCCGCTGCCCGCCGTGGCGATTCGTCGGTTTGCTTGCGCAAACCGAGCGCCGCCCGCCCATCGCCTCGCTCAGTGCTTGTGGTGGGGCCTCAGATTATACCGCCCGTCGTCCGACCGTTCGAACAGGTCGCGGATCGCCGGGTGGTCGATCGGTTCGTCGCTTTCGTCCGACACCAGATTCTGCTGGCTGACATAGGCGACATAGCTCGAATCCGCGTTCTCGGCGAGCAGGTGATAGAACGGCTGGTCCTTGCGCGGGCGGATGTCCTCGGGGATCGCGTCATACCATTCGTCGCTGTTGGCGAAGACCGGATCGACGTCGAAGATCACCCCGCGGAAATCGAACACGCGGTGCTTCACGACCGCCCCGATCGCGAAGCGCGCGGTCGCGACCGGCGGCAGCGGCACGGCGGGGGAAAAGGCATCGGTGGTGGTCGGGTGACGGGTCATGCCCTCAATCTAGGGGTGACGCGGTCGGCCCACAAGCAGAGAGACGCCTGGCGCGCGCATCGCGCTTGCGGCCCTCGAAAACATGCGCTAGCAGCGCCGCTCCAACGACCCGCGCCGCTTCGCCTGAGGGCGAAATCACGACGCGACCCCTCGCGGAGAGGTGGCAGAGTGGTCGAATGCACCGCACTCGAAATGCGGCGTGCCCGCGAGGGTACCGAGGGTTCGAATCCCTCCCTCTCCGCCACTTGGTTTTTCTTCCGCCCCTGCGCAGCGGTGCCACGCCACCAGCTGAAGCCTGCCCTGACCGGCTGCATGGACGCGTCTCCTACCAACGGACCATGCCCGGCTCTCGCGTGACCTGATAGCGTCGGGGTGATGGGGTGCAGTTGCGCGATGATCCTGGTTCTGGGGAGCGTGACGGTCGCGTCCGCGCTCAATGTGCCGGCGTCTGCAGCCGATCGTGCAAATCCGACCGTGGTCGAGCTGTTCACGGCGCAGGGGTGCGCCGCGTGCCCACCGGCGCAGGCCGCGGTCAATGCGCTGGCGGGGCGCGACGATCTGATCGTCCTGACCTTCGCGGTCACCTATTGGGATTCGCTCGGCTGGCGAGACCGGTTCGCCCAGCCGGCCTTCACCGCGCGCCAACGGGCCTATGCGCAGGTGGGCAAGCGCCAGCTTGCGACGCCGCAAGTCGTGCTGAACGGACGGTTCGCAGTCGTCGGTAACGACCGCGACGTGCTGATGCGCGCGATCGACAGCGCGGATCGCGGCGATCGCGGGCCGGCGATCGCGGTCGTCGACGGTTGGCTGACGGTCGCCGCCGACGCCCGCAGCGCGCGCCGCGCCGACGTGTGGCTGGTCTCCTACGACCCGCGGACGATCGCGGTGCCGGTGCGCGCGGGCGAGAACGCCGGGCGCACGCTGCCGCATCGCAACGTCGTGCGGCGGCTCGACCGGATCGGCGCGTGGTCGGGCACGGCGATCCGCTACCCCCTGCCGCCGCCGCGCGGGGGCCTGCGGCGAGCGGTGCTGGTGCAATCGGCGGACGGCGGCGCGATCGTCGCGGCGCGTGTCGTCGAGTGAACGGCGATGCGCGAACGGCGCGGCGCTGGTGCGCGATGACCCGGACAGGGTGGCTGACGACGTTTGCGATCGGGGCGCTTACGGCGATGCCGGCGACGGCCCAGGTCGCCGACGATCCGCGCGATGGCGGCACCGACATCGTCGTCACCGCGACCCCGCTGCACGACGTCGGCGAGGACAGCCTGGCGTTCCCGGCGCAGACCATATCGGACGAGGCACTAACCGCCAGCCATGCCACCGACCTGACCGACCATTTGAAGCGGATGACCGGCGGCGTGTTCGTGAACGAGGTGCAGGGCAACCCCCTGCAACCCGACATCAACTATCGCGGCTTCACCGCGTCGCCGCTGCTCGGCACGCCGCAGGGGTTGTCGGTGTATGTCGACGGCGTGCGCGTGAACCAGCCGTTCGGCGACGTCGTCAGCTGGGATCTGATCCCGACCTCGGCGATCCGGTCGATCACTTTGGTGCCGGGTTCGAACCCGCTGTTCGGGCGCAACTCGCTGGGCGGCGCGCTGTCGGTCCGGACGAAGGATGGCGCGTCCGATCCCGGCGTCATGGCCGATGCGAGCTATGGGTCGTTCGATCGGCGCGTCCTGCGCGGCTCGATTGGCGCGGCGCTGTCGCCGACGGTGTCGGTGTTCGCGGCCGGCGATTATTTCGCGGAGGACGGGTGGCGCGATTTCTCGCCATCGGAGGCGGTGCAGGGCTTTGCGAAGCTGCGCTACGCGGGCGGTACGAGCGATCTGGCACTGTCGGCCAGCGTCGCCGACACCGACCTGAACGGCAACGGCCTGCAGGAACAGCGCCTGCTCTCCGCCGACCGGGCGAGCGTCTACACGCAGCCGGATACCACCCGAAACCGCGCGATCCTGGTAAATTTGAGCGGCGGGCACGACGTCACCGATCGCGTGCGGCTGACCGCCACCGCATTCTGGCGGCGCATCCATACCGACACGCTGAACGGCGACATCAACGACGATTCGCTGGGCGAGAATCTGTACCAGCCGAGCGCCGCCGAGCGTGCGGCGCTGACCGCGGCGGGGATCACTGGCTTCCCGACCAGCGGAGAGACGCAGGCGAACACGCCGTTCCCCCGCTTCCGCTGCATCGCCAACGTGCTGCTGAATTCCGAACCCAATGAGAAGTGCAACGGCCTGCTCAACCGATCGGCGACGCGCCAGCGCGAGTGGGGGGTGAGCGGAGAGCTGGCCGTCCGCAGCGATTGGGCGGCGGGCAATGTGCTGACGCTGGGTGCGGGGTATGTCGACGGGCGTGCGCGCTTCGCGCAGTCGGCGCAGTTCGGTTATCTGACACCGGCGCGCGGCGTCGTGCCGGTGAGCGGGCCGGGGGCGTTTGCCGACGGTAGCCAGGATACGGAGAATGCGTTCGACGCCCGCGTCGCGCTAACCGGGCGGACCAGCGTGCTCAGCGCCTATGCGCTCGATGCGCTCGACCTGACCCGGACGCTGCATGTCGAGCTATCGGCGCGCTATGACCGCACCGTCGTTCACAATCGCGATGCGATCACGCCGGGTGGGGGGACCGGATCGCTCGATGGCGACCACCGGTTCGGGCGGCTCAACCCCGGCGTTGCGCTGCGCTGGTCGCCGACGCTGTCCTTCGCGATCGATGCAGCGGTGGCGCAGACCAGCCGCGCGCCGTCGGCAATCGAGCTGGGCTGCGCCGATCCCGAAAGCCCGTGCCGCCTGCCCAATGCGCTGGCCGGCGATCCGCCGCTCCGCCAGGTGGTCGCGCGCACGGTCGAGGGTGGCGCGTCGTTCCAGCATCGCGGCGTCCGCGCGCGGGTCGGCGCGTTCCGCACCGTGTCGCGCGACGACATCCTGTTCGTGGCGTCGGACGCGACCGGCTTCGGCTATTTCCGTAACTTCGGGCGGACGCGGCGGCAGGGGATCGACGTGGACGTGAGCGGGGAGGTCGGCACGCTGACGCTCGGCGCGCACTACACATTGCTCGACGCCACCTATCGCAGCGCGGAGGAGGTCGGAGGTGCCGGCAACAGCGACAACGACGGTCCCGCGCCGGGGTTCGAGGGCAACATCGATATCATGCCCGGCAACCGCATCCCGCTGATCCCGCGCCATGTGGTCAAGGCGAGCGTCGGCTGGTCGCCCCTGCGAATGCTGACGCTGAGCGCCGACTTAATTGCGACATCGGGTGTCTTCGCGCGGGGCAACGAGAACAACGCGCACGAACCGGACGGTACCTATTATCTGGGGGAGGGGCGGACGCGCAGCTATGCCGTGGTCAACGCCGGGGCCGAGGTGCGCCCGACGCGCAGGCTGGCGCTGTACGTTCAGGTCAACAATGTGTTCGACAAGGACTACGCCACCGCGGCGCAGATCGGCCCGACCGGGTTCGATGCGACCGGCAATTTCGTGGCGCGGCCGTTCAGCGGGCCGGTGATCGATGGCGAGCGGCCATTGCTGTCCTCGACCTTCTACGCCCCCGGCGCCCCGCGCAGCGTCCGCGGCGGGGTGCGGTTGAGTTTCTGACTTAAGCCGTTCGTGCTGAGCGAAGTCGAAGGGCATGCGCCCGCCACGGTGCTTCGACTTCGCTCAGCACGAACGGACAGGGGCTCCTAACGCTTGTCCACGCGGGGCAGGCGCTGGTCCTCGATCCCTGCGTACAGATGCGAGACCGAGCGTTGCAGTTCGTAGCGCGCGGCCTTCATACCGGCGAAGCGCGGCGGGATCGGCATCGCGCCCGCCTCCACCATGTCGAGCCCGTCGTCGACTGCCCTGGTCAGCGCGCCCTCCAGCCAGTCGATCCATTCGCGGGTCTGGGCGATGGCGGTGGTGGGGGTCGGGTCGAAGGGCCCGTGCCCCGGCACGACCGCGCGGTGGCCAAGCGCCTTCAGCGTGTCGAGCGACGTCCGCCATTTGGGCAGGTCGGCGTGCGGAGTGGACGGTGCGCGGTTGTTGAAGACGAGGTCGCCGGCAACGAGGATGCCGGTTTTCGTATCGAGCAGCGCCAGGTCCGACGCGCTGTGCCCGGCAAGCGGCAGCATTCGGAAGCTGCGGTCGCCGACCGTCTCGCTGTCCGCGGTGATCGCGTGGCCCGGCATGTGGATTTCCGTCCCGCGCATCCAGTCTCCGAGCAGGCGGTACATGCCGTCGGCGAAGCCGGCGCCCTCGCGCTTCAGCGTCTCGGTCAGCGCCGGTGTCGCCGCGACGATGGCCGGGTCGAACGCCGAATCGCCGTAGGTGTGGTCGGGGTGGAGGTGGGTCAGATACACCCGCGCCACCGGCTTTCCGGTCAGCTGTTTCGCCACCGCAACCAGCGCCTCGCCATAGCGCAGCGACGGGCCGGCATCGACCAGCACCGCGCCGGCAGAGGTCGCGATGATCGTGATGTTGGCGATGGCGCCGCCGTTCGCGCGCAGGATCGGCTCGTCGGCCCCGGCGACCATCCATACGCCGTCGCCGATTGCTATCGGCGTGATGGGGTAGGTGAGCGGCGCGGCGAGAACCGGCACCGCAAGCGCTGCCAATCCGCCGGCCAGAACCGTCCGTCGCGCGATCATGCGGCTGTCACTGGCCGGTCGTATCCGCGATCGCGGCGACCGACCCGGCATAGTCGATGCCGTTGGTGTCGCGCCCGGCAAACACCACCGTGTCGCCCGCCCTCACCTTCGGCATCAGGGTCAGTACCGGATCCTCGGCCACCGCCGCCTGCATCTTCACCTCGCCGAGCGCGCGGCCGTCGGCGGTGCGCAGTTTCAGGTCGTCGATGTAATAAGCGGAAATTTTGTCGACGAGGCCGGTGTCCATCGGATGGCGAAAGGCGAGGCGCAGCCGCGCGCCATCGGCGCCCGTCCACAACCGCCCGCGGACCTCGCCCAGATGCTGTGCCCAATCGCCCTTCACCCGGCTGACCGGCGGGGCGGAACAGCCGCCGCCCGCGGCGTCGATCCATCCGCCCGATACCAGCCAACTGCCATCCTTCAACTGCACCGCGCCGCGCACCGGCGTGCGCTGGTCGAGCTTGATCCGGGTGGCGACGAAAGCTTCCGCGGCGGCGGGGCGGAAATCGATTGGCAGCTGGATAGGGTTCAGGTCGGCGATGATGACGACGCGCACGACGTCGGGGATTGCGCGGGCATCGACCTGCACAGGGAATACGCGCTGGTTCTCGGCGATCTCGGGAAAGCTGACCTTTACGCGGGGGTCGAAGCGCACGACGGCATTGTCGCCGAACACCTGGTCGGCGATGAATTCCCACATCGGCGACTGCAACGGATCCGCCGGCAGCGGGGTAGCCGCCACCGGTGCCAGCGCCGCGGCGATGAGCAAGAGACTCGTCATTCCAAAGTACGGGTACGCCCAATCTGCGCTATCGACCATGACACCTTGGTCGGAGGGTCGTGTGCGCGTGCTGGGGATCGCCATTGTCGGAGTTGCGCTCGCGGCGGTACCGGCGTCGGCGCACGACGGCGCGTTCGATGCCGCTACCGGCTATCGTATTTCAGGGTACCGCGGCGTCGTGCCCGGCCCACCCCCGGGTGTGGCGCGCATCGATGCCAAGGGCGTGGCGGCGCTGGTCGATCGCGGCGGCGCGCTGCTGATCGACGTCGTGCCGGCGGAGGGCGGCGTGCGCGATGCCGCCACCGGCACCTGGCGGCTGGCGCGACCCGCGGTCAGCATTCCGGGCGCGGCCTGGTTTCCGGAAGCCGGGCGCGGCGTGCCTGACCCGGCGATCGCGCGCTGGTTCGCCGGCGGCGTGGCGACGCTGCACCGCGCGCATCCGCGCCGCGCCATCGTCGTCTTCTGCCTGGCCGATTGCTGGATGAGCTGGAACGCCGCATTGCGACTATCTCGCGCCGGCTACCCCCGCGTGCTGTGGTTCGGCGAAGGTGCCGACGGCTGGCGCGATATCGGTCGTACCCTCGTCCCCGTCACTCCCTGGTCCTCCAAGTCGAAAGCGCGTTCATGAAGATCATCCCCGGCCTTGCCGTGCTCACGCTCGCCGGCGTGCCCGCCGCTGCCGTCGCGCAGGACCGCGCCACGTCCGGTCCCGACATCGTCGTCACCGGCCGCGGACTCGATGCATCGCCCGCTGATCGCGTGGTCGATGTGGTGACGCTCGATCGCGACCGGATCGCGACCAACGCCAGCGGGCGGCTGGAAAGCGTGCTGGCCGACGTCGCCGGGCTCCAGCAATTCCGCCGCAGCGATTCGCGCTCCGCCAACGCCAGCAGCCAGGGTGTGTCGCTGCGCGGCATCGGCGGCAATGCGTCGAGCCGCGCGCTGCTGATCCTCGACGGCGTGCCCCAGGCCGATCCGTTCGGCGGGTGGGTGACCTTCCCCGCCTATGCCACCAACCGGCTGGGGCAGGTCCGTGTCACCCGCGGCGGGGGCAGCGGATATTACGGGCCGGGCGCGCTGGTCGGCACGATCGAACTTGAGAGCGCGACGCCGGGGCAGCTCGATACGCTCTACGCCCACGCCGCCTATGGCAGCCGCGAGTCGGTCGAGGGGCAGGGATCGGTCGCATTGGTCCGCGACGGCGGGTTCGCCACCGTGTCAGGCGCCTATGCACGCGGCGACGGCTTCATCCCGACCGTCGCGGAGAGCCGCGGGAGCGTCGATCGCCCGGCGCGGTACGAACAGGCATCGGGCGCGGTGCGCGGCGTGGTGCGAGTTGGCCCGGATACCGAATTGCAGGCGAACCTTGCCGCCTTCACCGACTCGCGTGAACGGGGCACCGCCTTCACCGACAACCAGAGCGAGGGCGCCGACGCCAGCATCCGGCTGGTCGGGCGCGGCAACTGGGGCTGGTCGGCGCTCGCCTATGTCCAGACGCGCGCCTTCGCGTCGAGCTTCGTCAGCATCAACGCCGCACGCACCACCGCGACCCAGACGCTCGACCAGTATAACACGCCCGCCACCGGGCTCGGCGCACGGTTCGAGGTCGCGCCACCGGTCGGTGAGCATGTGAACCTGCGGCTGGGCGGCGATGTGCGCGCGGTGACGGGACGGACGAAGGAGCTATTCACCTATGTCGCCGCCCTGCCGACGCGGCGGCGTGAGGCCGGCGGCGCCAGCAACACTTACGGCGTGTTCGCCGATGGCAGTGCCGCATTCGGGCCGGTCACGCTGGCGATTGGCGGGCGGTACGACCATTGGGAGATCACCGACGGTTTCCTGTCCGAACGCGCTCTCGCTGGCGGCGCGGCGCTGACCGATACCAAATTCGCCGACCGGTCGGGCGACGAAGCCACCGGGCGGATGGGGCTGGCGTGGCAGGTTGCCGCGCCAATTGCCCTGCGTGCAGCGGCATATCGCGGGTGGCGGCTGCCGACGCTCAACGAGCTGTACCGGCCATTCCGGGTCGGCGCCGATGCGACCGCGGCCAACGCCGCGCTCGCGCCAGAGCGGTTGAGCGGCTACGAGTTCGGCGCGACGCTGACCCCGGCGGCGGGCGTGCGGCTGGCGGCGACGTGGTTCGACAACCGGCTGGACAATGCCATCGCCAACGTGACCGCGGGCCGCGGGCCGGGGACGTTCCCCGGCGTCGGCTTCGTCGCGGCGGGCGGGCTGTACCGCGTGCGCCAGAACCTCGACGGCGTGCGGGTGCGGGGGATCGAGGTCGATGCCGAGGCCAGCCACGGGCAGGGCTTTGCGCGCGCCTCGTGGAGCCATGTGAATTCGCGGGTCGAGGCATCGGGCGCGGCGGCACCGCTCGACGGGCTGGTGCCGGCGCAGACCCCGAGCGATCAGGTCTCGGGCACGATCGGGTGGCGCAAGGGGACGGCGGTGATCTCCACGACGCTACGCTACGTCGCCAGCCAGTTCGACGACGACCAGAACACCCGCGTGCTGCGCCCTGCGACAACCGTCGACGCCTATGCCGCGCTGCCGATCACGCGGCGGCTGGCGATCGAGGCGCGGGCAGAGAATATCGGCGACGCACGGGTGGAGACGGGGATCAGCGGCGCGAATATCGTCGAGCGGGCGACGCCCAGGACGGTGTGGATCGGGTTGCGCTATGGGGGGTGAGGAGGTGCCTTCACCACAAAAGCCGTTCGCCTCGAGTAGTCGTCGAGCTTGTCGAGACGACGTATCGAGAGGTGGGTGCCTCATGGAGAGGACTTCTCGATACGGGCTCTCGACAAGCTCGATCCCTACTCGAAGCGAACGGACTTTGGAGTGAGTGGGACGGAATCAGCGGTTGCTCGCCGCCAGCTACCTCACCACCTCGCACGGCGTCGCCACTGGCGCCACATCGGTGAAGTTCGCGATATCCGCAAACACCGGCCCGGCCTCGGGCGACCCGAGCGCCGCGTCGCGCGTCGCTGCGTCGGCGAAGGTCAGGATCGCCACGGCCAGATGCGGCGCTTCGGCCTCCGGACGCAGCGCCACCGCGCTGGTCAGGCCGTGCGGACGGAGCGCGCTTTCGACCAGCGGCAGGTGCGTTTCGCGGTAGTAATCATGGTCGAATCGCGCGCCTGCGGTCGCCGGATACGTCACCAGCAGCGCCGCGCTCACTTTGCCATTCCCAGCAGCGGCGTCATCCGCTTGGCGGCGAACGGCGGCAGCTTGACCGCGCGGGCTGCGGCGAGGTTGGGCGAGGGGCCGGCACCGACCTGCACCAGCGCGACCATGCCCATCGAGAAGTGCGGCTTGCACTTGATGCCGTAGAGGCCGGGCTTGGTCACGGTCAGCACGAATTCCTTGTTCATGCCGCCCACGCTCGGCGCGACGCCGGCGGGCAGCATCGTCGGGATCGTCTCTGCATTGTGCGACATGTCGGTGGGAACGAAGCGGACGGTGTCGCCTACATTGGCCTTCACGAACGCGGGCTCGAACACCATCGCGCCGCCGGCACCCTGGTTCTTCATCTGGACGACGACGTCCTTCGCCAGCGCCGGCGTCGCCGCGGTGATGGCTAGGCCGGCCAGGGCAAAAGCGATCGACTTCATTGCACTCTCCACACACGAATTTGTCCGTCATCCTAACGCCCGCACCGGCGTGCGCGCGCAATAAGCCTTTGGTGCAATGGCGCTATCGCGCGCGGAGGCGGAGAAACGGCGGTGACATGATGCGGGGCATGCGAACCGCCGCCCGCTCAGAGTTCCTAGGGAGAGGTTCCATGCTGCAACAGGCGCTCGATCAGCTGAAGGGCCAGATCGCGATCCGGCCGAAATACGACAATTACATCGGCGGCCAATGGGTCGCGCCGGTGAAGGGCCAGTATTTCGACAACCCGTCGCCGGTGACCGGCAAGACCGTGTGCCAGGTCGCGCGCGGCACCGCCGAGGATATCGAACTCGCGCTGGACGCCGCGCACAAGGCAAAGGATGCGTGGGGTAAGACCAGCCCGGCGGAGCGCGCCAACATCCTGAACAAGATCGCCGACCGGATGGAGGAGAAGCTCGACCTGCTGGCGATGGTCGAGACGATCGACAACGGCAAGCCGATCCGCGAGACGACCCATGCCGACATGCCGCTGGCGATCGACCATTTCCGCTACTTCGCCGGCTGCGTTCGCGCGCAGGAAGGCAGCATTTCCGAGATCGACCACGACACGATCGCCTATCATTTCCATGAGCCGCTGGGCGTCGTCGGCCAGATCATTCCGTGGAACTTCCCGATTCTGATGGCGGTGTGGAAGCTCGCGCCGGCACTCGGCGCCGGCAATTGCGTGGTGCTGAAGCCCGCCGAGCAGACGCCGATGTCGATCATGGTCCTGATGGACGTGATCGGCGACCTGCTGCCGCCGGGCGTGCTGAACGTCGTCAACGGCTTCGGCGTCGAGGCGGGCAAGCCGCTGGCGCAGAACAAGCGCATCGCCAAGATCGCGTTCACCGGCGAGACGACCACCGGCCGCCTCATCATGCAGTACGCGACCGAGAACCTGATCCCGGTCACGCTGGAGCTGGGCGGCAAGAGCCCCAACATCTTCTTCGCCGACGTGATGGACGCCGACGACGATTATTTCGACAAGTGCCTTGAGGGCTTTGCGATGTTCGCGCTGAACCAGGGCGAGGTCTGCACTTGCCCCAGCCGCGCGCTGATCCAGGAATCGATCTACGACAAGTTCATCGAACGCGCGATCAAGCGGGTCGAGGCGATCAAGATGGGCAGCCCGCTCGACGCGACGACGATGATCGGCGCGCAGGCGTCGAACGACCAGCTCGAGAAGATCCTGTCGTACATCGACATCGGCAAGGCCGAGGGTGCGAAGGTGCTGACCGGCGGCGAGCGCAAGCTGCACGACGGCGAGTTCGCGGAAGGATATTACGTCCAGCCGACGATCCTCGAGGGCAAGAACACGATGCGCGTGTTCCAGGAGGAAATCTTTGGACCCGTCGTCGCGGTGACCACGTTCAAGGACGAGGCCGACGCGCTCGCGATCGCCAACGACACGCTCTACGGCCTGGGCGCCGGCGTATGGTCGCGCAACGGCACCACCGCATACCGCATGGGCCGCGGCATCCAGGCCGGGCGCGTGTGGACCAACTGCTACCACCACTATCCCGCCCACGCGGCGTTCGGCGGCTACAAGCAGTCGGGCATCGGGCGCGAGAACCACAAGATGATGCTCGATCACTACCAGCAGACCAAGAACCTGCTGGTCAGCTATTCGCCCAAGGCATTGGGCTTCTTCTGACCGCTGCGAGGGTGATCTCCGACCTCGCGGATTTGCGGCAGACTGGCGGGCCTTCGGGTCCGCCGTTTTCCGTTGGAAGGCCACGCGCATGACGACGCCACCACGCATCCTGTCCACCCCCGCCGCCGATGCCATGATCGCGCGGCTCGCCGGTCTCCACGGGCCGCTGATGTTCCACCAGTCCGGGGGATGCTGCGACGGCTCGGCGCCGATGTGCTACCCGTCGGGCGAATTCCGCGTCGGCGGGCAGGACGTGCTGCTCGGTCGTATCGCGGGGGACGTGCCCGTCTGGATCGGTGCGGCGCAGTTCGAATATTGGCGTCACACGCAGGTCACGATCGACGTCGTGCCGGGGCGCGGCGCAGGGTTTTCGCTGGAGGGGCCGGAGGGGGTGCGCTTCATCGTGCGCAGCCGCGTGTTCAGCGATGCCGAGGTCGATGCCCTCGATGCCGCGGGCGAGCCGCCACGCGGCGAATGAGCGCGTGACGCCACGGCCACGGCACGACATAGTTGCGGCGTGACCGTCCAGCCGATCCGCGTTGCGTGCACCCGCATCGACGACCCCGAACTGGCGGTCCGCGACCTGTTCGGCCAGCTCGATGTGCCGGCCCTGTCCGGCATCATCCTGTTCTGCTCCAGCCGCTATCCGCTCGGCGCGCTGTCGGCGGCGATCGCGATGCGATCGGACGGCGTCACGATCGTCGGCTGCACCTCGTCGGGGGAGATCACGCCCGACGGTCTGGACGAGGGAACGATCACCGCGATAGGCTTTCCCGCCGACGATTTCCGCTTGTCGGCCTATTGTTTCGAGGATCTCGACCGGTTCGATGCCGGCCACGCGCAGCAGGCGACCCGGTCACTGGTGGCGGAGGCCAACGCCGCGACGCGCGGCTTCGCCGGCCCCGCCAATCACGCCGCGATCTTTCTGGTCGACGGCCTGTCGCACCGCGAGGAGATGCTGACGCTGACGCTGCAGGATGCGCTGGGCGAGGTGCCGCTGATCGGCGGATCGTCGGGCGACGGACTGGACTTCAAGGAAACCTTCGTCCTCCACGATGGGCGGTTTCGCCGCGACGCCGCGATCGTGGCGATCCTGTCGACCTCGCGCCCGCTCAAGGTATTCCGCGCGCAGCATTACCGGCCCGGCGCGACCAAGATGGTCATCACCGCCGCCGATACCGCGTTGCGTATCGTTCGCGAGATCAACGCCGAACCCGCGGTCGAGGAATATGCCCGGCTCGTCGGGTCGCGCGTCGCCGACCTGTCGCCAACGGTATTCGCCTCGCATCCACCGATGGTGCGCGCCGGCGGCGAATATTACGTCCGCTCGATCCAGACCGCGAATCCCGACGGCAGCCTGACCTTCTACTGCGCGATCGACGAGGGCATCGTGCTGACGCTGGGCGAGGCGGACAATGTGATGGCGGGGCTCGAGACGCTGTTCGACGACCTCGACCTCGCGGTCGGCGGGGTCGAGCGCATCCTGGGGTTCGACTGCGTGCTGAATTCGGTGGAGGTCGAGCAGCGCCAGCTGCGGGGCCGCGTGTCGGAATTATTCTCCAGGCGGGGCGTCGTCGGCTTCAACACCTATGGCGAGCAATATCACGCGTTGCACGTCAACCAGACCTTCACCGGCCTGGCGATCGGGCGGTCGTCGTGATCGCCGGCGACCTCGACTGCGACCGCGACACGGCCACGCGACTGTCGGCGCTTGAGGCGAAGATCGCCAAGCTGACGCGCATCAACGCCTCGCTGATGAGCCGGGTCGAGCGGTCGACCGATCTGCAGGGCAATGCATTCTCGGTATTCGAGACCGCGATCGCGCTGGAGGGCAAGGTGCAGGAACGCACCGCCGACCTGGAGCGTGCGCTCGACGAGCTGGCGGCCAGCAACGCGGCGCTGGGCCACGCCCGTGACGGTGCCGACGCCGCCCGCCAGCGGTTGAGCGACGCGATCGAAACGCTGAACGAAGGGTTCGCGATCTTCGATGCCGACGACCGGCTGGTGCTGTGCAACCAGACCTACCTGTCGCTGTGGCCCGAGATCGCCGACCAGATCGTGCCCGGCGTCCGCTTCAGCGACATCGCGGGCAAGATCGGGGAGAGCCGCGCGTCGCTCGGCGCGATGGTCGCGCCCGATCGCTGGGTGTCCGAACGCGTCGCGCTGCATCAGGTGGCGGAGGGCGGGCACGTCATCGCGCTCGCCGACGGGCGCTGGATCCAGGTGAACGAGCGCCGGACGAGCGAAGGCGGTGTGGTCGGCATCTATACCGACATCACCGACATCAAGGCCGAGGACGCCCGCAACCGCGCGCGCGAACTCGCCGAACGCGCGCTGGTGCTGCAGGGTACGCTCGACGCGATGCCGCAGGGCGTGTGCCTGTTCGACCGCAACCGAATGCTGCTGGCGTGGAACGACCCTCTGCTCGCGTTCCTGAAGCTGACCCCGGCGGAGGCGCGGCGCGAGATCGCCAGCCACGCCGCGCTAGTCGACTGGTGCAGGCACGTTATGCCGCGCGCCGACGCGGTCGATACGCTCGGCTGGCTGGGCGAAGGCGAGACCGAGCACGTGGCGATCCGCAACCTGGCCGACGGCCGCGCGCTGGAAGTGCGGCGCCAGACGATGCCCGGCGGCGGCATGGTAATGGGGTTCGACGACGTGTCCGACCGCCTGCGCGCCGCCGAAGCACTGCGCGAGAGCAACGAGACGCTCGAACGCCGAGTCGACGAACGCACCGCCGAATTGCAGCAGCAGGTGTCCGAGCGGGTCGCCGCGGAGGCCGCGATGCGTGCCGCCAAGACCGCGGCCGAACAGGCCAATCTGTCCAAGACGCGGTTCCTGGCCGCGGCCAGCCACGACCTGCTCCAGCCGCTGAACGCCGCGCGACTGTTCGTCTCCGCGCTCCAGGAACGGCGCATCGTCGGGCCTGCACGCGACCTGGTCGGCCAGACCGCATCGGCGCTCGATTCGATCGAGAACCTGCTCGAGGCGCTGTTGGAAATCTCGAAGCTCGATGCCGGCGCGGTGACGCCCGAGATCATGGACGTGCCGCTGGGCGAGGTGTTCCACGCGCTCAGCGCCGAATATCAGATGCTGGCCGACCAGCTCGGACTGGTGCTGGACGTCGAGGCGACCGACATCTGGGTACGATCCGACCCGCGGCTGTTGCGCCGTATCCTGCAGAATTTTCTGTCGAACGCGTTGCGCTACACGGTCGCCGGGACCGTCACGATGTCGGCGCGCTGTGCCGGCGGCGCGGTCACGATCGCGGTCAGCGATACCGGTCCGGGCATCGACCCCGCGCACCACGCCGAAATATTCGACGAATTCCGCCGGCTCGGCGCTACTGCGACGCCCGGGATCGGGCTTGGGCTGGCGATCGTCCAGCGTGCGGCGCGGATGCTCGACCACCGCGTCGACGTGACCAGCGCCCTGGGCAGCGGCGCGACCTTCGCGGTCACCGCGCCACTCGCCGCATTCGGGATCCGCAGCGCGACGCCGCGCTGCGCGGCCAAGCGGCGCGGGATCGGCGCGCGCGCGATCCTGGTGATCGACAACGAACCGACCATTCTGGAGGGTATGGAGGCGCTGCTCGGCGGCTGGGGTTGCCGCGTGCTGACGGCGCTCAGCGGGGCCGGCGCACGCGCTTTTGCTGCGGACGAGACCGCCGCGATCGACCTGATCCTGATCGACTATCATCTGGGCGACGGCGCGCTCGGCGATGCCGAGGCGCTGGGGATGCGCCGTCACCTGGGACGCGACGTGCCCGTCGTCATCATCACCGCCGATCGTATGCCGGCCCTGCGCGACCAGTTGAGCGCGCGGGGGTTCCATGTGCTGCAGAAGCCGGTCAAGCCGGCCCAGCTGCGCGCGCTGATTACGAGCTTGACCAGCGGGTGACTCAAGTCCGCTCGCCCTGAGCGAAGTCGAAGGGCCTTGGCTGGCTCTCACTGTCTCACAAGTGCTTCGACTTCGCTCAGCACGAACGGGTGGGCAAGTCCGGAGACCGCGGGGTGGCTGGTGTGGTGGTTTGCTAACCGACCTACACCCGTTCGCCTCGAGTAGTCGTCGAGCTTGTCGAGACGACGTATCGAGAGGTTGGTGCCTCATGGAGGGTACTTCTCGATACGGGCTCTCGACAAGCTCGATCCCTACTCGAAGCGAACGGCTATACTCAGGTCAGGACCGCGGCGTCGTCGGCCCCGTAAAATGCACCTTGTTCGCCAGGATCACCGCCTGCGTCCGGCTATAGACGTTCAGCTTCGCCAGGATCGCCGACACATGCGCCTTCACCGTCGTCATCGACACGTCGAGGTCGTAGGCGATCTGCTTGTTGAGCTTGCCCGCCACCACCAGCCCCAGCACGACGGTCTGTTGCGGGGTCAGCGTTTCGATGCGGCGGGCGATGTCGTCGGTTTCGGAACCGGCGCCATCGGACAGGCGGAATTCGTCGGGCAGGAAGATGTCGCCGGCCAGAATCGACTGGATCGCGCCGACGATCGCGCTGCGCTTCAGCGATTTCGGGATGAAGCCGGCGGCACCATGCGCGATAGCCGCGGAGACCAGTCCGCTTTCGACCGCGCCCGACACGATCACGATCGGGACGGAGGGAAAACGTGCGCGGAGCATCGACAGGCCCGAGAATCCTTCGGCGTCGGGCATGTTCAGGTCGAGCAGGACGATGTCGAAATCGCCCTCGCGCTCGATGATGGCGACCGCTTCCGCGATCGAGGAGGCTTCGAACAGTTCGGTGCGGTCGAACGCGACGGCGATCACGGTGCGCAGGCCGTCCCGGACCAGCGGATGATCGTCGACGATCAGGACTCGTTCCACGCGTTCGCTCTCCCCCGACAGCGGGTGTAGCGCGGGATGGCCCGCAGGGTGAAGGGGTGCCGTTGCCGACACCCCTCCGCCCGCGATCACGACTTCGGCAGCTTGAACACCCAGAGCGCGCCGCCCTGGTTGATGTGCTGCACCGCCTTGGCGACCTCGCCGCCCCACAGCGGCACTGCGCCGCCCCAGCCGGACATGACCGCGACATATTGCTCGCCGCCGTCGGACCAGGTGACTGGCGACCCGACCACGCCCGACCCCGTGTTGAACTTCCACAGTTCCTTGCCGGTCTTGGCATCGAACGCCTTCAGATAGCCCTCCGGCGTGCCGGTGAAGACCAGGTTGCCGGCAGTGACGAGGACGCCGCCCCACAGCGGCGCCTTGTTCTTGTATTCCCAGGCGATCTTGCCGGTCTTGGGGTCCATCGCGCGCAGCACGCCGATATGGTCGTCATACAGCGGCTTGATGGTGAAGCCCGCGCCCAGATACGCCGCGCCCTTCTTGTAGGCGATCGGTTCGTTCCAGATGTCCATGCCCCATTCGTTGCTGGGGATGTAGAACATGTTGGTCTGCTGGCTGTAGGCCATCGGCATCCAGTTCTTGCCGCCCAGGAACGATGGCGCCGAGAATACCGTCGTCCCCTTTTCCGCGCTCGGCGGGCCGGGACGGTTGGCGGGGTCGTACATCGGCTTGCCCGACTTGTCGAAGCCGGTCGCCCACGTCGTCTTGCTGACGAACGGGTTGGCCGATACGAACTGGCCGTTGGTGCGGTCGAGCACGAAGAAATAGCCGTTGCGATCGGCCTTCGCGCCGAGTTTACGCCCGCCCATGTCGAACGGGATGAATTCGTTCACCCCGTCGAAGTCCCAGCCGTCGTGCGGGGTCGTCTGGTAATGCCATTTGATGACGCCGGTATCGGGATCGATCGCCAGCGTGGACGAGGTATAGAGGTTGTTGCCGGGGCGCAGGTGGCTGTTCCACGGCGCGGGATTGCCGGTGCCGATGAACACCAGGTTGGTGTCCGGATCATAGGTGCCGCCGAGCCACGTCGCGCCGCCGCCGTTCTTCCACTGGTCGCCCTGCCACGAGGCGTTCAGCTTGCCGGTCATCGTCGTCGGCTTGCCGTCGGCGCCCATGCCCATGTGGCCCTCGATCGTCGGGCGGGACCAGAGCAGCTCGCCGGTGTTGACGTCGCGGGCCTCGACCTTGCCAACGATGCCGAATTCGCCGCCCGAGTTGCCGTAGATCACCTTGCCCTTCACGATCATCGGCGCGGCGGTGAAGCTGTAGCCGGCGTCGTAGGCGGCGAGCGTCTTGTTCCAGATGACCTTGCCGGTCTTGCGGTTGAGCGCGACCATGTGCGCGTCGAGTGTGCCGAAGATGATCTTGTCGCCGAAGATCGCGGCGCCGCGATTGACGACGTCGCAGCACGGCATGATGCCGTCGGGCAGGCGGGCGTCATATTGCCACAGTTCCTCGCCGGTCTTCGCATCGAACGCGAACAGGCGGCTGTAGCTGCCGGTGACGTAGATGATGCCGTCGTACACGATCGGCTGCGATTCCTGGCCGCGCTGCTTCTCGCCGCCGAGGCTCGCCGAGAAGGCGGGGACCATGCGCCCGACGTTCGATGCGTTGATCGTGGTCAGCGGGCTGAAGCGCTGGCCCTTCGGACCCATGCCATACGTCAGGATGTCGCCCGGGGTGTTGGCGTCGTTCATCAGGTCGGCGTCGGTCGGGCCTGCGGCGGTGACGGCGGCAGGCGCGGCGGGAGCGGGGGCCGTGTTCTCCTCGGATGCCGCGAACAGCGGTGCCGTCGTCAGCAACGCCGCGCTGGCGAACAAGGCCGCGGTGCGGGTGATGCGCAATGTCATGATGTCCTCTCCCCTGGTTTTGGTCGCGGCCCGAACGGACTGACCGGATTATTTCACGAGAATAGTCCGAGAGTCGCCACGGCCAAATTGGACCTTCGATCAAGCCCGGCCGAGGCTCCCGCTCGTCAGACCGAAAGCGGCCCGTGCGGGGTGACGCCGTAGCGGCGCAGGATCGCATCGACCGTCCCGTCCTTGCGGAACGTCGCCATCATCTGGTCGAGCTGGTCGGCAAGGTCGCGGGCGTCGTCCTTCACCGCCACGCCGACGTCCCAGCCGGGGCTGGGGAGTGCGGGCAGCGGCCCCTTGCGCACCTTCATCCGCTCCGCGCCCGACGTCATCGCATGTTCGACCTGCGCGCGCGTCGCCAGCACGGCGTCGGCCTTGCCCTGCTTGACCGCATCGATCGCCGCGGCGCCGCTCATCAGGTGCGACACATCGCCGCGCAGCACGCCGCCGAAACTGCCCGACAGATAGAAATCGGGAATGCTGTCGAGCTCCGCGGCAAGCTTTCGGCCCTTCAACTGCGGCGGAGGCACCTCGCAATCGGTGTCGAGGCCGCACGCCATCAGGAACCCTTCGCGGTAATATGGCGCGCCGATCACCGCGCGGTCGTTCTCCTTGGCGAAGGCGCGATCGACCGGCACGTGCATCATCACGTCGTACACGTCGCCGCCGACCAGCGACCCGCGCCACACCATGTTGCGCAGGTCGTCGCCGACATCCTCGTCGGCCAGGAAATCGACGACGGTCAGCTTCAGGCCAAGCTGCAGCGCGATCGCGCCGGCCAGGTCGACGTCGATCCCGCTCAGCTTGCCGGTCGCGTCACGCCACGACCACGGCTCGAAGTCGCGGTACACCGCGACGCGCAAAATGCCCTCGGCCTTCAGCTTTTCGAAGCTGCGCGAGCGCGCGGGCAGGGGAAGACAGGCGAACGCGAGCGCCCCACCGAGCAGGCCGCGCCGCGTTGCCATCGTGTCGGTTGCCCTCATTCCTCGTGCTTGGTGTCGAGCCAGGTGCGGATCGCCCACCCGGCCTTCTGCCCCAGCGTGTCGCCCATCGCGGGCATATAGACCTTGCCGTCGCGAACCGAGCCATGCTGGTACCGCTGGATGAACCATTCATCGCCGGCCTCGCCCTTGTCGAGGTAGCGCAGATCGGGGGCGATCCCGCCCGAAATCGCCTCCAGCCCGTGGCAGCGTGCGCAGTTACCGCCGTAAGCGCTTTCGCCGATCTTGGCGGCGACCGCGGCGACCTTGGGATCGGCGCGATACGGGTTCACCTTGATCCAGGTGTCGTTGCCCGGCTTGATATCAGGGAGCGCAGTTGTGTTGACGGCCTGCGGGGTCACGTTGCCGTGCGCGCGCAGATTGGACGCGATCGACGCCCCCGCCAGCGCGATCGAGGCGGCGAGCACGCACCGCGATACAAGTCTCGACATCAGGCACACCCTCTCACAAGCCGGAACCCGGCGATCATCGAGCGAAACCCTAGAGCGCGGCGCGGACCGGCCTATTGAACTTTGGTATGACGGGCGGGGCCGCACGATTGGCGCTATCGTCACGGCATGCGCATCACCCTCGCCCTGCTGCTCGCCGCGGTCGCCACGCCGGCTGTCGCCGAAACCGTCTATGTCTCGAACGAGAAGGGCAATTCGATCACCGTCATCGATGCCGCCACGCTGAAGACGGTGGCGACGTGGCCGGTCGGCAAGCGCCCGCGCGGCATCATCCTGTCGCGCGACGGGAAGCAGCTGTACGTCTGCGCCAGCGACGAGAATGCGGTGCAGGTGATCGACCGCGCGACCGGTCGGGTGATCGCCGACCTGCCCTCCGGCGAGGATCCGGAGACGTTCGCGCTGTCGCCGGACGGGAAACTGCTGTTCGCCTCCAACGAGCGTGATGCGACCGTCACCGCGATCGACGTGGTTGGGCGCAAGGTCGCCTTCCAGGTTGTCGTCGGCGTCGAGCCGGAGGGCATGGCGGTCAGCCCCGACGGGCGCTTCGCGGTATCGACTGCGGAAACCGACAATGCGCTGCACTGGATCGACATCGCCGCGCAGAAGGAGGTCGGCGTGACCCCAGTCGACGACCGCCCGCGCCACGCCGAATTCACCAAGGATGGCAAGGCTTTGTGGGTCACCGCGGAAATCGGCGGCACCTTGCAGATCGTCGACCCCGCCACGCGCAAGGTCGTGGAGACGATCACCTTCGCGCCGCCGGGCGTGAACGCGGCGCAGATCCTGCCCGTGGGCGTGCGATTCACCCCCGACCAGAAGACCGCGCTCGTAGCGCTGGGGCGCGCCAATACGGTCGCGATCGTCGACGTCGCGACGCGCAAGGTGACCTCTTATGTCCCGGTCGGACGGCGCGTCTGGCACTTGGCCATTACGCCGGACGGCGCCCGCGCGTTCGCGGCCAATGGACTTTCGAACGACGTGTCGGTGATCGATATCGCCGCGGCGAAGGTGTTGGCGACTATTCCCGCCGGCATCGCCCCTTGGGGCGTCGCCATAGCTCCGTGAATCTGGCGCGCGGACCCCGGCCCTAAAGTCCAATTTCGTTTCACCCCCGCTTCCCCCAGCCTTTGGCCACGGCCGCGCATCGCGCTGGACCTGACCATAAGGGGAGGAAATCATGAAGCGATTTGGCAAGCTGCTCAGCGCCGCCGCCGCGAGCGCGCTGCTCTGCGCCACCGCGACGCCGGCCTATGCGCAGGATGCGACCGACGCGCTGCTGTTGAAGCTCAAGGAAAAGGGCATCCTGAGCGACGAGGAATATGAGGCGCTGCTGGCGCGCAAGGCGACCCAGGCGAACACGGTCGCCGCGACCAATTCCGCCGAGGCCCCGCAACAGGCCGCCGCCGAGCGGCTGGACGACAAGAAGCAGGTGCGGACGATGGATTCGGGCGTCGGCATCATGATCGGCGACGTGGCGTTCAAGGTGTCGGGATCGGTCAACGGCTTCTACGTCCACGACAACGGCGATGCGGCGACCGCGGCCAATACCGTGGCCGGGGGGCTGGCGACGGTCGACAACCAGACGTCGTCGGTGCGCAACGGCCTGCTGCCCGGCTTCATCAAGTTCGACGTGACGACCAACCAGGGCGGCTGGGACGTCGGCGCGCATTTCGGCCTGTACCCGGGGATCAACAGCGGGCTCGGCAATTCCGGCGCCAACGGCGCGGGCGCGCCGCAGGCGTTGCAGACGACCGGCATCGACGCTCGCCAGACCTATCTGACGTTCGGCAAACCCAATTTTGGTGAAGTGAAGATCGGTCGCGACATCGGCCTGTTCGGGTCGGATGCGATCTTGAACGACATCACGTTGCTGGCGGTCGGCACCGCATCTGGCAATGCCGCGCCGTCGAACACGTCGCTCGGTCGGATCGGCCTTGGGTATATCTACACTGACTTCCAGCCGCAGATCACCTATTCCAGCCCCAAGTTCGGCGGGCTCCAGTTCGCCGCGGGCATCTTCCAGCCACTGACCACGATCGGCCGCAGCGAAGTCAACGGATCGCCCGGTTTCCAGGCGAAGATCACCTACGACATGGTGCCGGTGGACGGCGGTTTTGGCGCGCATGCGTGGGTCAGCGGGCTCGTCCAGAAGCATGACGCGGTCGGTGCGCTGCCCGAGTACACGGGGCGGGCGATCGATTTCGGCGCGAAGCTCAGCTACGCCAACTTCGGCCTGACCGGCTATTACTACACCGGCACCGGCGTCGGCACGATCGGCCTGTTCCTGCTGTCGACCGACGCATTGGGCCGCAAGCGCGACAGCGATGGCTTCTACGTCCAGGGGACCGCCGGGTTCGGAAAGTTCACCGCGGGCGCCAGCTATGGCAAGTCGAACCTCGACCGCGCCAATGGCGAGGCGGTGTCGAACCTGGTGCGCAGCAACGAAAGCTATGTCGGCCAGCTGCGGTACGGCCTGACCAGCTGGGTCACGCTGATCGGCGAATATACCCACACCAAGTCGAAGGCGCACAACGGCAACGACGCGGATTCGGATGCGATCGCCGCCGGCGCCATCCTGTTCTTCTGATCCCCCACCTTGCGGTCGCGCGTCCCTGCGATGCGCGACCGTTTCCTTGAAAGGCACATGTGATGACAGGCGCGGTCTATCCCGTTCCGCCCGAGGTCGCGGCACGGGCGCGCATCGACCGCGCCGAATACGACCACCGCGTCGCCAGCGCCGCCGCAAATCCCGAAAGCTACTGGATGGCGGAGGGGCAGTGCCTCGACTGGATCACGCCGTACACCCGCGCGAAGGCGACGTCGTTCGACGAGGGCGATTTCGGCATCCGCTGGTTCGCCGACGGAACGCTGAACGTGTCGGCCAATTGCCTGGACCGCCACCTCGCGACGCGCGGCGATCAGGTCGCGATCCTGTGGGAGGGCGACGAGCCGGGTGAGACGCGCCGCATCACCTACCGCGAGTTGCACGCCGAGGTCTGCCGTTTCGCCAACGTCCTGAAAGGCCGCGGCGTGCGGCGCGGCGACAGGGTCGCGCTGTACCTGCCGATGATCGTCGAGGCGGCGGTGGCGATGCTCGCCTGTACCCGCATCGGCGCGATCCACACGATCGTGTTCGGCGGCTTTTCCCCTGACAGCCTGGCCGACCGGCTGCGCGACTGCGACGTGCGGCTGGTGGTTACCGCCGACGAGGGGTGCCGCGGGGGCAAGCGCGTGCCGCTGAAGGCCAATGTCGACCGCGCAGTCGCCAATTGCCCAGGTGTCTCGGATGTCATCGTCGTCCGCCGCACCGGCGGAGCGGTGACGATGGTCGAGGGGCGCGACCGGTGGTGGGATGTCGAGATGGCCACCGCCGCACCCGATTGCGCACCCGAGGCGATGGGCGCCGAAGACCCGCTGTTTATCCTCTACACCAGCGGCTCGACCGGCAAGCCCAAGGGCGTCGTCCACACCACCGGCGGCTATCTGGTGTGGGTGACGACGACGTTCCGCGACGTGTTCGATCACCGCGACGGCGACATATTCTGGTGTACCGCCGATGTCGGCTGGGTCACCGGGCACAGCTATGTCGTCTATGGCCCGCTGGCCAATGGCGCGACGACTGTCATGTTTGACGGCGTGCCCAATTATCCAGATCACGGGCGCTTCTGGAAGACGATCGACCTGCTGGGTGTGACGATCTTCTACACCGCGCCAACCGCGATCCGTGCGCTGATGCGCGAGGGCGAGGATTGGGTGACGGCGTCGTCACGCGCGTCGCTCCGGCTGCTCGGCAGCGTCGGCGAGCCGATCAATCCCGAAGCATGGGAATGGTATCACCGCGTCGTGGGCGACCGGCGCTGCCCGATCGTCGATACCTGGTGGCAGACCGAGACCGGGGGGATGCTGATCGCACCGCTGCCCGGTGCGACCGACCTGAAACCGGGCAGCGCGACGAAGCCGCTACCGGGCGTGCTGCCCGAGATCGTCGATGCCGAGGGGCAGGTGCTCAGCGGTGCGTGCGAAGGCAATCTGGTGATCGCGGACAGCTGGCCGGGGCAGATGCGGACGTTGTGGGGCGACCACGACCGCTTCTTCCAGACCTATTTTACGACCTATCCGGGCAAATATTTTACCGGAGACGGGTGCCGCCGCGACGAGGACGGCTATTACTGGATCACCGGCCGGGTCGACGACGTCATCAACGTTAGCGGCCACAGAATGGGTACCGCCGAGGTCGAAAGCGCGCTGGTCCTCCACCCCAAGGTCGCCGAAGCCGCAGTCGTCGGCATGCCGCACGACGTGAAGGGCCAGGGCATCTACGCCTATGTCACACTGAACGCCGGAGAGGCGGCGTCGGATGAATTGCGCCAGACCTTGCGAGCGTGGGTCCGCACCGAAATCGGTCCGATCGCCACGCCTGACGCCATCCAGTTCGCCCCCGGCCTGCCCAAGACCCGCTCGGGCAAGATCATGCGCCGCATCCTGCGCAAGATCGCCGAGGGCGACACGTCGTCGCTGGGCGACATCAGCACGCTCGCCGATCCGTCGGTAGTGGAATCGCTGGTCGCCGAGCGGCAGTGAATGCCAGCTGTCCCCTCTAGCGGTGCCTCACCAGCGGCACCGGGGTGGCTGCGTCGACAACCGCGTGCCTGAAGCGTCCACGCCAAGATCCGCAAACACTTCGATCTTGTCGATAATCAAACCTGCAAGACAGGCCGTCTGGCTGGATGGTGCCAGATTACGCGCCGAGGCGTCGAGGCCAGGTCATCGCTGCAACGCAAGAGACTGACCGCGTCGCCACTTACCTGTCTCAGGACGCTCCCGCCGGGCGTGTCAGCGCGTCGAGATAGTCTTCCAGATTGGTGTAGCCGTCCCGGTTTCGGTCGCCGGCGCTGTCGTCCTTCGCGGGGTCAAGGCCATGTGCCTTTTCCCACGCATCGGGCATGCCGTCGCGGTCGGTGTCGCGGGGGGCGGGGCGGGAGGCGAGGGCGGGCCAGCCGCCCATGTCGTCCTGGCTGTCGATGATACGCCCGCTGCCGTCGCGCACGCCGGCGATTATGGCGGTGTCGATCGCGTCGCGCGCTCTGGATGCGCCCGCCCTCGCGAGGACGGCCTGCAACGGTCGCGGATCGGCGGTGACCGGGGCGACCTCGACCGGGGCGGAGAGGCGCCAGTTCGGGGCGATGCTGCCCTTGACGAGGGTCATCGGATCCGCCGGCGTCTGGCCGGCCATGCTATTGCCCGCGAAATAGCCGCGCGCCAGCGTGTTGCTTTCGTCGAAGGCGTAGCGGCCCCTGCTGTCCGGGCCCGGCAGATAGACGTTATCGATGAAATTGTAGCGCACCAGCGCGGCGGTGTCGGCGTCGTAGCCCGCGTGCGTGCCGCCCCAATTGTAGAATATGTTCGAGCGGAAATCGAAGCTGGCGCCGACGGGATCGACCTGCGGCCCGTCGTAATTGCCGGGGCGCGGCATGCGCGCGGCGTGGTTCGCCCAGAGGTTGTGGTGCCACGACGCCTTCGCCCCGCGACCGCCGCGGATCAGGCTCCCATAGCCGTGGTCGCCCTTCACATGCCCCGACCGGCGCAGCGAATTGGCGATGATCGACCATTGTACGGTCAGGTCGTACCAACCCTGGCTCGCGTCCTTGTAGTTGGCGGACGCGGAGAGCGTTTCGTCGACCGACCAACTGGCCGAGACGTGATCGAGGATGATGCGCCGCCCCGCGGTGACGGTGATCGCATCCTCCTGGCTTCGCGACACGTTGCCCAGGCGGGAGCGGATGTAGCGGATGACCACGTCGTCGGCGGCGACGACCAGGCTGTGGTCGCGCAGCGTGATGCCGTCGCCGGGCGCGGTCTGGCCTGCGATGGTGATGCGGGGCTCGCGAATCTTCAGTTCGCGCGTGAGGGCGATCGTGCCCGACAGGTCGAAGATCACCGTGCGCGGCCCCTTGGCCTCCACGGCGGCGCGCAGCGAGCCGGGGCCGTCGTCGGCGAGGGTCGTGACGTGGATCACCCGTCCGCCGCGCCCGCCGAGCGACAGCCACCCTGCACCCTCCGCACCCGGGAAGGCGACGACCGGGGCGGCTTGTGCGGCCAGCAGCGCGAGCAGGATCATGGGTAAAGCCTCTCCTCTTTCCGGGAGAGCATCGTCGTCGCGGTAACCGGTGTCAACTGCTGCGCGTTGCCTACAGCGGCGGCAGATTGGCCTTCAACTCCTCTAGCCAGACCCGCGCGGTGCCGTCCGAGGGCGCGCGCCAGTCCCCGCGCGGCGAGATCGCACCGCCGGCGGAGACCTTGGGTCCATTGGGCAGCGCCGACCGCTTGAACTGGCTGGTCTGGAAAAACCGCGTCAGGAACGCCTCGAGCCACCGCGCGATCGTCGCGAGGTCATAGGTGTTGCGGGCGTCGGCGGGCATGCCCTCGGGCCAGCGACCCGCCTCGGCATCGCGCCATGCGTGCCATGCGAGGAACGCGATCTTCGACGGCGGCAGGCCGTGGCGGATGATGTAATGGGCGAAGAAATCGTGGAGCTCATACGGGCCGATGCGGTCCTGCGTGCTCTGCATCGCGCCGTCCGCGCCCGCCGGTACCAGCTCGGGCGAGATTTCGGTGGCGAGGATCGCGTCCAGCACGCGGTCGGTTTCGGCATCGAACTGGTCGGTCGAGATCGCCCAGCGGATCAGGAACTGGATCAGCGTCTTGGGCACGCCGGCGTTGACGCCGTAATGGCTCATATGGTCGCCGACGCCATAGGTGCACCAGCCGAGCGCCAGTTCCGACAAGTCGCCGGTGCCGAGCACCATGCCGCCGTGCTGGTTGGCAAGGCGGAAGAGATAGTCGGTGCGCAGGCCGGCCTGCACATTCTCGAACGTTACGTCGTACACCGGTTCGCCGCCGGCATAGGGATGGCCGATGTCGGTGAGCATCTGTGTGGCCGCGGGGCGGATGTCGATTTCCGCCGCCGACACGCCGAGCGCGCGCATCAGGGCCCAGGCGTTGCCCTTCGTCCCCTCGCTCGTCGCAAAGCCGGGCAGGGTGTAGCCGAGGATTTCTGAGCGCGGGCGGCCCATGCGGTCGACCGCCTTGGCCGCGACGATCAGCGCGTGGGTGGAATCAAGTCCGCCCGACACGCCGACGACCAGCCGCTTCGCGCCGGTCGCCTCCAGCCGCTTGCGCAGGCCCTCGACCTGGATGTTGAACGCCTCGTAACAATCGGCGTCGCGCTTGGCGGGGGTATTCGGCACGAACGGGAAGCGGCGCAGGTCGCGGATCAGGCCGCGGTCCTCGAACGCGGGTTCATGCCCGAACATCACGCGGCGGAAGCGGGTTTCGGGATGGCCGCGCGCTGCGGCGGCGTCGTTGAAGGTGCCGGCGCGCATCCGCTCGAGCCGCAGCCGCTGGACGTCGACGTCGGCGACGACGATCTCGGTCGCCAGGTCGAAGCGTTCGCTTTCGGCCAGCAACTCGCCGAGTTCGTGGATCATCCCCTGGCCGTCCCAGGCGAGGTCGGTGGTGCTCTCGCCCGGGCCGGTCGCCGAATAGACGTAGGCGGCGACCGCGCGCGCGGACTGTGCGGCGGCGAGCAGCGCCCGTTCGCGGGCCTTGCCGATCACGATGTTCGACGCCGACAGGTTGGCGAGGATGAGTGCGCCGGCCAGCGCGCCGTCGGTCGAGGGAGGGGTGGGCGCCCAGAAATCCTCGCAGATTTCGACATGGAACACGAAATCGGGCAAGTCGTCGGCGGCGAAGATCAGGTCGGTACCGAACGGCGCCACCTGGCCTGCGACTTCGATGTCGAGGCCGGTGAGGCCGACGCCGGGGGCGAACCAGCGTTTCTCGTAATATTCGCGGTAGTTGGGCAGGAAGGTCTTTGGCACCACCCCCAGCACCCGCCCGCGCGCGATGGCGACCGCGCAATTGTAGAGGCGACCGTTCCGCGCGAGCGCCGAGCCGACCAGCAGCACCGCGCGCAGATCGACCGAGGCGGCGACCACTGCCGCGACCGCCGCGGCGCTGGCCGACACCTGCGCGTCCTGCAGATGCAGGTCGTCGATCGCATAGGACGTCAGGTTCAGTTCGGGGAAGACGAGCAGGTCGCAACCGGCTTCGTCGCCCTGCCGGGCGAGCGCGATGGTCGCCTCTGCATTGGCGGCGGCATCGCCGACGGTCGCGATCGGGGTGCAGGCGCCGACGCGGATCAGGCCGTGGGCGTGGATCGAATGGAAGCGGTGCGGTTCGGTCACCGCCCGGTCTTACGGCGCTTTGCAGTCAGCCGCTACACCTTGGCGGCGTAGATCATCCGGCCCTCGCCAAGCGCATCGAACACGGTCTGCAGCGCGGTTTCGCCGACCGCAAAACAGCCCTGGCTGCGCCCGAGCTTGCCGTGCGTCGCCAGCATGTCCTGATTCGAATACCAGGCGCCGTGGACGACGATCGCGCGCGAGAGGGCGTTGTTGTTGGTCGGATCGAGCCCGATCAGCCGCTGCGACCGGCCATGCTTGCCGACGTAATAGTCGCTCGCCAGGAAGGCGCCTTCGCACGAGGCGTTCGATCCGTCGTCGTTCGAGAATCGCTGGAGCCAGCCGGTGTGCGCCGGGTCGGATCCGCTGCCGTGCGCGACCAGCAGCGACGTGCTGCTGCCGTCGACCAGGTCGACCAGATGGAAGCGCGGGGTGGACGACGATGCCGCGAAATCGGCGATGGCCAGGCGGTCGTGCTTCGCAAGCGTCCCGCGGTGCTGGTCGAGCGAGGCGAGCGCGCGGCGGAACAGTTCGGGCCGGATGCCGAGCGGCGCGGTCGGCCGGGCCGCGACCTGGGCCGGCAAGGGCGCGGCGACGGGGGGCAGCGGGGCGGGGACGTGGCCGACCTGCGCGACTCGCTGCGCACAGCCCGGAATCACGATCGCGCTACCGACGACGAGGGCGCCTTTCAGAAACGCGCGGCGCGAGCTCGCCGGGTCGTGCGATTGCAGCATTCAGTCCGATCCACTGTTGATCTGGCGCATTAGATAGCAGCTATGCCGTGCAATTTCAGCCACTTGGTTCCCGCATTCTATCGCGGATAGGGCTCGCTTGGCCGTGGTGGCGCTGTTCCGCATCGGGACGCAGGCGGCTCGCGTTAACCATGCGATCCCGCTAAATAGCTGACAAGGCTCGGGCGAGGGGACGAGATGCGACGTCGGATGGCCGCGATATTAGGGATGTTGGCGGCGGCGTCGCTGTTCGGCGTTCCGGCATCCGCCGAACCGCGCCAGCCGGTGTCGCTGGAGGTGGCGGCGCAGTCGCTCGACGCAGGCCAATATTACTGGCGCGACGACGATCCCACCGCCGGAGAGATCGCGATCGTCATCAGCCGCAGCGCGCAGGTCGCCTATGTCTGGCGCGGGCAGGTGCTGATCGGCATCGCCAGCGTATCGACGGGAAAGCCCGGCAAGAGCACGCCGGTCGGCGCCTTCACCATCCTCCAGAAGCGCGTCTTCCACCGTTCGAACCTCTATTCGAACGCGCCGATGCCGTACATGCAGCGGCTAACGTGGGACGGCATCGCGCTGCACGCCGGGCATAATCCCGGCTATCCGGCCTCCCACGGCTGCGTGCGGCTGCCGCGCGCGTTCGCGGTCCTGCTCTACGGAGTCACGCGGATGGGCGGCGCGGTGGCGATCGTCGACGAGGATCGCCCGGTCGCACTGCCGGAGCGGCGCTTCCCGATCATCATCGCCGACGTCGGCGGTTTCGATAACGGCAATTTCGCCGAAGTGACGTGGCAGCCCGCGGATTTCGCCGCGATCGACCCGCCGCGCGAGACGCTGAGCGTGCGGGGCGACGAATGGATGGTGCCCGACGCGCTGCTCGACCTGCCGGCACGCGGCCGCCGGTTCTGACCCGCCGCTCAGCGCATCAGGATGGCGAGCAGCTCGTAATAATGGGCAAGCGGGACGGGGCTGTCGAACTGCGCGCCGATGCGTCCGCCCAACGCCCAGCGGACCTTTGCGGCGCGGTTGTTGAGGCCGGGCAGCATCACCCGGACTGCGTCGCCATCGGCCAGCGGCGATTCGCACCGCGCCATAAAGCCGTGGGGCGAGATGTTCACGACCAGCAACTGGAGCGAGCGGCCATCGGCATGGATCGCACGGGTGCGATAATGGACCTCGTCACGATCCTCACGCCGATCGTCCGATAGGGCCAGGTTGCCGATGGGCATGGTCAAGACTTCTCCGTCACGCCATCGGGGTTAGCGGCCAACCGGTAAAAAATGCCTGTACGAAAGGTGCTTAACGAAACCGATCGATCGATGGTTAGCCGCGCAGGATGCCGTGATGCTTCTTGCCGGCGGACAGGCGCACGTCGCCCGACACCGGTATCACAAAGGCTTCGTCGGCGATCTTCTCACCCCCGACGCGGGCGCCGCCGCCGGCGATCAGGCGTCGCGCCTCGCCCCGCGATTTCGCGAAATCGAGCGCGATCAGGGCGTCGACGATGCCGATGCTGCCACCGGTGACGATGTGGGTGGGGAGGGCCGCGCCCGATGCGCCTTCCTCGAACGTGCGGCGCGCGGTGTCGGCGGCCTCCTCGGCGGCAGCGCGCCCGCGGCACATCGCGGTCGCCTCGGTCGCGAGGATCTTCTTGGCCTCGTTGATCTCGGCGCCCGGGAGCGCCTCGAGCCGGGCGATCTCGTCCAGCGGCAGGTCGGTGAACAGCCGCAGGAACCGCCCGACGTCGCGGTCGTCGGTGTTGCGCCAGAATTGCCAGTAATCGAAGTGCGGCAGCTGATCCTCGTGCAGCCAGACGGCGCCGGCCATCGTCTTGCCCATCTTGCCACCGTCGGCGGTGGTGATGAGCGGGGTGGTCACGCCGAACACCTCGACCCCGTCCATCCGCCGCGTCAGCTCGATGCCGTTGACGATATTCCCCCACTGGTCGCTGCCGCCCATCTGCAACCGGCATGCCTGCCGCTTCGACAGCTCGCGGAAGTCGTAGGCCTGCAGGATCATGTAGTTGAATTCGAGGAAGGAGAGCGACTGCTCGCGGTCGAGCCTGAGCTTCACCGAATCGAAGCTGAGCATTCGGTTGACGCTGAAATGCTGGCCGACTTCGCGGAGGAACGGGATGTATTCGAGCGCGTCGAGCCACTCGGCATTGTCGAGCATGACCGCGTCGGTCGGGCCGTCGCCGAAGGTCAGGAAGCGTTCGAAGATCCGGCGGATCGCGGCGACATTCTCGCTCAGCCGATCCAGCGTCAGCATCTGGCGCGATTCTTCCTTGAACGACGGATCGCCGATCTTGCCGGTCCCGCCGCCCATCAGCACGATCGGCTTGTGCCCGGCCTGTTGCAGGCGGCGCAGCAGCATGATCTGAACGAGGCTGCCGACGTGAAGCGACGGCGCGGTGGGATCGAAGCCGATGTAGCCGGGCACGACCTCCTTCGCCGCCAGCGCATCGAGCGCGGCGGCGTCGGTCATCTGGTGGACGTAGCCGCGCGTCGTCAGGAGGCGGAGGAGGTCGGACTGGTAGGTCATTTCGGTCATGGCGCCGTCCCCGTAACCGTTCGGGTGGAGCTTGTCGAAGCCCTGTCCTTTCTTCTACGCGGGGGGCAAGGAAAGGACAGTGCTTCGACAGGCTCAGCACGAACGGGGTTAGCGTGATCCATCAACTAATATGTCATCCCGATACGCCAGCGCGATCGGTGAGCGGGGTGCAGGTAGAATGGAATGCAACTGACGAGGACGATGTGTCGCTCACCTTCGTCGTCATTGGCGTGGAGGCGGTCCGCCTGCCCGACATGATAGCGCCAGCGCGCGCCGACGAACTGTGGCGGACGACCTGTTTCGAGATGTTCTGGAAGCCGGACGGGGGCGACGCCTATGTCGAGTTCAACCTGTCGCCGTCGCTGGGCTGGGCGGCCTACCGCTTCGATCGCTATCGTGACCGGATGCGGGATTTGCCGCTGGTAATTGCGCCCCAGATCGAGCGAGTGCCCGGCGGTGTCGAGGTCGATATCGATCTGACGAGCGTGCCTCGCGGCCCTGCGACGATCGGCCTCTCCGCCGTCATCGAGGAAATCGACGGCACCAAATCCTATTGGGCGTTGCGCCACCCGGCGGGGCCGCCCGATTTCCATCATCCCGATTGCTTTGCGTTCGAACTCCCGGCAGTCGCATCCTCATGAATTTCGGTATCGATCGCCTGCTCGCCGACCCCGAGCTGCTTGGCCAGCTCAAGGGCCGCCGCGTCGCGCTGCTCGCGCATCCGGCGTCGGTGACCGCCGACCTGACGCACAGCCTCGACGCGCTGGTCGCTGCCGGCGTCAAGGTGACCGCGGCGTTCGGGCCGCAGCACGGGCTGCGCGGCGACAAGCAGGATAACATGATGGAATCGCCGGACTTCGACGATCCGGTCCACGGCGTGCCCGTCTTCAGCCTGTATGGAGAGGTTCGCCGACCGACCGGCCAGTCGATGCATACTTTCGATGTGCTGCTGGTCGATCTCCAGGATCTCGGCTGTCGCATCTACACCTTCATCACGACGCTGCTCTACGTCCTCGAAGCCGCCGCGCAGCACGGCAAGGAGGTGTGGGTGCTCGATCGCCCCAATCCCGCCGGTCGCCTGGTCGAGGGCACGACGCTCCTGCCGGGCTGGGAAAGCTTCGTCGGTGCCGGGCCGATGCCGATGCGTCACGGCATGACGCTGGGCGAGCTGGGCCGCTGGTTCGTCGATCACTACAAGCTCGACGTCGCGTACCGCGTGATCGAGATGGCGGGCTATGCGCCCGACGCGGGGCCCGGTTTCGGCTGGCCCGACGACCGCATCTGGATCAACCCCAGCCCCAATGCCCCCAACCTCAACATGGCGCGCGCCTATGCCGGCACCGTGATGCTGGAGGGAACGACGCTGAGCGAGGGACGCGGCACCACCCGTCCGCTCGAAATCTTTGGCGCGCCCGATATCGATGCGCGGGCGGTGATAGCGACGATGCGCGACCTGGCGCCGCAGTGGCTTGCCGGATGCGCTCTGCGCGAGATCAGTTTCGAGCCGACCTTCCACAAGCACGTCCACCAGTTGTGCCGTGGCGTCCATATCCATGCAGAGGGGGCCGGGTACGACCACCACGCCTTCCGACCGTGGCGGGTGCAGGCGCTGGCGTTCAAGGCGATCCGCGCGCTTCAGCCCGATTATCCGCTGTGGCGCGACTTTCCGTATGAATATGAATTCGGCAAGCTGGCGATCGACGTCATCAACGGCGGCCCCTCCTTGCGCGAATGGGTCGACGACGCCGCTGCGACCCCCGCCGAGCTCGACGCGCTGGCGCAGCCCGACGAGGCCGCGTGGCATGAAGCCCGCGCACCGTATCTGATCTACTGACGATGCTCGCCGGCCTGATCTTTGCGACCGAGGATGCGGAGGATCGCCCCGATGCGCTAGCCGCGACGTTGCCGTTCGGGGGCGGCACGCTGATCGAATATCAGGCGCGATTGTTGTCCGCGGTCGGGGTCGCGCATTTGCTGGTCGCGGTGTCGCGGGTGACGCCCGCGCTGCTCGGCGCGACGAGCCGGATCGCGGGGCGGGGCCTGACCGTCGATGTCGTGCGATCCGCAGAGGAAGCCGCCGCCAAGGTCCACCCGCTGGCGCAGGTCATCGTCGTCGCCGACGGGCTGGTGACGACCGACGCCGTGATCGAATGGATCGCGTCCGAAAGCCACGAGGCGCTGCTGGTGTCGCGCGACGGCGACGGTGCGGAGAGCGTCGAGCGCGTCGATTCATCGCACAGCTGGGCGGGGCTGGCGCGCGTGCCGGCGAAGCGACTGGCCGATGTCGCGGCGATGCCCGCCGATTACGACTTTCAGTCCACGCTGCTGCGCCAATCGGCACAGGCGCGGGCGGTGCAACTGCTGCTCCCCGCCGCCACCGCGCGCACCCGCCACGGGGTCGAGCGCAACGCCGCATCGCTGCTGCGCCGGTCGAAATCGGTGCTGGCCGCGCTCGGCGACCGGCGGACGGCGTGGATCGACCGGCTGGTGTTCACGCCGATCACCGGCTGGACATTGCCCCAACTGGTCGCGCGCGGGGTGCCGGGATGGGGGATGATCGCGGCAGCCGGCGCGGGCGTCGCCGCCACCCTCGCGCTGTTCTATCTGGCGATGCCGGCAGCGGCGCTGGGCGTGGCGGTGGGCACGACGGCGATCCTGTCGACCGGCGCGATGCTGAGCGGATTGCGCGGCGAGGACGGCCTGGCGCGCGTGCAGGAGCGTGCGATCGCCGCGCTGGCGGCGGCGGCGGTGTTGCTGCTGGGTGTCGGCGGCTGGCGTGCGGAAGGGACCGCGACCGCGCTCGCCCTTGCGGTGTCGCTGGTCGCGACGGCGGCATTGGCGGAGCGCGCGCCGGCGCCGCGCCGCCGCTGGTGGGCGACACCCGCCGCCTATCCGCTGATCCTGCTGCCCTTTGCGATCGGCGGGGTCGCGACGATCGGCCTTGCCGCCGCGCTCGCCTATGCTTTCGCCACGCTGGGGTCGGCAATCGAGGCGCTGCGGGCAAAGCCTTAGGAACGCTTTAACCGCAGTTGCCGTAGTCGAGAGGCCATGCCGGACCCATCCGACACGTCCCGCGGAGGCCCAGCCTTCGGCGCGCGCGAGTTGATCGCTCGCGCCGCGGGGGCCGATCTGCGTGCGCGGACGGCGATGGCCGCCGCGATCGACGATGCCTTCGTGGCGCCCGACGCGCGGCTGGACGATCGCACGCGCGCGGCGTTCGGCACGCTGATCGTGCAGCTGGCATCCTCGATCGAAGGCGAATTGCGCGACCATGCCGCGCGGTTGCTGACCGCCAGGGGCGCCGCGGCGATTGCCGATGCGCTGCGGCGGGACGACGCGCCCGTCGCCGACCGGCTGATCGCTGCGGGATTGCTGCGCGATGTCGATTTTGCAGGCGAGTGCCTGGCCCGGGTGCGGCTGGAACTGCTTGCCGCCGCGCTGCCGTTCGACACCGCGGTCGAAGGCGCGGCGCCGAGCCTGCTTGCACGCCTGGCGCGCAGCAGCGACCGGGTTGCCGCCGCCGCTGCCGCCGCGGTACTGACCGGCGAAAGCGCACGCCGGAGTGCCGCCGACGGCGGGGCGACGACCGGAACCGGCCTGCCGCACCCGCTGCATGCGCGGCTGGTATGGTGGGTCGCCGCAACGATTCGCGAGCGGATCGCGGGCGACGGGCGCAGCGACATTGCGAACGCCGACCGCGCGATTGCCGAGGCGGCGCTCCGCAACATCGCCGCGGAGGGGGATGCCGAGCGGCTGGAAGCGGCGGCGATGCGGCTGGCGCAGGCGATCGACGCGCAGCCCGCCGAACTGCCGGCGCTGGTCGAGGAGGCGTTGCGCGACCGGCGACCGTTGCTGTTCACCGCCCTGCTCGCACGGGCACTGGGGCTCGATTATGATCTGGCGCGCGAAATGGTGATCGATCCGGCGGGCGAGCGGCTGTGGCTGGCGCTGCGCGCGCTCGACCTGCCGCGCGACCTGATCGCGCGCATCGGCTTCCTGTTGAGCGAGGCCGACCCGCGCCGCGATGTCGAGGCGTTCGCCGACATGCTCGACGGAGTCATGGCGGTTGCGAGCGACGAGGCGCGGGCGGCGATCGCGCCGATGACGCTGCATCCCGAATTCCGCGCGGCGATGATGGCGCTCGATATCGGGGGGCGACGCGCATGAACGCGCTCGATCCCGGCCTGCAATCCGCCATCGCCCGGACCGATCGCGACGGGCGACTGGTCGAGGCCGACCCACGCTTCCTCGATCTGCTGGCGCATGCCGGCGGGGGCGGTATCGGCGAGCCGGTGTCGGCACCCGAGATCGCCGCGCTCGACCGGCTGGCACGACGGTTGGGCATTGCGGTCGCACGGACGATCGTGGTGGCGGACGGGGAGGACGATCTGGAGCTGCAGGTGCGGGTCGAACCGGTGGCTGATGGCACGGTGATCGAGGCCGGCGGCTGGCGTCCGCGTCCGGCGTGGCGCCCGGCGATCGCCGCCCCGCACCGCGACGGTGAGTTCCTGCGGACCGAGGCGGACTGGCTGTGGGAAAGCGATTCGGCGCTGCGCATCACGCATATCTCGCTGGATGCCGGGCATCGCTACGGTTTCGACGCAGCGGCGATGCTGGGGCAGCCCTTGGTGTCGCTGTTTGCGCTCGCCGAGGACCGCGACGGTAATTTCCCGATCCTGGGCGCGGTCGCGGCGCAGATGCGCTTCGACCGGCAGGAGGCCGAATTGCGCGGCACCGGGCGGCGGGTGCGGTTGTCCGCCGATCCGCGCACCGACGGGCGCGGGCGGTTTGCAGGGTTCGCGGGCGCGGTTCGGATGCTCGATGTGGAAGCGAGCCTACCAGACGATGGCGCTTTTCCCGACGGGTTCGGCGTGCAGCTCGACCGCTCGCTGCGCGGGCCGCTGCAGCGCATCGTCGCCAACGCCAGCAGCATGAGCGCTCGGGTCGAGGGGCCGCTGGCCGACGTCTATACCGATTACGCCGACGACATCGCTACCGCCGGGCGTCACCTGCTCGGGCTGGTCGACGATCTGGTCGATCTGGAAGCGGTCGAACGCGCCGACTTCAGCGTCGAGGTGGAGGGCATCGACCTCGCCGATATCGCGCGCCGGGCAGCGGGGTTGCTCGGGGTGCGGGCGAGCGAAGGCGACGTGCGCATCGACCGGCCCGCGACCGAGGAAGCCGTCCCCGCCACCGGCGAATTCCGCCGCGCCTTGCAGGTACTCGTCAATCTGATCGGCAACGCCGTGCGCTATTCGCCGTCGGGCGGGATGGTCTGGGTGCGCGCCGAGCAGGACGGGGCGGAGGCGCGCGTGATCGTCGCCGATCAGGGCAAGGGGATCGCCGCGGAAGACCAGGCGATGATCTTCGAGAAATTCGGGCGGGTCGATCCGGGCGAGGCGGGCGGCAGCGGCCTTGGCCTCTACATCTCGCGCCGGCTCGCCCGCGCGATGGGCGGCGACATCGTCGTCGACAGCGCGCCCGGGCAGGGCGCGCGCTTCGTCTTCACGCTGCCGGCGCGGTGACTTCAGCGGCGGATGCGCCGCCCCGCGATCACCACCACCAGTCCGACGACCGCCAGGATCGCGCCGCGCGTGACCCAGGGACTCTGATCGATCATGAAGCTCGACGCCGGCCAGCGGACGTAGCCGAGCCCCTGGCCGATCCACAGCAGCCCCATCGCGGCCATCAGCAGCCCGACGACGATCACGACGCCGCGCAGCATGTCAGCGGTCGCCGATCGGCGTGTAGGCGCGCTCGGTCGGGCCGGTGTAGAGCTGGCGCGGACGCCCGATCTTCTGCTCCGGATCCGAAATCATCTCGTTCCACTGCGCGACCCAGCCGACCGTGCGGGCAAGCGCGAACAGCACGGTGAACATCGTCGTCGGGAAACCGATCGCCGACAGGATCACGCCCGAATAGAAATCGACGTTCGGGAACAGCTTCTTCTCGACGAAATACGGGTCGTTGAGCGCCATTTCCTCGAGCTGGAGCGCGACGTCGAACACCGGGTCGCTGACGTTCATCGCCGCGAACACCTCGCGCACCGTCTTCTGCATGACCGTCGCGCGCGGATCGTAATTCTTGTACACGCGGTGGCCGAAACCCATCAGGCGGAACGGGTCGTTCTTGTCCTTGGCGCGCGCGATATATTCCGGAATCCGGTCGGGCGTGCCGATCTCGCGCAGCATGTTGAGCGCGGCTTCGTTCGCGCCGCCGTGCGCCGGCCCCCACAGGCAGGCGATGCCCGCGGCGATGCACGCGAACGGGTTGGCCCCCGACGATCCCGCGAGGCGCACGGTCGAGGTCGATGCGTTCTGCTCGTGATCTGCGTGGAGGATGAAGATCCGGTCCATCGCCCGCTCGATCACCGGATCGACGACATATTCCTCCGCCGGCACGCCGAACGTCATGCGCAGGAAATTGCCGGTGTAGCTGAGGTTGTTGTCGGGATAGAGGAACGGCTGGCCGACGCTGTACTTGTAGGCCATCGCCGCGATCGTCGGCATCTTGGCGATCAGGCGGTGCGACGCGATCATGCGCTGCCGCGGATCGGTGATGTCTGTCGAGTCGTGATAGAAGGCCGAGAGCGCACCGACGACGCCGCACATGATCGCCATCGGGTGCGCGTCGCGCCGGAACCCGCGGTAGAAGGTCGCGAGCTGTTCGTGCAGCATCGTGTGGCGGCTGATTGTGTGGGTGAACTTGTCGAGCTCGGCCTGGGTCGGCAGCTCGCCGTTCAGTAGCAGATGGCTGACTTCCATGAACGACGACTTCTCGGCCAGCTCGCCGATCGGATAGCCCCGGTGAAGCAGCACGCCTTCGTCGCCGTCGATGTAGGTCAGCGCCGATTCGCAGGAAGCCGTGCTGGTGAAGCCGGGGTCGTAGGTGAACATCCCCGTCTTCGCATACAGCTTGCGGATGTCGACCACATCCGGGCCGACGCTGCCCGACATCACCGGATAATCGCCATCGCCGATCTTCAGGGTGGTGTCGGTCATGCAGTGCGTCCTTTCGTTCGTGTCGCCCGGCGGCGCGATCGCTGTGCGACCGGCTCAGGCCATCTGGTCGGCGATCCGGCTCAGGCTCTCGTCGCGCCCGAGCAGATCGAGCACGTCGAAGATCCCGGGCGAGGTCTTGCGGCCGACGAGCGCGGCGCGCAGCGGCTGCGCGACCGCGCCGAGCTTGACGCCCGCCGCCTCGGCAACCTCGCGGACCGCCGTTTCGAGAGCCTCCGTATCCCAGTGCCCGACGGCGTCAAGCGCGGCGTGCAACCGGGTCAGCAGCGCCCGTGCGTCACCCTCTAGCAGAGCGGCTGCGGCTTCGTCCATTTCCAGTGGGCGGGTGCGAAACAGGAAGCCTGCCGCGTCCGCCAGATCGAGGATGTTGGCCGCACGCGGCTTCAACGACGCTATGCTGCGTCGCAACAGCTCGCGCTGCTCGACCGAAGGTTCGAACCCTAGGTGCAGGGCGGCCAGATCGGCTAGCCGCGCGTCGTCGGCGGCGCGGATGTAATGACCGTTCAGGTTCTCCAGCTTCTTCGTATCGAACCGAGATGGTGATTTACCGACCCCGTCGAGGTCGAACCACTCGATCGCCTGTTCGCGCGAGATGATCTCATCGTCGCCGTGGCCCCAGCCGAGGCGAAGGAGGTAGTTAAACAGCGCCTCGGGCAGGATGCCCAGTTCGTCGCGGTACGCATCGACGCCCATCGCGCCGTGTCGCTTCGAGAGTTTCGCGCCGTCCGAACCGTGAATCAGCGAGATATGCGCATAGGTGGGTTCGGGCCAGCCCATTGCGCGGTAGATCGGCAACTGGCGAAACGCGTTGTTCAGATGATCGTCGCCGCGGATGACGTGGGTCACGCCCATGTCGTGATCGTCGACTACGACCGCGAGCATATAGGTCGGCGTGCCGTCCGAACGGAGCAGCACGAGATCGTCGATCTCGCTGTTCTGGACGACCACGGTGCCCTGGACCAGATCGTCGATCGCAATGGCCCCGGCGTCCGTCGGGGCCTTGAGGCGGATCACATGCGGTGCGGACGGATCGTCGGGCGAACGATCGCGCCACGGGGAACGGATACGCAGCGGCTTTTTCGCCGCCATCGCCTCCTCGCGCATCGCGGCGAGCTCGTCCTGCGTCAGGTAGCAGCGGTACGCCGCGCCCTTCTGGAGCATCTCCATCGCCACCGCGGCGTGGCGGTCGGCGCGGGTGAACTGGTAGATTTCCCGACCGTCCCAGTCGAGGCCGAGCCAGCGCATCCCGTCCAGGATCGCGTCGATCGCGCCTTGGGTCGAGCGCGCACGATCGGTGTCCTCGATCCGCAGCAGGAACTTGCCGCCATGATGGCGGGCGAACAGCAGATTGAACAGCGCGGTGCGCGCGCCGCCGATGTGGAGATAGCCGGTCGGCGAGGGCGCGAAACGCGTCACGACGGGGCGCGTCGCGGCGCCGTCGGAATTGGTGCCAGAGGCAGGTGTTGCGCCCAAGCGGCGATGCTCCCAGAGTTGCGGAATCCATGGCCAGTCCAGCCGCCGCGCGCCCTAGCATGCACCTTTCGCGGCTTCAAACGCCGCGCGCGTGGCGCTGGCCGTCGCTCGAGGGGTGGCTGGAAGCCGAGCGCGATCAGCTGGTGCTGTGGATCCCGGTGATGCTGGGCGGCGGGATCGCCGCGTGGTTCGTCCTGCCCGATGCCGCCGCGTGGACCGCGTTTGTCCTCGCCGGCATCGCGGTCGCGGTGGCGGGTGTCGTGTTTCCGCTCGGCGGACGGGCGGGGCGGGTGCTGCTGATCGCCGGGCTGGCGGCGGCGCTGGGTTGTGCGTTGGTGTGGTGGCGGGCGGAGCGGGTGGCGGCGCCGGTGCTCGCGCGCGCGGCAATCGCGGAATTCACTGCAAGGGTCGAGCGGATCGACGCGCTGGCGGCGCGCGATCTGGTGCGGCTGAGACTGGCGCCGGTCGGGGCGGTCGGACTGCCCGGGCGGGTGCGGGTCAATCTGGCGACGAAGGACGTGCCCGCGGGGCTGACACGCGGTGCGGTGGTCCGCCTGCGCGCGCGGCTGATGCCGCCACCGGGCGCCGCGGTGCCGGGAGCCTATGATTTCGCGCGCGTCGCATGGTTCGATGGATTGGGGGCGACCGGGCGCGGCGTC
This sequence comes from Sphingomonas donggukensis, assembly GCF_023674425.1. Lineage (NCBI taxonomy): Bacteria > Pseudomonadati > Pseudomonadota > Alphaproteobacteria > Sphingomonadales > Sphingomonadaceae > Sphingomonas > Sphingomonas donggukensis. The sequence goes on from NZ_CP098401.1 coordinate 783,172, forward strand.
GCGCCGGTCACGATCGTCCGCGCAGGGGAAGCGCCGGGCGGCGACCTGCGCGCGCGGTTGTCGGCGCATATTCAGTCGCGGGTGCCGGGCGGCGGCGGTGCGATCGCCGCGAGCCTCGCCACCGGCGATCAGGGTGGCATCCCCGACGACGACGCGGAGGCGATGCGGCGCTCGGGGCTGGCTCACCTTTTGTCGGTGAGCGGGCTGCACATCACCGCGGTCGTCGGCGCGACGATGCTGATCGTGCTGCGGTTGCTGGCGCTTAGTCCGTGGGCGGCGCTGCACTGGCGATTGCCACTGGTCGCGGCGGGGGCGGGGGCGCTGGCGGCGATCGGCTACACGCTGCTGACCGGGAGCGAGGTGCCGACGGTGCGTAGCTGCATCGCCGCACTGCTGGTGCTGGCGGCACTGGCGCTGGGGCGGGAGGCAGTGACGTTGCGGCTGGTGGCGGCGGGGGCGCTCGTCGTGCTGCTGATCTGGCCGCAGGCGGTGGTGGGCGCGAGCTTCCAGCTGTCGTTCGCCGCGGTCACCGCCATCGTGGCGCTGCATGAAAGCGTGGTCGTGCGCGGATGGTTTGCCCCACGCGAAGAGGGCGGGGGGCGACGCCTGCTGCGCAGCCTCGCGTCGTTGCTGGCGACGGGCCTGATCGTCGAGCTGGCGCTGATGCCGATCGGGCTGTTCCATTTCCACAAGGCCGGCGCGTACGGCGCGCTGGCCAACATCGTCGCGATTCCGCTGACGACGTTCGTGGTGATGCCGCTGGAGGTGGTGGCGCTGTTGCTCGACACGGTCGGGCTGGGCGCGCCGGTCTGGTGGCTGGCGGGCAGGACGCTCGCGCTGCTGCTGTGGATCGCCCACACCACCGCCAATGCCCCCGGTGCGGTCGCGGCGTTGCCGGCGATGCCGCGGGGGGCGTTCGGGCTGATGGCGGTCGGCGGGCTTTGGATCGCCCTGTGGCGGACGCGGGTGCGGTTCGCCGGCGTCCTGCCGCTGGTCGTGGGGGCGGTGTGGGCCTTTGCCACCCCGCCGCCCGACCTGATCGTGACCGGAGACGGGCGACATCTGGCGATCCGCACGCGCGATGGAGGCATGGCGCTGCTGCGGGAGCGGGCGGGCGACTATGTCCGCGACCTGCTTGCGGAGGGCGGCGGGGTGGACGGAGAGTTGCCGGCGATCGACGACATTGCCGGCGCGCGCTGCAACAGCGACCTGTGCCTGATGCGCTTCGCCGGGCGGGCGTCGGTGCTCGCGACTCGCAGCGGATATTTCGTCGAGCCGCTGCCGCTTATCCGCCTCTGCCGCAAGGTCGATATCGTCGTCAGCGATCGGACCTTGCCAAGGGGTTGCAAGCCGGCGTGGCTGAAGCTCGACCGCGGGTATCTGAAGGCATCGGGCGGCGTGACCGTAAGTTTCGACCCGCCCCGGATCGTCAGTGTCGCGGGTCAGGCCGGCGACCACCCTTGGGTGCGCCCTGCGACCATCATGCCGCCACTGCCGCCCCGGCCCCCGCGCAAAAGTCGCTCACGCGACGGGCACCCCGCAGCGGTCGCTCCGGACGTCCGCGCTTCACGAACGCAGATGGCGCACAGACGCGACGGGCAGTCCGCAGCCGCAGACCCTCAATAGCGCCGCAGCAGCCCGGCGAGTTTGCCCTGCACCCGCACCTTGCGCGAATCGTACCGCTGGGCGTCATAGTTGCGGTTGGCGGGGTCGAGGCGGACCATCGTGCCCTCGCGGTGGAAGGTCTTCAGCGTCGCCTCATGCTCGTCGATCAGCGCCACGACGATATCGCCGTCGCGTGCCGTCTCGGTCCGCTTGATGAGCGCATAGTCGCCGTCGAGGATACCCTTCTCAACCATCGAATCGCCCGACACCTCCAGCGCGTAATGTTCCCCCGATCCGAGCAAAGCCGCGGGGACGGGAAGCATCGTTGCGCCCTCCATCGCCTCGATCGGCATACCCGCGGCGATGCGACCGTGAAGCGGGATTTCGATGACATCGTTGGCCGGTGCCGGCGGCGCCTTGCCCGCGAATATTGACAAAGTTGACGGTTGTGCGGGCCTCGCCTCGGCCTTCTTCTTCGGCTCGGCACGCTCGGGCATCTTGATGACTTCTAGCGCGCGGGCGCGGTTCGCGAGGCGGCGCAGGAAGCCCCGCTCCACCAGCGCGGAAATCAGCCGATGCACGCCCGACTTCGACTTCAGCTCCAGCGCGTCCTTCATCTCCTCGAACGACGGAGAAATCCCGGTTTCGTTCAGGCGATCGGCGATGAAGCAGATAAGTTCGTGCTGCTTCTTGGTGAGCATGGGATGGCCTCCGCCGGGAACAGACGACGAACGTTTATGTATTGTTCCACGCCCTGTCAAGCGAGCATGAGGATGTCCACGACGTCGCCGCTGTCCGCCTTTGGGGCATGTGGCGCGCGCACGACGAGGCAGGTGGACCGGGCGAGGGTCCGCAGCATCGAGCTGTCCTGGATTGCCGCAACATGGACGCGCCCTTCGACCAGCACGGCGCGGAGATAATCGGTGCGCTCTCCATTGGCGGGCAGGCGCTCGCCCAGCCGCGCCTGAAGCTTGGCGGGGAAGGGGAGCGTCGCGCCTGCCATCGCCGCAATAAGGGGGCGCAGGAACAGCGTCGATGTAACGAACGCCGACACCGGATTGCCGGGCAACCCGAGGACCACCGTGTCGCGCATCCGCCCGGCCATCATCGGCTTCCCCGGGCGCAGCGCGATCCGCCAGAAATCGAGCGCCGCTCCCGCTGATTCGAGGGCGGGCCGGACGAGGTCGTGGTCGCCGACCGAGGCGCCGCCGGTGGTGACGAGAATGTCGGCATCGACGGCGGCGAAGGCGTCGGTCAGCACGTCCAGCCGATCGGGGAGGATGCCGAGCGGCACGATTTCGACCGGTTGGTCGGCGATCAGGGCCGCGATCATCAGCGAATTGCTTTCGGGCAACTGGCCCGCGGCGAGCGGCGTGCCGGGCGGCACGAGTTCGTCGCCGGTGGCGGCGATGGCGACGCGGATCGGCCGGCGAACCGGGAGCGCGGCGTGGCCCGCGACCCCGGCCAGCGCCAGCCGGGCGGGGGTCAGCCGCTCGCCCGCGGCGACCAGAACGTCGCCCTGCGCGAAGTCGAGCCCGCGGCGGCGGACGTTGCCGCCGGGCCCGCGCGGGCCTTCGCCGGCGAGCGTGAGCGTGTCGCCGTCGCGCGCGACTTCCTCCTGCACCAGAACGCAGTCGGCGCCCGCGGGCATCTGTGCCCCGGTGAAGATGCGCACTGCCTCGCCAGGCGCGACCGGGCTGGCGAACGGCAGCCCCGCCGCGCTTTCGCCGATTACGCGCATCGGTGCGGTGCGGTCGGCGAAGCGAATAGCATAGCCGTCCATCGCCGACAGGTCGGCAGCGGGCTGGGTGCGGAGCGCAACGAGGTCGGAGGCGGCCCAGCGTCCGGCGGCGTCGGCTAGCGGCACGCTTTCCCCGGCGATCGGCGGGGCGAGTGCCAGCAGGCGGGATTGGGCTTCGGTAACGGGGAGCAGGGACATGCGCCCCGCTACTCCGCCGCGGTCAGGCGCGCCAGTCGCCTGATTTGCCGCCGGATTTCTCGATCAGGCGAACGTGTTCGATCGTCATGCCGCGGTCGATGGCCTTGGCCATGTCGTACACCGTCAGCAGCGCGACGGTGGCGGCGGTCAGCGCCTCCATCTCCACGCCGGTCTTGCCGTCCGTCGCGGCGGTCGCCGTCACGGTGACGCCGACGTCGTCGAGCGCGAGGTCGAGCGTGACGCTGGTGAGCGGCAACGGATGGCAGAGCGGGATCAGGTCGCTGGTGCGCTTGGCGGCCATGATCCCGGCGATGCGTGCGACGGCGAGGACGTCGCCTTTCTTCACCGCGCCGGTACGAATCGCACTCGCCGCCTCCGCGGACATGGCGATGCGACCGGAGGCGACCGCGTGGCGCTTTGTCACGGCCTTGTCGCCGACGTCGACCATGCGCGCGGCCCCGGCGGCGTCGAGGTGGGTGAGGTCGCTCATGCCACCAGCGCCCGCGTCGCCGCCTTGAGATCGGGCTGTCGCATCAGCGACTCGCCGACCAGGAAACAGCGGATCCCGTGTTCCGCCATCGCGTCGAGATCGGCGCGGGTCTGTAGGCCGCTCTCGGCGACGAAGGTGCAATCGGCGGGGGCTGACGCTACGAGTTCATACGTACGCGCAAAATCGACCGTGAAGTCCTTGAGGTTACGGTTGTTGACCCCGATCAGCCGTGACCGAAGGCGTAGCGCGCGGTCGAGCTCGTCGGCGTCGTGGACTTCGACCAACACGTCCATGCCGCGCTCGATCGCCGCGACCTCGATCTCCGCCATCGCGCCATCGTCCAGCGCGGCGACGATGATGAGGATGGCGTCGGCACCCAGCGCACGGGCTTCGGCGACCTGCCACGGATCGACCATGAAGTCCTTGCGGATCACCGGCAGGTCGCAGGCGGCGCGGGCGGCGATCAGGTAGCCATCGGCGCCCTGGAAGAAGCGTTCGTCGGTCAGCACCGACAGGCATGCGGCACCGCCGGCGGCATAGGCGCGGGCGTGGGCGGGCGGGTCGAAATCCTCGCGAATCAATCCCTTGGACGGTGATGCTTTCTTGATCTCTGCGATCAGGGCGTGGCCTGGCCTGCCATCGAGCGCGGCGCGAAAACCGCGCGGGGCGGAGACGTCGCGCGCGCGGGCGTCTAGCGCTGACACGCTGGAGTGGGGCTTGCGGGCGGCGACTTCGCCCCGCTTCACCGCGAGGATTTCGTCGAGCATCGTCATGAATAGGCGATCCAGGCATCGAGCAGGGCGTTGGCCCTGCCGGCATCGAGGGTTTCGGCGGCGAGTGCGGCGCCTTCGGTGAGGTTGGGCGTCGTGCGTGCGATGACGAAGGCAGCGGCGGCGTTGAGCAGCACGGCGTCGCGGTACGCGCCGTGTTCGCCGGTCAGCAGGCGGCGCAGCGCCAGCGCGTTGTAGGCAGGGTCGCCGCCGCGCAGGTCGGCGAGCGGGGAGCGGGGCAGGCCGGCATCCTCCGGAACGATGCGCGCCGGCAAATCGACGTCGCCGACACAGATCGCCACGGTCGGCCCCGCGCCCGATATCTCGTCCAGCCCTTCCTCGCCCGAGACGACGGCGGCGCCCTCCGCCCCCAGGCTCGCCATCGCCTCGGCATAGACCGGGGCGTAATCGGGGCGGGCGATGCCGATCAGCTGGCGGGTGACGTGGGCCGGGTTGGCGAGCGGGCCCATCAGGTTGAAGATCGTGCGCCGGCCCAGCCGCTGGCGGATCGGCTGGATGCGGCGCATCGCCGGGTGGTGGTTACCCGCGAACAGGAAACAGATGCCGAGATCGGCGAGCGTCGCTTCGGCCATCGCGCCCGCGCGCGCCATGTCGAGACCGAGCGCCTCGAGCGTGTCGGCGGCCCCCGCCTTCGACGATGCGGCGCGGTTGCCGTGCTTGGCGACCGGCACGCCGGCGGCAGCAACCACCAGGCTGACCGCGGTCGAGACGTTGAGCGTATGGTGCCCGTCGCCACCGGTGCCGCACACGTCGATGGTGCCCGCGGGCGCGACGATCGGGATCAGGCGTTCGCGCAGCGCACGGGCGGCTTCGGCAATCTCGATGCTGGTTTCACCGCGTTCTGTCAGGCCGATCAGGAACGCGGCGATCGCGTCCTCCGTGGTGCGTCCGTCGAGCACGTCGGCGAATGCCTGCCGCGCGCTTTCATGCGACAGCGGGGTCGACGGATCGGGCAGGGGGGCGAACGACGTCATGCCGCCAGCTTCACGAAATTGGCGAGCAGCGCGTGGCCGTGTTCGGTGGCGATGCTCTCCGGGTGGAACTGGACGCCGTGGATCGGCAGGTCGCGGTGGCGAAAGGCCATGACGGTCGCGTCGGGCGCGGTCGCGTTGACGATCAGGCAGTCGGGCACATCCTGCACAATCAGGCTGTGATAGCGGGTGGCGATGAAGGGCGACGGCAGCCCTTCGAACATTCCGGTGCCGTCGTGGGTCAGCGCGCTGGTCTTGCCGTGCATCATGCCGCCGCGAACGACCTTGCCGCCGAAATGCTGGCCGATCGACTGGTGGCCAAGGCACACGCCGAGCAGCGGGGTCGCGCTGGCGGCGCAGGCGGCTACGATGTCAAGGCTGACGCCGGCTTCATTGGGAGTGCAGGGGCCGGGCGACAGCAGGATGCCGCGCGCGCCGGTCGCCAGTGCCTCCGCGGCGGACAATGCGTCGTTGCGCTCGACGCGGACTTCGGCGCCAAGCTCCATCAGATAATGGACGAGGTTCCAGGTGAAGCTGTCGTAATTGTCGATGACGAGGATCATGTCCCCGCCGCCATAGCGGAGCCGCACGCGCGCGCAACATTCGCCGCAATTGGTGCGTTAGGGTGGGGACGGGACGATCCGTATTCTGGAGTTTTGAGCTTATGTTGCGTTTGCTGATCGTCACCGCCGCGCTGGCGCTGCCCGCCGTCGCTGTCGCGCAGGATGCCGCACCGCCGCAGCGGATTCGCAACATCACGCTCCAGAAGGGCGAGGTGTGCCCGAAGTCGGCAGACGGCGAGATCGTCGTGTGCGCGCCAGCCGAGGTCGAGCCTTACCGCATCCCCAAGCAGTTCCGCGACATCCCCAAGCAGGATGCGCCGAGCACGTCCTGGGCGGTGAAGACCGACCGCGTGATGGAGGATAACCGTCGCGTCCTGCCGGGCAGCTGCTCGCCGATCGGGACGAACGGCCAGACCGGCTGCGCGCAGAAGGCGGCGGAGGCCTGGGCGGCGGAGAAGCGCGCGAAGGCAAATGGGGTGGTCGAGCCGCAGTAATTTGATCCTCTCCCTTTGAGAGAGGGTCGACGCGCGAAGCGTCGTCCGGGTGAGGGCTAGGTCGAAAAGGCCCGATTGAGGCGTCCCGGCAGTTTCGGGCCGTTTCGACCTAGCCCTCACCCCTCGCTGCTAGCGCGGCTTGACCCTCTCCCGGTGGGAGAGGGTTATTGGTGGCCTGCCCTTGCCACCGCATCCTTGGCCGCAGCCATCAGCGCGCCCGCCTTCGCCTCGCACTCGCGCTGTTCGTATTCGGGTACGCTGTCGGCGACGATGCCGGCACCCGCCTGCACATGCATCACCCCGTCCTTCACCACCGCGGTGCGGAGCACGATGCAGCTGTCCATGCTGCCGTCGGGGGAGAAGTATCCCACCCCACCGGCATAGGCGCCGCGGGTTTCGGGTTCGAGTTCGGCGATGACCTGGCACGCGCGAACCTTGGGCGCGCCGCTGACGGTGCCCGCCGGGAAGCCTGCAAACAGCGCGTCGAGGGCGTCGGCGTCGGAGCGCAGCGTGCCGACGACGTTCGACACGATGTGCATGACATGGCTGTAGAATTCGACGCCGTAGCTGTCGGTGACGGTCACCGATCCCGCCGTCGCCACCCGCCCCACGTCGTTGCGACCGAGGTCGAGGAGCATGAGGTGCTCGGCGCGCTCCTTGGGATCGGCGAGCAGGCTGTCGCGGTTGGCGGCATCCTCGCTGGCGGTAGCGCCGCGCGGGCGGGTGCCGGCGATCGGGCGGACCGTGACCTGGCCGTCGCGGACGCGCACGAGGATTTCCGGGCTAGACCCGGTCAGCGCGAAGCCCGGCAGGTCGAGGTGGTAGAGGAACGGCGACGGGTTGATCCGGCGCAGCGAGCGGTAGAGTTCGAACGGCGGCAGCGTGAACGGCGTGGTGAAGCGCTGGGCGAGCACGACCTGGAAGATGTCGCCGGCGACGATGTACTCCTTCGCCGCGGTTACCATCGCGCGGTAGGCGTCGGGAGCGAGCGCCGGCGTCGGCGCCACGGGCGCGTGTTCGGCGCGAACCGGGGGCGGGACCGGCGCCGATTCGAGGCGGGCGGCGGTGGCGTCGAGGCGCTCGATCGCGGCACCGACCGATCCGTCCGGCCAGACCGGCGCGACCAGGAACAGGCTGTCGGCCAGGCGATCGAACACCAGGATTACGGTCGGGCGCACGAAGACCATGTCGGGCAGATCGAGCGGGTTGGCGGGCGGGCGATCGAGCGTTTCGACCAGGCCGACGGTCTCGTACCCGAAATAGCCGACGAGGCAGGCGAGCGCGCGGGGCAGAGCGGCGGGCACGTCCATCCGGCACCCCGCCACCAGGTCGCGCAGGGCCGAGAGCGTTGGGGCCGCGGCGGGGGCGAAAGCGTCACGGTCGGTCAGCCAGTCGCGGTTGACCTCCGCCACGTCGCCGCGGGCACGGAACATCAGGTCGGGCGCGAGGCCGATAAGGCTGTGGCGCCCGCGTACCGACCCGCCCTCGACCGATTCGAGCAGGAAGTCGCCGCGTCCGGGCTCGATCAGCTTCAGCGCGGCGGCGACCGGCGTCTCGGTATCGGCGACCTGCGCCCGCCACACGAGCGCAGGCACCCCGGCGGCGTTCGCGGCGCGGGCTTCGGCGACGCCGTGGATCATCGGTCTAGCGGAGCGTCAGTTGGCGCTGGTGGGCGCCAGCTCGGCGCGCACCTTCGCCACCGCGGCGTCGTTGCGCTGGACGCCGACCTGCTTGCGGACGGCGGCGGCGAACTGCTCGCTCAGCTCGCGCCCGACGACCCCGCCGAGGCCCTGGCGGGTCGACGCGATGACTTCCGGGCGCTTGCTGGCATCGCCGTTCTGGATGGCGTCCAGATAAACGATGTACCAGCCGCCACGGTTCGGCGCCTCGAGCAGCTTCGCCTTCTTCGCCGCCATCGAGAACATCAGCGCGAGCGGCGGCGGCACCTGAGTGCCCCCGGCGGCCAGTTCGGCGCGGCTGAGGCTCTTGGTCTCGACCGGCGGCAGCTTGAGGCTGGTCTGGGCAAGCGCCGCCGACAGCGGGGTGCCGGCGTTCACCTTGTTGACCGCCGCCACGGCCAGCGCGCGCGCCGCCTTCAGGTTCCGGTCGATAACGAAATCGCGCGCGACGGTGGCGCGGATCTGTGCGAGCGGGCGGGGGGCGGCGGGCACGACGCGCCCGACGGCGACGACCGCGAAGCTGCCGTCGGCGTCGGTCTGCACCAGCTGCGGCGCGTCGCCGTCCTCGGCGATGAACGCGGCCTGCGCCAGGCGGGCGACGATCGGATCGGGCTTGGCCGGCGCGTCGGGGTCCATGCCGCTGGCGACGAGCGGGGCGGTGGTCTGGGCGACGAGCTTTGCGTCCGATACGAGTTCGTCGAACGTCGCATTCTCTGCCGCGGCGCTGTCCAGCCGGTCGTGGACGTCGGCGATGGCCTGCGCCGCCTTGGTCTTCTCGATTTCGGTGGTCAGTTCGGGCGTCGCCTGCGCCAGCGTCTTGCCGGCGATCGGCGTGACCTGATCGACCTTCACGACATGCCAGCCGAGCGGCGAGCGCACCGGGCCGACGATCGTGCCGGCGGTGGCGGCAAAGGCGGCGTCGGCGACGGCGGTGGCGCTCTGCGCGGTGAAGGCGGCCTTGTCGACGCCGGTGGCGGTGCTCGCCTCCAGCCCGATCGCGCGGGCGGCGTCGGACAGGCTGGAGCCGCCCTTCACCTTGGCAGCCAGCGCAGTCGCAGCCTGCTGGCTGGCGACGACGACCTGCGTCAGGTTGCGCTTTTCCGAAGGGGCGAAGCGCGCCTTGTTGGCATTGTAGGCCGCGGCGATGTCGGCGGTTGTCGCCTTGGCGCCCGCGGCGACGTCGGCGGCCTTCACCAGCGCATAGCGGACCGCGCGCCGCTCCGGCACCATGTAGCGACCGCGGTTGCGCGTGTAGAAGGTCTGGAGCTCGGCATCGGTCGGGGGCGTGCCGACGCCAAGCGCGGTCACCGGAATCACGCCGATCGCGCCCTGGCGTCGCTCGAGCAGCAGCGAGGCATAGGGCATCGCGAGCTGGCTCGACACCTGACGCGCGCCGGCGGTCGGGGCGAGCAGCTGGCGCGACAGCATGTCACGGGCGATATCGGCGCGCAGGCCGGCGTCGGTCAGCCCCTGCTGGCGCAGCGCGGCGTCGTAATTGGCCTGGCTGAACTTGCCATCGACCCCGGCAAAGCCCGGGATGCCCGCGATCTCGCCGTCCACCGCGCGCTTGCTGGCGGACATGCCGATGCTCTCGGCGAATTTCTGGAGCGCGATGCCGTTGATCGTGCGTTCGAGCACTGCGGTCATCCCGCCCTGGGTCACGAAGCTCGCCATGTCGAGGCCGGGCTGCTGCTGCTGGTACGCGCTGTAAGCGGTCTGCGTGCGCTGGCGCAGCTCGGCCTCGCCTATCTTGGTCTCGCCAACCTCGGCCACTGCGCCGCCCAGCGAGCCGGCGTTGTTGCCGCGCAGGTTGGTGATGTCGCCCGCCGCAAAGGCCAGCGCGATCACGACGAGGACGCCGAGGGCAACGATCTTGCCCACGGTCGAATTGATGGCGCGGCGGAAGGAATTGAGCATCGGTGCCCTTGATTGGCGCGAGGGGGAGTGCCGCCGCTTTAGGGGCGTGCGCCGCGGTCATCAAGGTTGTGCCGCGCGCCGACCGCGCTATCGAGGCGCGAGCGAGAAACGATGCGGGGGAGACCGACGTGGTGCGGCGCAAGCTGGTGGCAGGAAACTGGAAGATGAACGGCGATCGCGCGAGCCTGGCCGAGCTCGACGGCATCGCTGCGGCGGCGGCGGCGCATCCTGGGGTCGACGTGGCGGTGGCCGTGCCCTTTACCCTGATCGAGCGCGCCGCCGAGCGGGTGCCGGCGCTGGCGATCGGCGCGCAGGATGTTCACGAGGCCGACAAGGGCGCGCACACCGGCTGCGTGTCCGCCGCGCAGGTGAAGGAAGCTGGCGCGCGCTTCGTGATCGTCGGCCACAGCGAGCGCCGCGGCGACCAGGGCGAGACGAGCCACGACGCCTGGGCGAAATCGGCGGCGGCGCACCGGCAGGGGCTGGACGTCATCCTGTGCTGCGGCGAGACCGAGGCGGAGCGCGACGCCGGCCGCGCCGAGCGCATCGTGCAGGCGCAGGTCGAGAAATCGCTGCCCGACGACGCCGACGGCAGTTGGCTGACGCTCGCCTACGAACCGCGCTGGGCGATCGGGACGGGGCGCACGCCGACGCTGGACGAGATTTCCGCGATCCACGCCATCGCCCGCGCCAAGATGCGCCACATGATCGGCGAGAAGGCCGACGGCATTCGCATCCTGTACGGCGGGTCGGTGACGGGCGAGAACGCCGCGGCGATCCTGGCGGTGGAGAACGTCGATGGCGCGCTGGTCGGCGGCGCCAGCCTGACCGCCGCCAAATTCGTGCCGATCATCGACGGTGCGGCGGGAGCCTGATCGCGGTTCGGTCGTTCAGCTGCGATGCGAGACGAGGGACATGAACTGGTGGCCGCAGTGCGCGCCGCCGCAGGCAAGCACGCATCGAGCTGGGAGGCGCTGGTGCCCGACCGGTTCGTCGTGAACCTGTCGGCGGAGGCGGACGAGGAAGCCGCCTATGCCGACATGGCGGCGGCGAAGCGTGCGCTGAGGGATCACATCTGCACGGTGTACGGGGTGTCGATCCGGGAATTGGCGCATCTGGCGACGGCGTGAGCTTCGCTCCTCCCGCTTGTCCTGTCCGTTCGTTTCGAACGTAAACGAGAAACCTTCACCCGCGCGCATGTCGCAGTTTCTCGACTCCGCTCGAAACGAACGGAGGAGAGGTAAGGGTCAGCCTATCGCCCGTATCGATCCTTCAACATCCGCCAGCTCGCTCGCAATCCATACGCATCGCCGCCCTTGGGTCGTGCCGCTTTCGCCGCCGGGCGCCAGGCGAACACGTCCATGTGCGCCCACGCCACCCCCTTCGGAACGAACCGGCGTAGGAACAGCGCGGCGGTGATTGCGCCGGCGAAGCCGCTGTCGGGGGCGTTGACCATGTCGGCGATGTCGGATTTCAGCATGTCGTCGTAGCCGCTCCACAGTGGCATCCGCCACAGCGGGTCGTGCTCGGCGGCGGCGGCGGCGAGCAGGTCGGCGATCAGCGCCTCGTCATCCGAAAAGGTCGGCGGCAGATCGGGCCCGAGCGCGACTCGCGCCGCGCCGGTCAGCGTCGCGAAATCGAGGATCAGTTCAGGATCGCTCTCGCCCGCCTTCGTCAGCGCGTCGCCCAGCACCAGCCGCCCTTCGGCATCGGTATTGGTGTTCTCGACGCTCAGCCCCTTGCGCGACGCCAGCACGTCGCCGGGGCGGAAGGCGTTGCCGGCGATGGCATTCTCGACCGCGGGGATCAGCAGGTGGAGCCGCACCGGCAGCTTTGCCTGCAGCACGAGGCCAGCGAGCGCCAGCGCGTGCGCCGCGCCGCCCATGTCCTTCTTCATCAGGCGCATGCCGGCGGCAGGCTTGATGTCGAGCCCACCCGAATCGAACACCACGCCCTTGCCGACGATAGCGATTCGCGGGTGGGCGGGGTTGCCCCATTCCAGCTCGATCAGGCGTGGCTCGCGCCCCTTGGCCGCGGCCTGGCCGACGGCGTGGATCATCGGATAGCCGGTTTCGAGCTCTCGGCCCTTCGTGACCGTGATCGTCGCCCCGTGCGCATCGCCGAGTGTGCGGACGGCCTGCTCCAGCTCCTCCGGACCGAGATCGGCAGCGGGCGTGTCGACGAGGTCGCGGACGGTGGCGACGGCATGCGCGACGCGGGCGATCTCGTCGATCCGCCCGGGCTCGCCGGTCAGCAGCATGCGCGGGCCTTGAGCATCGTCGCTCTTGCGATAGCGGGTGAAGCGGTGCTGGCCGAGCACCCAGCCGAGCATGGCCGCGCCGGGCTCGCCGCCGGCCAGGCGGTATGTCCCCTCGGGCAGCACCGACCCCTGCGACGCGATCCGCCACGGCGAATCAGGGGCGTCGTTGCACACCAGCAGCGCCGACCAGTCCTCCGCCGCGTCGCCGGGCAGGATCGCCTTGTCGCCAGCCTTGCCAGCCAGTTTCTGCGCGGCGACGATCGTGCGGACGCGCGGCGGCTGACCGGCGAGCCATGTCGTCCAATCGTCGGGGTGGACGACGTGGAGCGTGCGCGCGAGCTGGCCGCGGTCGGGGCCGAGCAGTTTCGCGAAATCGGTCATTGGATCGGCGCCACCAGAAATTGCTCGAACCGCCCGGCATCACCCGGCTCGGCGAAGGTCGAGATCGACAGCGCGCGGTCGCCGTAGGTCACGCGGTAGGCGCGGGCGACATAGCCCCCGCGCAGCCGCGGCTGGCCGACGGGTGCGAACGCGGTTGGCTCGCCCAGCGCGGACAGGCTGGACTTGTAATCGGCCTGCGCGGTGGCATCGAAATAATAATTGGCGTCGGTGGTCAGCAGCGCGCGGTCGAGCGTCCCGGCGCGCAACTGGTCGAACACCTTGCGCGCCTTGATCGCAAAGATCGCCTCCGTGCCGGTCGCCGCGGCGGGGGGCAGGACGGTGCGCGCGATGCCCTGCGCCATCACGCGGTACGCGTTGCTGAACCAGCTGTTGGTCAGCACCGTGACCGACGTCTTCTGGTCCGGGAACACCATGTTCTCACTGAGGAAACCGACCGACTCGCCCGAATGTTCGACCATCCGGCGCCCGTCGAACTGGCCGACGCTGACGCCCAGGCCATAGCCGGTGTCGCTGCCGTCGTTCAGCTTCGTCGTGGTTTCCTGCGCCGTCCAATCGTCGGCGGACAGGGTCGCGCGGTTCATCCGGGCGATGTTCCAGCGGGCGAGGTCGGTTGCGGTCATCGACAATTCGCCCGCGGCGTACAGCCAGCCATCGGCAGCCGGTGTCTCGACGCGCACCGGGCCGAGTGCGAACCGTTTGTAGCCTTGCGGGAATCTTGCCCCGATAGCCTTGTCCTGATCGATCACGCTGGTCATGCCGAGCGGCGTGAAGATGCGCTTCTGCAGGAAAGCGATCAGCGGCTCGCCCGACACCTTTTCGACGATCAGCCCGGCGACGACATAGGCGGTGTTCGAATATTGATATTGCGTGCCCGGCGCGAAATCGAGCGGCTTCTTCGCCCAGCGATCGACGATTCCCTGCGGCGTGGTCGGTTTCGCCATCGCCGCAAAGCTGTAGTCCTGCGGCCAGTAATCCTGCAGCCCGGAGGTGTGGTCGAGCAGCTGGCGGATCGTGATCGTGTCGCCGCCGGTCACGCCCGGCACATATTTCGCGACCTTGTCGTCCAGCCTCAACTTGCCCTGATCCTCGAGCAGCAGGATCGCCGCGGCGGTGAACTGCTTGGAGATGGAGGCGATCTGGTAGGGCAGGTCGGGTCGCGCGACCGGTATCGCCTCCGATGCCTTGCCATACGCCTTCGCCAGCACCACGCGCCCGCCGCGCACGACCGCAATCGAGGCAGAGGGTACCCCCGATTTCGCCAGCGCCTCGCCGACGACGGCGTCGATCTTCGCGGTTTCGGCGGGGGTGAGATCCTGCGCGGCGGCAGGCGTCGAGAGCAGCAGGGCTGCGATGAACATGGAGCGCATCGCGGGAGCAAAGCACCGCGGCGCGGGCGGTGCAACACTCAACGGAAGCGGATGCGCCCGGTAACCTTCGGCCGCGTCCCGCACATCGCCATCGCGCGGTCGATCATCCACGTCAGCCGGTCGCGCGCCGCAGCGAGGGCGGGGGGCGCGAGGCCGATCTCCAGCGTCTCGAAATTGAGATAGGCGAGGTCGTGGAGGACGGCGAAGTTCGACAGCGATCCGTCCGAATTGACCACCCGCTCCTGCACCACGTTCCAGTCCGCCGCGACCATCGCATTGCGGCAAAAGGCATCCGTGGGTGCCTGCGTCGCGCGGTAGGTAGCAAAGGCGACGGTGTCGTCGTCGTCGAACGGATAAGCGCGTATCTGCGACGCGCTCGGCGTCAGTACCGCGTTGCAGAAGCGGATAGAGATCACGCCCTCACCCGAGGTGTCGCCGAGCGGCGGACATGACGAGCGGCTGGCGTCATAGCCGGCCGAATTGGTGTGGAGCGCGATGATCGGCCAGGCGCCGCGATTGACGTCGGCCAGCACGGCGCGGGCATAGCGCGGCAGGCCGTCGTGGAAGTTGCGGTTGGGGTCGATCGACCGCCCGAACGCGACCTTGCCGTTACGCCGCCCGCCGCCGCCATCGACCGCGACGATCGTGCCGCCGTATCGGCGGAGCGCGACGAGTGCCGCCTCGAACCCGGCGTTCTCATCGTCGTGGGGCACGAACCACAAGGGGCCGTGCGGACGTTCGGGATCGGCGATGCGGTATAGCCGCCACGTCGCGCGTTCCTCGGTGAAGTCGATCTGGCGGACGGTCAGCCCGGCCCATGTCGCGGGATCGCGGTGACGCGCGAAGTCGTCGTCGTCGATGGTCAGCGGATCGACGCGGGTGGTGACGACCGGGCCGGGATCATAGGCGGCGAGTAGGAGGGGGGCGAGAAGGACGAACACCCATCCCCGTTCGTGCTGAGCTTGTCGAAGCACTGTCCTTTTCTTCCTCGCAGACGAAGGGCAGGGCTTCGACAAGCTCAGCCCGAACCGTGGTAGTATCAGGCCGGCACCCCGTACAGGTCGTGCTCGTCGGCATCCTCGACCACCACCTTCGTGATGTCGCCGACCTTCAGCCCGCCGGCATCGCGCAGGAAGACCTCGCCGTCGATCTCGGGCGCGTCGGCCTGGCTGCGCGCGGTCGCGCCGCCCTCCTCGTCGACGGCGTCGACGATCACCTCGATCGTGCGCCCGACCTTCGCCGCGAGCTTGGCAGTGCTGATCGCCGCGGTCTTTTCCATGATCCGGGCGTAGCGTTCTTCCTTGATCTCCTCGGGCACCTGGTCGGGCAGCGCGTTGGCGCTGGCGCCCTCGACAGGCTCGAACCGGAACGCCCCGACGCGGTCGAGCTGCGCCTCGTCCAGCCAGTCGAGCAGATATCGGAAATCATCCTCGGTCTCGCCGGGGAAGCCCACGACGAAGGTCGAGCGGATGGTGATGTCGGGCGCGATCTCTCGCCAGCCCTTGATGCGGGCTAGCACCTTGGCGTCGTTGGCGGGGCGCTTCATCGCGCGCAAGACATTCGGCGACGCATGCTGGAACGGAATGTCGAGATACGGCAGCACCAGCCCCTCGGCCATCAGCGGGATGACCTGGTCGACGTGGGGGTAGGGATAGACGTAGTGGAGCCGGACCCAAGGCGCGATCTGGCCCAGCTCGCGCGCCAGATCGGTCATGTGCGGGCGCACCTCGCGCCCCTTCCACTGCCGCACGTCGCCGCGGATATCGACGCCGTAAGCCGAGGTGTCCTGGCTGATGACCAGCAGTTCCTTCGTGCCCGCAGCGACCAGCTTCTCGGCCTCGCGCAGGATCGCGTCGGGGCGTCGGCTGACGAGATCGCCGCGCAGGCTGGGGATGATGCAGAAGGCGCAGCGGTGGTTGCAGCCCTCCGAAATCTTCAAATAGCTGTAGTGGCGCGGCGTCAGCTTCAGCCCCGCGTCGGGGATCAGGTCGACATAAGGGCTGATGCCGGCGGGGGCGGCTTCGTGCACCGCCTCGACCACCTGCTCGTACTCGTGAGCGCCCGTGATCGCGAGCACGTTCGGGAAGCGGGCGCGGATGACCTCGGCCTCCTTGCCGAAGCAGCCCGTCACGATGACGCGCCCGTTCTCCTTGATCGCCTCACCGATCGCGTCGAGCGACTCTTCCTTGGCGCTGTCGAGGAAACCGCAGGTGTTGACCAGCACGACGTCGGCGCCGGCATAGTCCGCCGACATCTGATACCCGTCGGCGCGCAGCTGGGTCAGGATGCGTTCGCTGTCGACCAGGTTCTTGGGACAGCCGAGCGAAACCATGCCGACGCGCGGCGGGGAGGGGAGAACAGTGGCCATGAGTGCGCGCGCATGTAGGGGATTTGGGGCGGGATTCCTAGCTGGCCTCCGCTACCCCGCCCAAACCGTTCGCCTCGAGTGGTCGTCGAGCGTGTCGAGACGACGTATCGAGAGGTCGGCGCCCCAAGAGACGCCCTCTCGATACGGGCTCTCGACAAGCTCGATCCCTACTCGAGGCGAACGGCTTTGGTTTTAGACCCGCGGGCTATTTTACACCGGCGCCCTGAAAATGAACCACGCCCCCACCGCGATCAGCGCGAAGCCGATGCCGTGGTTCACCGTGATCCGCTGACCCAGATACAGCACGCTGAACCCCGCAAACACCGCCAGCGTGATGACTTCCTGCATGCCCTTCAGCTGAGCGGCGGAATAGACGTTGCTGCCCATCCGGTTGGCCGGCACCGCCAGGCAATATTCGAAGAAGGCGATGCCCCAGCTGACCAGCACCGCCGCCCACAGCGCCGACGACTTGTGCTTCAGGTGGCCGTACCAGGCGAAGGTCATGAAGATGTTCGACACGACGAGCATCAGGACCGGGGCGACGCGATCGATCATGGCTTCGTCGTCACGATCTCCACGACGGTATCGCCGGGCTGGAGCGCGTCCGCCTGGGGCTGTTCGAAGCCGTAAGCCTCACCGTCGCGGTACAGGCGCAGGCCGACCCCGGTCGTGATCGCAGCGAGCGGCTGGCCGATTTCGGCGGGCGCGACCGGGCGTTCGTGGAGCGCCACCTTGCCCCGGATCGAGGCGAGGTCGGTCAGATAGTCGGTCAGGTGCGGGCCGGTGCAGGCGCTGGCCAGCAGCAGCCCGGCGAAGCTGATCGGGTTGATGACGGTGGTCGCCCCGGCGGCGCGGGCCGGAAACTCGTTATCCTCGTTGCGCACGACGATGCTGATCGGGACGTCCGGCGCCAGGTGCCGCGCGGTCAAGGTGATGAGGATCGAGGTGTCGTCGCGCCCCGCGGTCACGATCACCGCCCGCGCGCGCTCGATCGCGGCGTCGGTCAGCGTCTGGTCGCGGGTCGCGTCGCCTTCCAGCACGATGCAGCCGCACGCCTTGGCGCGCGCGATCGATTCGGGGTTGGCGTCGATGACGACGATCGTGCCGGCATCCTCACCGCGGGCGAGCAGCTCGTCGACCGCCTCGCTGCCGGTCTCGCCATAGCCGGCGATCAGGATATGGCCCGTCAGGGTCCGCTGGATCAGCGCCATGCGCCACCTCTCCCATGTGCGCTTAAGGACGAAATTATAGGCGGTGCCGATGAACAGCAGCACCACGAACACCCGGATCGGCGTGACGATCAGCGCGTCGAACATCCGCGACGTCGTGCTGACTGGGGCGATGTCGCCGTAACCGGTCGTCGTGATCGAGATCATCGTGAAATAGACGACATCGAGGAAGCTGACATTGCCGTCGTAATTGTCGCGCAGTCCCGCGCGGTCGTACCAGTGCACCCCGATCGCCAGCGCGACGAGGCCGAGCACGGCGAGCACCCGCCACCCGATCGACAGCCACACCGGCAGCGTCGACGCGCGCTTCAGCGTGCCGCGGGGCATGTGCTTCACGCGGGCACGCTCATCGCGCCGGCAGGCGCGGGAGCGGATCGACGGGGGTGCGGCCCTGGCGGATCTCGAAATGCACCTCGGGCCGGTCGGCGAAGCCCGAATTGCCCGACAGCGCGATGGTCTGCCCGCGCTTCACCGCCTGACCGCGGGTGACGAGCAGCTGGCTGGCATGGCCGTACACCGTGGTCAGCCCGCCGCCGTGGCTGAGCATGACGAGGCCGCCGAACGCCGCCACTTCGCTGCCGGCATAGGCAACGACGCCGTCGGTCGCCGCCAGGATCGGGGTGCCGATCGGCACCGCGATCTTGATGCCGTTGTTGCGCTCGCCCGATCCGCCGGGGCCGAAGCGCCGCACGATCGGGCCGCTGGCGACCGGCCACAGGAACCGGCCCGGCGCGCCGCGCGGCGTCGCGATCTGCGCGACCGACGGGATCGGGCGGGCGGGCGTGGGGCTGGGGCGGACGGGGCGCTGGTTCTCGGCGATGGTCGGCTGGCTGCCGGTGATGATGTCGTCGATGTCGAGGCGGAACGCGGCGGCGCGCTCGGCGGCGGTCGGCGGGCGGGTCGCGTCGCCGGGGATGACGACGCGCTGGCCGACGCGCAGGATGAACGGATCGGTGAGCGCGTTGGCGGTCACGATCCGGCCCCAGTCCACGCCGTAGGCGCGGGCGATGGCGATGCCGGTCTCCCCGCTGCGGACCAGGTGATAGCGGCCACCCGGGATCGTCAGCCGCTGGCCGCTGCGGATCACGAACGGCGCGGTCAGGCCGTTGGCGCGCGCGATCGCCTCCGATCCAGCACCCGTGCGCTCGGCGACGGCGCGCAGGCTGTCGCCCGGCTGGACGACATATTCGCCGGCGGGAATGGTGCGGGCATCGGGCGTTACGGGTCGCGCGGTCCATGCAGGCGGCGGCGCGGGCAGCGCGGTGACGCCGGCATCGGCGGGCGAGCGGCGCTCGTAATCCTGGGGATAGCTGTAGCCGTCCCGCTGCGGCGGCGGCGGCGTGTCGTAGCGCGGCCCCTCCACACTCGGGATACAGCCGCCCAGCGCCGTCGCGGCGCAGATCGTCGTCAGGATTCCAGCGCGCATCTCAAGGCCCCCCTTCATGCGTAGGCTGCCGCCATCCTATCAAGCGATTCGCGGTGCGTCAGGTCGAGATGCAACGGGGTGACGGTAACGTACCCCGCCTCGATCGCTTCCAGATCGGTATCGATCACGGGCGAGAAGGGGACGCGCCCCAGCCCCATCCAGAAATAGTCGAATCCGCGCGGGTCGGTGCGCTTGTCCAGGCGAAGCCGCCCATAGTCGCGCAGGCCCTGCGCCACGACCTTGATGCCCGCGACATCGGCGGCGGGAACCGGCGGGAAATTGATGTTGACCAGCGTGCGCGGCGCCCAGTCCATGTCGAGCACCGGGCGCAATGTGCGCTCGCCCCATTGCTCCGCCGCATCGAAGCTGACGCGCTCGCCGGGTGCCGACAGCGCGTACCGCTGGCTGAGCGCGATCGAGCGGATGCCGGCCAGCGCCCCCTCCATCGCCGCCGCGACGGTGCCCGAATAGCTGACGTCCTCCCCCAGATTGGCGCCGCGGTTGACGCCCGACAGGATCAGGTCGGGCTTCGCATCCTTCATCACCTCGGCGAGCGCGAACATGACCGCATCGGTAGGCGTGCCGGTGACCGCCCAGCGTTTCTCGCCGAAATTGCGCAGGCGGACCGGCTCGGTGAGGGTCAGCGAGCGGCCCTTGCCCGACTGTTCCTCGATCGGCGCGACCACGGTGATGTCGTCGCTCAGGGTGCGGGCGATCGCCTCCAGCACCTTGAGGCCATGCGCGTGGATGCCGTCATCGTTGGTGAGGAGGATGCGCATCAGCGCGTCGGCTCCAGCACCTCGGCGCCGCCCATCCAGGGGCGCAATACTTCGGGGATGGCGACCGCGCCGCCCTCCTGCTGGTAGTTCTCGATAATGGCGACGAGCGTGCGCCCCACCGCGAGGCCCGAGCCGTTGAGGGTGTGGACGAAGCGCGTGCCCTTTTCGCCCGCGGGGCGATAGCGGGCGTTCATGCGGCGCGCCTGGAAATCGGTGCAGGTCGAGCAGGACGAAATCTCGCGGTACCGTTGCTGCCCGGGCAGCCACACTTCGAGGTCGTAGGTCCGCGCGGCGGAAAAGCCCATGTCGCCGGTGCACAGCTTAATGCGGCGGAACGCGAGGCCAAGCTTCATCAGCACGGCTTCGGCAGCGGCGGTCATCCGCTCGTGTTCGGCCTCGGACGCATCGGGCGTCACGATCGACACCATCTCGGCCTTCTCGAACTGATGCTGGCGGATGAAGCCGCGGGTATCGCGGCCCGCGGCGCCGGCCTCGGAGCGGAAGCACGGAGTGAGCGCGGTGAAGCGGAGCGGCAATTCCTCCTCGCGCAGAATGCTGTCGCGGACGATGTTGGTCAGCGACACCTCGGCCGTCGGGATTAGCCAGCGACCGTCGGTCGTCCTGAACAGGTCGTCGGCGAACTTCGGCAGCTGGCCGGTGCCGAACATCACCTCGTCGCGCACCAGCAGCGGCGGCACGACCTGTTCATAGCCGAACTCAGCGGTCAGCGTCGCCAGCATGAATTGGCCGAGTGCGGCGTGCAGCCGTGCGGCGTGCCCGCGCAGCAGCGCGAACCGCGCGCCGGCGAGCTTCACGCCGGTATCGAAGTCGAGCCCAAGCGCCGGCCCGATCGCGTCATGCTCGGCGGGGGTGAAGGCGAAGCCGGGCGGCGTGCCGTGTTCGGCGACCAGCACATTGTCGTTCTCGTCCGCGCCCTGCGGCACGTCGGCGAGCGGCAGGTTCGGCACGGTCGCCAGCTGCGCGGAGAGGGTTTCGGCCACCGCCTTCTGCTCGGCCTCGACCTTGGGCAATTGCTCCTTCAGATCGGCGACCTCGGCCATCAGGTCGGTGGGATCGTCGCGACGGGCCTTGGCCGCGCCGATCGCCTTCGACACGTCGTTGCGGCGCGCGAGCAGGGTCTGCGCCTCGGTCGTCAGGGCGCGGCTGCGCGCGTCGATGGCGAGCAGGTCTGCGGAGAGCGGAGCAAGGCCGCGGTGGGCGAGCCCGGCGTCGAAGGCGGCGGGATCGTCGCGGAGGAAACGGATGTCGTGCATGGGGCCGGGCTATGCCGCCCGCACCGGGGCCGCGCAACCCGCACCGCCTTCGCGGCGTTAGGGAGGGGCAACCCACAGGAGAACATCATGCGGATCCCGCACAAAGCCGTTGTCGTCGTCGCCGATGGTCGCAAGCTGCTGCTGCTTCGGAACGAGGGCGACGGGCTGGCGCCCAACCTTCAGGTCGAACATGCCGAGGAACAGTCGAACCCCAGCGACGGCGAGCAGAAGACCGACCAGGCGGGGCGGGCGGCATCGACCCGCGGCGGCGGCGGCTTCGCGGCGGGCGGCGGCACGATGGGCGAGGTCGATTTTCACCAGCAGGAGGAGGATCGCTTCGCCGCCGATACCGCCGCGATGCTGAAGAAGCGCGCTCTCGACAATGATTTCGAGAAGCTCATCATCATCGCGCCGCCCAGAACGCTGGGCGAACTGCGCAAGCATTACCACAAGGAAGTCAGCGACCGGCTGCTCGGCGAACTCTCCAAGGATCTGACCGGTCACCCGATCGCCGATATCGAAAAGGCGCTGACCGCCGCCGAGTGATCTCGGACGGTCGAATAAGAAACGGCCCGGTCTCTTGCGAGGCCGGGCCGTTTCTTGTTTGCTTTGGCGTGGACCGTCAGTCCTTGCGGGCCTTCTTGCCGGCCAGCTTCCGCCGGGCGACCAGCGCAGCTGCGGCGCCACCGAACAGCAGCAGCATCGGCGGGGCAGGGACAGGGGCCGGGCCGGGGCCCGACGAACTGCCGCTCGACCCGCTCGACCCGTTCGACGACCAGCCGCCGCATTTGAAGTTGCAGTGGCCGCTCGAGCTCCAGCCCTTCGACGACGAGCCGTAGCTCGACGACGAGGTCGAGGTGGACGAGCCGTTCGACGAGCTGGACGTCGACGACGAGACATTGCCCGACGACGAGGTCGAGGACGACACGTTGCCGCTGGACGACGACGAGGTCGAGGACGACGACGAAGAGGAGACGTTGCCGCTCGACGAGGACGAGACGTTGCCGCTCGAGGACGAGGACACGTTGCCCGACGATCCGCCCGACGAGGTCGAGGTCGACGACCCGCCGGTCGAGGAGGTGCTCGACACGCCACCGGTCGAGGTCGAGGTGGACGAGCCGCCCGAACCGCCCGAGGACGTCGAGGTCGATCCGCCGCTGGTCGAGGTCGACCCGCCGGTGCTGGACGACGTGGACGAGATCACGACGCCGCTCGATCCGCTGCTGCTGCCGCCGCCGAAGAAGCCGCCGGCGAAGAACCCGCCGCTACCGCCGAAGCCGCCGCCCCCGACGACCGCGGCACCGCCGCCGCCCCCGCCGACGATGGCCATTTCGCCGCCCGGGCCCGCATAGGGCGGGGGCAGGGGGGCGCCCTGAGCCGTCTCGACGACGACCCCACCGCCGGTGGTGGTCGTGACGGTCTGGGTGATGATGCAGCGCACGGTGCGACGCGAAGCGCCGCTGCCGACGGTGACCGTGCGATAGCTGCGGCTGGTGCTGCTGCCCGCGGCGTGACCGCCCTCTGCATAATCGGCGCCGGCGCGAGCGCCCGGGCCCATGCCGTGACCTGCGCCCATGCCATGACCTGCGCCCATGCCGTGACCCGCGCCGCCGCGGTGGGTGGTCGTGACGACGCCGCCTTTCGTCAGCCCGGGGCCGCAATTGATGGGCGCGCGGGCGACAGCGACCGGCTTGCGCACGACGCGGCGCTTCACGACGGCGCGCTTGGCCATCATCGGCTTCGCTGCGAAGTCGCGCTTGGCCTGGACCTGGTCGGCCACGTGCACCGCGCCGCCACCGATAAGGGCGCCGCCGCACGCGCACGCCGCCAATTTTGCGAGAGCCATCCGTACCGACATGCTGTCACTCTTCCCTCTGGCGCTGGCCGCCGTCGACCAAATCGAACTTGCTGTGCGCTCCTAGGTAAAAGGGCAGAACAAAGCGTTAAGTGCAACTTCGTTAACCATCATTTTGCGTACGAATATTCAGAAATCGCCGGCTCCGTGCCGGGCGTAATGGTTAATGTACTATTGTTGGACAGAATCGTGATGGCAAAGCCTAGGTATATCCAGTGATTCCGGGCCGACAGGGCGGATGTTCACCTGCGGGAAATCCATGCTGTGCCATCGATGTCACAGGTCCGCGGCCTTGGGGATTCGTCCGCTTGTGCGACGAATTGCCCTTAAGTATAGGCGGCGCGGGGTAAAGGCGGTCTCCCGGAGCGCGTCGATGCACTCGGGAAAGACCGGTGTGGAGAGTGGGGATGGCAACGGTTCTTGACGATTCGGGCACTCCGGGGAGCAGCTGGCCTGTTCCCGCAAACGACAGTGTCGAGGGCTATCGGCCGAGCGCCGACGAGCCGTTCATGAGCCTGCGACAGCAGGAATATTTCCGCAGCAAGCTGAACGCCTGGAAGGATGCGATCCACCGCGAGGCGACGGGCACGCTGTCCCAGCTCCAGACCGATTCGTTGCGGGAATCGGACCTGGCCGACCGCGCCACCAGCGAGACCGACTGGTCGATCGAGCTGCGCACCCGCGACCGCCAGCGCAAGCTGATCGCCAAGATCGACGCCGCGCTGCGCCGCATCGATGACGGCGAATACGGCTATTGCGAAGTGACCGGCGAGCCGATCTCGCTCGGCCGCCTGGAAGCACGGCCGATCGCGACGATGACGGTCGAGGCGCAGGAGCGGCACGAGCGTAACGAGCGCGTCTCTCGCGAGGACTGAGCGTACGGCGGTTTCACGCCGACGCCGCCTGGGTGCTTAACGCTTTCGAAAACGATGCATGGTCTAGTCGCGCGCACCGACCGACCTCTTTCGAGTAGCGTAACCGCGATGGACCAGCCGCCCCGGGATCAGTTTGCAATCGGCACCGCCGGCGATGCCAGCGCGCGTGGAAAACCCCGCGACAGCCTGATGCTCACCGCGATGCTGACGGTGCCGGCGATGTCGGCACCGGTGCAGGTGCGCGTGCGCAACCTGTCGGCGGGCGGGCTGATGGCCGAATATGCCGGACCTGCGACGACCGGCGATGCCGTGACGATCGCATTGCGCGGAGTCGGCGAGGTCGCGGGCTCGATCGCCTGGGTGGCGGAGGGCCGCGTCGGGGTCGCGTTCGACACTGCAATCGATCCGCTGCTGGCGCGCAAGCCGGTCGCCGTGCGTCCGCGCGCGGCGGTCCGCCCCAAACTGTCGCCGCTATAAGAAAAAGCCGGCGTCGCTTCGCCGGCGATAGGCACGCCCGGCCGATGTGCGACCGGGCCGTGCCGGCAGATCAACCGATCGCCAATTCTTCCTTCACGCGCAGCTTGCGCTTCTTGAGGTCGGCGATGATTCCCTGATCGGGAGCGGGCCGTCCCTGTTCGGCGGCGATCTTCTCATCGAGCGTGGCATGCTTGGCCTCGAGGGCCGACTGATGCGCGGTCTGCATGGAAGCGTTCTCCTGCTGTGGTTGCGGGATCACGGAGTAGAACACGTCTCCGCCCCCTTGTCGCGTCCGACTTTGGATGCAATCGGTGGGCCGTGCGAAAATCGGCGTCGGGCCGATCGCACCGCCGGGGGACGTGTGGACGAAGCCGAGATTAGGCAACGGATCGAGCATCTGCGCACCGAGCACCGCGACCTCGACGCCGCGACCGCCGCGCTGATGGCCGGCACTTCGCCCGACCAGTTGCAGATCGCGCGGCTGAAGAAGCGCAAGCTCGCGCTGAAGGACGAAATCGCCCAGCTCGAGGATCTGCTGGTGCCCGACATCATCGCCTGAGGTGTTGACGAATCGATCGGCTGCACCGGACCGGGACACTCGTCGTCGATTCTTACAAATCGCTGCCTAGCCCGCCCTGCACCGACATGGCACGATGCGGAGGTTCAGGGGACGAGCATGATACCAGCGCACACACATTCGCGGCTGCACCGCCGCCTGATCGATTCGCTGTATGTCGAATCGATGCTGCTGGCGGACGAGGCGCGGGGGTATTTCGACGAAGGGGGGCGCCACGATCGCGCGGGCCTCGATTCGCTCGCGCGCGTCGTGTTCTCGTGCGAATCGATGAAGGTGACGACGCGGCTGATGCACGTCATCGCCTGGCTGCTGACCCAGCGCGCGATCGCGAACGGCGAATTGCGCGTCGCCGACGCGCTCGACCCGTCGCGCCGCCTGGGCGATGCGCCCGCCACCGACGAGGACGTGATCAGCCACCTGCCCGATGGCGCGCGCCTGCTGATCGGGGCGAGCATCGACCTCCACCGCCGGGTCGCGCGGTTCGACCGCGCGCAATCGGCCCCGCGGATGCTGCAGAGCCCGGCGCGGTCGATGATGGACCGACTGGAGATGGCGTTTTAGGGGGGCGCAGCCGTCAGTCGCTTGCCGCTAGCGGTTAGCTGTTAGCCGCGGTTAGCCCCCTCAATCCGTTCGCCTCGAGTAGTCGTCGAGCTTGTCGAGACGACGTATCGCGAGGTGGGTGCCACACGAGAGCCCTCTCGATACGGGCTCTCGACTACGCTCGATCCCTACTCGAGGCGAACGGGTTTTGGATTGGACGGCGCTAGCGCCGACTCGCCCTACCCCGCCACCCGCGCCTTCGCCGCGCGATATTCCGCCTCCAGCCGATCGACGCGCGCCGCCACCGGCTCGACCTGGTGCACCGCGCCGATGCCCTGGCCCGATCCCCAGATGTCCTTCCACGCCTTGGCCTTGCTGCCTTCGTTGCCGCCGAAGTTCATCGTCTTCAGGTCGCCTTCGGGCAGGTTGTCGGGGTCCATGCCCGCCGCCTCGATCGAGCTACGCAGGTAATTGCCGTGGACCCCGGTGAAGAGGTTCGAATAGACGATGTCGCTCGCGCGGCCTGCGACGATGCCCTGTTTATAGGCGTCGACGGCATTCGCTTCATCCGTCGCAATGAAGGGCGAGCCGATATAGGCGAGGTCCGCGCCCATCGCCTGTGCCGCCAGCACCGCGCCGCCGTTGGCGATCGCGCCCGACAGCGCCAGCGGGCCGTCGAACCATTCGCGGATTTCCTGGACGAAGGCGAAGGGGTTGAGCCGCCCGGCGTGCCCGCCCGCGCCAGAGCAGACCGCGATAAGCCCGTCCGCGCCTTTCTCGATCGCCTTGTGGGCATGCACGTCGGTGATGACGTCGTGCAGCGTGATCCCGCCCCAGCCGTGGACGACGGTGTTCAGATCCTCGCGCGCCCCGAGCGACGTGATGACGATCGGCACCTGCCACTTGGCGCAGGTGGCGAGATCGGCCTCCAGCCGGTCGTTCGATTTGTGGACGATCTGGTTGACCGCGAACGGCGCGGCGGGCCGGTCGGGATTGTCGCGGTTCCACGCCGCCAGTTCCTCGGTGATGCGGTGCAGCCATTCGTCCAGCATCGCCTGTGGCCGTGCGTTCAGCGCCGGGAACGACCCGACGATCCCCGCCTTGCACTGCGCGATCACCAGATCGGGCCCGGAAATGATGAACAGCGGCGACCCGATCACGGGCAGGCGCAGGCGGTCGAACAGCGGAGGGAGAGCCATGTTGGTTTCATAGCGCAACCGAAATGGCTGTCCAGCATAGGTAGCGTGCGGCTGGCGACATGACGGAGTGTGTCGCGGTTGCGTCGAACCGTGTCCGGGCGCAGGACATGCGGCAATCAAGTCACTGGAGTCGCTGCATGAAGAAGCTCGCCGTTGCCGCCCTGATGCTCACCGCCTCGTCGCCCGCTCTCGCCCAGGGGCAATTGCCGCGCACGGTCGTGCCGGTCAGCTACGACATCCGCGTCGAACCGAACGCGCAGGCGATGACGTTTTCCGGCAGCGAGACGATCCTGGTGCGCGTGACCGCGCCGACGCGGA
This sequence comes from Sphingomonas donggukensis, assembly GCF_023674425.1. Lineage (NCBI taxonomy): Bacteria > Pseudomonadati > Pseudomonadota > Alphaproteobacteria > Sphingomonadales > Sphingomonadaceae > Sphingomonas > Sphingomonas donggukensis. The sequence continues at coordinate 810,567 of NZ_CP098401.1, forward strand.
CGATCGTGCTGAACGCCGCCGACCTCGACGTGACGCTGGCGACCTTCGACGGCCAGCAGGTGAAGGTCGCGACCGATGCCGCGACCCAGCGGCTGACGGTCACGCTGCCGCGTGCCGCCAGCGTCGGCAACCACCGGCTGGCGTTCGGCTGGTCGGGCAAGATCAACACCTCTGCCGCCGGGCTGTTCGCGATCGATTACGCCGATCCCGATGGCAAGAAGCAGCGGATGCTCGCCACCCAGTTCGAAGCGCCCGACGCGCGCCGCTTCGCGCCGATGTGGGACGAGCCGTCGTTCAAGGCGAAGTTCACGCTCGCGGCGGTCGCGCCGAAGGGGCAGCTGGCGTTTTCGAACATGCCCGCGCGTGTGACGAAGCTGGCCGGTGACAAGCAGCTCTACACGTTCGCCGAGAGTCCGATCATGTCGAGCTACCTCCTGTACCTCGGCATGGGGGAAGTCGAGCGCAAGACGATCATGGCCGGCAAGACCGAGATCGGCGTCATCACCCGCAAGGGCGTGGTCGACCAGGGCGATTACGCGCTGAAGGCGGCGAAGGATCTGCTCGGCTATTACAACAATTACTTCGGCGTCGCGTATCCGCTGCCCAAGATGGACATGATCGCGGGGCCGGGATCGTCGCAATTCTTCGGCGCGATGGAGAATTGGGGCGCGATCTTCTATTTCGAGCCCGAGCTGCTGTTCGACGCCAAGCGCGCGTCGGTCAGCAACCAGCAGCGCATCTATTCGGTGGTCGCGCACGAGATGGCGCACCAGTGGTTCGGCGACCTCGTCACCATGCGCTGGTGGGACGATCTGTGGCTGAACGAGGGGTTCGCGAGCTGGATGGAGGGCAAGGCCACCAGCGACCTCAATCCGCAGTGGCAGTACGCCGACGCCAATGTCGGCAGCGAGCGTGAGGCCGCGCTGCGCCTCGACGCGACCGCGGCGACGCATCCCGTGATCCGCAAGGTCGAAACCGTCGACCAGATCGGCGAGGCGTTCGACACGATCACCTACCAGAAGGGGCAGGCCGTCATCGGCATGCTGGAAAGCACCGTCGGCGAGACGAAGTTCCGCGACGGCGTCCGCCGCTACATGGCCAAGTACAAGTACAACAACACCGTCACCGACCAGCTGTGGGCCGAGGTGTCCGCCGCATCGGGCCGCGATGTCGCGCCGTTCATGCACGACTTCACGTTGCAGGGCGGCGTGCCGCTGATCAGTGTCGCGAACATCGCGTGTGCGGGCGGGCGGACGACCGCGCGCTTCACCCAGACGCGCTTCGGCCTGGATGCCGCGTCGAAGACGCCGCAGACGTGGCGGGTGCCGGTCGGCATGTCGGTGCTGGGCGGAGTGGCCGCATCGAGGGAGATCCGGGGCGCGACCGCGCAGGCGGGCAGTGTCGCCGGCTGCGGCACGCTCGTCGTCAATCCGGGCAAGGCGGGATATTACCGCGTCCGTTACGACGCCGCCGGCCATAGCGCGATCGTTCGCGATTTCGGGCGGTTGGCAGTGGCCGACCAGCTCGGCACGCTCGGCGACGACATGGCGCTGGGCTATAGCGGCGACCAGGACCTGGCGCGCTATTTCGAGACGCTGGACGCTGTGTCGCCGCAGTCCAATTCGCTGGTGTGGACGATGGTGACCGGGCAGATGGCGCGGCTGGCCGACCTGTACGACGGCACGCCGCTCGGCGAGAGGCTGAAGGCGAAGACGCTGGCACAGCTGGCGCCTGCGCTCGACCGCGTCGGGCTGGAGCCGAAGCGCGGCGATTCGGCGGTCGACACCAATCTGCGCGAGACGCTGGTGGCGGCACTGGGCGCGGCGGGCGACCCGCGCGTCCTGACGGCGTCGCGACGCTACGTCGGCAATCTCGGCAGCGACATGGCGAAGATCCCGCCGGCGGTGCGCGCACCGATCCTGCGCACGTTCGCCGCCAATGCGAGCATCGGCGAATGGGAGGCGTTGCTGAAAGCGACCCGCGCCGAGAACAATCCGGTGATCCGCAACCAGTATATCGGCCTGCTCGGCAGCGCGAACGATCCGATGCTGGCGCAGCGCGCGCTCGATTTGGTGAAGGCAAGCGAGTTCACCGACCCGCAGCGTATCAGCCTGCTGGCGGCGGTGGCGGGGCGGCATCCCGACATGGCCTTCGATTTCGCCAGCGCCAATGCGGCGACGATCAACCCGCTGCTGGAGACGAGCTCGCGCTCGAGCTTCATCGTGCAGCTGGGCGGGCGCTCGAACGACCCGGCGATGATCGGCAAGATCCAGAAGTTCGCGCAGACCCTGCCGGCGGGATCGCGCGGGCCGGCGGACCGAACGATCAACTCGATCCGCAACCGCGCGGTCTTCGCCGACCGGCTGCGCCCGGCGGTGACGAAATGGGCTGAGTGAGGCGATCCTCCCCGGAACGGGGAGGGGAGTCGTCAAAGGCGGTGGAGGGGGCGGGCCGCACGTGGCGTGCTGGTGGACAGCCCCCTCCGTCAGTGCTTTGCACTGCCACCTCCCCGTGCCGGGGAGGATTCTAGTCAGCCGACGCGCTTCAGCCCGTTCGCATACTCACGCGCCTTCGCCACATAGACGCGCGCCGAAGCCAGCAGCATCGCCTTCGCCGCGTCGTCGAGCGTCCGCACTGCCCGCGCGGGGCTGCCGACGATCAGGCTGCCGGCGGGAAATATCTTGCCTTCGGTCACCAATGCGCCGGCGCCGACGATGCAATCCTCGCCGATCACCGCGCGGTTGAGGACGATCGCGCCCATGCCGATCAGCGATCGTGCGCCGACCATACAGCCGTGAAGGATCGCGTGATGGCCGACCGTCACGTCCTCACCGACGGTCAGCGGCGCGCCAGGGTCGCTGTGGAGCGCCGCGCCCTCCTGCACGTTGCTGCGTCCGCCGATCAGGATCGGGGTGTTGTCCCCGCGGATCACCGAGCCGAACCACACGCTCGCCTGACCGCCCAGGTGGACGTCGCCGATCAGGTCGGCGCTCGGCGCGACCCAGGCGTCGGTGCCTAGCACGGGTGCCTTGCCGTCGAATTCGTAGAGCGGCATCGGCGTCGTTTCCTCCAGATCAGCGCAGCCCCGGAATCAGTTCCGCCAGCCAATATCCCCCCGCCGCCATCGCCGCCGCGGCCGGGATCGTGACGAACCAGGCGAAGACGATGTTGCTGGCGACGGCCCAGCGCACCGCGGTCAGCCGCCGCGCCGCGCCGACGCCGACGATCGCACCGGTGATGGTGTGGGTGGTCGATACCGGGATGCCGAGGTGGGTCGCCCCGAACAGCGTGATGGCGCCGCCGGTTTCCGCGGCGAACCCCTGCGCCGGGGTCAGCCGCGTGATCTTCGACCCCATCGTGTGGACGATCCGCCACCCGCCCGACATCGTGCCGAGCGCGATGGCGACGTAGCAAGCGATCGCGACCCAGAAGGGAACGGCGAACTGCCCCTCGATCATGCCCTGCGAATACAGCAGCGCGGTGATGATCCCCATCGTCTTCTGCGCGTCGTTGCCGCCGTGCCCGAGCGAATACATCGCCGCGGACACGAGCTGGAGCTTGCGGAACCGCTTGTCGACGCCGAGCGGGGTCAGCTTCAGGCTGGTCCATGCGACGACGAGCACGAGCAGCAGCGCGAGGATCAGGCCGATCGCGGGCGAGATGAAGATCGCGGCCACCGTCTTGATGACGCCGGGCCACACGATCGGGTCCAGCCCGGCCTTGGTGATCGTGGCACCGAGCAGTCCGCCGACCAGCGCGTGGCTTGACGACGACGGAATGCCCTTGATCCAGGTGATGACGTTCCACGCGATCGCGCCGACCAGCGCGCCGAAGATGACGCGCGGATCGATGATGTCGGCGGACACGATCCCCGATCCCACCGTCTTCGCCACCGCGGTGCCGAACACGAAATAGGCCGTGAAGTTGAAGAATGCCGCCCAGACGACGGCAACAACCGGCGACAGCACGCGGGTGGCGACGACGGTGGCGATCGAGTTGGCCGCGTCGTGCAGGCCGTTCAGGAAATCGAACAGCAGCGCGACGACGATCAGGAAGACCAGCAGGGTGAAGGAGATGGTCATGGCCGGGCGCGCGTCAGGCGTGATCGATCACGAGACCCTGGATCTCGTTCGCGACATCCTCGAACCGGTCGCAGACGCGTTCCAGATGGCTGTAGATCTCGCGCCCGACGATGAAGGCCATCGCATCGCCCTTCGTCCGCGAATACAGCGCGCGGAGCCCCGCGTCGTGCATGTCGTCGGCCTTGCCCTCGATCCGCACCAGCCGCTCGGTCAGGTCGTGCAGCTTGGCGGCGTTGGGCGCCAGGTTGCGCAGCAGCGGCAGCGCTTCGGCGGTGACGTGCGCCGCCTCCACGATCGCCTCGCTCATCGCCACCATCTGCGGGTCGAACTGGGTGACCTCGTACAGTGCGATCGAATTGGCGGTCTGGTTCATCTGGTCGATCGAATCGTCCATGACGCCGATCAGGTCGGTGATGGCGCTGCGGTCGAACGGGGTCACGAACACGCGGCGCACGTCCTGCAGCACGTCGCGGGTGATGTCGTCGGCCTCATGCTCGCGGCGCACGATCTCCGCGATGTGATCGCTGATCGCGCCCTGGCCGTGAAACAGGCGCGACATGGCGTCGGCGCCGGCGACGAGGGTGGCAGCATGCGCTTCGAATTGATCGAAGAAGCGCCCCTGGCTGGGCATCAACTTCTGGAACCAGCCCAGCATGGGCATTTCTCCTAAGGGGTCGAGTCGCGCGGCGGTTACAACGGTTACGGGTGCGCGACAATCGATCCCTCGTTGGACGCGCGCCGTGACAGTTCCGTGACAAGACACTGGACGAAGGCCGCCCGGGCGCGCGACAAGGCCGCCGGGGGGAAGCCGGAATGACGTTGCAATTCGCCGCGCTCGACTGGATCGTGGTCGGTGCCTATCTGCTGGCGATGGTCGGCGGGGGGTGGGCATTCTCCCGAGTCCGCACCACCGACACGCGCGATTATTTCCTGGCCGGGGGCAGCATCCCGGCGTGGCTGGCGGCGATATCGGTGCTGTCGGCGACGCAATCCGCCGCGACCTATCTCGGCGGGCCGGACTATGGCTTCCGCAACGATTACACCTATTTGGGCGCGGTCGTCAGCCCGATCCTGGCGGCGTTCTTCGTCGCGCATGTCCTCATCCCGCGCTTCTACGCGATGCGCGCGACGACGGTGTACGAGCTGCTTGCCGTGCGGTTCGATGTGCGGGCGATGCGCTGGGCGGGCGGCATGTTCCTGGTGGGGCGCGTGCTGGCGGGCGGATCGCGTGTCTATCTCGCGGCGATCGCGCTGGCGATGGTGACGACCGGCGGGGTGTCGGCACAGAGCATCATCGCGGCGGCCGGCGTGGTGATGATCGCGGCGTTCCTGTTCACTTTCGTGGGCGGATTGCGATCGGTCATCTGGAACGACCTGATCCAGTTCGTGATCTACGTCGGCTCGGCGATCGCGGTGCTGATCTTCTTGCGGTGGTCGATCCCGGCGACCAATGCGGAGATCATCGCCGGCATCTCGCCCACCCCGGCGGGGGTCGACAAGCTGAAACTGTTCGACTTCACCGCCGACCTGACCAAGCCGTTCGGCATCATCGCGGTGTTCACCGGCCTGTTCCTGCTGAACGTCGGCAACAGCGGGCTGGACCAGGACACCACCCAGCGGCTGCTGGCGTGCCCCGATGCGAAGACCGGCGCGCGCGGGCTGATCCTGTCGCAGCTGGCGAGCGTCCCGCTGATCGCGATGTTCCTGACGATCGGCGTACTGCTCCACGTGTTCTACGAACGCCCCGACCTGATGGGCGGCGCGACCAGCCAGGCGGCGGCGACGTTCGCGGGGGAGAAGGTGACGATATTCGTCCACTATATCCTGACCGAGGTGCCGTCGGGCCTGCGCGGCCTGGTCACCATCGGGGTGATGGCGGCGGCGGTGGCGACGACCAATTCGGCGCTGAACGCGATGTCGTCGGTAATGGTCAGCGATTTCTACCGCCCGTTTCGCGAGGCGCGCGGCGGGGCGAGCGAGCGGCATTTCGTCCACGCCGGGCGGATCGGCATGGGGATCGTCGGTGTCGCGATGTTCGGCATGGCGGCGCTCAGCTATTATTGGCAGCGCTATTCGGACACGCCGCTGCTCGAATTCGCGTTGCAGGTCATGGTGTTCGCCTATGCCGGCTTGCTCGGCGTCTATTTCGTCGCGGTGTTCACGACGCGTGGGAGCACGCCGTCGGTGATCGCCGCGCTGATCGGCGGCTTCGCGACCGTGCTCGCCATGCAGCCGTTCATGGGCCTGATGGCGAAGGGCCTCGCCTTCCCCTATCAGCTCTGCATCGGGACACTGGTCGCCGCGCTGATTTGCGCGGTGCCGCGCGGCAAAAAGGGCGGGACGGCGCCCGCGTAACCGGTTACACGACGGCAAAAGTCAGGGAGAAGGACAGGCATGACCGAACAACGATCCGGCATCGCCGGCGGCAGCAGCGGCGCGGCTTTCGCGACGGTGACCACATTGTTCTTCGCATGGGGCTTCATCACGTCGCTGATCGATCCGCTGGTCGCGGCGATGAAGGGGATCTTCGACCTCTCGAATTTGCAGGCACAGCTGAGTGCGTCGGCGTTCTTCATCGCGTACGGCGTGATGAGCTTCCCCGCCGCCGCCCTGCTCGCGCGGCGCAAATCGGTGCCGACGGTCATCATCGCGCTGGCGACGGTGCTGGCCGGGTGCCTCATCATGCTTGTCGCCGCGAACCTTGCGCGCTACGGCATCGTCCTGCTCGGGCTGTTCGTGACGGCCAGCGGCATCACCATCCTCCAGGTCGCGGCCAATCCGCTCGCGGCAGCACTCGGCACGCCCGAGCGCGCGCACTTCCGCCTGACCTTCAGCCAGGCGTTCAACAGCCTCGGTACCTTCCTCGGCCCCATCATCGGCGCGCATCTGTTCCTGAAGGGGGTGGAAGTGAAGGCCGGCACCGTCGTCACCGATGCGGTGCGTGACGGGGCGCTGGCCGGGATCGACCGCGCGTTCTTCTGGATCGCCGGGCTGATCGCGCTGCTGATCCTGTTCTTCTACGCCTCCCGCAAGCTGGTTGCCGCAGCGGCACCCCCGGCTCCGGCGGGCAGTGCGACGCGCGGCGTCACGGCGGCGTTCTCCGAAGCGATTACCTCACGCTGGGCGCTGCTCGGCGGCGCCGCGATCTTCCTCTACGTCGGCGCGGAGGTCGCGATCGGCACGCAGATGGCGCTGTTCCTCAATTCGGACGCCGTCTGGGGCCAGTCCGACGCGGCGTTCGGCGTGCCGATCCTCGGCTGGTTCATGGGCGGCGACGGCGTCGCCGGGGTCTCGCTTCAGGAGGCGGCCAAGGCGGTCGCATTCTACTGGGGCGGCGCGATGGTCGGGCGGCTGATCGGGTCGGCGCTGCTGGCGCGGTTCGACGCGGGAAAGCTGATGGCGGTGTTCGCCAGCGTGGCGTGCGCGATGTGCCTGTACGTCTTCAGCGTCGGCGGGGTCAGCGCGGGCTTCATCGCGCTGTCGATCGGGCTGTTCAACTCAATCATGTTCCCGGTCATCTTCACGCTGACGCTGGAACGCTCGACGGCATCGGAAGAAGCGACGTCGGGCTTCCTGTGCTTCGCGATCGTCGGCGGCGCCGCGATCCCGCCGTTGGCGGGCGCGGTGTCGGATGCGACCAGCAACATCACCGCGTTCATCGTGCCGGCGGTCTGCTACGCGCTACTCGCCGCCTTCGCGGTCGCCGCCACCCGTGCGGTCATCCACCGGCGCGGGGAGGACGCACCCGTCTCCCCGCATTGATCGATCAGCCGGCGGCGGTTTCCTTGAGGCCGCCGCCGAGCGCGATGTAGAGCGACACCTCGCTCTGCAACTGCGCGCTGCGCAGGGTCAGGAGCTGCTGTTCGGCGGTGAACAGGTTGCGCTCGGCATCCAGCACCTCGAGGTAGATCGACAGGCCGTTGTCGTAGCGCAGCCGCGCGACGCGGGTGAGGCGGCGCTGCGCATCGACCGCGCGGCCCTGTGCCGCGATCTGCTCGGCATAGCGACGCCGCGCGACCAGCGCGTCGGCGACTTCGCGGAACCCCTCCTGCGCGGCGCGCTGATACGCGGCGACAAGTTCGTCGCGCTGGGCCTTTGTCAGCCGCAAACCGGCGGCGCCGCGACCCCAGGTGAGCACCGGCTGGTTGATATCGACGGCACCGCGATATTGCAGCGAGTCACCCGAGATCAGGCTGCCGAGCGCAGGCGATATGAAGCCGAGCAGTCCGGTCAGCGAAATCGTCGGCAGGAACGCCGCCCGCGCCGCGCCGATGTTGGCGTTGGCCGCGCGCAGCCGCTGTTCGGCCTGAAGGATGTCGGGCCGGTTGACGAGTAGTGCGGAGGGCAGGCCGGGCTCGACATTGGCGTAGATCGCCGGGTCCGACAGCGGGCGCGGAGCGGGCAGGGTGGTGGCGATCGGCCCGCCGACCAGCACCGTCAGCAGGTTTTCGGCCTGCGCGGTGGTGCGGCGCAGCTCGGCCAGCTCCGTCTCTGCCTGCGTCACCAGCAGCGCGGCCTGGTCGAAATCGACGGTCGAGGTGACGCCCGCGTCCATCCGCTTGCGCGCGATGCGCAGGCCCTCGCGCCGTCCGGTGACGGTGCGTTCGGCGAGCGCGATCTGCTCCTCGCCAGCGCGGATCTGAAGGTAGGTCGCGGCGACCTGACCGACCAGCGACAGGCGGAACGCGCGTTCCGCCTCGACCGTGGCGAGATATTCGCGGCGCGCAGCCTCCGACAGGTTGCGCACGCGGCCCCAGAAATCGAGTTCGAAGCTTGTGACAGCCACGCCCAGCGAAAACTGGTTCAGCGTGAAGGACGTCGGCGAGTCGGTGTCGCCCGTGCCGGTGCCGCTGCTGGGGAAGGCGAGCGAGTTGAGCGGCGTGCGCGTGCGCGAGGCGCCCGCCTGCACGTCGATCTGCGGCAAACGCGCGCCGTCCTGGATGCGGTATTGCGCGCGGGCCTGCGCGACGCGGGCGACCGACTGGGCGAGGTCGCGGTTGTTGGCGAGCGCGGCGGCGATCAGCGCCTGCAACCGCGCATCGCCGAAGAACTCGCGCCAGCCGATGTCGGCCGCCGCCCGCGCGCCGGTGGTGGCGTCCGGAAACGTCGGCGCGATCGGCGCGACCGGGGGGCGATAGGTGGGCGCGAGGTTGCACCCGGCGAGCGCCGCGGTGCCGGCGAGGATGGCGAACTTACGCATGAGCCTTGGTTCCTTCCGGCGCCCCGGGCGCATCGGGGCCGTGGCGTTCGGGATGCAGATCGGGCTTCTTGCTCGACAGCCACTTGCGCGCGGCGAAGTAGAAGACGGGGGTGAAGAAGATGCCGAACGCGGTGGCGGTAATCATGCCGCCCATCACGCCGGTGCCGACCGCATGGCGGCTGGCCGCGCCCGCGCCGCTGGCGATCACCAGCGGCACCATGCCGAGGATGAACGCCAGGCTGGTCATCAGGATCGGACGCAGCCGCTGGCGCGATGCCTCCAGCGTCGCCTCGGCGGGCGACCGGTCCCCGACCTCGTCGTCGATCGCGAATTCAACGATCAGGATCGCGTTCTTCGCAGCCAGGCCGATGATCGTGATGAGGCCGATGTTGAAATACACGTCCGCCGACAGCCCGCGCAGCATCGTGAAGACGACCGCGCCGAGCACGCCGAACGGCACCACCAGCAGCACCGACAGCGGGATCGCCCAGCTGTTGTAGAGCGCGGCGAGCAGCAGGAAGACGACGACCAGCGACAGGCCGAGCAGCAGCCCGATCTGGCCGCCGGCCTGCTTCTCCTCGAACGCGGTGCCGGTCCATTCGTAGCCGAAGTTCGGCTTCAGCACGCGGTCGGCGATCTCCTCCATCGCGGTCAGCGCCGCACCCGAGCTTTCGCCTGGTGCCGCCTGACCCGAGATGGTGAGCGCCGGGTAGCCATTGTAGCGCTGCACCTGCGTCGCGCCCGCGGTCCACGACACGCGGGTGAAGGCGGAGAAGGGCACCATCTGGCCGGTGGCGTTGCGGACGCGGAGCGCCAGTACGTCGTCCTCGGTCATGCGGTTGGGGGCGTCCGCCTGGAGATAGACGCGCTGGACCGTGCCCTGGTTCGAGAAGTCGTTGGCGTAGGCCGAGCCGAAGCTGATCGCGAGCGTCGCGTTGACGTCGGCGATGCTGAGGCCGAGCGCCCGGGCCTGCACCCGGTCGACATCGACGTACAACTGCGGCGAGGGCGCCTGTCCCTCGGGACGCACGCCGGCGAGGACCGGATTCTTCGCCGCCTCCGCCATGATCGCGCCCATCGCAGCCTGCAGCCCCGCGGGGTCGTTGCCGACGCGGTCCTCGATCTTCATCGAGAAGCCGGTGGCGTTGCCCAGCGCCTGGATCGCCGGCGGGTTGAGAGCGAAGATCGTCGCGCCGGGAATGCCCGCGGTCGCGCCGAACGTCGCGCCGATGACCGCGTTCACCGAATTCTCCGCGCCCTTGCGGTCCTCATAGGGCTTCAACATCACGAACGAGAGCGCGGCGGACTGGCCCTGTCCGAAGAAGTTGAAGCCGATGACCGAGAACATTTGCGAGAATTGCGGCTGCTTCATCAGGAACGCTTCGGTCTGTTTGACTGCGACCGCGGTCTTGTCGGCGGTGGAGCCGACCGGCGCGTCGTAGCTGATGACGTAGTATCCTTGGTCCTCCTCGGGCAAGAACCCGCCGGGCAGGCGCCCGAACAGCAGCAGCGTGACCGCGAAGATCGCCGCGAACACCGCGAGCCAGCGCACCGGCCGCGACAGCATCGCGCCGACCCCGCCGATGTAGCGATCGGTTGCGCGGCCGAAATAATCGTTGAACCAGTTGAAGAATCGCTGCGGATAGCCGCGCCAGCCCTCTGCCGGCACGCGTTCCTCGCCGGGCGCGTGCTTGTGCGGCTTCAACAGCGTCGCGCACAGTGCCGGCGTCAGCGTGAGCGCCAACACCGCCGAGAAAAAGATCGACACCGCCAGCGTGACCGAGAACTGGCGGTAGATTCCGCCGGTCGAGCCCGGAAAGAACGCCATCGGGATGAACACCGCGATCAGGACCAGCGTGATGCCGATGATCGCGCCGCGGATCTGGCCCATCGCCTTGATCGTTGCCTGCGCGGGCGGCAGGCCTTCCTCGGCCATGATGCGCTCGACATTCTCAACCACGACGATCGCGTCGTCGACGAGGATGCCGATCGCCACCACCATCGCGAACAGCGACAGCGTGTTGATCGAGAAGCCGAACGCCCACAGCCCCAGGCACCCGCCCGCCAGCGCGATCGGCACGACGATCGCCGGGATCACGGTCGCGCGCCAGCTTTGCAGGAACACGAACATGACGAGAAAGACGAGCAGCATCGCCTCGATCAGGGTGCGGATGACGTTGTCGATCGAGGTCGAGATGAACGGCGTGGTGTCGTAGGATACCGCCCATTTGATATCCTGCGGGAAGGTGCGTTCCAGCTCCTTCATCCGCGCGCTGACGGCATCGCGGGTGGCGATGGCGTTGGCGCCCGCGGCCAGCTGGACGGCGATGCCGGCGACTTCCTTACCATCCAGCGTCGATTTGAACTGGTAATTGTCGGCGCCGATCTCGATCCGCGCCACGTCGCCCAGCCGCACGGTCGATCCGTCCGGGTTGGCGCGGATGATGATGTTGGCGAATTGCTCGGGCGTCTGGAAACGGTTTTGTGTCACGATCTTCGCGTTGAAGTCGGCACCGGGCGCAGTCGGCTGGTCGGCGAGGCCGCCGCCCGCGGTCTGGCCGTTCTGCTCCTGCACCGCGGCGAGCGCGTCGGAGGGCGACAGGTTGAAGCCAGCGAGCTTGTCGGGATCGAGCCAGATCCGCATCGCCTTTTCGGAACTGAACAGCTGGGCATTGCCGACGCCCGACACGCGGCGCAGCTCGTTCACGACCTTGGTTGAGGCGAAGTCGCCGAGCTCGAGTGCCGGTGTCCTGCCGCTTTTCGACTGGATGGTGATGACCTCCAGGAAGCCCGCGGAATTGTCGGCGATCTGGATGCCCAGGCGGCGCACGTCCTCGGGCAGGCGCGGCTCGGCGCGGTTCAGCCTGTCCTGCACCTGCGTCCGCGCGACGTCGAGGTCGGTGCCGGATTCGAAGGTGACGATGATCTCGCCCGTGCCGTTCGCGCGGCTGCTCGACGACATGTAGAGGAAATTATCGACGCCGTTCAGCTCGCGCTCGATGACCGCGGTGACGTTCTTGTCCATCGTCTCGGCATCGGCGCCGTTGTAGTTGTAGGCGAGCGTGAGCGATGGCGGCGCGACGCTGGGGTATTGCTCGATCGGCAGGTTGATGAGCGCCATCGCGCCGAACAGCGCGACGAAGGCGGCGATGACCCAGGCGAAGACCGGGCGGTGGACGAAGAAACTGTCCATGACGCTTACTGCCCGCCCTTGGGCGCACCGGCTTGGCCGGCGGGGGCGGGATCGCCCTTGACCTGCACCTTCATGCCTGGCTGCACCTTTTGCCAGCCGTCGGTGATGACGCGTTCGCCGGGTTTCAGGCCCGACTTGATCGACCAGCCGCCGGCGACTTGCCCAGCGATCTGCACCGGACGGGGTGTCGCGCTGCCGTCGGCGCCGACCACGAACACGGTCGCGCCGCGGTCGCCGATCTGCACCGCGCGGGAGGGGAGGACGATGCCGCCGCGCTTCGTGCCGATGGCGATGCGCCCGCGCACGAACTGGCCGGGGAGGAGCAGTCGCTCACCGTTGGGGAACACCGCGCGCAGCACCTGGCTGCCGGTCTGCGGGTCGACTGTCTGGTCGGCGAAATCGAGCCGCCCGACCGGGCCGTATTCGCGCCCGTTGGCCAGCAGCAGGCGCACCTCGACCTGCGACAGCGGGGCCATCTCGCCCCCGCCGCTGCGATCGGCGGTGCGCATGTCGAGGATCGCGGCGTTCGACTGGGTGAACACGGCATAGACCGAGCCGGCCTGCTCGATTGTGGTCAGCAGGGTCGCCTGCGTCGCGCTGACCAGCGCCCCCTCGGTCACCTGCGCGCGCCCGGCCCGGCCGGCGATCGGCGCGCGGACGGTGGTGTAGCCCAGTTGCAATTGCGCGCGGGCGAGGGCGGCGCGGGCGTCGGCGACGTTGGCGGTTTCGGATCGCAGGCTGGCGTTGGCCTGGTCGAATTCCTGGCCGCTGACCGCGCGCTCCTTGATGAGCGGGGTGTAGCGGCGGACGACCGAGGCGGCGTTGCTGCGCGCAGCCTCCGACCGGGCGACCGCGGCGCGGGCCTGTGCCACCTGTTGCAGCAGGTCGCGCCGGTCGATCTGGAACAGCGGCTGGCCGGCGCGGACGTCGGTACCCTCCTGATACAGCCGGCGCTCGACGATACCGTCGGCGCGGGCGCGGACTTCGGACGTGCGGGTTGCCTCGATGCGGCCGGGCAGCTCGACGATGTTCGGTACGTCCTGCGCCTGGACGGTCATCGCGACGACGAGCGGCGGCGGTCCGGCACCCGGCGGGCCACCGGCGCCGCCCCCCTGCTGGGCATCGCCCCCGCCGCAACCGACGAGGAGGAAGGAGAGCGTCACGGCGAGCGAGCCGCGGATCAGACGGGTGGTTTTAGTCACGAAAATCTCCGGGGGTGGCGGCCGGTGGAAGGTCTTGTGGTCGGGAGTGGCGAGCGGTCAGGGGCTCGCGCGGGTCATTGCAGTCAGTGCGGCGCGGACCTCGGCATCGACCGGCGGCGGGCCTTCGCCCTGATGCAGCGACGACAGCCAGATGCCGTCGGTCGCCAGCCGCACGATCGCGCAGGGAACATTGTCGTCGGTCGCGGCATGTTCGGCGACCTGACGCGCGATCCATTCTGCCCAGCGTTGCTGGAGGTTGGGGTCGGCCAGCATGGCGAGGCACAGCGCGCGCGACGACACCGTCTCGTTCATGCGGTGATCGCCGAAAATGCCGTCGAGCAGCGCGCGGGTGAAGCGGCCATGCGGATCGGGATCGGCGGCCATCAGTTCGGCCAGCGTCTCCCCGGCATGCGCCATCATCTCATCCAGCACGCCGTCGATCAGTTCCTGACGAGAGGCGAAATGGTGGAACAGCCCGCCCTTGGTCACGCCCGCCGCGCGCGCGACGGCATCGACCGTCATCCGCGCCAGACCTTGGTCGCAGATCAGCACCGCGGCTGCATCGAGCAGCGCGGCGCGGACCTTCTTGGGATCCTTGCGACGTTCATATCCGCAGGGCGGGATCATCGGGGAAGCGGCCTTGACATGCTGAAACCGACCGTCCGGTATCTTTGGATGTGATCCAGGTCAATTGCAATCTTCGCACGTGCAGCATCGCGGTTTGGTAGCGGCAGCATGTCGGTCGTCCGTGACCGGCTGATGACAAGCGGCTAGCAAGAGGCATGACCTTGCCACTCGAACCACGCCGAATTCTGGGTGCCGTCCTCGCCGGCGGGGCAGGGCGACGCTTCGGCAGCGACAAGGCGCTGGCGGTGCTGGCGGGGCGCCCGCTGATCGAACATGCCGCACGCGCGGTCGGCAAATGGGCGTCGCAGGTCGTCGTCTGCGGGCGGGAATTCGGTGGCTATGCGTCCGTTGCGGATCGCCCGAGGCCGGGTCTCGGCCCGCTCGGAGCGATCAACGCGGCGCTCCACTTGGCCGCGGAACAGCACATGGCCGGGGTGCTGACGATCGCCTGCGACATTCCCGTGCTCCCGGATGAAGTGGCGGCGCGGTTGCTGCACGAACGACCAGCGGTCGCCGCCGGGCAGCCCCTGCTAGGCTATTGGCCCGTCGCACTGGCGGAGGTGCTGGACGCCTATCTCGCAACGGCGGAGGACCGATCGGTGTGGGGATGGGCGCGTCACGTCGGCGCCGTCGAGGTGGCGACGGCGGGGGTGCTGGCGAACGTCAACACCCCCGCCGATCTGGCCGAACTAGCCGAATACTGGCCGAGCGCGGATCAGGCGCCGACGTCTTCCAGCCGCGAAGGCTCGTGCATCGGGCAGCCGTTGACCCGCCCGCGATAATCCGCCGAGAATTCGTACGGAGACTTGCGGGCGCGATTGACTCCGCCGAGCGGCTGGTGCGCGGCAAGCCCATGCCACGGGCTGAACGCCAACGCGTCGTCGGTCGTCTCGGTCACGCCATGCTGCCACCCGATCTGGGGTTCGACGCGCAGCGTGCCGACGGTGCGGAACGGGCTCGCCTCCTCGTCCCAGACGGCGCTGGCATCCTCGATCGGCATGTCCTCCAGGTTCGTGCAGAGCTGCACGCGCAACTCCCACGTGCCGCCCTGTTCGATCAGCAGCTCGTTCACCGCCTCGCGGATGGCATCGGGGCGACCCGACGCATTGACCGTCTCGTCGGCGAAATCCTTGATCGCCGACGTCGGCACCAGCGAGAATTTCGCGATATAGTCGCCGTAGCGGAACGGCGTCTGCGAGTAATAGGTCGCGCCGAGCGGATGCACGGGCTTCGCGCCGCCGAGCGTCTGGAGGAACGAGGATTTGCCCCCGACCGCCTCCAGCGCGGCTTCGGCGCCGCGGGCCAGCGCCGACACCAGCTTCTTCGCGCCCTCGGCCTTGTCGGTGGTCTTGGCGAGCAGTTTCAGATTGCCGAGGAACGCTTTGGGGTCGGGCGCGGCGAACGCCGGGCCGTTGACCATGACGAAATCCTGCGTGCTGGCGTCCTCCGACCCCGGCAGTCGCTCGCCCTTCACGTCCAAAATCTTGAGCGCGAGCCCGCGCGGCAGCGAAATCGAGTCGTCCAGGATGTCGCCCGCGTTGGTCGACAGGCGCAGGATCGCCTCGTGCTCACCCGGCTCCGCGAACATGCCCTGCGCCAGCTCGGGCGGCAGGTTGTCGGCGACCGTGAAGGTGCCGCGCGCGATGCCGTGACCCTTGGCATGCACCGCGCGCAGGCCGTGGCCGGTGTCGGCGGATGTGGTGTCCAGGATGATCTTGAACTGCTCGTTCAGCCCGCGGATCGTCTCCGCCTCATCGGCTGCGGGCGTTTCGATCGCGGGCGTATAGCGGATAGGCTGATCCATGTTAACTCCTTGAGCAAGGCGGGCGTTTCCACTCGCTCAACCCGCGCCGACCGCCGCCGTTCCGCGACACCCGCAATGGACGCAACCGGGTAAGGGGCGTAGCGTTTAGCCGCTGGGAGACGTGACCGAGATGGCTAAGCAACAGTTCGACAACCCCGATCTGACACCGTTCAAGGGGCCGGCGGGCGGATGGGGGTCGCTGCGCTCGGTCGCCGAAATCCTGCCGCGCGAGCGGGTGTCGCCGGAGGCGGTGCGCGAGCTGGTGCGCCAGAACAAGCCGGACGGCTTCGCCTGCGTCAGTTGCGCGTGGCCGAAGCCCGCCGACCACCACCCCGCCGAATTCTGCGAAGAGGGCGCCAAGGCGACGGCGTGGGAGCTGACCGGCTATCGCACCACGCCCGAATTCTTCGCGAAGCACACGCTGACCGAGCTGCGCAGCTGGAGCGACTATGCGCTGGAGCAGCATGGCCGGCTGACGCACCCGCTACGCTACGATGCGGCGACCGACCGCTATGTCGCGTGTGCGTGGGACGAGGCGTTCGATACCATCGCCGCGGCGCTGAAGCCGCTCGATCCGAAATCGGTGGTGTTCTACGCCTCGGGACGCGCCAGCCTCGAAACCTCGTACATGTACGGCCTGATGGCGCGGATGTTCGGCAACCAGAACCTGCCCGACAGTTCGAACATGTGCCACGAGTCCACTTCGGTCGGGCTGAAGGCGGCGATCGGCGTGCCGGTGGGCACCACCCAGCTGCGCGATTTCGAGGTGTGCGACCTCGTCATGATCTTCGGTCACAACATCGGGTCGAACGCACCACGGATGCTCCACCCGTTGCGTTCCGCCCGCAAGCGCGGGTGCGAGGTGATCGCGGTCAATCCCCTGCGCGAGCGTGGTCTGGAGCGGTTCACCGATCCGCAGAATCCGGTCGAGATGACGCTGCTGAAGGAATCGAACATCGCCACCCAGTTCATCCAGGTGAAGGCGGGCGGCGACCTGGCGGTGATGATGGGGATCGCCAAATATCTGGTCGAGTGGGACGATGCCGCGCTGACGGCGGGCAGCCCGGCAGTGCTCGACCACGACTTTATCGCCGAGCATACCCACGGCTTCGACGCGTTCGTGGCCAAGGTGCGCGGTGCGGAGTGGCCGGCGATCGAAGCCGAGGCGGGCGTGCCGCTGGCCGAGATCGAGGCGGCGGCGCGGCGCTATGCCAAGGCGCGGGCGGTGATGGCGGTGTACGGCATGGGCCTGACCCAGCATGTGAAGGGCGTCGAGAACGTCCGCATGCTCGTCAACCTGCTGCTGATGCGCGGCAACATCGGCAAGCCCGGCGCGGGGCCGACGCCGGTGCGCGGCCATTCCAACGTGCAGGGGCAGCGCACGGTCGGCATCACGGAGAAGACCGAGCTGGTCCCGGTCGCGAAGCTGAAGGCCCAATTCGGTTTCGATCCGCCGACTGAAAAGGGATTGGACACCGTCGAGACGTGTCGCGGTGTGATCGACGGATCGGTGAAGGCGGTGATCGGCCTGGGCGGCAATTTCCTGCGCGCGGTGCCGGAGACTGCGGCGATGGAGGCGGCGTGGCCGAAGCTCGACGTGTCGGTGCAGATCGCGACGAAGCTCAATCGCAACCACCTGTTCGCAGGGCGCGTGACGTACCTGCTGCCCTGCCTCGGCCGGATCGAGCGCGATGTGCAGGCGTCGGGCGAGCAGGCGGTGTCGGTCGAGGATTCGACCAGCTGCATCCACGGTTCGCGCGGCAAGGCGTCGCCGGCCAGCCCGCACCTGCTGTCCGAACCGGCGATCGTCGGCGCGCTGGCGAAGCGGTTGCTGCCGCCGAATCCGCGGATCGACTGGGATGCGTGGGTCGGTGATTACGCCCTGATCCGCGACGCGATCGAGGAAACGTATCCGGAGATATTCCCCGATTTCAACGCGCGGATGTTCACGCCCGGCGGCTTCTGGAAGGGCAACAAGGCCGCCGAGCGCATCTGGCTGACGAAGAGCGGCAAGGCCGAATTCCTGGCGCCTGAGGGATTGTCGGCGACGGGATTCGCGGATGCCGATCGGCGGTTCCGGCTGATGACGTTGCGCTCGAACGATCAGTTCAACACGACGGTCTATGGCTATCACGACCGGTTCCGCGGCGTGAAGGGCACCCGCGACGTGCTTTTCATCAACCGCGCGGACATGGCCGAGATGCAGCTGGCCGAGGGGCAGATCGTCGCGCTGGAAAGCGATGCCGGCGACGGGGTCGCGCGGCGGCGCGACGGGCTGATCGTTCACGCCTACGACATTCCGCGCGGATGCTTGGGCGCCTATTATCCCGAGTGCAACGTGCTGATGCCGGTCGAGCATCATGCCGATGAAAGCCACGTGCCCGCCGCCAAGAGCGTCCCGGTGCGGCTGGTCGCGTGACCGGCGCGCGCGCGGGCGGCTTCGCGGAGCGTGGCGCGGACGGCACGATCCGCGACGTGACCCGTGCGGTCGCGGAGGAAGTGCCGGTCGCGATCGAGGTGAACGGCATCGGCTATGCCGTGCTGATGGCGACGCCGGTCGACCTCGACGATCTCGCGCACGGTTTCGTGCTGTCCGAACGGCTGGCCGACGGAACGAGGGACATCGTCGATATCGATCGCCATGCGACCGCCGGCGGCACGATCCTGCGCGTGACGCTGGCCGATCGGGTCTCGGCGCGCATCCACGGCCGCGTGCGGCACCGCACGTCGGAATCAGGATGCGGATTGTGCGGGATCGAGAATCTGGAGCAGGCGATGCGCCCGCTGCCGCCGGTACGGGCGCGGACGCAGGCCGATGACGCCGCGGTGTTCGCGGCGCTCGCTGCCCTGCGCGATCACCAGCCGCTCAGCCGCGCGACCGGCGCCGTCCACGCCGCGGCGCTGTGTTCAGACCGCGGCGCGATCCGGCTGGTCCGCGAGGATGTCGGGCGGCACAATGCGCTCGACAAGCTGATCGGGGCGATGGCGCGGTCCGGGTATCGCTGGGACGGCGGCTTCGCGATCGTTTCCTCGCGCTGCTCCTACGAACTGGTCGAGAAAGCGGTGCTGGCGGGGTGCCCGATGCTGGTCGCGATATCGGCGCCGACCGCCCTGGCGCTGGAGCGCGCGCGTGCGGCGGGCCTGGAGCTGCGGGTGCTGGCACGGTCGGATTCGATGCTGGCCGATGCGTTGCCGGCACCGGAACGAGTCGACGCTGCCGTGGCAATGGCCTAGCTGCGCCCGTCATGCCCGTGTTCGACGTCCGCACGCACCTGAAATCGGCGACCGCCGCGTGGCACGACCGCGTGGAAGCGGCATTCGGTCGCGCGGACCTCGGCACGCGCAGCGGGTACGCCGCGTTCCTGCGCGCGCAGGCGGCGGCGCATCTGCCGGTCGAGGCTGCGCTGGAGGCGGCGGGCGTGCGCGGCGTCCTGCCCGACTGGGATCGTCGCACGCGCGCGGCGGCTCTGCGCGCCGACCTTACCGAGCTGGGCGTGGCCGCGCCCCCATTGCTGGCCGCGCCGGCGATTGCGGGAACCGCGCAGATCCTCGGCAGCGTCTATGTCCTCGAAGGATCGCGGCTGGGCGGTGCGATGCTGAAGCGCGGGGTGCCGGCGGAACTTCCCCAGCGGTTTCTGGGTTCGGTCGATTCGAAATTGTGGCGCGACTTGCTGGCATTGCTCGACATCCATCTGCCGGATCCCGAAGATCGGGACGATGCCGTCGCGGCGGCGATCGCGGTGTTCCGGACGTTCGAGCACGCCGGCACGGCATATCTGAAGGCGGACGATCTTGAAGGCAGCATCTGATCCGGTCGACCTGACCAACTGCGACCGCGAACCGATCCATATCCTGGGCGCGATCCAGCCGATCGGGTTTCTGATCGCGCTGACCGCCGACTGGATCGTCGCGCGGACGTCGGCGAACGTCGCCGAGTTCATCGGTCTTTCGCCAGAGGCGCTGATCGGCACGCCTCTCGCGGATGTCGTCGACGCCAAGGTGATCCACGACCTGCGCAACCGCACGACGATGCTGCGCAGCCCCGACGCCGTCGAGCGGATCTTCGCATGTGAACTGATACCGGGATCGCCGCGGTTCGACGTCGCCATCCACATGAGCGGCGGATCGGTGGTGATCGAGGCCGAACCCGCCAGCGGCGCGCAGGGCGACGCCACGGGCACGATGCGGTCGATGATCGCGCGACTGGACCAGTGCGCCAACTTGCCCGCCTTCTTCCGCGAAGGTGCGCGTCAGGTCCGCGCGCTGATCGGGTTCGACCGTGTGATGGTGTACCGCTTCGCGCAGGACGGATCGGGCGAAGTGGTCGCCGAGGCGGTGAAGGCCGGGATCGGCAGCTTCATGGGCCTGCGTTATCCGGCCAGCGACATCCCGGTACAGGCGCGCGAACTCTACAAGCGCAATCTGTTGCGCATCATCACCGACGTCGATGCCGATCCGGTGCGCATCGTACCGGAGCGCGACGAGCAGGGCCGCCCGCTCGACCTGTCGCTGTCGATCCTGCGGTCGGTGTCGCCGATCCACATCGAATATCTGAAGAACATGGGCGTCGCCGCGTCGATGTCGCTGTCGATCATCGTCGATGGAAGACTGTGGGGGCTGTTCGCCTGCCACCATTACGCGCCGCGCTGCCCGTCGTTCGAGCGGCGGTCGGTCAGCGAGCTATTCGCGCAGATGTTCTCGATGCGCCTCGAAAGCCGCGAACGGCAGGAGACGGTCGAATATGAGCGGCGCGCGCGCGACATTTCCGACCAGCTGCTGGGCGCGGTCGCTTCGGACGACGCCCTGCTGAAGGATCCCGACTGGCTGGGCGACATCCTGACCCACGCGATCCCGGCGGACGGCGTAGCGGTGTGGCTGGCCGGCAATTACGCGTTTTCCGGGGTGACGCCCCCGACCGAGGGCTTTCGCAAGATCGTCCGCGCGCTGAACGCGACCGCGGCGGGAAAGGTCTTCGCGACCGACCACATCGCCTCGATCGTGCCGGAGGCGAAGGACTTCGCCGCCGACGCGGCGGGGATGCTCGCCATCCCGATTTCGCGATCGCCGCGCGACTACGTCGTGCTGTTCCGTTCCGAGATGGTGCGATCGGTGCGCTGGGCCGGCGACCCGCACAAGCCGGTCGAATACGGCCCGAACGGCCCGCGCCTGACCCCGCGCGAAAGCTTTGCCGAGTGGAAGGAGCTGGTGGAGGGCAAGTCCGAGCCGTTCACCCCGTCCGAGCTGCGCGTCGCCGAGACGCTGCGCGCGACCCTGATCGAAGTGGTGCTGCGCCTGGCCGACGAAGCGTCTGCCGAGCGGCGCCAGGCAGGTGCGCGGCAGGAAGTGCTGATCGCCGAGCTGAACCACCGCGTCCGCAACATCCTGGGCCTCATCCGCGGCCTGATCCGACAGTCGCAGCCATCGGATGAGGTCGTGAAGGACTTCGTGAAGATGGTCGACGGGCGCATCCATGCGCTCGCGCGGGCGCACAACCAGATCACCGACGATCACTGGGGACCGGCGCCGATGCAGGCGCTGATCGACGCGGAAGCAGCGGCTTTCGTCGACGAACATGAGCGGGTGGTGTCGGAGGGCGAGCCGGTGATGCTCAATCCCCAAGCCTATTCGACGATGGCACTGGTGATCCACGAACTGGTCACCAACTCGACGAAATACGGCAGCCTGTCGGTGCCGGAAGGAAAGGTCACGATCAGCTGGGACCGGGTCGAGGGCGGCGACCTGACGATCCGCTGGCGCGAAACCGGCGGCCCGCCGGTCGTGGCGCCGACGCGCAAGGGCTTCGGCACCACGATCATCGATCGCTCGGTCCCCTATGATCTGGGAGGCGACGCGCGGATCGACTATGCGATGGACGGGGTGGAGGCGGTGTTCCGGATACCGGGCCGTCATGTTTCGAACGCCAAGGTGGCAGCCGGTCCGGCAGTCCGTTTCCCGCGGTCCAGCGTCGGCCACAGCGCACCGGCGCCTGATGCGGTATTCGCCGGACAGGACGTGCTGCTGCTCGAAGACAGCCTGATCATCGCGCTGGATGCGGAGGATATCGCGACGCGGCTTGGCGCGGCGTCGGTGTCGACCGCGGCGTCGATCGATGCGGCACTCGACATCATCGAGGGCGCGCGCCCGAGTGTCGCGATGCTCGACATCAATCTGGGCGATCACACCAGCTTCCCGGTCGCCGACCGGTTGCACGAACTCGGCATTCCGTTCCTGTTCGCGACCGGTTACGGCGAGCAGGCGCAACTGCCCGATCCGCACCGCGGGCGCATGGTAGTACAGAAGCCCTACACCCTGGAGAATGTCGCGCGGGCGATGCACGACCTGCTCGGCCTGCCCGACGCCGCCGTCGCCTGACATGCGTCGCTTGGCGATCGTCGCGGCGTGGCTGGCGGTCGGGGCGAGCGCGCCACCGGTGGTCGACATCGCGATCCGCGGCGGTACCCTCTACGATGGAAGCACCCGCCGCGCGGTCGTCGGCGACGTCGAGATCGTCGGCGGCCGCATCGCCTATGTCGGCCCGCCGCGGCGCACGCCCGCGCGCCGGGTGATCAACGCGCAGGGGCTCGTCGTCGCACCCGGCTTCATCGACGCGCACACCCATCCCGACAGCTACATCCGGTCGCCCGATCCGGCGGCGCGCGCGAACGCGCCGTGGCTGGCGCAGGGTGTCAGCACGATCGTCGTCGGCGTCGACGGCTATGGCAGTCCGGACGTCGCCCGCGACATGAAGTCCGTCGTGGCGCGCGGAGTCGGGACAAATATGGTGCCGTTCGTCGGCTTCGGTGCGGTGCGCGGACGGGTGCTCGGCGCCGCCGCCCGCGCGCCGGACGCGATCGAGATGGGCCGGATGCGCGCATTGGTCGCGGGCGCGATGTGCGACGGTGCAAGCGGGTTTTCGACCGGGCTGTTCTACGCCCCGCAAAGCTACGCCACGACCGAGGAGGTCATCGCGCTGGCGCGCGAGGTCGGGTAGCGCGGCGGGCTGTACGACACGCACCAGCGCGACGAATCGAGCTACACGATCGGCGTGCTCGCGTCGGTGGCGGAGGCGCTGCGGATCGGGCGCGAGAGCGGGTCACCGGTGCATTTCGCGCATCTGAAAGCGCTGGGCGTCGATGTGCAGGGGCAGGGGGGCGCGATCGTGGCCGCGATCGAGCGGGCGCGCGCGGCGGGGAAGGCAGTGACCGCCGACCAATATCCATACCTCGCCTCCGGTTCGTCGCTCGACGCCGCGCTGCTGCCCGGATGGGTGGTGGCGGGCGGATACCGCGCGGCGCTCGCCCGGATCACGGGCGCCGAAACCGCCGCGCGCGTCCGCGCCGAACTGACCGAGAATCTGCGCAGGCGCGGCGGGGCGGGCGCGATCCTGTTCACCGCGAAGGGGCAGCCGTGGAGCGGTCGGCGCCTCGACGCGGTGGCGAAGGGCTGGGGGCTGGACCCGGTCGATGCGGCGCTGCGCATCCTGACTACCGGCACGACAGGATTTCAGGGCACCGCGATCGCATCGTTCAACATGGCCGATCGCGACGTCGATGCCATCATGCGTCAGACATGGGTGGTGACCGGATCCGACGGCTCCGACGGCCATCCGCGGCAATATGCGACCTTCCCGGAGAAATACCGCCGCTATGTGCTGGAGCGGAAAGTGATCGACCTGCCGGCGTTCATCCGCCAGTCGACCGGCGCCACTGCCGACATCTACCGCATCGATCGCCGCGGCTATCTGCGCCGCGGGTATTTCGCCGACGTTGTCGTGATCGATCCGCGGGCATATGCGCCCCGCGCGACCTATGCCGATCCGGCGCGGCTTGCGGTCGGGGTGGAGGCCTTGCTGGTCAACGGACAGGTCGCCTTGGAGCGCGGGCAGGCAACCGCGGCACGGGCGGGGCGTGCGTTACTGCGACCCACGCCCGCGAACTGCCCGCCGCGGTCAGTCGGCTGAGAAGAATCGGTCGATCACCGACCGCGCGAGCCGGGCCGGGCGTTTCGTCTCGGCATCGATGCAGCACCAGCGCGACTTCACCTCGGCCAGCACCTCTTCACCGCGACGGATCACGGTTTCGTAGAAGGCGCTGGCGCCGTGGACCTTCTCGAGGATGACGGTCGCGATGACGTCGTCGTCGAGGAAGGCGGGGCGGCGATAAGTGATTTCGTGCTTCAGTGCGACCCAGAGATGCCCGGCGACCGCCTCGACCGGGGCTAGGCTGCGCCAATGGCTCAACACCGCCTCCTGAACCCACTTCAGGTAGCTGGCATTGTTCACATGCCCCATGAAATCGATGTCGGCGACGTCGATCGGGATGGCGAACTTGTGGGGAATCGCGGTGCTCACAGGGGCGATCATAGCCGAAACCGCGCGTTTCCGGAACGCTTATTTACATGGGTGTCAGCGTACCCTGAACGTCGCCAGGTCGATGCCGTGGCGCGCGACCTTGTCGTAGAAGGTCTTGCGCGGGATGCCGAGCTCGGCGAGCGCCACTGGCACGCGTCCCTGCGCCCGCTCCAGCGCGGTGCGGATCGCTGCGGCCTCGAACGCGGCGACCTGCGCGGGCAGGTCGGCGAGCGGGGCGGGGACGGCATCGACCGTGCCGAGCACCACCTGGAACGCGAAATTGCGCAGCTCGCGCACATTGCCCGGCCAGTCGTGATCGGTGAGCCGACGGCTGATCGCGGGGGTCAGGGCGAAGTCGTCGCGGCCCAGCTGCGCCTTCGCCTCCTCGACGAAGCGCGCGAACAGATGCAGCGTATCGCCCTCGCGCTCGCGCAGCGGCGGCACGCGGACGCGCACCGTGTTAAGCCGGTAATAGAGGTCGGCGCGAAAGCTGCCGGCGGCGACCGCCTCCCCCAGGTCGCGCTTGCACGTCGCGACCACCCGCAGGTCGATTGGCGTCGGGCGGTTGGCGCCGATCGGCAGCACCTCGCGCTCCTCGATCACGCGCAGCAGCTTCGCCTGCATCGCCGGCGCCATGCTGTCGATCTCGTCGAACAGCAATGTGCCGCCAGACGATGCCGCGATCTGCCCGTCGCGGGACAGGCGGGTGTGGGCGACACTGTCGGCGGCGTGGCCGAACAGCTCGATCTCCGCCAGCCCCTCGGGCAGGGCACCGCAGTTGACGGCGATGAACGGCCGGGCGCGGCGCGGCCCCAGGCGGTGCAGCATCAGCGCGACCAGCTCCTTGCCGGTGCCGGTTTCTCCCTCGACCAGAACGTCGATGTCGGCCTCGGCCAGCTGGCGGACGGTCGCGCGCAGCCGCTCCATCGCCGGGCTGTCGCCGGTCAGCGGGCCGGCGTCGTCGTTCGCCGCGGCCGCGGCGGCGGCGCGCAGGCCGCGGTTCTCGAGCACCAGCCGGCGACGCCCGATCGCGCGGGTGACGCTGGCCGCCAGATGGTCGGTCGCGAAGGGCTTGGTCAGAAAATCGACAGCGCCGTCATGCAACGCCGCAACCGCCATCGCGACGTCGCCGTGGCCGGTGACGAGGATGACCGGGATATCGGCATCGACCCCACGGAGCGCGGCTAGGAGCTGCAGGCCGTCCATGCGCGGCATGCGGATGTCGGACACGACCGCGCCTTCGAATGCCGGGGTGATCGCGGCCAGCGCGCTCGGCGCATCGGCGTAAGCGGTGACGTGGAGGCCGGCGAGCGTCAGCGCCTGCGCCGTGGCGATGCGCAGCGCGTCGTCGTCCTCGACCAAAATCACGGTCATCGCGCCACCGCCAGTTCGAGGTCGAAGGCCGCGCCGGTCGCGGTCGGACGGTGCGAAAGCTCGCCGCCCAGGTCGCGGGCGATGTCGCGCGCGATGGCGAGGCCGAGGCCGAGGCCGTCGGTCTTGCCGGTGGTGAAGGGCGTGAACAGCTGGTCCGCGATCGCCGCATCGATGCCGGCGCCGGTATCGGTCACCGCGATCGTCACCCGGTCGCCGTCGCGGCGCGCGTCGATCGAGACGCGCGCGTGGGGCAGGCTCGCGGTGGCGTCGAGCGCGTTCTGCAGCAGGTTGACCAGAATCTGTTCGATCCGGATGCGGTCGCCGCGCACCACCGTATCGCGCGCGTCGCCGCCGAGCATCACGCCGCGTCCGCGCTCACCGACCAGCAGCAGCGCGCCGTCGAGCGCATCGCCGACGCGCGTGGTGCCGCCGCCGCGGGTCCGGCGCCGGGCGAAGCTGCGCAACTCGCCCGTGATCGTGCCGATGCGGTCGGCGAGTGCGACGATCTGGCGCAGATTGTCGCGCGCGTCCTGCGGTGCGCCGCGGTCGAGGAACGTCGCGCCGTTTTCGGCAAAGGCGCGGATCGCGGCGACCGGCTGGTTGATCTCGTGCGCGACGCCGGCGGTCACCTGGCCCAGCGTGCCCAGTCGATTGGCCTGCGCCAGTTCCTCGCGCGCCTCGCGATAACGACGGTCGGCGATCAGCCGCTCCTCGGATTCGCGGCGCAGCGCGACGTTTGCGTCGCGCAGTTCGGCGGTGCGGCGCGACACCTCGCCCTCCAACGCGGCGCGCGCCTCGGCCTGCAAGCGGCGGGTGTCGCGTGCGCGCAGAAGCAGCGCCGCGACGATGCCGGCGACCAGCACCAGCGCGAGCGCGACGAGGGCCGCGGCGATGCGCGCGGCGGCCAGCGGCGGTTCGAGCGGGGCAAGGTGGATCAGCCGCGCACCCGTCAGCGGCGCGGGCATGCTGCTCAGGCGGTAGCGCGCGGTGTCGCCGCCAAGCGTCGCGGTCGCGGCCCTGCCGACGATCGTGATCGGGGCGGGGACCGGGGGTGCCGCCCCGAACTGCAGCGTCTGGCGCGCGGTCGCGACCAGTGCCGGATCGACGGGGCCGATCGTGCGGAATCGCAAGCGGGGCTCGCTGGTGACCAGAATCACGCCGCGCGGATCGACCACGAAGCTCGCGCCGCTGGTGCGTGCCCAGCCGGCCTCCAGCCCGTCGAACTCGACTTTCACGACGATGACGCCCAGCGCCCGCCCGCGCTGTTCGACGCGCCGTGCCAGGTACAGGCCGGGGCGTCCGCTGACTGTGCCGAGCGCGAACAGTTCCGACGCCCCGCGCAGCATCGCGCCCTGGAAATAGGGCCGGAAACCGTAGTTCTGGCCGACGAAGCTGGTCGGCTTGCGCCAGTTGCTGGCGGCCACCGTGCGACCGCTCGCATCGATCGCGTAGAGATCGGCGGCATCGGTGCGCGCCGCCAGCAGCTCGAACGTCCGGTCGAGCGCACGCGCCGCCTCGGCATCGCCCGCCAGGGCCGCCGCGACGCCGGGATATTCGGTCAGGACGAGCGGCAGCAGGCGGAATTTCTGCAATTCGCTTTGCAACACTCCGACGTGCGATCGTGCCGCAGTGGCTGCGGCATCGTCGGCGACGGCGCGCGCCCGTCCGCTCGCCCAGCGGTCGGCGACCAGCCCGGCGACGAGCGCGAGCCCGAGCGTGGCCAAAACCAGCCAGCGAAGGCGGGAAGGAAGTCGAATCGTCACCTTGTGCGAAATTCCACACAAATTGCGCCGCGTCGATGCGGAATTGCGCACAGAATAACTCGCACTATCAAGGGTCCGAGCACTCGGTCGCATATATTTCAATGTGTTAGGTCATGTTCGCAGCGGCGGTGCTGGCATCGTCACGCTGATTTAGGATGCGCCCCAACGGCTTCTGGCAGAAGAAGCGGCGACGCCAATGTCGCACGAGGGGATGTATGATCGTCGCTACCGACCGCACGCCGGATACCGCCACACTGCGCCGCGTGCCCTTCTATCGCCACCTCTACGTCCAGGTGCTGGTCGCGATCGTCGCGGGCGTGCTGCTCGGCCATTTCTGGCCGACGACCGGCGAGGCGCTGAAGCCGCTGGGCGATGGCTTCATCAAGCTGGTGAAGATGGTCATCGCCCCGGTCATCTTCCTGACCGTGGTCACCGGCATCGCCGGAATGCGCGAACTTGCTGCGGTGGGTCGCGTGGCGGCGAAGGCGTTCGGGTATTTCCTGTTCTTCTCCACGCTCGCGCTGATCGTCGGGCTGATCGTCGCCAATGTCGTGCGGCCAGGCGCGGGGATGAACGTCGATCCCGCGACGCTGAACGCTGGGGCGGTCGCCGATTATACCCACGCGGCCGCCGAAACGACGCTCACCGGTTTCCTTATGGCGATCATCCCGACGACGATGCCGTCCGCGCTGACAGACGGCTCGATCCTTCAGACGCTGTTCGTCGCGATCCTTTTCGGCGTGTCGCTGAGCCTGGTCGGCAAGCCTGCCGAACCGGTGCTCGATTTTCTCGAGCGCGTCACGCTCGTCGTGTTCCGCCTGGTCGGCATCCTGATGAAGGCGGCGCCGATCGGGGCGTTCGGGGCGATGGCGTTCACCATCGGCAAATATGGCGCGGGGAGTCTGGTCAACCTCGGCGCGCTGGTCGCGACCTTCTACCTCACCTCGCTGATCTTCGTGCTCGGGGTGCTGGGGCTCGTCGCGCGGCTCCACGGCTTCTCGATCCTGAAGCTCATCGCCTATCTGAAGGCCGAACTCCTGCTGGTGCTTGGCACGTCCTCGTCCGAAGCCGCACTCCCCAGCCTGATCGGCAAGCTGGAGCGCGCCGGCTGCGACAAGGGCGTCGTCGGGCTGGTCGTGCCGACGGGCTATTCGTTCAACCTGGACGGCACCAACATCTACATGACGCTCGCCGCGCTGTTCATCGCGCAGGCGACGGGGATCGAGCTCAGCTGGGGCGAGCAGGCCGCGCTGCTGGGCGTCGCGATGCTGTCTTCAAAGGGTGCCGCCGGGGTCACCGGCGCGGGCTTCATCACGCTCGCCGCGACGCTGTCGATCGTGCCGTCTGTGCCGGTCGCGGGGATGGCGCTGATCTTGGGCGTGGACCGCTTCATGAGCGAGTGCCGCAGCCTCACCAATTTCATCGGCAACGCGGTCGCCGCGGTCGTCGTCGCACGGTGGGAGGGCAAGCTCGATCGCGCCCGCCTGGCCGACGTGCTCGACAACCGCCGCGTCAGCGACGCCGAAACCATCGACGAAGACGACGCACTCGTGACCGTCAACTGACGGCCGGGCACTGCAAGGGGAGAATGGAATGACGAAGCTGGGTTGGCGCGCCGGGAGTGCGCTGTTCGCGATGGTCTGGGCACAGGCCGCGGCGGCGCAGGACGTGCCGGCGCAACCGCCCGCGCCAGAGGCGGTGCCCGGCATCGCTGCATCGACGCAGACCGACGAGAGCACGGCGCCCGCCGGCCCCGACATCGTCGTCGTCGGCTCGCAGATCCGCGGCGCCAGCACCACCGCGGCGCTGCCCGTGACCGTCATCGACGCGAACCAGATCGACGCGACCGGCGCCGTATCGGGCGACGATTTGTTCCGCGCGATCCCGCAGGCGGGCGATGTCACGTTCAACGAATCGAACAACCCGCAGACGTCGAACGCGGCGCGCGGCGACGTCAATTCGATCAACCTGCGCAATCTGGGCGTCGGCAACACGCTGGTGCTGCTGAACGGGCGGCGTCTGGTCCAGCACCCGACCAGTCAGGCCGGCGACGGCAACGTGCCGGTGCTCGGCTACAATTCCAACGCTCTGCCGGTCGCGGGCATCGAGCGGCTGGAGATCCTGCGCGACGGCGCCGCGGCCATCTACGGCGCGGATGCGGTCGCGGGCGTGGTCAACACCGTCACCAAATCGAACTACGACGGCGCGCAGATCGACCTGCGCTACGGCGGAGCGGAGGGCACGCATCGCCGCGAGTTCCAGGCGACCGGACTGATCGGCACCGATTTCGCCAGTAAGCGCGGCAACGTATCGCTGTACCTCGACTACACCCGCCGCACCGCGCAGCTGGCCGAGGACCAGCCCTATACCGCGACCGACAATCTGCTGAGCTATTTCGCCGACGATCCACGGTTCGCGAGCAACCTGAACGCCGACGGGCGCGCCACCCAATCGCCCTGGGCGAACCTGGCGGTGGTGAACGGCCCCGGCACGATCCGCCGCGGGACCACCGCGCTCACCTCGTCGGCGGGCGCGTTCCATACCCAGTCGGTGCTGAACCCCGGCTGCCTCCAGACCGTCAATGCAGAGACGTGCTTGGGCAGCGGCACGCGCGCGACCGCGACGACGCTGCGCTCCGAACGGTTCGATACGCGCCCCGGCACGACCGTCACGCCGTCGATCAACCGCTACAACGGCTTCCTCACCGCGCATTACGACTTCAGCGACACGCTGACCGCCTATACCGAGATCGGCTATTATCGCGCCGACACGACACGCATCCAGCCGCCGACGATCAACCTGAACGCGATCGTGATCCCGGCATCGAACTACTGGAACCCGTTCGGGCCGGTGACTTTCGCCAACGGGACCGCCAACCCCAATCGCATCGCCGGGCTGACCAATGTGCCCGTCGCCGGCCTGCCGGTACGCCTGTCGACTTACCGCTTCGTCGATGCCGGCAAGCAGGTGGTGACGGTCGACAACTGGCAGTCGCGGTTCCTGGGCGGGCTGAAGGGACAGATCGGCAGCTTCGATTTCGACACCGCGCTGCTGTATTCCGAAGCGCAGGCGACCGACGTGTCGAACGCGATCGACATGACCAAGCTGCAGGCCAATCTCGCCCTGTCGACGCCGGATGCGTACAATCCCTTCAGCGGCGGCTGTTCGGCCACGCCCAGCGTCGGCGACTGCACGCCGTCGTCGCAGGGCGCGATCGACAGCTTCAGCTTCGACCTTAAACGCCGGTCGAAGACCACGCTCGCGCTTGCCGATTTCAAGGTGTCGCGCAACGACCTGCTGTCGCTGCCCGGCGGCAACCTCGGCATCGCGCTCGGCGTCGAGGGGCGGCGCGAAACGCAGGCCGATATCCGCGACGACAATCTGAACGGCACCAACCAGTTCGTTGATTCGGTGACAGGCGAGCGCAACCTGTCGAACACCGCCGCGGTCAGCCCGACGCCGACGACCCGCGGTCGCCGCACCGTGTTCTCCGCGTTCGGGGAGCTCGCGGTGCCGGTGGTATCGCCGGAGATGGACGTGCCCTTCATCCACCGCCTCGATTTGCAGCTGGCGGGCCGATACGAGCATTACAGCGACTTCGGCTCGGTCGCGAAGCCGAAGGTGGCCGCGGCACTCGATATCGTCGAGGGCTTCCGTTTCCGCGGCTCCTATTCGAAGGGCTTCCGCGCGCCGAACCTCGAGCAGACCAACGTCGTGCAATATTCGCGGCTGGGATCGAACACCGATTTCCTGCGCTGCGAGGCCGATCTGCGCGCGCGGCGCATTGCGAATTTCAACGCCTGTTCGCGCGGCACCAGCTATTCGATCTTCATCTCGGGCAACCCCGATCTGAAGCCGGAGGAAAGCACCAACTACACCTTCGGCGTTGTCGTGCAGCCGGACTTCGGCGACCCGGCCTACGGGCGTCTGACGCTGACCGCCGACTACTGGTCGATCCAGCAGGTCGGTATTGTCGGCCAGTTCGGGCCGCAGAATGCGCTGGTGCTCGATTATCTGCTGCGCCAGCAGGGATCGTCGAACCCCAACGTCATCCGCGCCGCACCGACCGCCGACGACACGCCGGTGTTCGCGGGCACCGGCCTCGCCACGGCAGGTGTGGTGACGCAGATCAACGATCAGTTCACGAACCTTCTGCCGCAGACCGTCCAGGGCATCGACCTGTCGCTGCTCTACAATCTGCGCACCGGTTTCGGAAAGTTCGACGTCGCACTGAACGCGGCGCACCTGACCAAGTTCAGCCGAGAGGCGCCTCCGGGCGTGCAGGCGCTGTTCGATGCGCGCGCCGCGGGCCAGATCAATGCCGCCACGCCGCTGACCGATGCCAGCGACCTGATCGAGCAGCGCGGGCGCCCGAAATGGCGGCTGACGGGGTCGCTTACCTGGAGCTATCACCGCTTCCAGATCGGCGGTTTCGTGAACTACACGGCGGACGTGAACGACACCAATTTCCTCGACGTCAACGGCTTGCCCTATGTGGTCGAGGGGCAGGCGACCGTGAACCTGTACGGTCAGTACCGGTTCAAGGGCGGGGCGCTTGACGACACTCGGGTCCGCATTGGCGCGCGCAACCTGTTCGACAAGCAGCCGCCGATCACTGCCGATGGGTATCTTGGCTCGCTCTACACCCCCTATGGCCGCTACCTGTACGCCAGCATCAGCAAGAGGTTCTGACGTGAAGACGATGTTGCTCGCCGCCGCCGCGCTGTTCGCTGCCGTCCCCGCCGCCGCGCAGGTCGCACCCGCACCGCGCGCGGCAGCGGTGGCGCCGGCGCGCACGATCCTGTTCGTGGGCAACAGCTTCACGCAGGGCGCGCATTCGGCGGTGCGTAACTACCGCGCGGGCAGCGTCACCGACCTGAACGGCGCGGGCTATGGCGGGGTGCCGGCGCTATTCAAGCTGTTCGCCGAGCAGGCCGGCCTCAACTGGCAGGTCAGCCTGGAGACGCAGGGCGGCAAGACGCTGGGCTATCATCTTGCCGAGCGGCGCGCGGTGATCGACCGCCCGTGGGACGTCGTCGTGCTGCAGGATCTGTCGACCTTCAGCCGTGAGCGCCCCGGCGACCCGGCTAGCCATGTCCGCGACGCCGGTACGCTGGCGGCGATGCTCACCCGCGCCAACCCGCGCGTGCAGGTCGAGGTGATGGCGACGTGGAGCCGCGCCGATCAGGTCTATCGCCCCGGCAGCCCGTGGACCGGCACGCCGATCGCGAAGATGGCCGACGATCTCTACGCCGGCAGCCGCCGCGCCCGCGCCGCCAGCCGCGATATCGACGGCGTTATCCCGGTCGGCGCCGCCTGGAACCGCGCGTTCGCGGCGCGCGTGGCGGACCCGAACCCCTATGACGGCGTGACCTTCGGCGAGCTGAACCTGTGGGCCTACGACCACTACCACGCGAGCGTCGCGGGCTATTACCTCGAGGCGCTGGTCGTGTTCGGCAAGGTCACCGGGGTCGATCCGCGCACGCTCGGCGCCAACGAGCGGGCTGCGGACGAGCTTGGCCTGTCGGATGCGCAGGCGGTCGCCCTGCAACGCATTGCCTGGGAAACGCTGGCGGCGGAGCGGGGGCGCTAAGCCGGCTTGTTACAACCCGAACCGCAGCGTCGCGCGTAAATCCCGACCGGCGAGCGGTGCGAAGTCCTTCAGCACGCTCGCATGACGTCGGGCCTCGACGTCGAAGATGTTGTTGGCGCTCAGCAACAGCGTCGTCCGGTCGCTGGCGAACGGCTTGATCGACAGCGATGCGTTGACCAGCGTGAAGCCGTTGGTCGGCGTCTCGAACGCGGCGATGCGGTCCTGTGCGAAGGCATGCTCGACCTCGGCGCGCGCGGTCAGCTTGTCGCCCTGTGCCTCGATCCCGCCGAGGATGCGCAGCGGCGGGATGCGCGGGATCGGGCCGCCGCCCTTGATAGTGGCGTGTACATAGTCGCCGACGACATCGGCATTGATCCGGTAGCCGCCGATCTGCGCCAGCTTCACCGATGCATCGGCCTCGAACCCGTAATAGCGCGCATCGGCCTGGGCAAACTGGAAGCAGGGCAGGTCGACGCCGTCGCGCCCCGCCGCCAGTGCCGCGGCTTCGCAAGGGGCCTGTCCGGTCTGCGCCTCGTAGATATAGTTGCTGAACCAGCTGTGATACGCAGACGCATCGAAGCTGAATCCGTCGCCGTGCGCGTGGAGCGTCGCTTCCAGCCCCCATGCGCGCTCGACACGGAAATCGGGGCTGCCGAGTTCGTAGGCCTGGGTGCCGGCGTGCGGGCCGTTGGCGAACAGCTCCTCGGCGGACGGCGCGCGCGCGGTGCGTGATCCGTTCAGGCCGATGCGGACGCCGTCGGTCACTTCGTACGATGCTCCGAGCGAACCCGACAGCGTCTCGAAATGGCGCTTGCCGCGAAAGAAGCGGTCGTCGCCGGCGATCGTGCGTGCGGCGTGATCGGTCAGCTCGTAGCGCAGGCCGCCCTCCGCCCGGAGGCGCCCGCTGGCATATTGCTGCAGCGTGAAGAGCCCCGTCTGGTTGGTCTCGCTGCGCGGCAGGAACGCCTCATCCCCGATCACGTCGAACGCGCGGTTGAAATACTGGACGCCCGACGCGCCCTGCCACCCACCGCGCGTCGCCTGGACCAGTTCCAGGCGGCCCTCGGTGCCTTTGTTGTAGAAGGCGGTGCCGATGTCTCCCGCGGGATCGAGCTCGAAATGGCGGTAGCTGGCATGGCCGGCGCGCAGGCGGATCGAATCGAGGATGGTGCCGCCGGTCTTCACCTCGGCGCGCAGGTCGACGCGGTTCTGCACGATGTCGAGGCGCGGCGCCTCCTGCTCCCCCCCGACAGCGGTCGCATAGCGGATCGGTACGCCGTAGAGGCTGTCGTAATGGCTGTACGACAGCCCAAGCGATCCGGTGTCGGTGATGATCGCGCCGCCGACCCCCGCGGTCCACGTCTCGGCGGCGGTGTTGGGCAGGCGACCGCGCAGATTCGCGTTGGCGGCGAAGTCGATCGGGTCGTCGCCTTGCGGCAGGCCGACCTGCGACAATGCGGCAGCGCGCGCCTGACGCGACAGGATGTAGCCGCCCCCCGTGCGCAGGTCGTCGGCCTTCAGATAGGATCCGTCCGCGTGCAGCACGATCTTGTCGGTGACCCCGACGTCGCCCGCGGCCCCGATCGAGCGTTCGTCGGCGGCGGAACCGTAGGTGGCGATGCCGTTCAGCCGGTAGCCGTCCGCCGGCACCGTGCGCGGAATGCGCGTGTCGATCACGTTGACGACGCCGCCGACCGCCGACGACCCGAACAGCAGCGCGGACGGCCCGCGCAGCACCTCGACCCGCTCGGCCAGCAGAGGATCGATGATGACCGCGTGATCGACGCTGGTGTTCGACACGTCGATCGACCCTATGCCGTCGGTCAACACGCGCACGCGCTCGCCTTGGAAGCCGCGGAGGACGGGGCGCGAGGCGCTCGGCCCGAACGAGGTCGCCGACACGCCTGGCTGCCGCGCCAGCGTCTCGCCCAGTGTCGGACGCAGGTCGCGGGTCAGCTCCTCGCCCTTCACGATCGACGTGCCCTGCAGCACGTCGGCCTCGCTGGTGCGCACAGGCGCAGTCACGACGATGTCGCTGGTGGGGGCGGGGGCCATCGATTGAGCGAAGGCAGGCGTCGCACATGCGAGCGCGATCAGGCTCGCGCCGAACAGTCTGGAATGCATCATGGTGTCCCTTGGTTTCGGACACCGGATACGCGGCATGTTACAACATCACAAGCGCCGTTCGCCGCGCACAGCGTGCCGTCTGCCGCAACTGCGAACAGCCGAGGCACGCAGCAACGCTGCCGTCGGAAGGAGCCAGAAAGAAACGGTGGTGGACGCACTTGGGCTCGAACCAAGGACCCGCTGATTAAGAGTCCCTAACGGGGCTTTGATTTTGCTCGGCTTTTTTCCCAACTGGAAAGAAAATGGCCCATGCAAGATCAAAGGCTTACGAGAGAACCGCCAACTGAAAACGCCGCCCCGCATTGCCCTCGGGGCGGCGTCAGAGATGTTCTATATCCCAGCCCTGACGCACCGTTCCGAAGGACGCCCGAGCCGGTATCTGGATACCATGCGGGCAGTCCGCTCGCAAGGCGGCTTCCCCTTACTGTGTTCCCCGACACGACCGGGCGCACCAAGCGCGCAATGTCCCGTTCGCTGGCGGAGATCGCGGATGCCATCCCGCGCCGGGTGGCGTCCCGGAAGGACGGCTTGCCCCTCATCAAGCTAGGCGCGTTCGGGGACGTGGTGTCGGCGAAAGGCTCGCTCCGCCACAACGCGAACGTGCTGGCGATCGACGGCGTAGAGGGCGATCACGACGCGGGCACGTTCACGGTGGACGATGCTGGCGCGTTGCTGGAGGCTTCCGGG
Organism: Sphingomonas donggukensis; assembly: GCF_023674425.1. NCBI lineage: Bacteria > Pseudomonadati > Pseudomonadota > Alphaproteobacteria > Sphingomonadales > Sphingomonadaceae > Sphingomonas > Sphingomonas donggukensis. Next base: position 846,569 of record NZ_CP098401.1, read on the forward strand.
CTGGCGGGCCTCATCTACACGACGCCCTCGCATCGCCCGGACAAGCCCCGCTGGCGCGTGCTGTGCCCGTTGTCGCGCTCGCATAGCCCGGAGGACCGGGAACGCCTGTGCGCCCGTCTCAACGGTGCGCTGGAGGGCGCGTTACAGGGCGAGTCCTTCGCGCTGTCGCAAACCTATTTCTATGGCCGCGTTGAGGGCGGACCCGCGCCAGACGTGCGGATGATCGACGGCACGGCGCTGGACCTTGCCGAGGAACTGGACGCCGACGCGATCGGGAAGGATGGCAAGCCATACAGGCCCGGCGCGGCGGACCCGTCGCCATTCCAGCCGGTCGCGGATGATGAGGACTTGCCGCACGTCCCCGATTGGGAGCGCATCGGGTCGGCGCTAGACGCCATCCCAGCCGATGCTCGCGACGATCGCGAAGCGTGCTGGCGCCCAATCGGCATGGCGCTCCACGCGGAAAGCCGGGGCGGCGAGCATGGCTTTGATGTGTGGGACGAATGGAGCCGTGCGAGCGGGAAATATGACGCCCGCGATCAGCGCCGGGTGTGGGACTCGTTCGGCAAGTCCAGCGGCAAGCCCGTCGCCATCGGCACGCTCTACCATCTCGCCAAGGAGCACGGCTGGGAGGAAAGCTATACCGACGATGACATTGCCCGCCTGAATGAGCGTCACGCCCTAGCGATGGTGCAGGGCAAAGCGTTGATCGCAACCGAGCGGGCGGACGGCGGCACCGATTTCAGCACCGAACGCGACCTCCACGCCTATTATGCGAATGATCGGGTGGCCGTTACCGAAAAGCGATCGGAACCGATTTCCGCGCGGTGGATGCGCCATGCTGATCGGCGCACATTCCCGAACGGCGTGGAGTTCGCGCCCGGCGGCGCTCCAGCGGGCACGCTCAATCTGTGGCGCGGCTGGAACGTGGAGCCGGACGCCAGCGGCTCTTGCAAGCTGTTCGTGCGCCATATCGTCAATGTCGTCTGCGCTGGCGACCCGGACCACGCCCGCTATGTCATCGGATGGCTGGCGCACATGGTCCAGCGGCCCCAAGCGAAGCCGGGCGTGGCGCTCGTGCTGCGAGGCCCCAAGGGCGCGGGCAAGGATACCATTGGCGAATATCTGGCGCGGATGATCGGGCGTCGCCACGCGCCGACTGTCGCCAATTCCGAGCATATCGTGGGGCGCTTCAACCGGCGCATGGAGAACGCGCTGTTGCTCCATGTGCAGGAAGGATCGTGGGCGGGAGATCGCAAGGCAGAGGAGGTCCTGAAATACCTCGTTACGTCCGAGTTCGTGGAGATCGAACGCAAGGGCATCGACTCCATCAATCTGCGGAGCGTGTTGCGCTTGTTCATCTCCGCCAACGCGGAATGGGTGGTGCCAGCGAGCCATGACGAACGCCGCTGGGCGGTGTTTGAGGTAACGGACGCCCGGAAGGGCGATGACGCCTATTTCAGTGCCCTATGGGCCGAAATGGAGGGCACCGGGCCTGCCGCTTTGCTCCACTACCTCCAGACGTTCGACCTAACCGGCTTCAACGTGCGGAAGGCCCCCGAAACCGAGGGGCTGCGGAATCAGAAACTCGCCAGCTTGCGGGGGGTGCATAGGTGGTGGTTCGAGGTCCTTAGTCGCGGCGAGGTCGGAAATCATTTCGCCGATGATGAGTGGGAGGACGGCGGGCAGACGGTCGGATGCGAGGCGTTGCGAGACGCCTATGTCATGTTCATCCGCTCCCGCCGGTATGACGGGGAGGCGCTGGACTCAGCGACGTTCGGGAAGCGGTTGCGGGAGATGCTGCCCGAACTGGACCGCAAGCGCCACGGCGGGCGGCACGATCGCACATGGGTCTATGCGCTGCCCGTTCTCGCGACGGCTCGGGATAGGTTCGCGGCATGGCTTGGCGCTCCCGTGGATTGGGAGGCCGAACAATGATCGCTAGGACACATCGGCTTTGCTGGGACACGCCTAGGACACGAAAAACCGCAGTATTACAGTGCGTTGATACCTTGTGTCCTAGGAGTCCTAGGAGTCCTAGTAGTAACTCCGCAGGGGACATCGGCGGTCAAAGCAACTGCGGACGGGCCTACTGGAAAAAAGCCTTTAGGCAATTACTCAGTGGGACACCCGTGGCACCTAGGACTCGCGTGTATTTTCAATCACTTACGCGGAGTTTTCCTAGGACACGGCTCTGGGCACACCGGGACACGGCGGGTCCTTCCCATGGGGTGGCCGTTGCGGGGACGCGGAGCCGCGACATTCCAATCACTAAAGTCAAATTAGAACGGGTTGCCTGCCTCAACTCAGTTCAACTTAAGGATTATCGCCCATGTCGATAGATCAGCGCATCGGCATTACTCAGCTTTCGGCGTTAGTCGGCGTTTCCGAAAACCGTATTCGGCAACTCTGCACTGCTGGCACGATCGAACGCGGCGAGGATGGTCAGTTCGATTTAAGAAACTCTGTTCGGGCTTATTGCGGGACCCTTCGCGAGAACGCGATGGGACGTGGCGGCCCCGGCCTCGCCGCCGAACGCGAACGGGAAGCGCGTGCCCGCGCCGACAAGCTGGAGATGCAGAACGCCGCCGCCCGGCGCGACCTCATCCCGGCGAGCGAGGTCGAGATGATGTGGGACAAGATATGTCGCCTCATCCGCGCCCGGTTCCTCGCCATGCCCGCCCGGCTCCAGCAACACTTGGCGCATCTCACGACGCACGACCTCACCCTGATCGACCGGGAGATACGCGACGCATTGAAGGAACTCGCCGATGACGACCTTTAGCCCCTCGACGTGGCGCACCCGCGAACGGGCGCTGGGGGCATTGCGACCGCCGCCCCGATTGCCGCTGTCCCAATGGATCGAGTCCAACCTCCAGCTTCCCGAGGACGTGTCCGCGCTCCCCGGCGAGGTCCGGCTATGGGAGTTCCAGCGCGGCATTGCCGATGCGATTAGCGACCCGGATATTGAACGGGTGACGTTGGTAAAGAGTGTCCGCGTCGGCCTGTCCACGCTGCTTACCGCGACGATCGGCTCCTACGTCGCGAACGAACCGTCCCCGATCCTGCTGCTATTGCCTACTGAGGCCGATTGCCGCGACTATACCGTGTCGGACATCGAGCCGATATTTGACGCCACGCCCGCGCTGTCCGGGCTGCTGAGTGCCGACGAAGGCGGGCGCAACACGCTCCTATCCCGGCGCTTCCCCGGTGGCAGCTTGAAAATCGTGGCGGCGAAGGCCCCGCGCAATCTGCGGCGGCACAACGTCCGCGTGCTGCTGATAGATGAGGCCGATGGAATGGAGCCGGGGCCGGAAGGCAACCCCGTGGTGCTGGCGGAGCGCCGCACGATGTCCTTTTCCAACCGCAAGATCGTCATGGGCAGCACGCCGACGCTTGAGGAAACCTCCAATGTGCTGCGGTCCTACGCGACGAGCGATCAGCGCATTTTTGAGGTCCCGTGCCCGGAGTGCGGCGAGTTCACCGAGATATTGTGGCAACATATCGAGTGGGAGCCGGACAAGCCCGAAACCGCCGCCTTCCGGTGCCCGCATTGCGAGGAAACGATTTCCGAACGGTTCAAGGCGGCGATGATGGCGGCGGGCCGCTGGCGTGCGACATGCCCGGACGTGAAGGGGCACGCGGGTTTTCGCATCAACGCGCTTGTCAGTCCCCATGCGAACGCAAGCTGGTCCCGGCTGGCGGCGGAGTTTCTGGCGGCCAAGGGCAGTCCCGACACCCTGCAAGTGTTCGTCAATACGATCCTAGCCCAAGGCTGGCGGGAAGAGTCGGAAGCGGTGGATGAGTCCGCGCTACAGGCGAGGGCGGAGCCGTTCGGGCTGGAGAATATGCCGCCGGACGTGCTGATCGTGACGGCGGGCGTGGATGTGCAGGACGATCGACTGGAGACAACCTTTGTGGGGTGGTCGCGAGACGCCGCGCTAATCTTGGGGCATGTCGTCATCTGGGGAAGCCCCGGGGATGACACGACATGGGCGGAACTGGACGATTTGTTGCGCACCACATGGCCGCACCCGCGCGGTGGAACGCTCCGCCTGGACTCGGCCATCATCGACTCCGGCGATGGCGGCTGGACCGAGCGTGTCTATGCGTTTTGCCGTCCGCGCTTTGGCCGCAAGATCATGGCGGGCAAGGGCGTGGCGGGCACGCGGCCTCCCGCCGCTCTGTCACAAGCCAAGGGCGTCAAACTGTTCCTGATCGGTGTGGACGGCCTGAAAGCACAAATCCTCACTCGGCTGGCGCGTGGTCGCACTATCCGGTTTTCCGACTCGCTGGAGCCGGTGTGGTATGAGCAGCTTGCGTCCGAACGGCGGGTGGTCCGCTATGTCCGGGGCCAGCCGGTGCGCCGGTTTGAGCGCAAGCCGGGGATGCGAGCGGAGGCGCTGGACTGCGTGGTCTATGCCTATGCCGCCCGCACGCTGGTTACGGCTAATCTGGACCGGCGGGAGGAAGAACTAGCGAGCGTCGGGGCTGTCCCGCCCGCCGTGAAGCCGGTTATTCGTTCGGCGTGGCTCGGGCACTGAATCTCAGTCCCACCACAGATACCACCACTCCGATTGCATCAACGTCGCCGCCAGAGCCGATATGGAACCGACGCCTTGGTCGATAATATCAGGGCAGTAGCCATATTGGTCGCGGGCTAAAGCAAGTGCGTCATCGCGATTCTTCGGGCGGCTGGTTGCCTTCAAGTTCATCGTATCGCCGTTAATCGCAACAAGTTCAGTTCCAAATCTTTGATGCCATTCTCTCAGCGCGGCAACGTGGTACTCGGGTGGAGGACACGCATTCCAATCACCCCATCTCAAATAAGCAGGCACTTCCCAACTAAACTTAGCTGGAACCAAGAGAATATGAACTTTGTCGTGAACTTTTCCCGATACTAGATCGGTTGCAATGGTTAGGCCGGGGGCCGCGTCGCCAACTTCCTTTGGCCATTCGCCGAGCGGCGCACGCAAATCTTCCGGCTGATAAGCACCTGACCATTTACGGAGATCAGCCGGAAATTGTATTTTGTTGGCAATTTCGAGGATTTGAGCGGGCGACCGCAAATCCATTCCCGGCATGTCTACGCCAGAAACTTTCGGGTCGCCCATGGTGAATTGATCCGCGATCCTTTCGAGGCCCTCGTCATCGCCGACTACCACAGGCCAGCCACGACCGGCGTCCCGGAGTTTCTGCCAAGCTGAGAGCGCCTGTGCACCCGGCACAGTGACGCGCTCATAGGTTAGGGCCGCCATCATTCGCGCATGCATCGCTTGATGGGTTGCGCGCTGTTCGGGCGTGAGGTGACTGAGATCGCGTTCCACGCCTTGAGCGTGCAACTTCCGGCCAGAGATAGTCAATGCGGTCGCTGTCAACCCGCCCAGCATCGATCGTCGGGAAAGACTCGTCATCGGCTTAGAATTGCAGACCCGCATTACAGCGGCAACGAGAAAGATGCCGGGCGGGCGAGGAGTGAACAAACCCGCCCGCCCGGCGAAGCGTCGGACTAAACGCTGGTTGACGATACGCCAGCCCGACCCCCCGAACTGCCAGATGGAATGGCTAACCATCTGACACGACGACGAAGAGACCAAAGCCCAAAATCCCGTGAGCCTTGGCAATCACGCTCCTACAGGGGCGGCAAAATGTCGTCAAGTTAAAAACCGTATCGACTCTGCGGATAGTTTGTTATATCCCTGGTATCGGGCCGAGTCGCCGCGATATTCGGGAGATAGTAAAGTGACAACCAAGTCGATTGTCAATAACAACAAGTATAGTTCGCCAGTTGCACGTGGACTAGAGTCTCATCGACTCTTGGGATATTCGCATGACGACGCGGAAAAGGGCAGTGCGCGCTTTCGCACATTCAATCGCGACGGGTTGCTGCACTCTCACGTCATCGGTGACGGCGCGGTCAAGCACGCGGTCTATCGCGGCTGTGACATTGCCGCCGGGCTGATCCTGTCGGCGCTCAATTCGGACGCTGGCGCTCAAGGCCGCGATGTCATCCGGGCGGCATCGCTCGCTTGCTACGGCTGGACCGAGTTCACGGACCCCGATCGCACTGCGACTGTCATGCACCCAATTATCGCGGCGCTGGAGGGTATCGAGCGCGGCGAACTCTGGGTCCTTCGCGTGGACGTTCGCAAGTCCGATCAGACCGGCAAGGTTGCCGTTCGCGCCGTGCTGTATGACGGCGAGGGCCGGCTGCCCGGAAATGATTTCCAGCCGGACTATCTCCCGCACGTCACGATGCTTGTGCATCTCGGACCGTTGCTGATGCCGCTTGTCGGCGCGGTGAACGGGCGCATCGGGGCGAACTGACATGGGCCTCCGCTCTTGGCTGTTTCCCGATCGTCTCCGCACGCGGGCATACGAACCCACGGCCACGCGCTGGCGGGACGAGCCCGGCTGGAACACGCTAGGGGACCGCCGGACGGTGCCGTCCAACGTCATCGCGTTGAGCGAACAACACTATGCCAGCGACGGCTATTATCGGAACGGCTGCGATGCGTGGGCAACCGCGCTCGCCGGGTCCGGGTGGGGCTTCGCGCCGCATGATCCCGACTTGCTTACCGCGTGGACGGCCTATGCCGGGAGCGCCGTGTGGGGCGGCGGCAGCTTCGACGCTCTGACTGGCGGCCTTGCCCGCGACATGGTGGTGTCCGGCGAGGGCGTTGCCATCCTCCAGCCTGATTGGACTTGGCTCCGCGTGCCGCGTGGCGTCATCGCGACCGATCACGACAACGGCACCACGATCAAAGAGGGCGTGGAGTTCATGGACGGGCGCGAGTCCGCCATCTATATTCGTCGCGACCCCGCCGCCGCCCCGGAGCGGATCGAACGCGACCGCTACGCCCGGTTGTGGCGGCAGGACTTTCCCGGACAGATACGCGGAGCGCCGTGGGGCATTGCCGTCCTCAACGCCGCCGACACGCTTGCCGATACCGAGAACGCCCTTGTCATGGGCGTGAAGGTCGCGGCGATGTTCGCCGGTATCGCGACGGATGAGAATAATGCCGCCGCCGATTTCCCGTTCGACGGCACGTCGCGCGGTAGCGTGCTGGAGAGCGGACTCGAGCCGGGCACGTTGAAGGTGCTTCCGGCGGGCTGGCGCGTCCAGTTCGCGACGCCACAACAGGCGCAACAGGCGGCGGAGTTCCTACGCCATCAACTGCACCGGATCAGCGCCGGGTTCGGCGTGCCGACCCACCTTGTCTCCAACAATCTGGCGGATGCCAACTATGGCAGCTTGCGCGGTGGCATGGTGGAGTTCTCCATGCGCGTTGAGGCGGCACAGTTCGCCACGATCGTCCCGCAATTCCTCAAACCGGCTTGGGAGGCGTTCGCAACGCGCGAATACCTCGCCGGGAACATCGCCGATCTGGCTGAGGCAAGAGCGTGCGAGTTCATCGCGCCCGCAAGGCCGTGGATCGACCCCGCGAAGGACGTTGCAGCAACTGCCGAAATGCTGCGGCTTGGCCTTACCTCCCGCCGCCGTGCCGCCGCCGAATTGGGGTGGGACATCGCCCGCCTAGACGCGGAAATCCTTGCCGACCGAGAGAGAGAAACCCGCCTTGGCCTCACGTTCAGTCAGGAGGCCCCAAGTGCATAATGTTCCCCCGCTATACCGTGTCCGCATTGAGGAACTGACCTCCAAGCGGACGGTAGTGAACACGATCCATCAAGGCCCGCTCGCCCCGGTTCTCCGGGAGGGCGGGATGCTGGAGGCCGTGGAGGAAACCGACAAGCAGACGTTTTGGCGTGTCTCCCCGCTCCAGCGGAAGGAGAACGAATATGTCTGATCTGCTTACCCGTCGCCTTCCCGCGACGATCAGCCCTGCCAGCCTCCAGCGCCATGATGACGGCACCGCGACCGTGACTGCCACGCTGTCCACGGGCGCTCCCGTGCGCCGGGCGGGTTTCGTGGAGTCGCTGGCGATCGGCCCGGACCATGTGTCCTTTGCCGCCAACATGCCGGTGCTGGACGCGCATCGCCAAACCTCAATCGGCGACGTGAAGGGCCGGGTTGAGGCCGTCCGCTTTGAGGGCGGCGCGATCGTTGCCACCTTGCGGATTAGCGACCCGCTGGCGCTCGCGGCAATCGAGCGTGGCGACATCACGGGCGTTAGCGTCGGTTATCGCGCCAGCGCTTGGAAGGATGGCCGCGACGCCGCCAACGGCCAGAAAACTCGAACGATGACGAAGTGGGAGGTCCTTGAGGTCTCTCTTGTTCCGGTTCCCGCCGACCAAAACGCAACAATCAGGAGCAATACGACTATGGAACCGGAAACGATTTCCGAGCCGGATGAGGCCGTCACCACGCGGGCCGAAATCCGCACCATCTGCCGAGCGGCAGGCATGACGCCCGAACAGGCGGACGAACTGATCGACCGTGGCGCGACTGTCACGGAAGCGCGGGCGTCGGCTTGGGAGGCATCGCAGGCCCGCCGCCCCGTCATCATCGTGGGCCGCTCCAGCGAGGACCCGGCGATCGTGCGCGGCTATCAGGCGGAAGCCTTGGCAGCGACCTACACGGGCGCGGAGCCGAGCGATGGCGCACGGCAGTATATGGGCCTTGGGATGCACGACCACATGCGGTTGTGCCTTACGCGGAGCGGCGAGTCCGGCGTGCAGACGATGGGCGCGGACGCGCTTGTCACCCGCGCGATGGGCACCACGTCCGATTTCCCGATCACTCTGGACGACGCGGGCACCCGCATCGTGCTGGCGTCTTATCGGGCAGCGGAGTCGCCGCTCAAGAGCATCGGCGTCCAGCGCAACCTCCCCGATTTCCGCGAAGCGACGGCCATCCGCACGGGTGGTTTGCCGACGCTGAAAAAGGTGACGGAAGCTGGCGAGATCAAGCACGTCACCATCCCGGAGAGCGGCGAAAAGTTCAAGCTGGACACCTATGCCAGCATCTTTGGGCTGACCCGCCAAGTTCTCATCAATGATCGTTTCGGCGTGCTTGGCGACTTTGCCCGCAATGCCGGTAACGCGGCGGCGGCAACGGAACGCGAGTTGCTGTTGTCGGTGCTGCTGGAAACCGCTGGAGCGGGTCCGGCGATGAGCGATGGCAAGGCGCTGTTCCATGCGGACCACGGCAACCTTGGCATTGCCGCCGCCCCGGACGTGGACGAACTGTCGGCGGCACGTCTCGCCATGCGCGTGCAGACCGGACTCGATGGCGTCACCCGGATCAGCGTGGCTCCCAAGTATCTGGTGGTCGCGGCTGATCTGGAGACCAAGGGCGAACAACTGCTTGCGGCGCTGGCGGCGGCGAAGGTGGACGATGCCAACCCGTTCTCCGGGAAGCTGACGCTCCTCGTGGAGCCGGGCTTGCCGGAAGGCGCGTGGTATCTTTTCGCGGACCCGGCTCAAGTGCCGACGCTCGCCTATGGGTATCTGTCCAGCGCGCCGGGGCCGCAACTGGCGTCCCGCGACGGGTGGGACGTTCTCGGGCGTGAGTGGCGCGTGGTCCTTGATTTCGGGGCCGGTGCGATCGACTGGCGCGGCGCTTACCGCAACCCCGGCGAGGCGCTGTAACGTGGCGACGCTCGCCGAACTCCAAGCATGGCGCGCGTCGCTATTCGAGGCCCGGATGCAAGGCGTGCGCGCCTTCACCGACCAGAACGGCGAGCGCGTCGAGTTCAATTCGGATCGTGAGATGGCGGCGGCAATAGCCGCCTGCGATCGGGAGATTGCGGGCCACAGCCGTCCTCACACCATCGTTTTTCGGAAAGGAATGTAAGATGCGAAACTATGTGCAGCGTGGCGACACGCTAGACATTGTTGCCGCCGCCGCCGTGGCGTCGGGCGATGTCGTCATCAAGGGTGCGATCGTCGGCGTCTCCAACGTGGACGCGGAAATAGGCGATACGTTCGCGCTGGACGTGGTGGGCGTGTTCACGCTCCCCAAGGTCGCGGCGCTCGCCATTGGACAGGGCGATGTCGTTTATTGGGACAGTGCCAACGGCGTTGTGACCAAGACGGCGGGCGGCAACACCAAGCTGGGCGTGGCGACCGAGGCCGTCCCGAACCCGAGCGCCAGCGTTGCCGTGCGCCTCAACGGGGCCTTTTGAGGCCGCGATGACAGCGAAGCGCGCCACGTTCCGGCAAGCCGATCTGACTCGTGCGGTGAAAGCCGTGCGGGCGGCGGGCTTGGACGTGGCGCGTGTCGAAATAGACACTGACGGGAAAATCGTTCTGGTGCAGTCTAAGGAAACGATTTCCGATCAGATGAGTCCGTTGGACCAGTGGAAGGCAAAGCGCGATGCGCGTTCGGCTTAAAGGCATCAACCGCATTACCAAGCGGCTCGCGGACGGCTCCAGCGTCACCTATTATTATGCTTGGAAGGGCGGCCCGCGACTTGAGGGCACGCCCGGCTCCCCCGAGTTTCACGCGGCCTACAACGCCGCCGTTGCTACCCGCCGTGTCGCGCCGGAAGGGCAATTGCAGTCTGTGCTAGACCGTTTCCAGCGGGCATCGGATTTCCTCGACCTCGCCGAAAAGACGCGGGCCGATTACAAGAAACACATCAAGGCGATTGAAGCGGAGTTCGGGGACTTCCCGATCAGCGCGCTTTTGGATCGCGGCTCGCGTGGCGTGTTCCTCGACTGGCGCGACCGCATCGGCGTCACGTCCCGCCGCCAAGCGGATTATCGTTTCAGCGTTCTGGCGCGCATCCTGTCGTGGAGTTTCGATCGCGGCCTAGTGCCGCTCAACCCGTGCGAGCGCCCCGGACGGCTCTATCGCTCCGGGCGTGCTGATAAGACGTGGACCGACGCCGACGCGGCGGCCTTCTATGCCAAGGCCCCGAAACATCTACATCTCGCCCTCACGCTGGCGCTCTGGACCGGGCAGCGGCAAGGCGACCTCCTACGGCTTACGTGGAGCGCCTATGACGGCTCCCATATCCGGGTGGTGCAGGGCAAGACGGGCGTGCGCGTGGTGGTGCCGGTTGGCGAACCGCTCCGGGAGGCGCTGGACGCCGCCAAGCCGGCACTGGCGAGCATCCCCGAGGGCAAGCCGCGCCCCATGACGATCCTCGCGACCGAGGGCGGCACGGCATGGACCGAATCCGGCTTCCGGGCATCGTGGCGCAAGGCGTGCGAAAAGGCTGGCGTGTCCGGCGTCACCTTCCACGATCTACGCGGCACGGCTGTTACCCGGCTGGCGATAGCGGGATGCACGGTGCCGGAAATCGCTTCTCTGACGGGCCATTCCATGAAGGACGCGGAGACGATCGTGGCGCATTACATGAAGCGCGATCAGGCTCTAGCGGAGAGCGCAATTCGGAAGCTGGAGGGGAGGAAAACTCCCAACTGAACGCCCAACTGCTTTGACCGAGTCCGATGAAAGCCGGAAAAAAGCCAGTAAAAACAATGGTGGACGCACTTGGGCTCGAACCAAGGACCCGCTGATTAAGAGTCAGCTGCTCTACCAACTGAGCTATGCGTCCATGACCGGAGGATGGTGCAGCCGGTAAAGGCCGCGCCCGCGATCGGGAGGGCGCTCGGTACCATCGGCGCTAGGGATTGCAACCCCTTTCTCGCAGAAAAACGCTACCAGCCGCCCGGATGGCGTCGATTGCCGCGGTCGATCGACATCAACATGCCGAGGCAGATCAGCGTCGTCATCTGCGCCGATCCACCGAAACTGACCAGGGGCAGCGGGATGCCGACCACCGGCGCCAGGCCCATGACCATCATCAGGTTGATCGCGACGTAGAAGAACAGGGTGGTGGCAAGGCCCGCGGCGGCCAGCCTCTCGAACCGTCCGCTCGCGCGCACGCCGACCATCACGCCCCAGCGGATCAGGATCATGAACGCCGCGATGATGAAGAAGCCGCCCAGCAGCCCCCATTCCTCCGCCATCGTCGCAAAGGCGAAGTCGGTGTGCCCCTCGGGCAGATAGTCGAGATGGCTCTGGCTGCCGTTCAGGAAGCCCTTGCCGGTCAGTCCGCCCGATCCGATCGCGATCTTCGACTGGCTGATGTGGTAGCCGGTGCCGAGCGGATCGCTTTCGGGGTCGAGGAAGATGAGGATGCGGTTGCGCTGGTAATCGTGGAGGACGTAGTTGATCGCGAGCGGCACCGACACCGCGAACAGCAGCGCGCCGCCGATGAACAGCCGCAGCGGCACGCCCGCCAGGAACATGATCGTCACGCCGCCCATCGCGATCATCAGCCCGGTGCCGAGATCGGGCTGGGTCATCACCAGCAGGAACGGCATGCCGATCAGGACGCCCGCAGGGATCAGGCTCGGCAGGCGCCGGGTCTCCGCCGGGGGCAGCATGTCGTAGAAACGCGCCATCGCCAGCACGATCGCGGGCTTCATCAGTTCGGAGGGTTGCAGGCGGATGAAGCCGAGGTCGAGCCACCGCTGGCTGCCGCCGCGCACCGCGCCGAGCAGCTCGACGAGCACCAGCATCACCAGCAGCACCCCGTAGGCCGGGAACGCGGCGCTTTTCCACACCGACGTCGGCACGCGCGACATCAGCACGGCAAGGCCGAGGAACGCGGCGAACTTGACCGCCTGGGGCAGCGCCCACGGCGTCATATGGCCGCCGGCGGCGGAGAAGAGCACGACAAGGCCGAAGCCCCCGATCGCGAGCACCAGGAACAGGATCTTCCACGGAAGCTGGGCGAGGGGCGCGGGGACGAAGCCGCGGACGGGCGCCTTCATCGCGCGTCGCCCGACTGGGCGTTGCCGGCGGGCGCGTCGTCCTCCAGCGGCAATTCGGCGGTGCGGCCCTCGGCAACCCCCGTCGTGGGCGTGGTCGCGTTCGAAGCCTCGATCGCGGCATCGACGACGTTGCTCGCCTCTGCCGCCGCATCCTCGGGCGGCAGCGGAGAGGACGCGGCGGGCGCGTTCGCCGCGTTGAACGCGGTTTGCTGCGCCGACATGCGGGTGCGGATGTCGCCGCCCCATGTCGGCTCGACCTCCTCCAGGCTTTTCATCGCGCGGTCGCGGTCGAACAGATAGGTCATGATGTCGCGCCCGGTCAGCGGCGTGTCGAGATTACGCACGGTATGGCCGTTGTGTTCGAGCACGATCGCGGCGGCGTAGCGCGGGTTTTCGGCGGGCGCGAAGCAGATGAAATGGGCGTGGTCGCGCAGCTTGAAGGGCAGCTGCCCGTTCGACAGCACGCCGCTGCGCCGCTCGGCCATCGTGATGCGGCGGACCTGCGCGGTGCCGGTCTTTGCTGCCATCTCGATCCCCGGTACCTGCAACCGAGAGGCGCCGCCGGTGCCGCCGCTGACCACCGCCGCCATCGCCTGACGAACCAGGGCGAGATTCTCGGGCTTGAACGGCAACGCCGCGGGGCTGCGATCGACGCGGGCGGACAGCAGCGCCGGCTGGATCATCCGCCCCGATGCGAGCCGCGCCGCCATGACCGCCATCTGCAGCGGGTTGGCGAGCACATAGCCCTGGCCGATCGAGGCGTTGAGCGAATCGGCGACGGTCCAGCCGGTCTTGTATTTCTTCTGCTTCCACGCGCTGTCGGGGACCGTGCCGTATCGCTGGCTGGTGAAGGGCAGGTCGAATTTCTGGCCGAGCCCCATCGCCCGCGCGACGGGAGCGACGCGGTCGTAGCCCAGGCGGCGGATCATCTCGTAGAAATAGATGTCGCAGCTTTGCGCGATCGCGCCCTGCAGGTCGAGCGGGCCGTGGCCGCGCCTCTTGTGGCAGTGGAAGATGCCGTTGCCGACGCGCATCGCACCCGAGCAATAGACGCGCTCCGCGGGGCTCACCCCGGCTTCGAGCAGCGCCAGGCCGTTCATCGGTTTCACGGTCGATCCCGGCGGGTAGAGGCCCTGCAGCACTTTGTTCATCAGTGGGACGTGGTCGTCCTCCGACAGCATCTTCCATTCGTTGTGGCTGATGCCGTCCGAAAAGCTGTTGGGGTCGTAGGCGGGCATCGACACCATCGCCAGGATTTCCCCGGTCCAGCAGTCGAACACGACCGCAGAGCCCGAGTTGGTGCCGAGGCGTCGCGCGGCATATTCCTGAAGCCCCGCATCGATCGTCAGGCGGACGGTGCGCCCCGGCGTATCGGGTCGGGTCTCGAGTTCGCGAACCAGCTTGCCGCGCGCGGTGACCTCGATCCGCTTCGCCCCGGGCTTGCCGCGTAGCAGCGGCTCCAGCGTCCTTTCCAGCCCGTCCTTGCCGAACTTGAACCCCGGCGTGACGTACAGCGGGTCGCGCGTCTCCTTATACTGTTCGGCGGTCGCCGCACCGACATAGCCGGTCAGGTGCGCGACGGCGGCGCCGGCGGGATAGTTGCGCGAAAAGCCGCGGGTGGGCGCAACGCCGGGCAGCTCGGGCAGCCGCACGCTGACCGCGGCGAACCGGTCCCAATCTAGGTTCTCGGCGACCTGCACGGGGCGGAAGCCGGCGGACTTCTTCAGCTCTGCGTCGATCCGTCCGCGTTCGTCGGGGGGCAGCGCCAGGATCTGCGTCAGCATGCCGACCACCCGGTCCTTGTCCTCGACCCGGTCGGGGATTAGGTCGACGCGGAAATCGGTGCGGTTGTTGGCGATCGGCGCGCCGTGCCGGTCGACGATCCAGCCGCGCCGGGGCGGCACCAGCGTCAGGTTGACGCGGTTGCTTTCCGACATGAGCGAATAATGCTCGTTCTCGGCTACCGCCAGCCAGGCCATGCGCCCGGCAAGCAGCGTGCCGACCCCGATCTGGAGGCCCGACAACATCATCGCGCGGCGGGTGAAGGTGAAGCCCTGCGCCGCGTCGGTGGCGATGCGGGAGCCGGTCCCGATCATCGCTGGTATCGCCGCCTGCGCGCATCGAGCCGCGCGCAGACGAGTGCCGCGAGCGGGTAGAGGGCGACCGACACGATGATCTGGATTAGGACCACGGTATCCACATGCGCCCGAAGCGGGCTCGCGACCAGCCTCGCCGCGACCAGGCAGAAGGCGACGGCGCCGCCCGCCACCACCCAGTCATGCGGGAAATCGCGCCACACCAGGCGGTTGTCGATGATGTCGATGACGATGAAGGTGATCGTCCACAACGCCATCGCGCTGCCCAGCGGCTGGCCGCTCAGCAGATCGTCGAACAGCCCGAGGCCGAGCGGACCCCAGCTCGGGAACACCTCGGCATCGCGCAGTCGCCATGCCAGCAGCATCAGCAGCCCGAACGGCGGCATCCACGGCACGTTGGCGACCACCGGCACGATCGTCAGCAGCGATGCGGTCATGATGCTCAGCGAGGCGATGACCGTGCGCCGCCGTGGCGACGGCGGAGCGTCGAACGGGGAGCGGGGGCGGGGGCGGGGGCGGGGGATCACTTGGCCGCCGGCGGCTGGGGGCGCGGCAGCGGCGGCAGGAACGGCTGCTGCACGGTCGCGAAATCGAGCGAATCGGGATTGGCGAGCATCCGCGCGATGGCGGTGTCGCGGGAATTGGCGAGGACGCGCGCGACCGGGATGTCGGGGGGATAGAGTCCGCCGGTGCCCGAAGTGACGAACAGGTCGCCGGCCTGGAACGGCGCATTGGCGGCACTCGCCGCGCGCACGTCGAGCTGGCCGTCGCCCCGCCCGGACACGATCGCGGGCAGGCCGTCGCGGGTGCGGCGCACCGGCACGATGCTCTCGGCATCGGACAGCAGCAGGATGCGCGCCGCGTTGGGGCCGGTTTCCAGCACGCGCCCGATCAGCCCCTCGGGCCCGCGCACCGGCTGCCCGGGCTCGACGCCCTGACGGTTGCCGGCGTTCAGAGTCGCGAAGCGGCGCGTGCTCGCCGCGGTCGAGCTCACCAGCCGCGCCGTCGTGATCGTCACGCCGCCGACGTCACGCACCCTGAGCAGCGCGCGCAGGCGGCGGTTTTCCTGGTTGATGGTGCGCGCACGCAGCACGATCGCATGTTCGTCGGCCAGTTGCTTGCGCAAGGCCCTGATCTTGTCGGCGCCGCCGAAATAGTCGGTGATCCCGCCGGGCACGGTCGCCGCGCGGCGCAGGCCCGCCAGCGCGCTCGACACCGGCGTCGTGATCTCCGCCACCCCAGAACGGAAAGCCGCGAACGCCGGCGGATTGAACGACGACAATAGGACGAGGATCAGGCCGACGACGACGCCCGACGCCGCCGCGACATAGCCGATGAACACGCCATATTGCGCGCGCCGGGAAAACCCCGTCCGCCGTGACAGTGGCGGCGCCATCGTCCCGCCTCCCCCTGCTGGTTCGTCAGACCGAAATCAGGACGCCGCGGAACTGCGGATCCTCGAGCGCGCGACCGGTGCCGAGCGCGACGCAGGTCAGCGGATCCTCGGCGACAGTCACCGGCAGGCCGGTTTCGTCGCGCAGCACTTCGTCGATGCCCTGCAGGAGCGCGCCGCCACCGGTCAGGACGATGCCCTGGTCGACGATGTCGGCGGCAAGCTCGGGCGCGGTATTCTCGAGCGCGATGCGGACGCCCTCGACGATGGTGCCGACCGGTTCGCTCAGCGCCTCGGCGATCTGGCCCTGGTTGATCTGGATTTCCTTCGGCACGCCGTTCACCAGATCGCGGCCCTTGATGTGCAGCGTCAGGCCGATGCCGTCGGCGGGCGGCTTGGCGATACCGACTTCCTGCTTGATCCGCTCGGCGGTGGCTTCGCCGATCAGCAGATTGTGGTTGCGGCGGACGTAGCTGACGATCGCTTCGTCCATCTTGTCGCCGCCGACCCGCACCGAAGTGGAATAGGCAAGGCCGCGCAAGCTCAGCACCGCGACTTCGGTGGTACCGCCGCCGATGTCGACGACCATCGACCCGATCGGCTCGGTCACCGGCATGTCGGCGCCGATCGCGGCGGCCATCGGCTCCTCGATCAGGAAGACCTGGCTAGCGCCCGCGTTCGATGCCGCATCGCGGATCGCGCGCCGCTCGACGCTGGTCGAGCCGGAGGGCACGCAGATCACGATCTGGGGCCAGCGCATCATCGACTTGCGGCCGCCGTGGACCTTGCGGATGAAGTGCTTGATCATCTCCTCGGCGACGTCGATGTCGGCGATGACGCCGTCGCGCAGCGGGCGGATCGCCTCGATCGAGCCGGGGGTCTTGCCCATCATCAGCTTGGCGTCGTCACCGACCGCGCGGACCTTCTTGACGCCGTTGATCGTCTCGATCGCGACGACCGACGGCTCGTTCAGCACGACACCGCGGCCCCGTACATAGACCACCGTGTTGGCGGTGCCGAGGTCGATCGCCATGTCGTGGGACATGAATTTGAAGAAACGCGAGAACACCATCAATTCTTCCGTTCTCTTGGCCGCGGGCAGGCCCGCCGCGGCAGTTCGCACAAAAAGACGCCCGCATCCGCCGCAGCCGGAAAATCCAGCTCCGATGCATGCGGATACGGGTCGCGGGATGCCGCCGCTTGGGCTACAGCTTGCCCCATGTCAATACGGCGCCTCCCAGAGCATCTCGTCAACCGGATCGCCGCCGGGGAGGTGGTGGAACGCCCCGCGTCCGCGGTGAAGGAACTGGTCGAAAATGCGATCGACGCAGGCGCGGCACGGATCGTCGTGCGTTTGGCCGCCGGCGGCGCCGACCTGATCGAAGTGACCGACGATGGCTGCGGCATGGCACCCGCCGACATGGCGCTCGCGCTGGAACGGCACGCTACCTCCAAGCTGCCCGACGAGGCGATCGAAGCGGTCGAAACGCTCGGTTTTCGCGGCGAAGCGCTGCCCTCGATCGCGAGCGTTGCGCGGCTGACGCTCGAAAGCCGGGTGCGCGGCCACGACGGGTGGCAGCGCGTGGTCGATAACGGCGTAGTCGAGCATGAGGGGCCGGCGGCACTGCCCCCCGGCACCCGCGTCCGCGTCGAATCGCTGTTCGCGCGCGTGCCCGCCCGCCGCAAGTTCCTGCGCAGCCCGCGCGCGGAGTATGCCGCCTGCCTCGACGTGGTGCGAAGGCTGGCGATGGCGCGGCCCGACATCGCCTTCATGCTGGAGCATGACGGCCGCCGCGGCCTGGGCGTGCAGACCGACGAATCGCGGCCCGCGCGGGTCGCGGCGCTCACCGACCGCGACCTGGCCGACAACAGCGTCGCTATCGATTTCGAGCGCGAGGGATTGCGGCTGGGCGGGGTCGCCGGGCTGCCGACCTTCCACCGCGGGATCGCCGACCACCAGTATCTGTTCGTCAATGGGCGCCCGGTGAAGGACCGCCTGCTGATCGGCGCGATCCGCGGCGCCTATGCAGAGATGATGCCGCGCGACCGCCATGCCGTCGTCGCGCTGTTCCTCGACGTGCCCGCCGACGTGGTCGACGTGAACGTCCACCCGGCCAAGACCGAAGTCCGCTTCCGCGACCCCGCGCTGGTCCGCGGGCTGATCGTCAGCGGCCTGCGCCGCGCCCTCGACGCCGCCGGTCACCGCGCTGCGCAACGCCCGAACGGTGCTGCGCTCGGCGCGTGGCAGGCCGAGCCCGTGCCGGCGCGGATCGAAACACCGTGGGGCGGGCTCGACCTGCTCGAGCGTCCCGCGAGTGCTGGCTATGCGAGCTTCCACGAACACCGCCCGAGCTTCGCCCCGCCGCCGATGGCGCGCGCCGAGCCGGCGTGGGCACCGCCCCCTGAGGCCAACGACTATCCGCTCGGCGTCGCGCGCGGCCAGGTCGCCAAGACCTATATCGTCGCCGAGGCCGCCGACGGCCTGGTGCTGGTCGACCAGCACGCCGCGCACGAGCGCCTGGTTCTGGAGCGCATGCGCCGCGCAGTCGCCGACGGCGGGGTGGCCGCCCAAGCGCTGCTGCTCCCCGAAGTCGTCGAGCTCGACGAACCGGCGTGCGACCGGTTGGAGGCGCGGATCGGCGAACTCGCCGACTTCGGCCTCGACCTCGAACGCTTCGGTCCGCGCGCGATGCTGGTCCGCGCGACGCCGGCGCTGCTGGGGGCGGGCGACGTCAGCGGCCTCGTCACCGACCTCGCCGACGAACTCGCCGCGTTCGATGAAGCGCTTTCATTGAAGGAACGCCTCGACCACGTCGCCGCGACGATGGCCTGCCACGGCTCGGTCAGGGCAGGGCGGGTGCTGTCGGTCGCGGAAATGAACGCGCTGCTCCGCGAGATGGAAGTTACCCCGCACTCGGGCCAGTGCAATCATGGGCGCCCGACCTGGGTGAAGCTGGCGCACGGCGATATCGAGAAGCTGTTCGGACGGAAGTGACCTGAGACGCAATGTGTCTGGCCCGACGTCCTCGTGACGCCACCCGTTCATCCTTATGCAACCTTTTCCCGCGGCGCGCATTATCGCATTCAAACAACGGATCCGCGTCATGAAACAGATTTTCCCGCTCGTTCTTGCACTTATCCCGCTCGCCGCCGTGGTCGGTGCGTGCGTGACCTGCCCCTGATCGCGGCTCGCCCCCATCGGCCCGATCAATGAAAAGGGCGCCGCCTGCGGGATGCAGGCGGCGCCCTTTTTTCGTTCGCGGTCAGGCGGGTGAGCGTTAGCCCTCCGCCTGCTCCGGTGCCGCGTCCGACTGGACCTCGGCGGTCGCGCCCGGCTCGGCGTTGGGATCGTAATCCTCGATGAAGCCGGCCTCGTCCTTTTCGAACATCGCCGCCATCACGTCGACGCCGGATGCCTGCATCTCGGCCTCTTCGGGCGAGCGGGCGACGTTGACCTTGACGGTCACCGACACTTCGGGGTGCAGCGCGACGCTGACTTCGTACACGCCGATCGCCTTGATCGGCTTGTTCAGCACGACCTGCGACTTGGTGACCTTGTGACCGTCGGCGACCAGCGCCTCGACCAGATCGCGCACCGCGACCGAGCCGTACAGCTGGCCGGTGTTCGATGCCTGACGGATTAGGGTAACGGTTGCGTCCTCGAAGGTCTTGGCTTCCTTCTCGGCCTCGCCGCGGCGGTTGGCGTTGTCCGATTCGATGCGGGCGCGGTTGGCCTCGAAGACCTTCTTGTTGGCCTCGTTGGCGCGCATCGCCTTCTTGTTGGGGAGGAGGAAGTTGCGGGCGAACCCGTCCTTCACCTTCACCACGTCGCCGATGGCGCCGAGCTTCTCGACGCGCTCAAGCAGAATGACGTCCATGTGGCGCTCCTTACTTAACGATGTAGGGCAGCAGGCCCAGATGACGCGCGCGCTTGATGGCCTGGGCCAGCTCGCGCTGCTTCTTTGCGCTCACGCTCGTGATGCGCGACGGGACGATCTTGCCACGCTCGGACACGAAGCCCTGGAGCAGGCGGACGTCCTTATAGTCGATCCGGGGTGCGTCCTTCGCGGAGAAGGGGCAGCTCTTGCGGCGACGGAAAAATGCGCGGGCCATTACTCTGCTCCCTCTTGCGCGTCACGACGGGGACGATCGCCACGATCCGGACGGTCGCCACGGCCACCTTCACGCTCGCCGCGGCGCTCACGGTCGCGCTCCTGCTTGCGCATCATCACAGTCGGGCCCTGCTCGAGCTCGTCGACCTTGACGGTCATGTAGCGGATGACGTCTTCGTTGATCTGGGTCTGGCGCTCCAGCTCGGCGACGACGTCGCCGGGGGCGTCGATCTCGAGCATCACGTAATGCGCCTTGCGGTTCTTGGCGATGCGATACGCCAGGCTGCGCAGGCCCCAGGTCTCGGTCTTGACGACCTTGCCCTTGTGATCCTCGACGATCTTGGTGGCGGCTTCCGCCAGTGCGTCCACCTGCGCCTGTGCCAGATCCTGGCGCGCAAGGAAGACGTGCTCGTAAAGAGCCATGCTTTCTTCTCACTGTTGGCCGATCGCTGACGCCCGCACCATGCGAGACGCCCCTCCGGCTGTCGTCTGTCTCAAACAGCCAAGGGGCGGAGGAGACATGCTCATCCGCCCCGACTGTGTCCGTGCCCATACGGGTTTTCACCCGAAAGGCAAGGGTCGCCTTAGTTGAACGCGCCGGCCAGGACCGCGGCGATCACGCCGGTTGCCGCCGTGATCAGGATCGCGTCGTTGCCCGACTGGACCCACTGCTGCCCGCGCTGGGGCGCATAGAGGCGGCGGTTCTGATACGCACGCCAGTTGCTCACCTGGCGATAGTTGCGGGCCTGCGCGCGGTTGAAGCGCTCACCCTTGCGCCAGTTGCTGCGATAGGTGACGCGGGCCGGCTGGCGCACGTTTTGGCGCTTCACGGTCGTCTTCTTCACCACGACGTTGCCGTTCTGCTTGTAGCGCACCGTCTCGGTATGGCGCGCCTGTGCGGCGGCGGGCGCGGCGGCGACGATCGGGCCGGCGATCATGCTGGTGGCCAGGGCTGCGATCAGGAATTTCTTCACGAGTGTTCTCCTCTTCATCCGGGCGCCACGTCGGCGTCGATCCGGAATGTGGGGCACAACCGTCGCAGCCCCGTCCCGGGTCCGCACGAAATGGTCGCAGTTTGTCGCAGGCGGGCGGACAACGCTGACGATCCGTTCAGCTTGCCACCGCGCGCCGCCCTGCCTAGTCCGCCCGCTTCGGAATTCGGAGACAATCGATGCGCGCTTTCATCTTCCCCGGGCAGGGCAGCCAGTCGGTCGGCATGGGCAGTGCGCTCGCCGCCGCCAGCCCGTACGCGCGCGAGGTGTTCCAGGAGGTCGACGACGCGCTCGGCCAGAAACTGTCGGCGCTGATGGCCGAAGGCCCGGAAAGCGACCTGATGCTGACCGAGAATGCCCAGCCAGCGATCATGGCGAATGCCATCGCCGTGCTGCGCGTGCTGGAGCGGGAAGGCGGCGTGCGGCTGTCCGAAAAGGCGGATTACGTCGCGGGCCACTCGCTCGGCGAATATACCGCGCTGTGCGCCGCGGGCGCGCTCGACCTGGCGACCACGGCCCGGCTGCTCAAGCTGCGCGGTCGGGCGATGCAGGCGGCGGTGCCGGTCGGCGAAGGCGCGATGGCGGCGATCCTGGGCGCCGACCGCGACAAGGCGCAGGCGATCGCCGATGCCGCGGCGGAGGGCGAAGTCTGCACCGTCGCCAACGACAACGATCCGTCGCAGGTCGTGATCTCGGGCGCGAAGGCCGCCGTCGAGCGTGCGGTGCCGCTGGCCAAGGAGATGGGCGCCAAGCGTGCTGTCATCCTGCCGGTGTCGGCACCGTTCCACTGCCCACTGATGCAGCCCGCCGCGGATGCGATGGCCGCCGCGCTTGAGGGGGTCGCGCTCCACGCACCGCTGGTTCCCGTATTCGCCAACGTCACCGCAGCCCCGGCCAGCGACCCGGACGTCATCAAGGCACTGCTGGTCGAACAGGTGACGGGCATGGTCCGCTGGCGCGAATCGGTGATCGCGATGTTCGGGGCGGGCGTGCACGATTTCGTCGAACTGGGCGGCAAGGTGCTCGGCCCGATGGTAAAACGCTCCGCCCCGGACGCGACCACGACGAGCGTGGTGACGATGGACGACATCGAGGCGCTGCTCAAAGGGCTTTGAATAAGGCAGAAACGGTTCAGGGAAGGCGCAAAGGCGCGAAGATGGACGAGCTTGAGGCCATCGCATCCGACGTTGTCGATGCCGCGCTATTGCTACACCGTCAGATCGGGCCGGGCTTGCTCGAAAGCGTTTACGAGACGTTGCTCGCCGCCGAACTCGGGCGGCGTGGGCACAAGGTCTTGCGGCAGCAACCGATCGACTTTTCTTTCAACGGCATGCGGTTCGATGCAGCCTTTCGCGTGGACCTCATCGTCGGCTCGAGGATGATCGTCGAGGTGAAATCGGTCGAGCGCCTGACGGGGGTACACGTCAAGCAATTGCTGACGTACTTGCGTCTGATGGAGCAGCCCCTCGGGCTGCTCATTAATTTTGGAGGCGAGACACTCAAGGAAGGTTTGCGACGCGTCGTGAACACGCACAACAGCTTTGCGCCTTCGCGCCTTCCCTGAACCGTTTTTTTCTGTTTTCGGAGACACACATGTTCGACCTGACAGGCATGACCGCGCTGGTGACTGGCGCTTCGGGGGGGATTGGTTCAGCGATTGCGCACGCGCTGGTCGGGCAGGGGGCTCGCTTGGCGGTGTCGGGGTCGAATGCGGACAAGCTGGAGGCGTTTCGCGCCAGCCTGGGCGGCGACCATGTCGCGGTGCCGTGCAACCTGTCCGACGGCGCTGCGGTCGATGCGCTGGTGCCGCAGGCGGTGGAGGCGCTGGGAGGCAAGCTCGACATCCTCGTCAACAACGCTGGGGTCACCCGCGACAACCTCGCCATGCGGATGAAGGACGACGAGTGGGATCAGGTGATCCGCGTCAACCTTGAAGCCGCGTTCCGGCTCTGCCGCGCCGCCGCCCGCCCGATGATGAAGGCGCGGTTCGGGCGGATCGTGTCGATCACCTCGGTCGTCGGGGCGACCGGCAATCCGGGGCAGGCGAATTACGCCGCGTCCAAGGCTGGCCTGGTCGGCATGTCGAAGGCGCTGGCGCAGGAGCTCGCCAGCCGCGGCATCACCGTCAATTGCGTCGCGCCCGGCTTCATCCGATCGGCGATGACCGACGTGCTGCCCGAGGCGCAGAAGACCGCGCTGCTCACGAAGATTCCCGCGGGCGATCTGGGCGACGGTGGCGACATCGGCGCCGCGGTCGTCTATCTGGCGTCGAAGGAGGCGGGGTACGTCACCGGGCAGACCCTGCACGTGAATGGTGGGATGGCGATGCTATGAACATGATCTTCTTGCTTGCTGCGCTCACCGCGCAATCCGCCGGCGGCGGCGATGCCACCGTCGTCCAGTGCGCGCTGAAGAGCACGCCGCGCGCCGACGTGGTGGCGATCCAGGGCGGGATGCTGGCAGGCGTTGTCAGCGGCGCGAAGCCCACCGCCGACCTCGAACGGCGCCTGAAGGCACTGCGCGAGCGGGCCACGGTCTGCAATCCCGGCAGCGGCACCAGCGATGCCCGCGCTGCCGAGATCGTGGTCGCCAGCGTCGCCACCGAAACCCTGTCGAATGCGCTGCAACAGCGCGGCAGCAACGTGCTCGCGATCAACGCGAAGCTGCGCAAGACGCCGCCCATGACGCTCGATGCGATCCTGGCGCAACGCCGCGATGCCCAGACCGATGCGTTCGCCAAGGACGTCATGGCGGCAGCGGGGGGCAAGGACGATGCGGCCCGCTCCCGGCTGATCGGCGCCTATGTGTTCAACGCCGTGCGGCTGGCCAAGCTGTTCGCGGCGCGCGGGCGCTGATGCGGCGTCTCGCACCCTTGCGCGCGGCGGATGCCCGTTCTAGGTGCGTTCAGGAAGACACTTTTCACTAGAAGGACCATGGGTATGAGCGAAACCGCCGACCGCGTTAAGAAGATCGTCGTAGAGCATCTGGGCGTCGAGGCCGACAAGGTCACCGAGGATGCGAGCTTCATCGACGATCTGGGTGCCGACAGCCTCGACATCGTCGAGCTGGTGATGGCGTTCGAGGAAGAATTCGGTGTCGAAATCCCCGACGATGCGGCCGAGAAGATCGGCACCGTCAAGGATGCGATCACCTACATCGACGAGCACAAGGGCTGATCTGCCCGACGGGCCGGTGGTCGCGCACGCGCGCGGGCGTCGGCTGGACAGCGGCTCCCCGTCCCGGACCAAGGGGCTGGGAGCCGTTGGCGTTTTCGGGACGGACGCCGTTATTGAAATGCCCGCGTTATTGAAGAGACGGAGACTGTTATGCGCCGCGTAGTCGTGACCGGACTTGGCCTCGTGACCCCACTGGGCGCCGACGTCGAGACGGCGTGGCAGAACATCATCGCCGGAAAGTCCGGGGCGGGGCACATCACCCGCTTCGACGCCAGCGACTATGTCTGCCGCATCGCCTGCGAGGTGAAGCCCGCCGACCATGCCTATGGCTTCGACCCCGGCAAGCGCGTCGACCACAAGGTCCAGCGCCAGGTCGATCCCTTCATCGTGTACGGCATCGATGCCGCCGGCCAGGCGATCGAGGATGCCGGCCTGACCAACATGACCGAGGAGGAGCGGTTTCGCGCCGGCTGCTCGATCGGGTCGGGCATCGGCGGATTGCCGGGGATCGAGACCGAATCGCTGGTGCTCCACGAAAAGGGCCCGCGCCGCGTCTCTCCGCACTTCGTCCACGGGCGGCTCATCAACCTGATCTCGGGTCAGGTCAGCATCAAATACGGGCTGATGGGGCCGAACCACGCGGTCGTGACCGCCTGCTCGACCGGGGCGCACTCGATCGGCGACGCCGCGCGCATGATCGCGATGGACGATGCCGACGTTATGCTGGCGGGCGGCGCCGAGGCGACGATCTGTCCGATCGGCATCGCCGGCTTCGCCCAGGCACGCGCACTATCGACCGGCTTCAACGACACGCCCGAAAAGGCGAGCCGCCCCTATGACGTCGCCCGCGACGGCTTCGTGATGGGCGAGGGCGCCGGCGTGCTGGTGCTTGAGGAATATGAGCGCGCGAAGAAGCGCGGAGCGAAGATCTATGCCGAGGTCGTCGGCTACGGCCTGTCGGGCGATGCCTATCACGTCACCGCGCCGCACCCCGAGGGCTCGGGCGCCTTCCGGTCGATGGAGATGGCGGTGCGCAAGTCCGGGCTCCAGCTGTCGGACATCGACTATATCAACGCCCATGGCACCTCGACCCCGCTCGGCGACGAGCTGGAACTGGGCGCGGTGCGGCGGCTGTTCGGCAGCAACATCGACACGCTGTCGATGTCGTCGACTAAGTCGGCGATCGGCCACCTGCTCGGCGGTGCCGGCGCGGTCGAATCGATCTTCTGCATCCTGGCGATGCGCGACCAGATCGCGCCGCCGACGCTGAACCTCGATAACCCGAGCGACAGCTGCGCGGGCGTCGACCTGGTCCCGCACGTCGCCAAGGAGCGCAAGATCCGCGCGGTGCTGAACAACTCGTTCGGCTTCGGCGGCACCAACGCCTCGCTGGTGATGAAGCCGGTTTGATTCTTTCTGTTCCCCGGCGCAGGCCGGGGTCCAGTCTCGGCCGGCCCGCACCTGGACCCCGGCCTTCGCCGGGGAACCGATAGGCTATGCGCAAGCTCGGATGTTTGGGACTGGTCGCGGCCTTGCTGGCGATCGCCGGCGTGTTCGCGATCGTCCAGAGCTGGGGCGGGCGCGGGCCGGCGCCGGCGAACCTCAGCGTGGTGGTGCCGCAGGGCGCGTCGCTGACCGGGGCGGCGGCGGAGCTGGAGAAGGCGGGGGCGATCACGTCTGCCCGCCGCTTCCTGATCCTGTCGAAGCTGTTCGGCGGGGACGCCCCGATCCGTGCGGGCGAATACCGCATCCCTGAAGGGCTGAGCCAGGCCGACATCCTCAAGATGCTGCAGGGCGGCAGCACGCTCCAGCGCTTCGTGACGATCCCGGAGGGGCGCCCCTCGGTAATAGTCCACGACGCGCTGATGGCGGCACCGCAGTTGACCGGCGCGGTTGCCGTGCCCGCGGAGGGCAGCGTCCTGCCCGACAGCTACAGCTACGAACGCGACGACACCCGCGCGGCGGTGCTGGCGCGGATGCAGGCGGCGATGACCCGCTACCTCGCCGCTGCGTGGGCGAAGCGCAAACCCACGACGGTCGCGAAGACGCCGCAGGAGGCGCTGATCCTCGCCTCGATCGTCGAGAAGGAAACCGGCAAGGCCGCGGAGCGCCGCACCGTCGCCGCGGTCTATTCGAACCGTCTGCGCAGGGGCATGCCGCTCCAGGCCGACCCGACCACCATCTATCCGATCACGAAGGGCCGCCCGCTCGGTCGCCGCATCCTGCGCTCGGAATTGCAGGCGAAGAACGGGTACAACACCTACGCCATGCCGGGCCTGCCAGTCGGTCCGATCGCCAACCCGGGCCGCGCGAGCATCGACGCTGTGCTCGATCCCGCCCCGTCGAACGCGCTGTATTTCGTGGCGGACGGGACTGGAGGCCACGTGTTCTCCGACACGCTGGAACAGCATAATGCGAACGTACAGAAATGGTATGCGATCAGGCGCGCGCGGGGGGAGATGTAGGTTACTCCGAGACGGGAAGATCTATCTTGATCGCGTGCGTCTGAACGGGCGTCAGAAGGATTGCTCCTGCGCAGATGAAACCGGCTACCGCCCAGCCATACCGCTTCTGCCGAAGATCTATCACGCCGCGCACAATGCATTAGGTCGCCACCGCAAAAGCGACGACTGTCCACCACCACATCATGATTGCGCGAGCCCCGCCGCTTCCCGCGCCTTCGCCTCGACGTCCGCCAGCGACCCGCCGGTGATCCAGCTTCCGCCCACGCACAGCACCGGGCCGAACCCAAGATACTCCGGCGCCGATGCCGCGGTGATGCCGCCGGTCGGGCAGAATTTCGCTTCGTAGAACGGCGCGGCGAGCGATTTCAGCGCCTTCAGCCCGCCGTTCGCTTCGGCTGGAAAGAATTTGAAGTGGCGCAGGCCCAGGTCGTAGCCGCGCATGATGTCGCCGGCGTTGGCGACGCCGGGCAAATACGGCACGCCACTCTCGACGATCGGGCGGCCCAAAGTCTCAGTGAGACCCGGCGAGACGATGAACTCGGCGCCGGCGTCCATTACCTGGCCGAACTGCTCGACGCTCACCACCGTGCCCGCGCCGACGATCGCGCCCGGCACCTGTTTCATCTCGCGGATCGCGTCGAGTGCGGCGGGGGTGCGCATCGTCACTTCGAGCACCCGCAACCCGCCTTTCACCAGCGCCTCGGCCAGCGGGCGGGCGGTGGCGGCGTCGTCGATGACCAGCACCGGGATGACCGCGCTCGTCCGCATGATGGTTTCGATATCGCTCATGCGTCGTGCTCCTGGGCATAGGCTGCCGCGGCGCCGTACAGGCCGGGCTGTGGATGGGTGATGAGTTTGACGGGCACGCCCGCCATCAGGTTGCGGAACCGCCCCTTGGCGACGAAGCGTTCGCCGAAGCCGGAGCGCAGCAGGTGGTCCTTCAGCCGCAAGCCGAGCCCGCCCGCGATCACGACGCCCTTCGGCCCGTGGCTGAGCGCCAGGTCGCCCGCGACCGCGCCGAGCGCCAGGCAGAACCGGTCGAGCGCCGCGGTTGCCAGGCTGTCGCTGCCGTCCAGCGCCTTCGCCCAGATCGTCTTGTCGTCCATCCGCGCGACGGGCGTGCCCTGCAACGCGGCCAATGTCTCGTAGATGGCCACGATCGCTGGGCCGGCGACGATCCGCTCGACGGACACCCGCGTAAACGTCTTGCGGAGATGTTGAAGGAGCGCGTCTTCGATCTTGTCGAGCGGGGCGAAATCGACGTGTCCGCCCTCGGTCTCGACCACGTGATAGCCGCCGGCATGGCGCAGCACGCCCGCGACGCCCAGGCCCGTGCCGGGTCCGCACACGGTAATCATGCCGCGGTCGGGCAGGGGGCCTTCGGGGCCGCACAGGTGGATGAAGTCGCTGTCGGGCACCTGCGCGACGGCGTGGCCGATCGCACCGAAGTCGTTGACCAGCGTCCAGCTGTCGACGTTCAGCCGCTCCTCGATCAACGCCGGGCGCAGGATCCACGGGTTGTTGCTCAGCTTGATGACGTCGCCGCCGATCGGCGCGGCGACGGCGATCCCGGCGGCGCGGGGCAGGGTGCAGCCCTGCGTCACCGCGAACGCCTCCCAGGCGAGTTGGAGACTGCCGTGCTCGGCGGTCTTGAGCGTGACCGGCTCGCCGAGCGCAACGACGCGTCCGCCGGCGACTTCGGCGATGGCGAAGCGGGCGTGGGTTCCGCCGATATCGACTGCGACTAGCTTCACCATCCACTCCGTTCGTGCTGAGCCTGTCGAAGCACGTGCCCCGGAACACGCCCTTCGACAAGCTCAAGGGCGAACGGGGTTTTCTGTTTGCGCCGCTACAGCCCCGCCATCGCCAACATCGCCGACGCGCCTTCCTCCGCGGTCGAGCTGCCGCCGCGCATCATCGCGAACAACTCGCGGCCCGTCCCCATCGCCGGTGGCGGGGGCTCGGCGGCCTCGCGCGCCGCCCATTCGGCGGCGTCGACCAAGGCAATCAGCTCGCCGGCCTCCGAATCGAGCCGCACGATGTCGCCGTCGCGCAGCTTCGCGATCGGCCCCTCGTGCAGCGCCTCGGGGCTGAGGTGGATTGCGCACGGCACCTTGCCGCTCGCCCCCGACATGCGCCCGTCAGTCACCAGCGCGACGCGGAAGCCGCGGTTCTGGAGGACTCCCAAGGGAGGTGTCAGCTTGTGCAATTCGGGCATGCCGTTCGCGCGCGGGCCTTGGAACCGGACCACGACGACGACATCGCGGTCGAGCTCGCCAGCCTTGAAAGCGGCCTGCACCTGCACCTGGTCGGAGAACACGCGGCACGGCGCCTGGATGATCCAGCGGTCACGCTCGACTGCCGACACCTTGATGCATGCCCGCCCCAGATTGCCGGCGAGGATGCGGAAGCCGCCCTCGGCCGAAAACGGCGTTTCGAAGGTGCGGACGATGCTGTCGTCGCCCGGCGTGTCCGGCACGTCGCGCCAGACGATTGCGTCGCCCTCCACCGCGGGCTTGCGCCCGTAATCGGCGAAATCGCCGCTGACAGTCAGGATGTCGCCGTGCATGTACCCGCCGCGCAGGCATTCGCGGATCACGAATGCCGGCCCGCCCGCATCCTCGAACGCGTTCACGTCGGCGGACCCGTTTGGATAGACGCGCGCCAGCAGCGGCACCGACCGCGAAAGCCGGTCAAAATCGTCCCAGTCGATCAATATGCCCGCAGACCGCGCGATGGCGGGCAGGTGGATCAGGTGGTTGGTCGAGCCGCCCGTCGTCAACAGGGCGACAGCGGCGTTGACGATCGCCTTTTCATCCACGCATTCGCCGAGCGGGCGGTAATCGTCACCGTCCCAACCGATCGCGGCCAGCCGGTGGACGGCGGCGCGGGTCAGTTCCTGGCGCAGCTTCGTGCCCGGATTGACGAAGGCGGCGGACGGCATGTGCAGCCCCATCGCCTCGACCATCATCTGGTTCGAATTGGCGGTGCCGTAGAAGGTGCAGGTGCCCTTGCCGTGATAGGCGGCGATCTCCGCGTCGAGCAGTTCCTCGCGGCTGGCCTTGCCCTCCGCATAGAGTTCGCGAACGCGGGCCTTTTCCTTGTTCGGCAGGCCGGATCGCATCGGCCCGCCGGGGATCATCACCATCGGCAGGTGGCCGAACCGCAGCGCGCCGATCAGCAGGCCGGGCACGATCTTGTCGCAAATGCCGAGCAGCGCCGCGCCCTCGAACATACCGTGGGAGAGGCCGATCGCGGTCGACATCGCGATCGTGTCGCGGCTGAACAGCGACATCTCCATGCCGGGATAGCCCTGCGTCACGCCGTCGCACATCGCCGGCACGCCGCCTGCCACCTGCGCGGTGGCGCCGACCTCGCGCGCCCAGACCTTCATCTGTTCGGGGTAGCGATAATAAGGCGCGTGGGCCGAGAGCATGTCGTTGTACGCGGTGATGATGCCGATGTTCATCGCCGCGTTGGTCTTCATCGCCTCGCGGTCCTCGTCGGTCCCGGCGTATCCGTGGGCGAGGTTGGCGCAGCCCAAGACCGGGCGATCCACCCCGCTCTCGCGCTCGCATCCCATCAGGCCGAGGTAGGCGGCGCGCCGCTTCTTCGACCGCTCGATGATGCGGTCGGTGACGGCGGCGACTTCGGGGTGGATCTGGGTCACGCGATCATTCCTCAAACCATTCGCTCACGGCGCCCAGTGGATATCCACCGGCAATTCCACGTCCGCCAGGATACGCCCGATCGGATAGGGCGACGACGCGCCTTCCTTCGTGGCATCCTCGATCACCTGGCGTTTCGCGTCGCCAGTCACCGCGATCATCAGCGCGCGGGCGGTGATGATCGACTGGCGCGACAGCGACACGCGCGCGACCGGGGCTTCCGGGGGGAGCGGATCGGGCATGACGCCGAGCGCGCGACGTTCCTTGGGACCGTTCAACGCCTCGTCGTAGTCGGGGCCGGGGAAGATCGACGCGGCATGGCCGTCGCCGCCGACGCCGAGCAGGCACAGGTCGAGCGGCCAGTGCAGGTCCTGCAGGATCGCATCCGCCGCGCGGCCTGCCGCCTTGTAGTCGGGCGCCGACGCCGACACGAGCGGGATCACCCGGGCGCCCTTCGGCAGGAACGCCTTGCCGATCGCGGTGACGTTCGACAGCGGGTCGCCCAGCGGCACCAGCCGCTCGTCGCCCGGCACGATCGTCACCCGCTTCCAGTCGACCTTGGCCTTGGCGAGTGCCTCGTAGATCGGCAGCGGCGTCTTGCCGCCGGCCAGCGCGATCACCGCCGCGCCGCGCGCATCGATCGCGCTGTCGATGATGAAGCCGATGTCACCCGCGACCGCCTCCGCCATCTCGGCTGCGTCGTCGTAGTCCCACCATTCGATTTCGGTCGTCATCAAATCGTCCTTCAAACCCGTTCGTCCTGAGTAGCCATTGAGCTTGTCGAAATGGCGTATCGAAGGATGCTTCGATACGGGTCTTCGACAAGCTCAGCCCCTACTCAGCACGAACGGCTGGAGGAGCAGGTCGCTCCCCTATTCCGTCCACGTCACCCCGTCGCGTTCGGTCAGCGCAATGCCCGCGGACGGGCCCCAGCTTCCGCTTGGATAGGGTTTCGGCTTCACGTCGTTCGCGACCCAGCCGGCGCGGATTGCGTCGATCCATTGCCACTGCGCCTCCACCTCGTCGCGGCGCACGAAGAGAGTGGGGTCGCCCTCGATCAGGTCCAGCAGCAATCGCTCATAGGCGATGCGCCGCCGCGTGCCGGCGAATTCGGTGTCGAGGCTGAGGTTGAGCGGCACCTCGCGCAGCCGCACGCCCTCGCGGTCCAGGCCCGGCTGCTTGGCCATCACCAGCAGGCGGACATATTCCTCGGGCTGGAGGCGGATGACCAAGGTGTTCGGCTGCAACTGCCCGCCGCGATCGGCGAAGATCGAATGCGGCACCGGCTTGAACTGGATCGCGATCTCGCTTTGCCGCGCCGCCAGCCGCTTGCCGGTGCGCAGGTAGAAGGGCACGCCCTGCCACCGCCAATTGTCGACATGCGCCTTGATCGCCACGAACGTCTCGGTGGTCGATGGCCTGCCCAGTTCGTCGGCGTAGCTGCCGACGATCTTCTCGCCCACCGCACCCGCTCCGTACTGGCCGGTGACGGTCATGTGCGGCACCTCGGCGGCCTCGATCCGGCGCAACGATCGCAGCACCTTGACCTTCTCGTCGCGGATTGAGGTGCCGTCGAAGCGCGCGGGCGGCTCCATCGCGATCAGCGCCAGCAGTTGCAGGATATGGTTCTGCACCATGTCGCGCAGCGCGCCGGCGGTTTCGTAATAGCCCGCGCGATCTTCCAGTCCCACCGTCTCGGCGATGGTGATCTGGACGTGATCGATGCCGCGCGCGTTCCACACCGGCTCGAACAGCGAATTGCCGAAGCGCAGCGCCAGGATGTTCTGGACGGTTTCCTTGCCCAGATAGTGATCGATCCGGAACGTCCGGTCCTCGGGGAAAGCGGCGGCGACCGCGTCGTTGATCTCGCGGCTGGAGGCAAGGTCGTGGCCGAGCGGCTTTTCGAGGCCGATCCGCACGGTGTCGCCGGCGAGCCCAACCGATTGCAGCCCCTTGATCGTCGGTTCGAACAGGAACGGCGCGGTCGACAGGAAGATGGCGAGCCCGCCCGACACGTCGCCGATCTTGTCCGCGAGCGCCGGAAACCCGTCGAGCGTCGAGGCGTCGAGCGGCTGATATTGCAGGCGATCGAGGAAGCTGGCGATCGAGGCTGCGTCGTGGCGGTCGGCGGGCAGGAATTCATCGAGCGCGGCGCGGGCGAAATCGCGAAACCCCGCATCGTCATGCTCCGACCGCGCGGCGCCGGTGATCGTTAGCCCGGCCGGCAGCAGCCCATCGGCATGAAGGCCGTACAGCGACGGAATCAGCATCCGCTGCGACAGATCGCCGGTCGCCCCGAACAGCAGCAGCTTGCCAACGGCTTCGGTCATGAACGCTCCCTGCCTCAGTCGCCGCCCTACCTAACGGCGCGGGGCGCGGGGGCAAGGTGCATACGTATGGTGGCGGCGAAGCGTGGGTTTAGAGCACCAGCCCGGCGGCGGGGTCGAAGCCGGCCATGACGTTCAGGTTCTGGACCGCAGCACCGGCGGCGCCCTTGCCAAGGTTGTCGAGCGTCGCGACCAGCCGCGCGTGGCCGCGGTCGGCATTGCCCAGCACCCGCAGCGTCAGCCGGTCGGTGCCGGCATCATCCTCGATGCGGATCAGCGCGGGCTCGTCGTCGAGCACGCGCACTATGCGGCTCCCCTCGTAAGCGGCAGCCAGCGTTTCGCGCACCGCATCCAGCCCGGGGCGCCGCGGCATGGCGTGAAGGGGCAGCGGCACCTCGACCACCATCCCGCGCAGGGTCTGTACGACGGCGGGGGTGAAGATCGGCGGATGTTCGAGCCGGGCGTGGCGCTGCATCTCGGCGACGTGCTTGTGGTCCAGCCCCAGCGCATAGCCGCGCCACGCCGACGTCTCGCCGCCGCCCTCATAGGCCTCGATCATCTGCCGCCCGCCGCCCGAATAGCCCGAGACGGCGTTGACGCTGAGCGTCCAGTCGACCGGGATCAGCCCGGCGCGCACCAGCGGGCGGACGAGCGCGAGGAAGCCGGTCGGGTAGCAGCCGGGGTTGGTGACGCGCGCCGCTTCCGCGATGATGCCGGCCTGGCTCGGCTCGAGCTCGGGGAAGCCATAGGCCCAGCCGTCTGCAGTGCGGTGCGCGGTGGACGCATCGATCACGCGCGTGCGGTCGTTGTCGATCAGCGCGACGCTTTCGCGCGCGGCGTCGTCGGGCAGGCACAGGATCACGAAATCGGCATCGTTCAGCGCCGCGCGCCGCGCCGCCGGATCCTTGCGCCGGTCATCGGCGAGGGTGACCAGGTCGATGTCGGCGCGTCCGGCCAGCCGCTCGACGATTTCCAGGCCTGTCGTGCCCGCGCCGCCGTCGATGAAGACGCTGCGCCTCACGGCAGCCGCCGCCGCACGTCGATCGGCCCGAGCGCGGCGATGTCCGAGCGGGCAACCGTTTCCGCGCCGGCATGGATCGCGGTCGACTCACCGATCGCGATCGCTACGTCGCCGCCGTGGAACAGCAGGTCGCCGCGCAGCACGGGCGCGTCCGCATCGACGGCATGACCGAGAGTGTCAGCCTGAATATCGGCGAATCGCGGCGCACGGATGCCGGCGAGCGAAAGCGCGAGGCTGACCAGCCCAGCGCCGTCGATCCCGGCGCTCGACCGGCCACCCGCAACGACGGGCGTCCCGACCAGACTCTCGGCGAGCGCGACATAATCCTTGGCCGGCGCTTCGAGCGGACGGATCGCGGCAGCATCGAAGCCATCCGCCTGCCCGGCGCTCAGCCGGCTGCCCATCGGCAGCGCAGCCTTCGGCGCGCATACGACATGCGTCGCGTCGAACGGTGCGCCTAGCGCGTCCATCGCCACGAACCCGACCGCGCCGTCGACCGCGTTCATGCCCCAGGCGTAGCCGTGCGACAGTTCGAGCACGTCGAACCGCTCGCCCTGCAACACTTCTGACACGGGGTCGCCGCCATGTGCCGCGAGCAGCGGCGCGCGCGTCACCGCGTTGCGGGCGACCGCCTTCGCATAATGCGGCGCAAAGATGCGATCGGCGAGGCGCAGGTCGGCCAGATCGCCACGCGCGGCATCGACGCGCGGGTCATAGGCATGACTGTGACCGGTAAGCGCGAAACGCTTACGCGTGGGCTGTGCTGGCTTTGGCCGGTGATCCGTCACCGGAGAGGAACTGCCCGAATTCTGCAAGAAAGTCTGCCCCCTTAGGCGTGCGGGCGACGAAAATGTTCCGCTTATCGGCATCGTCGCGCTGGCGGCGCAGATAGCCGAGAGCACCCAGTCTGTTCAAGGCACGGGTGACGACCGGTTTCGAGACATTCAGCGCGCGGGCCAGGCCACGCACGGTATGGGGGCCGGCATCGAGGTACACGACCATTAGCAGCGCCATCTGGCGGTTGGTCAGATCGGGTTCGCCCGAACGCACGTAATCGACGAGCGTATGCATCCAGGAGAACAGGGACTTTTCCGGGATAGCATTCACGTGTCCGGGATCCACTTTTCTATGTGCAGGGGCCGGGCGTGCCGGCCTTTCGCATTGATTAACGCCCTGACCGGCGAGGGGTTTCAGTGCGCACGCGAAATGTTTGGCTCTGTACGGTCGGTTCGGGCCGCGATGCGGTGGTTGATCGGGGGCGGCGCGTCGCCTATGTGCCCATCCCGAAATCCCACATCCTCTTGCTTCGGTTGCGCCTCGCCCATGTTCACCTTCCTGCTCGTCGTCCAGGCGATCATCGCCGCCCTGCTGGTCACGGTGATCCTCATGCAGCGGTCCGAAGGTGGCGGGCTGACGTCCAGCGGCAGCCCGTCGGGCCTGATGTCGGCGCGCGGTGCCGCCGATTTCCTGACCCGCTCGACCGCGGTGCTCGCGACCATCTTCGTTGCCATGTCGATCGCGCTGGCTTTCATCGCCGCGAACCATAAGTCCACCACGATCGACACCAGCCTGGCACGCAGCGCGCCCGCGACCCGCAACCAGGACGCAGCAGGCGACGCCAGCCAGGACGCGCTGAAGGCCGCCGCCGCACAGGCCGCCGCCACCGGCAACGGTGCCGCCGCCACCAACCAGAGCGGCGTCCCCCTGCAGCAGTAAATCCCGGTTTCGCCGGGTTTCATCGCGAGCGCGGGTTTCTGCGCTTGCCCATTACGCATGTTCAAGGCTAGGCGCATCCTCCCATGACGCGGTATATCTTTATCACCGGCGGCGTGGTCTCGTCGCTCGGCAAGGGCCTCATGGCGGCCTCCCTCGCAGCCCTGTTGCAGGCCCGCGGCTACCGCGTCCGCATCCGCAAGTTCGATCCCTATCTGAACGTCGATCCGGGCACGATGAGCCCGTATCAGCACGGCGAAGTCTATGTGACCGACGACGGGGCGGAGACCGACCTGGACCTCGGCCATTACGAACGCTTCACCGGCGTGCCGAGCCGCCAGAGCGACAACGTCACCTCGGGCCGCATCTACCAGACGATCATCACCAAGGAGCGTCGCGGCGACTATCTGGGCGCCACGGTGCAGGTGATCCCGCACGTCACCGACGCGATCAAGGAATTCGCTCGCAATGAAGTCGACGACCTCGATTTCGTGCTGTGCGAGATCGGCGGCACCGTGGGCGACATCGAATCGCTGCCGTTCATGGAGGCGATTCGCCAGCTGCGGAACGACATCGGTCGCGCCAACACCTGTTTCGTGCACCTGACCCTGGTGCCCTACATCGCCGCCGCGGGCGAATTGAAGACCAAGCCGACCCAGCACAGCGTCCGCGACATGACCGCGCTGGGCATCCAGCCCGACGTCCTCGTCTGCCGGTGCGAACGCCCGCTGCCCGCCAGCGAGCGCGCCAAGATCGCGCTGTTCTGCAACGTCGCGCCAGAGGCCGTGATCCCTGCGCTCGACGCCAAGTCGATCTACGGCGTGCCGTTGCAATATCATGCCGAGGGCCTGGACGCCGCGGTGCTCAAGACCTTCGGCCTGCCGCACGACGGCTCGCCCGATCTCGCGCGCTGGGACGACATCATCGATCGCCAGACCAATATCGAGGGCGAGGTGACGATCGGCGTGGTCGGCAAATACGTCGGCCTGCAGGATGCGTACAAGTCGCTGCACGAGGCGCTGGTCCACGGCGGGCTCGCCAACCGCGTGAAGGTTCACGTTCGCTGGCTCGATGCCGAGATGTTCGAGCAAGCCCCCGATGACGTCGCCATCGCGCTGGAGCCGTGCCACGCGATCCTCGTCCCCGGCGGCTTCGGCGAGCGCGGGTCAGAGGGCAAGATTTCCGCGGTCCGCTTCGCGCGCGAACGCCGCGTGCCGTATTTCGGCATCTGCCTCGGCATGCAGATGGCGTGCATCGAAGGCGCGCGGAACACTGCCGGCATCGCCACCGCCTCGACCACCGAATTCGGGCCGACCGACGAGCCGGTCGTCGGCCTCATCACCGAATGGATGACCGCCGAGGGTTTGCAGAAGCGCGAGGAGGGCGGCGACATGGGCGGCACGATGCGGCTGGGCGCCTATGACGCGACGCTGGCCGGCAACAGCCACGTTGCGGGCATCTACGGCGGCACCGAGATCAGCGAGCGCCACCGCCACCGCTACGAGGTGAACGTGCACTACCGCGACGCGCTGGAGGCCGGCGGCCTGCGCTTTTCCGGCATGTCGCCCGACGGCACGCTGCCCGAAATCGTCGAGCGGCCCGATCATCCGTGGTTCGTCGGCGTCCAGTTCCACCCGGAGCTTAAGTCCAAGCCGTTCGACCCGCATCCCCTGTTCGCCAGCTTCATCGAAGCGGCGGTGCGGCAGAGCCGGCTGGTCTAGGGGCAAGGTTCCCGCGGACGCATCGCCCCTCCGTTCGTTTCGAGCGAAGTCGGGAAACGCGCCCCGAGCGTGGGTATCGGTTTCGCGACTTCGCTCGAAACGAACGGCGGGGCAGCCTCAGACCCCCGCTGTCCTACCCCTGCAAAATCCGGTCCACCCGGCCCGCTAGGTCGTCGACTGCGAAGGGCTTGGTCAACACTTCCATCCCCGGCGCGATATGGCCGTGATTCAGCACGGCGTTCTCGGCATAGCCGGTGATGAACAGCACCCTCAGGTCGGGCCGCATCGCGCGTGCCGCGTCGGCGACCTGGCGCCCGTTCAGCCCGCCGGGCAGGCCGACGTCGGTGATGAGCAGGTCGATCCGCCCCTGCGTCTCCAGCAGCCTGAGCCCCGCCGCGCCGTCCGCCGCCTCGATACAGGCATAGCCGCGGTCGGTCAGCGCATCGACGACCAGCATGCGCACGGTCGGTTCGTCGTCGATCACCAGCACGGTCGCGTCGCCGGCGCTGGACAGCGCGATCGCCGTCGCGGCGTCCGCCTCGGCCGCTTCCTCGCCCAGATGGCGCGGCAGGTACAGGCACACCATCGTGCCCTGGCCGACCTCCGAATAGATGCGGACGTGGCCATTGCTCTGGCGGGCGAAGCCATAGACCATCGACAGGCCAAGGCCCGTGCCCTCGCCCATCGGCTTGGTCGTGAAGAACGGGTCGAACACGCGGCCCAGCGTCTCCTTGTCGATGCCGGTGCCTGTGTCGCTGACGCAGATGGTCACATATTGACCGGCCTCCAGCCCGTGATCCTGCGCGGTGCGCTGGTCGAGCCACTTGTTGCCGGTCTCGATCGTGATGTGCCCGCCGCCGGGCATCGCGTCGCGCGCGTTGATGCACAGGTTCAGGATCGCGTTTTCCAGCTGGTTGGCATCGACCAGCGTCGGCCACAATCCGCTGGCGGCGGCGGTTTCGACCCGGATCGACGGGCCGACGGTGCGCTGCACCAGCTCGATCAGCTCGGTCATCAGCCGGTTGATGACGATCGGCTTGGGCGACAGTGTCTGCCGGCGCGAAAAGGCGAGCAGGCGGTGGGTGAGCGCGGCGGCGCGGCGGGCGGCGCCTTGCCCTGCTGCCAGATAGCGTTCGACGTCGCCGGTGCGACCCTGTTTCAGGCGCATGCCGATCATCTCGAAAGCGCCCGAAATCCCGGCCAGCAGATTGTTGAAGTCGTGCGCCAGACCACCGGTCAGCTGGCCGACGGCCTCCATCTTCTGCGCCTGGCGCAGCGCCTCCTCGGTTTCCTTCAACCGTTCCTGCTCGCGCAGCCGCTCGGTCACGTCATAGACGAACTGATAGGCGCCGATCTGCCTGCCGTCCGGATCGCGCAAGACGCCGAAGCGCATCTCGTACGCCGTGCGCCCGCCATCGATATCGACGAAATCGCCGACCTCGACGAATTCCTCGCCAGCCACCGCGCGCGACCACACCGCGTGAACCTTGGCGCGATTCTCGGGCTGGTCGTGCAGCAGGTCGAGCATCGACGCGCCGACCGACGGGCGCACGCCGAACAGCCGCTCGAATTCGTCCGATGCCGCGCGGTTGATCGCGATCCAGCGATAATCGAGGTCGGCGACCTGGACGAAGGCGTTGGTGCCCTCGACGATCTCGGCCAGTGTACGCCGTTCGGCCAGGGCGACTGCGACGCGCCGCTCCAGCGTAGCGTTCAGGTCGTTCAGCGCGGCCTCGGCCTTGCGCCGCGCAGTGATGTCCTTGAACAGTACCGCTACCTGCCGGTCTTCGGGCGCACCGACGCGGAATGCCGACAGCTCGAGATACCGCCCGGTCGCGACCAGCTCCTGCTCGAACCGGATCGACTCCCCGGTACGCATCACCGCGCCGTAGCGCGCCACCCACGAATCGGCCTCGTCGGGCACCATCTCGCGCACTTTCTGTCCGACGACGTTGGGGATACCGGCGTTCAGGGCATAGGCTGCGTTGGCCTCGATATGGACGTAATCGCTCAGCGGGCCGTGGTCGCTGTCGATGAACTGGATGATGCAGAACCCCTCGTCCATCTGGTGGAACAAGTCGTGCAAGCGGGTGTCACCGGGGCGGGCAGCTGTCATGCCGGGTTCGATAGCAGGGGAGGGATCGCGCCGACAACGCCGACGCCGGATAAACCGCGTCATTGCCTGCGCGTCCCCGCGCGACCGCGAATTCGCAACGCTTCGGCGTCGGGCGGTTGGGCAAGCCATTGAAATCGCGCGTCGGAAAGCGCGGCTTTGCGCGGTGTAAGTGCTTCTTCCTCCCATATCCCAGCCAGATGGTAGGATTATCGCCGGGTCTTCAGGGAGGCTGACATGTCGCCGATGCTGCCGCTTGCGATCCTGCTGCAATCCACGACGCCCGCGCCTCCGCCCGCGCCCGCGACGCCACCTGAGACGCGGGCGACCGACGGCGACATCCTCGTCACCGCGCGCCGGCGTGAGGAAAGCGCGCAGGACGTGCCGATCGCGATTTCGGTGATCGGTGGCGAGGCGCTGACGCAGGCAGGCGCGTTCAACGTCAACCGCCTCCAGCAACTCCAGCCCGCGCTGCAATTCTATTCGAGCAATCCGCGCAACACCGCGATCAACATCCGCGGCCTCGGCGCGCCGTTTGGGCTGACCAACGACGGCATCGAACAGGGCGTCGGCTTCTACCTCGACGGAGTTTATGTAGGCCGGGTCGGCGCCTCGACGTTCGATTTCGTCGATGTCGAGCGGGTCGAGGTACTGCGCGGGCCGCAGGGTACGCTCTACGGCAAGAATACGACCGCCGGTGCGATCAACATCTCGACCCGCAAGCCCAGCTTCACCCCCGAATTCCGCGGGGAGGTAAGCGTCGGCAACTACGACTATCTCCAGCTGAAGGCATCGGCCTCCGCCCCGATCGCAACCGACAGGCTGGCGGTACGGCTGTCGACCTCGCTGTCCAGTCGTAAGGGTACGGTGCTGAACGTCCGCACCGGTGACGACCTCCACCGGCTGGAGAATTATAGCGTCCGTGGGCAGTTGCTGTGGAAGGCAAGCGACGCACTTGAGCTGCAGCTGACCGGCGACTTCAATCTCCAGAACCCGAAATGCTGCGTGCAATTCTACGCCCGCGTCGGTGCGACCCAGCGCCCGCTCAACCGGCAGTACGCGGCGCTGGCGGCTGCGTTCGGCTATACGCCGCCCAGCTTCGATCCGTTCGACCGCGTGACCGATCTCGATGCCGAGCTGAATTCGCGTCAGGAAATCGGCGGCGCCTCGCTGACCGCCAACTGGGATGTCGGGCCGGCGACGCTGACATCGGTGACGGCGTGGCGCTACTGGGACTGGCTGCCCGCCAACGACCGCGACTTCATCGGCCTGTCGATCACCACCGTGTCGCAGAACCCGTCGCAGCAGAAACAGGTGTCGCAGGAACTCCGCATCGCCTCGAACGGCAGCAACACGCTCGACTACACCGCCGGCATTTTCCTGTTCCACCAGACGATCGACACGCAGGGGTCGCAGGTGCAGGGCGCCGCCGCCAGCCGCTACCTGCTCAATCCGGGTAATGTCGCCCCCGGTTCCAGCGGCTGCGCGACCGCGACGACGGCGGCGTGCAACCCGGCGGTGCTGAACGGCCTGACCAGTCGCAATACGATCAGCTTCGACAACACCAGCTTCGCCGTGTTCGGAAAGCTCAACTGGCAGATCGCGCCCGGCCTGCGCCTGAATCCCGGCCTGCGCCTGAACTATGATCGCAAGAGCGGGTCTTATGTGGCCGTCGTCACCAATGGCGCGGGCAGCACGACGCTGAGCGCCGACCAGCTGGGCGTGCTCGCCCCGCAAAGCTATGCGCCCGAATTCAGTGACTGGAACGTCTCGGGCGACGTCACCCTGTCCTACGATGTTCAGCCTGACATCCACCTGTACGCAACCTACGCGAGGACGTTCAAATCGGGCGGCATCAACCTGTCGGGCCTGCCGCTGAATGCTGCCAACACCGGGGTCGACCTCACGACCCAGACGGTGAAGCCGGAGCGCGTGAACCATTATGAGGTGGGGGCGAAGATGCAGTTCCTCGACCGCCGCGTAACGCTCAACCTCGCCGGGTTCTGGACCGATATCGACGATTACCAGGCGACCGTGAACAACGGCCAGCTGAC
The DNA here is from genome assembly GCF_023674425.1 of Sphingomonas donggukensis. NCBI lineage: Bacteria > Pseudomonadati > Pseudomonadota > Alphaproteobacteria > Sphingomonadales > Sphingomonadaceae > Sphingomonas > Sphingomonas donggukensis. Next base: position 888,113 of record NZ_CP098401.1, read on the forward strand.
CGTCATCCGCGGCTACCTCGCCAACGCCGGCAAGGTCCGCTCGCGCGGGTTCGAATGGGACGCCAGTTATCGCCCGAGCGCCCGGCTGCGCCTCTATTCCAGCGGCGCCTACACCGACGCGACCTATGTGAAATTCGTCAACGCGCCGTGCCCGCCCGAATTGTCCGGCGGCAATCCGGCGCTGAACGGGGCGACCCCGGCGCCGGCGGGCACACCGGGATTGAGCCCGCTGGTGTGCGACATCTCCGGCCAGTGGCTGCCGGGCATCTCTCGCTGGTCGCTGTCGTTCGGGGGCGAGGTGAACCTGCCCGCGCGGGCGCTCGGTGGGGCGGGGGAGTTCTACCTCGGCTATGACGGCAGCTACCGGTCGAAATTCTCGTCGAACCCGTCGCGTTCGCTCTACACCGACATCGACGGCTATGCGCTGTCGAACGTCCGCGCCGGCTACCGCGACACCGCGCGCGGGCTCAATGCGTTCGCGTGGGTCAGGAACGTCTTCGACAAGCAGTATTTCGAGTTGCTTTCCACGCAGAGCGGACCGACCGGGCTGATCGTCGGCCAACCGGGCGATCCGAGGACATACGGGTTCACGCTGGCGAAATCCTTCTGATGCCAGTGTGATGAGCGGGGGGCAGGACGCGGCGCCGTAGTGTGGAAGCTCCGGCGTCGCGTCGCGTTTCAGGCGCGGGAGCGCCGTAGCGCGCAGCGCGGAAACGGGACCGGCCGGCGGGTCGGCGACAGGCCGAACCCGGCCGACGGCTTTGCCGGCGGCGTGAGTGAGTCCATCCGTTCGCACCGAGCTTGTCGAAGTGCTGTACTTCTTCGTGCCACGCGCTTGGGTCACGAAGAAAGGGGCAGCACTTCGACAAGCTCAGTGCGAACGGGGGTGCAGGTTCGCGCTTCCATAAATGGCGTGAGGGCGAGCGGGTATTTCCAATAACGCCGCCGGCAAAGCCGTCGGCCGGGTTCGGCTTTCCGCCGACCCGCCGGCCGGTTCGGGCGATGCGCTTTGCGCATCGGAAATCTGAGATTTCCTTCGCCCGAACGAAAACGGCCGGATCGTTTCCGACCCGGCCGCCTGCGTGACGATGTGACTCGTCAGCCCCCTTTGATTTCGACCCCGGCCCACACGTTCACCCTCCCAGATGAACGGGGCCGAAAGGCCTCCCCGAACCACGGCCATTGCCTGCGTTTCAGTAGCTTGGCGTTAGGCCAGCACCCTTAAGTTGTCACGGGTCTTGCGACACTCTTGCGACGATTGGGCCGCGGTTGTGGGATTCGTGCAACACGGCGCTTGCCGGGTGTTCTGGCGCTGCCTACAGCCCACTCATGCTATTGTCGCGTTACGAGCGGATGATCGCCCGCCGCTATCTGTTGCCCGGTCGGGGGGAGGCGTTCATCGCGCTGGTCGCGGGGATCAGCCTGGTCGCGGTCATGCTCGGGGTCGCCGCGCTCGTCGTGGTGATGAGCGTGATGAACGGGTTCCGCGCCGAACTCTTCGACAAGATCGTCGGGCTGAACGGCCATGTCGTGGTGCAAGGCTATGGCGGGCAGCTGCGCGACTGGCGCACCGTCGTCGAGCAGGCCCGCGCGACCCCCGGCGTCGTGTCCGCGACGCCGTTGATCGAACAGCCGCTGATGGCCGGCTACAACGGTCGGGTCGAGGCGGTGCTGGTGCGCGGCATGCGCGTTGCCGATATCCGCGCGAATACGACGCTCAACAGCAATGTCGTCGTCGGGTCGCTCGCCTCGCTGAAGCCTTACAGCGGACGCATCGCGATCGGCTCACGCCTTGCCCAGGCGCTCGGCGCGACCGAGGGCAGCGAGATTTCGCTCATCAGTCCGCAGGGGCCGGCGTCGCCCTTCGGCACCGTGCCGCGGATCGTCAGCTACACCGTCGGCGCGATCTTCGAAGTCGGCGTGTACGACTACGACAAGGCGTTCGTAGTGATGCCAATGGAGGACGCCCAGACGCTGTTGTTGATGGGTGATTCGGTCGGAATGATCGAACTCGACACCGACGATCCCGACCGCGTCGAGCTGGTCGCCGCCCCGCTCGCTCGCAAGGTGGGGGAGCGCGGGCAGGTGACCGACTGGCGCCAGATGAACGCGCAATTGTTCGAGGCTTTGTCGGTCGACCGTCTCGTCACCTTCACCGTGCTCTCGATCCTCATCATGGTGTCGGTGTTCAACATCCTGTCGTCGCTCATCATGCTGGTCCGCGCGAAGACCCGCGACATCGCGATCCTGCGCACGATGGGCGCGACGCGCGGCGGGCTGATGCGCATCTTCATGACCGTCGGCACCGCGATCGGCGCGGTCGGCATCGGCGCGGGGCTGATCCTCGGCTTCGTCCTGCTGTATTTCCGGCAGGGGGTGGTGAGCGGCCTCGGCTACGTAACCGGGCAGCAGATCTGGGATCCGTCGATGCGTTTCCTGACCGAGCTGCCCGCCAAGACCGACCCGCTGGAGGTCGCCGGCATCGCCGCGATGGCGTTCGCGTTCAGCTTCCTCGCGACGCTGTATCCGGCGTTCAAGGCGGCGAACACCGATCCGGTTCAGGTGCTGCGCTATGACTGATATCGAAGCCGAAGGCGAGATCGGGCGGCGCGGCTTCGCCGCGTCCGACGGCGTGCCCGTCCTCCAGACCACCGGTCTGAAGCGCAGCTTCACCCAGGGCGACGTAACCATTGACGTCCTGCGCGGCATCGACCTGACGGTCGGCGCTGGAGAGATCGTCGCGCTGCTCGGCCCGTCGGGCTCGGGCAAGTCGACCCTGCTCCAGGCGGTCGGCCTGCTCGAGGGTGGGTTCGACGGCTCGATCCGTATCCAGGGAACCGAGGCCGCGAAGCTCGATAGCGCCGGGCGCACCGCGACGCGCCGCGACCAGCTGGGGTTCGTCTATCAGTTCCACCACCTGCTCCCCGATTTCACCGCGGCGGAGAATGTGATCCTGCCGCAGTTGATCCTCGGCGCCACGCGGGAGGACGCGCTCGACCGCGCCAACTCGCTGCTGACGGCGCTCGGCCTCGGCCAGCGGCTCGGTCATCGCCCGAGCCAGTTGTCCGGCGGCGAACAACAGCGCGTCGCCGTCGCCCGCGCGCTCGCCAACACGCCCGCATTGGTGCTGGCCGACGAACCCACCGGCAATCTGGACGAGGCGACCGCCGACATCGTCTTCGCCGAATTCCTCCGCCTCGTCCGCCACCAGGGCTCCGCCGCCCTCGTCGCCACCCACAACGAACGCCTCGCCGCGCGAATGGACCGCGTGGTACGTCTGCATGAGGGAGTGCTGGAATGACCGACCTCACCGCGATCCCCGTTACCGCCGCCGACGGCACCGAAGTCGATCTGTCCGCTTACGCCGGCAAGGTTCTCCTCATCGTCAACACCGCGTCGAAATGCGGGTTTACGCCGCAGTATGAGGGTCTGGAGGCGCTGCATCGGAAATACGGCGCTCGCGGGTTCGAGGTGTTGGGCTTTCCCTGCAACCAGTTCGGGGCGCAGGAGCCGGGCGACGCGGCGGAGATCGCGAATTTCTGTTCGCTGACCTATGACGTCACTTTCCCGGTGTTCGCGAAGGTCGACGTCAACGGCGACGCCGCCGCACCGCTGTTCCGCCACCTGAAAAAGGCCGCGCCGGGGCTGCTCGGGTCCGAATCGATCAAGTGGAATTTCACGAAGTTCCTGGTCGATCGCGCCGGCGCCGTCGTCGGGCGCTACGCCCCGACCACAAAGCCTGCGGATATCGAAAGCGACATCGAAAAGCTGCTTTGACCTGTGGATAAGCGATCCGCCCGCCCTTCCGAATCCGCGCGATAGCGCCTAGCTTGGCGCAGTGTCGCACTCCGCTTTCGTCCCGCTTCGTGTCTTCTCGTCCTACACCATGCTGGAGGGCGCGATCGATCCGAAGGCGATCGCGAAGCGCGCGAAGGAACTCGGATTTCCCGCGGTCGCGCTGACCGATCGCAACGGGCTCTACGCAGCGATGGCGTTCGGCGATGCGTGCAAGGACGCGGGCGTGCAACCGGTGATCGGCACGCTGCTGGCGGTCAAGCGCCCGGTGCCGGATGGCGTATCCGCGCCGATCGACTGGTTGGCGCTCTATGCGCAGGACACCACCGGCTACGACAATCTCTGCGCGCTGGTGTCGATGGCGCATCTCGGGCGACCGCCTGAGGAGGACGCGCACGTCACGCTGGAGACGCTCGCCGGCCACACCGATGGCCTGCTCGCGCTGACCGCGGGCGGGGAGGGGGCGCTCGCTCGCCTGCTCGCCGACGATCAGGTCGAGGCGGCGGCGGCCTATGCCGACCGGTTGCAGGCGTTGTTCCCCGAGCGGCTCTACGTCGAGATTACCCGCCGCCTCGACGCCATCGAGGGCCGGGCCGAGGCGAAGCTGATCGACCTCGCCTACGCTCGCGATCTGCCGCTGATCGCGACCAACCCGTGCTGCTTCTCCGAAGGCGGTTTTCACGAAGCGCACGACGCGATGCTTTGCATCGCCAATTCGACCTACGTCACCAGCGACGACCGCCCGCGCAGCTCGCCCGACGCATGGATGAAGCCGGCGACCGAGATGCGCCGCCTGTTCGAGGATCTGCCCGAAGCGCTGACCAATACCCTGGTCGTCGCCCAGCGCTGCGCGGTTGCGGCGCCCAAGCGCAAGCCGATCCTGCCGAGCCTGGCCGGCGATATCGCGGGCGAAGCCGCGATGCTGCGCGACCAAGCGCGCGTCGGTCTCGCCGCACGGCTCGACAAGGCGGGCATCGCCGACGACGCCGCGATCGAGACCTACCGCACCCGCCTGGAATTCGAGCTCGACGTTATCATCCAGATGGGCTTTCCGGGCTATTTCCTGATCGTCGCCGACTTCATCACCTGGGCCAAGGATCATGACATCCCGGTCGGTCCGGGGCGCGGATCGGGCGCGGGCTCTGCGGTCGCCTGGGCGCTCAAGATCACCGATCTCGACCCGCTCAAGCTGGGGTTGCTGTTCGAACGCTTCCTCAACCCCGAACGCGTGTCGATGCCCGATTTCGACATCGATTTCTGCGAAACCCGCCGCGGCGAAGTCATCCGCTACGTCCAGGAACGCTACGGCAGCGACAAGGTCGCGCAGATCATCACCTTCGGCACGATGAAGGCGCGCGCGGTGCTGAAGGATACCGGGCGCGTGCTCCAGATGGGCTACGGCCAGATCAACCGCCTCGCCGGGCTGATCCCCAACCACCCGACCGATCCGTGGACGCTGACCCGCGCGCTGAACGGCGTGTCGGAGCTGGCCGCCGAGTACAAGAACCACAGCGACGTCCGCCACCTGCTCGACCTGGCGATGAAGCTGGAGGGGTTGCCCCGCCATTCCTCGACCCACGCGGCGGGCGTCGTGATCGGCGACCGACCGCTCGCCGAACTGGTGCCGCTGTATCGCGATCCGCGATCGGACATGCCGGTCACCCAGTTCGACATGAAATATGTCGAGTACGCGGGCCTGGTGAAGTTCGACTTCCTCGGCCTCAAGACGCTGAGCGTTTTGAAGAAGGCGGTCGACATGCTCGCCGCGCGGGGCATCGACATCGATCTCGATACGCTGCGCTGGGACGATCCGGCGGTGTACGAACTGCTCCAGCGCGGCGATACGGTCGGCGTGTTCCAGCTGGAATCGGAGGGCATGCGCCGCACCCTGAGTGCCGTCCGTCCGTCGAATTTCGGCGACATCATCGCGCTCGTTTCGCTCTACCGGCCCGGGCCGATGGACAACATTCCGAGCTTCGGCGCGCGCAAGAACGGACGCGAGGATATCGTCTATCCGCACGCGCTGCTGGAGCCGATCCTGGCCGAAACCTACGGCATCTTCGTTTACCAGGAACAGGTGATGCAGGCCGCGCAGGTGCTGGCCGGCTACTCACTTGGCGGAGCCGACATGCTGCGGCGCGCGATGGGCAAGAAGATCAAGGCGGAGATGGACGCCCAGCGCGCCGGCTTCGTCGAGGGTTGCGCGAGCGTCAACGGCATCGGCGCGGTGCAGGCGAACAGCCTGTTCGATTTGATCGACAAGTTTGCCGGCTACGGCTTCAACAAATCGCACGCCGCCGCCTATGCGCTGCTCGCCTACCAGACCGCCTGGCTGAAGGCGCATTTCCCGCACGAGTTCTTCGCCGCCTCGATGTGCTTCGACATCCACCAGACCGACAAGCTCGCGATCTTTGTCGACGACATGAAACGGCTGGGCGTCCAGTGCCTGCCGCCCGACATGAACGCCAGTGAAGCCGAATTCTCGGTCGAAACCGCCGGCGACGATTTCGCCGTCCGCTACGGTCTCGGCGCGCTGAAGGGCGTCGGCGAACGCGCGATGGAGCAGGTCGTCGCCGAGCGTGAGGCGAACGGCGGCTTTACGTCACTCGACGACATGGCACGCCGCATCGACCCGCGCGTTGTGAACAAGCGCCAGGTCGAGACGCTGGCCGCCGCCGGCGCGTTCGATTCGATCGACCACAACCGCGCCGGGGTCTTCGCCGCCGCCGAAACCCTGCTCGCGGTCGCCGCGCGCACCCAGGAAAGCCGCGTAAGCGGGCAGGGCGGCCTTTTCGGAGAGGCCGAGCCCGGTCGCACCGCTATCCAGTTGCCGAAGACCGCGCGCTGGTCGCTGATGCAGCGGATCGAGGCGGAGAAGGAGGCGTTCGGGTTCTTCTTCTCCGGCCACCCGCTCGATCGCTACGCGCATCTTGCCCGCGGCCAGGGCGCACGCTCGATCGCAACTCTGCCCGAAGTGCCGGTGGCCGAGGGAGCACGATCGGGCGCGATGGTCGCCGCGCTGGTCGAGGATGCGCGCTGGCGCACCTCCGCGCGCGGCAAGCGGTACATGATGATGACGCTGAGCGATCAGTCGGGTCAGGTCCAGGCGACCTGCTTCGACGACGACGTCGCGGCGCTGCTGGAGGAGGCGTCGAAGGAAGGCGGCTGCGGGCTGTTGACGGTCGAGCTCGATCGCCGTTCCGGCGAGGATACCGCGCGCGTAACCGTTCGCCGAATCGTGCCGCTCGAAGGACTGGCGACGACGACCCGCATGATGCTGACCGCCTCTATCGACGATTCCGCGAGCGTCGCGGCGCTGGCAACGCTTCTTCACAAACACCGCGGCGGGCGCGGGGAGGTGCGGATTCGCGCCGCGTTCGACGGCGGCGAGGCCGAGGTTTTGCTCGGCCGCGACTTCCGCCTCGACTCCGAGCTTGCCGTCGCCATCGAGAATTTGCACGGTATCCGCGATTGCGCGCTCAAGGCCCAGGAAGAGAGGCTGGCGCTCGCCGGATAGGAGTGGGTGATGCCGGAAATGCTAGAAGCGACGCCGAGCACGATGCAGGACATGGAGCTGCGCGTGCCGCGGCTGATCGACCACGCCGCCCGCGAGCATGCCACGCGCGAGATCGTGACCAGATGGGCCGACGGGCGTGAGACGCGGACCGACTGGGGCGGCGTCCATCGCGACGCGCGGCGGCTGGCGCAGGCGCTCGAGCGCATGGGGATGAAGCCGGGCGACCGCATCGCCACCCTCGGCATGAACCACGTCGCGCACCTGATCGCGTGGTATGGCGCGATCGGCATGGGCGGGGTGATCCACACCATCAACCCGCGGCTGTTCGACGAACAACTCGCCTTCATCGCCAACCATGCCGAGGACCGCGTGCTGTTCTACGACGCCGCCTTCGCGTCGATCGTCGAACGGATGCGCCCGCAGTGGACCACGATCGAGCATTTCGTCTGCTTCGACGACGGCGCGTTCGACGCGCTGCTGGACGCCGAGGACGGCGATTACGCTTGGGTCGAGGGACCGGAGCGTGAGCCGTGCATGCTCTGCTACACCAGCGGCACGACCGGTAATCCGAAGGGGGTGCTCTACACCCACCGTTCGACGATGATCCACGCGATGGCGGAATTGCAGCCCGCGGTGTTCGATCTCGATTCTACCGCGGTCGTCATGGCGATCGTGCCGATGTTCCACGCCGCCGCCTGGGGGTTGCCCTTCGCCGGTGCCGCGGCGGGCGTGAAGATCGTCTATTCCGCGGTCAACGAACCCGCTGTGCTGTGCGACCTGATGAACCGGGAAAAGGTGACCCACTCCGCCGGCGTGCCGACCGTGTGGCTCGGCATGTTCCAGCACATGGACGCGACCGGCGATGCGCCGAAGCACCTTCGCGTCGTTACCATCGGCGGATCGGCCGCTCCGCGCGCGATGATCGAGCGGATCATGCGGATGGGCGTCCGCGTCAACCACGCCTGGGGCATGACCGAAACCTCCCCGATCGGGACGATGGGCGCGCCCAGCCCCGACTGGGACGATTTGAGTTTCGACGAGCGCGTCGATGTGACCGTGAAGCAGGGCCGCGTACCGTTCGGAGTGGAACTGCGCATCGTCGATGACGCCGACGCCGTCCTGCCGCGCGACGGCGTCGCCTCTGGCCGGCTCCAGATCCGGGGCCCGTGGGTCGTGAAACGCTATTTCAAGGCCGACGCCGACGCGACCGATGCGGAGGGATGGTTCGACACCGGCGACGTCGCCGCGCTCCACCCCGACGGCACGATGCAGATCACCGATCGGGCCAAGGACGTCATCAAGTCGGGCGGCGAGTGGATCAGTTCGGTCGAACTGGAAAACGCCGCGGTCGGCTGTGCCGGCGTGGCGGAGGCCGCGGCGATAGGCGTGTATCACCCGAAATGGGACGAGCGCCCGATCCTGCTGGTGGTGCGCAAGCCGGGCAGCGCGGTGACGCCAGACGAGATCGTCCAGCACCTGACGCACCACGTCGCGAAATGGTGGTTGCCCGACGAGATCCTGTTCGTCGATGAACTCCCCCACACCGCGACCGGCAAGCTGCTGAAGACTGCGATCCGCCAGCAATACAAGGACTTCCGCCTGGCCGCAGCCTGAGCAGGTGCGACGCCTCCGCCAAGGGGCTGCACCCCCTTGCGTTGCCCAGCCCACCGGGGCAGCATGGTCGTTTACTCGACCGGAGGCTCATGGAAACGATCGCGACCGGAACGGCAGGGGAGGCGGGGGTGACCCTGCCCGCGCGGCCCGAGGCACTGCGCCTTCGCCCTGAGGAAACCGCGGTCGTCGTCATCGACATGCAGAACGCCTATGCGTCGCCCGGCGGGTATGTCGACCTCGCCGGCTTCGACATTTCGGGCGCGGCGGGCACAATCGGCAAGATCGCGACGGTGCTCGACACAGCCCGGCAGGCCGGGGTGCAGGTAATCTACCTCCAGAACGGCTGGGACGCGGACTATCTGGAGGCGGGCGGCCCCGGCTCTCCCAACTGGCACAAATCGAACGCGCTGAAGACGATGCGCCGCCGCCCCGAACTCGCCGGGCAGCTGCTCGCGCGCGGCGGCTGGGATTACGACCTGGTCGACGCGCTGAAGCCGCAGCCGGGCGACATCACGCTCCACAAGACTCGCTATTCGGCCTTCTTCAATTCGCAGCTCGACAGCACGCTGCGCGCCCGCGGCATCCGCAACATCGTCTTCGTCGGCATCGCCACCAACGTGTGCGTCGAAAGCACGCTGCGCGACGGCTTCCACCTCGAATATTTCGGCGTGATGCTGGAGGATGCCACCCATCATCTCGGCCCCCCGGCGATGCAGGACGCGACCGTCTACAACGTCGAAAAGTTCTTCGGCTGGGTCAGTACGACCGCAGATTTCTGCGGATCGTTCGGCCAGCTTCCCAAGGAGTGACGATGCCCTTCGAACCGATCAACCCGCCGCAATTCCCCACCCCGATCGCGCCCTATTCGGCGGGCGCGAAGGCGGGCAACACCGTCTACGTCTCGGGCGTGCTGGCGCTGGGAGAAGGCGGCAGCGTCCTCCACGTCGGCGACGCCGCGGCGCAGACTCGCCACGTCCTAGACGTCATCAAGACGACGCTGGAGGCCGCCGGCGCGACGATGGCCGACGTCGCGATGAACCACATCTTCTTGAAGGACCTGGCCGATTACGCCGCCTTCAACCAGGTCTATGCCGAGTATTTCCCGGGCGCGAAGCCCGCGCGCTACTGCATCAAATGCGATCTGGTGAAGCCCGATTGCCTGGTCGAGATCGCCTCGGTCGCGCACATTGGCTGAAGCCGCCGGCCTTTATTACGAGCTGCACGGGCCGGCGGATGCGCCGCCGCTGATCCTCTCGTCGGGGCTCGGCGGGTCAGCGAGCTATTGGATGCCGAACCTGCCCGCGCTCGCCGAGCATTTCCGCGTGCTGGTGTACGACCACCGCGGAACAGGACGCAGCGACCGCGTGCTGCCCGATACCGTCTCGGTCGATGACTTCGCCGACGACATGCTCGCGCTGATGGGCGCCGTCGGCTGGGAGAGGGCGAGCATCGTCGGCCACGCCGCGGGTGGCGTCGCTGGGCTCGCGCTGGCCGCAAAGGCGCCCGAGCGCCTCGACCGGCTGGTCGTGGTCAACGGCTGGGCAAAGGCCGATCCGCATTTCCTGCGCTGTTTCGAGGCCCGGCTGAACCTGCTGCGCCATTCCGGCGTCGAGGCGTTCCTGCGCGCGCAGCCGATCTTCCTCTACCCGGCCGAGTGGATCAGTTTCCACACCGCCGAACTCGATGCCGAACTCCCGCATCAGATCGCCGCGTTTCCGGGTGTGGCGACGATGGAGAAGCGGATTGCCGCGCTCGCTGCGTTCGACATTTCGAAGGAGATCCTCGCGTTGCGTGGGTCGATCCTCGCCCTCTCTACCGGCGACGACATGCTTGTGCCCTGGATGTGTACGCAAGCGCTTGGAGAGATGAATCCACGCATCACGCAGGAACATATGCCGTGGGGCGGTCACGCCTGCAACGTGACCGATCCCGTGACCTTCAACGCGATCGTCCTCGATTTCCTCAGGAGTTGAACCCCATGCAAGTCGGCGTCTTCGTTCCCATCAACAACAACGGCTGGCTGATTTCGGAGAACGCGCCGCAGTACAAGCCGAGCTTCGACATGAACAAGGCGATCGCGCAGAAGGCGGAGGAGCATGGCCTCGACTTCCTGCTGTCGATGATAAAGCTGCGCGGGTTCGGGGGTAAGACCGAATTCTGGGAATATGGCCTCGAAAGCTTCACGCTCATGGCCGGGCTCGCCGCGGTGACCGAAAAGATCAAGATCTACGCGACGTGCCCGACGCTCGTCATCCCGCCCGCCTTTGCTGCGCGCATGTGCAACACGATCGATTCGATCAGCCACGGGCGCTTTGGCCTCAACCTCATCACCGGCTGGCAGAAGCCTGAATACAGCCAGATGGGGATGTGGCCGGGTGAGGAGCATTTCCGCAACCGCTACAAGATGCTCGACGAATACGCCCACATCCTGCGCGACCTGTGGGAAACCGGGCGTAGCGACCTGAAGGGCGACTATTACCAGATGGACGACTGCCTCGTCCGCCCGCAGCCACAAGGCGACATGAAGATCATCTGCGCGGGCTCGTCGGACGAGGGCCTCGCCTTCTCGGCCAAATGGGCGGACTACGCCTTCTGTCTGGGGAAGGGCGTGAACACCCCGACCGCGTTTGCCTTCAACAACGAACGCCTGGCCGCCGCCACCGCCAAGACCGGGCGCGACGTCAGCGTCTTCGTTCTGGTCATGATCATCGCCGCCGAAACCGACGAAGAGGCTCACGCCAAGTGGAAATCGTACAACGACGGCGTCGACCATGAGGCGATCGCGTGGCTCGCCAACCAGGGCGCCGCCGACAAGGTCAACGCCACTACCAACGTCCGCCAGCTCGCCGCTCCGGAAGGCGCGGTGAACATCAACATGGGCACGCTGGTCGGCAGCTACGAAAGCGTCGCGCGGATGCTCGACGAGATGGCCGAGGTGCCGAACACCGGCGGCGTCCTGCTGACGTTCGACGATTTCCTGGAGGGGGTGGAGAATTTTGGGACGCGCATTCAGCCGTTGATGAAGAGCCGGGCTTGAGCGGCTTAGGCACGCGCGATGACGAAGCAGGCTGAGTTGGTCGCGCGACTATACAAGCGCCTGTATGACAAACCTCTAATTCGCAACGATCTCCGCGGTGAACTCGTTGAGGAAATGGTGGCCATCGCGCTTGAGCCGGAATGGGTATCCTGCGGCGATGACTGGGGAGCATCGGATCTACGGCACGTAGAATCTGGCCTGCGTATGCAGGTTAAGCAGTCTGCCGCCCTTCAGACATGGCATAGGGATGGCTTCAGCAAGTCTTCACCCCGATTCTCGATCAAGCAAAAGACCGGATCTTGGGTGGCTTCGACGTGGACCGCGCACATTTGGCGAAATGCGGAGATTTTTGTATTTGGTTGGCATCCGCTATCGGACAAGGACTGCGATCACCGCGATCCCGAACAATGGGAATTCTACGTCGTTGAAGAAAGCGCCCTTCCTTCAACACAAAGTATTTCCTTGGCCACGCTTAAGAAACTGTCCTCCGCAACCACCATCGATCGTCTGCGCTCGACCGTCGAATACATGATGCCGCCTAAAACAATTCCCCCTGCAGCCCCCTTGGTGCCCTGAACAGATCGGTCCGAAGTACCTGCCGTTCGCCGTTCAGACCGTGCTTGCGGCAGGCGATGTGGAAGCGGGTGCGGAGTAGGTCGGCCCAGGGGCCGCTGCCTTTCATGCGCGTGAAGAAATTGGGGTCGTTGCGCTTGCCGTCGCGCAGGGACGCAATCGTTGCCATCACCTTGGCCTTGCGATCCGGGAAATGCGTGTCGAGCCACGCCTCGAACAGCGGGGCGACTTCCCACGGCAGGCGCACCGGGATGAAGGATGCGGCATAGGCGCCGGCCTCCGCACCGCGCTCGATCAGATGTTCGAGTTCGTGGTCGGTGATCGCGGGGATGACGGGCGATATCGACAGGTGCACAGGGATGCCCGCATCGGCCAGCTTGCGGATCGCGGCCAGCCGCCGCTCAGGCGTCGGCGCGCGCGGTTCGACCGTCATCGCGACGCGGGGGTCGAGCGATGTCACCGATACCATGACGGCGGCCAGTCCCCTGGCGGCCATCGGCGCGAGCAGATCGATGTCGCGCGTCACGCGGTCCGACTTGGTGGTGATGGTGATCGGGTGGTCGTGTTCGGCCAGCACCTCGATACACGCCCGCGTGATCCGCCAGTCGCTCTCGATCGGTTGATAGGGGTCGGTGTTGGTGCCGAACGCGATCGGCTTGCAGACATATCCCGGCTTCGCGAGTTCGGCGCGCAGCAGGTCGGGCGCGCTCGGCTTGGCGAACAGCCTCGTCTCGAAATCCAGCCCTGGCGACAGGTCGTGGAAGGCGTGGCTCGGTCGCGCGAAACAGTAGATGCAGCCGTGCTCGCAGCCGCGGTACGGATTAATCGAGCGGTCGAAGGGTACGTCGGGCGACTGGTTGCGCGCGATGATCGTGCGCGGCTGTTCGACCGTCACCGTGGTGCGCAGCGGTGGCGGCACTTCGTCCAGCGCCGCGCGCTCGTCCAGCCAGTCGCCATCGACCGCGCGCTCGGGGAGGTTGAAGCGCGTGCTCTCGCGATTTTCGGTCGCGCCGCGGACGGCTCGGGGCTTGGCGGTTGCCATCGCCGCATTGTAATGGGACGACGAGAACACAGCAAGAACGATTGATCGCGAGATTTCCGTCGACGGCGACAGGATTGCGCGGCAAACTCCTGCAAACATTCGGGGGGAAGCGCGATGCGAACGGTGGTGAGGGCGGTGATTGCGGGCATGGCGGCGATGGCGGCGGCGGTCGCGCAACCGGCGCTGGCGCAGGACAAATTGTTCGACGCGACCGACCCGGCGACGCTGACCGAAGCGATGAAGACCGCGGGGTTCAAGGCCGAGCTGAAGACCAACGACAAGGGCGAGCCCTATATCAACAGCGCGGCGAACGGATCGCCGTTCACAATCGAATTCTACGGGTGCGAGAAGGCGAAGGCGTGCCCGTCGTTCCAGTTCTACGCCTGGTACAAGAAGGATCCGCTCTACACGCTGGCGCTGGTCAACGAGTGGAACGCGGCCAAGCGGTTTCTTAAGCTGCGGATCGACACCGACGGCGACCTGGCGATGTCGATGGACGTGACCTCGGTCGGGAAGCTGACACAAGCGAATTTCGCCGACTGGGTCGACTGGTATCAGGTGATGGACAGCGAGCTCGACAAGTTCCTGACCGAGAAGCGCGCGGCGGCGGGCAAGGCGGCGCCGGCACCCGCAAAGAAATAGCTCATCGTTCGGTCAGGCGCGGCATCAGCTCGACGAAATTGCAGGGGCGGTGGCGGATGTCGAGCTGGCTGGCGAGGATGCCGTCCCACGCGTCCTTCACCGCGCCGGTCGATCCGGGCAGCGCGAAGATATAGGTGCCGCGCGCGACGCAGGCGGCGGCGCGCGACTGTATCGTCGAGGTGCCGATCGTCGCGTAGCTGAGCCAGCGGAAGAGCTCGCCGAAGCCGGGGATCATCTTGTCGGCGACCGCCTCCAGCGCCTCGGGCGTCACGTCGCGGCCCGTCACGCCGGTGCCGCCGGTGGTAATGACGCAGTCGACCGCGGGATCGTCGATCCATGTGGCAAGCTGTTCGACGATCGCGTCGGTGTCGTCGCGCAGGATCGCGCGGTCGGCGAGTTCGTGGCCCGCCGCGGTCAGCCGCTCGACCAGCGTGTCACCCGACCGATCGTCGGCGGCGCCGCGCGTGTCCGACACGGTCAGCACCGCGATGCGCACCGCGCGGAACGCGATGCTCTCATCGATCGGCATGCTCGTCAGTTCGCGCGGGTGATGGCGTTGGCGATGCCGGACACCGTCATCCGCACCGCGCCGGCGCCGGTCATCCCCGGGAATTTCGGCCACAACCCCTGCGACAGCGCCGCGCGGCTGGTCGATGCCTTGCCGGCCTGGCCTTCGTACATCCAGTAGTTGCGCAGCACCGTCATCACGTATCCGCGCGTCTCCCAATAGGGAATGCTCTCGATATACAGCAGCGGATCGCCGCCGTCGCGGGCGCGGGCGTTCCACACGCTGACCGGCAGCGGCCCGGCATTGTAGGCGGCGATAACCTTCGGCAGCAGCCCGCCCGTCGCCGGCTGATCGCGCAGCTTCTCGAGATAGCTTTGCCCGACCTCGATGTTGGTGGACGGGCGCGTGAGCGCGGTGCGGTCGATCGCGGACAGCCCGCGCTGGCGCGCGATGTCGGTCGCCGCGGCCGGCATGATCTGCATCAGGCCGTAGGCGCCCGCCGGGCTGACGACGCCGATGCGGAAGCGCGATTCCTGGAGCGTGTGGGCGTACACCAGCGCCTTGTCGACGCGCCAGCCGCCGTCGGGCGTCCAGTTCGGCGTCGGGTAGCGCGATGCCATCGTCGGTGCCGCCCCTTGCGGGCAATTGTGCGACAGCCACAGCTGCGTCGCCGGCAGGTCGAGCCGACCGGCGAGGCGGGTCAGTGCCGGAAATTCGCTGCGGTCGCCGATCTTCGCCTGCTGGCGGAGAACCTCGTCGGCCAGATCGGTCTCGCCGATCTCGACGAGCGCGGCGGCGACGCGGACGTTGGGGCGGCGCGCCAGATCGCGCCAGTCGTCGGCCACGGTCTTTTCGCCCGCCGCCGTGATCGGCGTGGTCACCCCCAGCTGCTGACGCGCAAGCTGGCCGTAGAAGGTCTCGGGGAATTGCGCGGCATTCTGCAACCGCGCCTGCACGAGATCGGGACGGCCCGACGCCATGTCGGCGCGAGACGCCCAGTAGAGCCCCGCGGCGCGCAGGTCGGCGTCGGACGCACGGCGCGCGACGCTGGCGAAGGATGCGCCTGCGCCTGCATAATCCTTGGCACGCCAGGCCGAGAGGCCCGCGACCCAATCGGCCTGCGCCGCCCATTCGCCACTGCCGGCCTGCGCCAGCGCCGCTACCCGGCGCGCCGAGGCGTCGTTCCCGTCGACATAATGGATCCACGCGACCCGCTGACGCCATTCGACCAGCGCCTCGGGCGTCAGCAGAGCGGCCTTGCTCTCGACCAGCGCCTCGGCCTCGGCACCGCGGTCATCCTTGATGAGCGGCTGCATCAGCACGGCTAGGTCCGCCGAGGCGGCGTCGCTCTTGATCGCGGCGGCGCGCTGGCGGTTGGGAGCGCCATCATACCAGATCAGCCGCTGTTCGGCGGGCAGACTCGGCAGCATCTCGGCACCGCGCGACTTGGCGAGCTTGGCCAGTTGCGCCGCCTGCGGCAGTTCGGGTGCCTCGGTCAGCACCGCCATCAGCGGCTCCAGCGCGACCTTGGGTGAGCCCTTGGCCGTGAACATCTCGGCACGGGCGAGGGCGTGGAGCGGCCCCGGCTTCATCGCATCGAGCTGCAACTGCGCATCGGTCCAATTGCCGGCCCGGATGCTGGCGAAGACGCCACGGTAGGCCGCGCGCTGGTCGCCATCGAGCTGGTCGGGGATGCCGTCACCACGCGGCGCGGCGGAACTGGTCGGGAAACGCTGGTCCGGGTCGGCGGTGGCAGGAGTTGCGGCGGTCGGCGGAGCCGCCCCGTCTGCGGCATGGGCCGCCACCGGCACGGCAGTGGCTAGCAAAGCGAGCACGAACGCGGAGCGCATCAGCGCAATCCCCCCATCAGCAATTGCAGATCCTTCCAGGCCGCTGCCTTCATCGCCGGGCGCTCGATCAGCGCACGGGGATGGTAGCTCGCGACCACGGGAACACTGGCCCCGTTTAGGTTAACGGCCCGCAAATTTCCTTGCCCCTCATGGGCATCCGTCCCGATCATCGCACGGCTCGCCGCCGCGCCGAGTGTCAGCAGGATGCGCGGTGTCGCCAACGCGACATGATGGTAGATCAGCGGCGCCAGCAGCGCCTCGGCCTCGGGCGCGATCCGCGCGGTCAGCGGGCGCGCGGTGGTGAGGGATGCGAGATAGATCGACGCACGGTCGCGCCCGATCGCGGCGAGCATCCGGTCGAACAGCCGCCCCGCTGCGCCGTCCAGCAGCGTTTCGCCCTCGGGAAAATCGACGATCACCATGACGCCCGACGACACGTCGCCTTCCGGTCCGATGACGGCACCGCGCCCGGCCTCGGGCGCCGCGTCGCCCAGCCGCCACGCGACAAAGGCGTCGAGCGTGTCGGGCAGGGCGGGCGCAGCCACTTCCGCTACGGCATCGGCGATCGGCGTTGCGGCCATCGGCACCGCCCGCGCCAGCCAGTCGCGCGGCGCATCCTCCACCAGCGTGTCGACGCCGGCGTCGCGCCACCATTCCAGCGTGCTCGCCGCCAGCGCGGTCCAGTCGGTGTGTTGGTCTGCCCCCATAGCCCGGCGACTAAGCTCCCGCCTTGACGCAGCCGTCAATCTGCCCGAACCGCTGAAGGGATGAGTTGGTGCGGCGGCGCGACGACAGACGGTTGCCGCCCTTGGGAGACGGTGAATGTCCGAGCGCGAATCCATGCCTTATGACGTGGTCATCGTCGGCGCGGGGCCGGCGGGGCTGTCGGCGGCGATCCGGCTGAAGCAGCTGGCGAACGACGCCGGCGCCGAGATCGGCGTGTGCGTGCTGGAAAAGGGGTCGGAGGTCGGCGCCCATATCCTGTCGGGCGCGGTGATCGATCCGAAGGCGCTCGACGAGCTGCTGCCA
Source organism: Sphingomonas donggukensis (assembly GCF_023674425.1). Lineage (NCBI taxonomy): Bacteria > Pseudomonadati > Pseudomonadota > Alphaproteobacteria > Sphingomonadales > Sphingomonadaceae > Sphingomonas > Sphingomonas donggukensis. The sequence goes on from NZ_CP098401.1 coordinate 905,720, forward strand.
GAGTGGCGCGACCAGGGCTGTCCTCTGGCGCAAGTGCCCGTCACCGACAACCAGCACTGGCTGCTTTCGAAGACGAAGAAATCGGCAGTCCCGCATTTCGTGACACCGGGCTTCATGCACAACAAGGGGACGTACACCGGCAGCCTCGGCAATCTGTGCCGCTGGCTGGCGGAGCAGGCCGAGGGTCTGGGCGTCGAGATCTTCCCCGGCTTCGCCGCCGCCGAGGTGCTGTTCGACGAAAACGGCGCGGTGAAGGGCGTCGCGACCGGCGACATGGGCGTTGCCCGCGACGGCACGCATAAGCCCGATTATCAGCCGGGCCTCGAACTCCACGCCAAATATACCTTCTTCGCAGAGGGCGTGCGCGGCCACCTGACCAAGGAGATGATCCGTACCTTCGACCTCGCGAAGGACAGCGACCCACAGGTGTACGGCCTGGGCGTGAAGGAATTGTGGGACATCGCGCCCGACAAGCATGTCCCCGGCCGCGTGATCCATACGCAAGGCTGGCCGCTCAGCGAAACCGCGGGCTCGAACGGCGGCGGGTTTCTGTATCATCAGGCCAACGGTCAGGTCGCCTTGGGCTTCGTTACGTGGCTCAACTACACCAACCCCTATCTCTCGCCGTTTCAGGAGATGCAGCGGTGGAAGACCCATCCTGCGATCGCCGAGATTCTGGAAGGCGGCAAGCGCGTGTCCTACGGCGCCCGCGCGATCAGCGACGGCGGGTTGCAGTCGATCCCGAAGCTCGCCTTTCCCGGCGCCGCGCTGATCGGCGACAGCGCCGGTTTCCTGAACGTGCCGCGGATCAAGGGCACGCACACCGCGATGAAATCGGGGATGATGGCCGCCGATGCCGCCTTCGCCGCGGTTCAGGCAGGCCGCGCGCAGGACGAGCTTGCCGCCTATCCTGAGGCGTTCGAGGCGAGCTGGGTCCACAAGGAACTGTCGGTGGTCCGCAACGTCGTGCCGCTGGTCAAGAAATTCGGCGACATGGTGGGCTCGGGCCTCGCCGGGGCGACGATGTGGCTGGAAAGCTGGGGGCTGAAACTGCCCTTTACCCTCCACCACAAGCCCGACCACGAAAGCCTGTGGCGCAAGGACATGGTCCAGCCGATTGCCTATCCGAAACCCGACGGCAAGCTGACCTTCGACCGCCTGTCTTCGGTGTTCCTCTCGAACACCAATCACGAGGAGGACCAGCCGGTCCACCTGACGCTCCGCGATCCAGACATTCCGGTCGCCTACGATTTGCCGATGTTCGACGAACCGGCGCAGCGATATTGCCCGGCGGGCGTGTACGAGATCGTGGGCGAAGAGACCGGCGACCCGAAGTTCGTCATCAACGCGCAGAACTGCGTCCATTGCAAGACCTGCGACATCAAGGATCCGACGCAGAACATCAACTGGGTGGTGCCCGAGGGTGGCGGTGGACCGAATTACCCGAACATGTAGCGCCGCGCTGGCGCTCGCCGGCGTCCTCACTGCGGGACCGGCGCTGGCCGACGTCGGCACGCCGCTGTCGGCGTATGTGAAGGCACGCGCGGCGGGGGCGGATGGCCGCGCCGACGTCGCGGCGGCAGGCTATGCGCGGGCGCTCGCCGCCGATCCGGCCAACGCGGTCGTGGCGGCGCGCGCCTACCGCGAGGCGCTGGCGGTCGGTGACATGCGGCTGGCGCGGGCGTCAGCGGCGGTGCTGGTGGCGGCGGGGGTCGCGCCGGCCGACACCGCGCTGATCGCGGTTGCCGATGCGGTGAAGGCGCGGCGCTGGGACGCCGCCGATGCCGCGATCGCGAGGCTTGCGACCGGTACGCTCGATTTCCTGGCGCCGGCGCTCACCGCCTGGATCGCCTTCGGTCGCGGCGATGCCGACCCGGCGGCGGGCCTGGTGGCAGAGGGCGGCAATCCGCTGTCCCGTCGGTTCAACGACGAAAATCGCGCGCTGCTGCTGATCGCCGGCGGTCGCATCGATGCCGGGCTGGCGCTGGTCCGCTCTCTGCTGGTCGCGAGCGCAGGGAGCGTCGATTTCCGCCTCGCCGCCGCGCGATTGCTGGCCGGGCAGGGGAAGGCCGAGGCACGCGCGCTGCTCGCAGGCACCGATCGCACCCTCGCCGGTGCGCGTGACCGGCTGTCGCCGGCAAAGCCCGACGCCGCTTTCGGGATTGCCCGCCTCTACGACCGGCTGGCCGGCGACATCGCCGATGGCGAGGCGCGGTCGCTGGCGATTGTGCTCGCGCGCGCCGCGCTGGAGATCGACCCACGCGACGACCGCGCCCGGCTGGCGCTCGCCAACGCATTGTCGCTCGACGGCGCGCCGGCGCGTGCCATCGCCGTCCTCGACGCGGTCGACCGCGCCGGGGCGAGTGCCGACGACGCGGTATCGCTGCGCATATCGGTGCTCAATCGCGCGGGCCGAAGCGGCGACGCTCTCGCCGCCGCACGCACGCTGGCGGCGGCGCCCGGTGCCGGCGCGACTGATGCTCAGCGGCTCGGCGACCTGCTGCTGGCCGCGCGGCGATTTGACGAGGCCGCCGCCGCCTATGCCACCGCGATCGAGCGAGCCTCGGCTGCCCCGGACTGGACCCTGTTCCTCCAGCGCGGCGGCGCGCTGGACGAGGCGGGCCGGTGGGACGAAGCGCGGACGATGCTGAGCCGCGCGGTCGATCTCGCCCCGCACGAGCCGGTGGCGCTCAACTACCTCGGCTATGCGCAGATCGAGCGTGGCGAGAACCTCGCCGCGGCCCGTGCGCTGCTGGAGCGTGCATCCCGGCTGGACCCGGAGGATGCCAACATCACCGATTCGCTCGGCTGGGCCTATGTCCGCACCGGCGATATCGCGAAGGGTGTGCCGCTGCTCGAACGCGCCGCCCGCGCCGCGCCCGCCGACACCGATATCCAGGAACATCTCGGCGACGCCTATTGGTCGATCGGGCGGCGGTATGAGGCGCGCTATGCCTGGCGCGCGGCGGCGGTCTATGCCGATGCCGACGACAGCGCGCGCCTGACCGGCAAGCTCGCGACCGGCCCGGTGCGCTGACGATGATCGTGGAGGCTGCCCCCGCCAAGTTGAACCTTGCGCTTCACGTCCGGCGGCGGCGGGAGGACGGCTATCACGATTTGGAGACGCTGTTTGCCTTCGTCGCCGACGGCGATGTGCTGACTGTCGCGCTTGCCGAGGCCGAGAGCTTCACGCTGACCGGCCCGTTCGCCGGCGGCCTGATGCATGAGGGCGACAATCTGGTGCTGCGCGCGCGCCGCGCCTTTGCGGAGTCGGTGGCGTCGCTGCCCCCGCTGGCAGTGACGCTCGACAAGCGCCTGCCGGTGGCGTCCGGGATCGGCGGGGGATCGGCGGATGCCGCGGCGATGCTGCGTGCCTGTGCCCGCATCGCAAGGACAGGCGCGGACGAAGCGCGCCTGACTGCGGTTGCTTCGGCGCTGGGTGCCGACGTCCCGGCCTGCCTCGCCGGGGTTACCGCCATCGGCGACGGCCGCGGCGATCGGCTGAGCGCGCTCGATGGTTTCGCCGGCACGCCGGTACTGCTGGTCAATCCGGGCGTGGCGGTGTCGACCCGCGATGTGTTCGCGGCCTGGGACGGCATCGACCGCGGTCCTCTGCCGACTGGCGACGCCGCGACGATCGCGCGGGAGGGGCGCAACGACCTCGCCGTGCCGGCCAAATCCGTCGCCCCGGTCATCGGCGAAGTCATCGATGCGCTCGACCAGCTCGCCGGCACGACGCTCGTTCGCATGTCGGGATCGGGGGCGACCTGTTTCGCGCTGTTCGCCGACGCCGCGACGCGCGCCGCCGGTGCGCACGCGATCGGCGCGGCCTATCCCGGCTGGTGGTACCTCGAGACGGTGCTGACGTGAGCGGTAACGCTTCGCCCATCTTTGCCGGCGATAACGACCTCAGCGGATCGAGCGCCGGGAGCGAACCGTCCGTCGATGGCCTGTGGTTTGCCCGCGCGCCATCCCCCGCCACATTCGTGCCGCGATGATCCGCGTCGATCGCACCGGCGAAGTCGCGACGATCACCATCGACCGCGGCGGTAGCGGCAACAGTTTTTCGGGCGCGGGCTGGGACGCCTTGACCGCCGGTGCCCGCGACCTCACCGACAGCGACGCGACGGTCGTCGTGCTCCGCTCCGCCGCGCCGTTGTTTTCCGCCGGTGCCGACCTGACCGAAATGGCCGCGCTGATCGACGATCCCGCTGCCCGCGTCACCTTTCGCACCCGCATGCGCGCCGCGATCGATGCGGTGGCAACGCTCCCCATGCCGGTAATCGCCGCGATCGATGGCGGGTGTTTCGGCGCGGCGGTGGCGCTGGTCCTCGCCAGCGACCTGTGCATCGCCGGCGACTCCGCGCGCTTCGCCACCACGCCGGCAAAGCTCGGCATCGGCTATCCGGGGGAGGATGTCGCCCGCCTCATCGCGCGGGTGGGGCGCGGGCAGGCGGCACGGATGCTGCTCACCGCCGCGCCGATCGACGCCGACGAAGCACACCGCATCGGGCTGGCGGACGTTCGCGCGACGCACGCCGGGGACGAGGCCGACCAACTCGCCGGCGCGATCGGTGCAAACGCTCCGACCGCGCTGCGCAGCCTGAAACGCACGCTGAATGACCCCGCCCGCGCCGACGCTGCGCTCGACTTCGACGCGCTGTTCGGAACGCCGGATTTCGCCACGCGGCTGGCGGCGTTTCACGCGCGGGCGCGGTAACATGCGCGATCATGCGCTGGCACCGCGCGCAATACTCTTGCGTCCACAGGGCGTCTGACGACATAGGCAGCGCATGACGAACCGTTTCGACAAGTCCCGCCTTCCCAGCCGCCATGTCTCGGTCGGCCCCGAGCGCGCCCCGCACCGCAGCTATTATTACGCGATGGGCCTGAGCGAGGAGGAGATCGCCCGGCCGTTCGTGGCGCTCGCGTCGGCGGGGAACGACAGCGCCCCATGCAACACCACGCTCGACGCGCAGGCGAACGCCGCGCGCGCCGGGGTGGAGGCGGGCGGGGGGATGCCGCGCCGGTTCAATACCATCACCGTTACCGACGGTATCGCGATGGGGCACCAGGGGATGAAATCCTCGCTAGTCAGCCGCGAAGTCATCGCCGATTCGATCGAACTCAGCGTCCGCGGCCATTGCTACGACGCGCTGGTGGGCTTCGCGGGCTGCGACAAGTCGCTGCCCGGCATGATGATGGCGATGCTGCGCCTGAACATCCCGTCGATCTTCGTCTATGGCGGATCGATCCTGCCGGGCCGCTTCCGCGGGCAGGACGTGACCGTCGTCGACGTGTTCGAAGTCGTCGGCAAATATGCCGCCGGCGCCTGCCCGTTGAGTGAACTCGAGGAACTGGAAAAGGCAGCGTGCCCCGGCGACGGAGCGTGCGGCGGGCAATTCACCGCGAACACGATGGCCTGCGTTGGTGAAGCGATCGGATTGTCGTTGCCGAACAGCAACATGGTGCCGGCGCCTTACTCCACGCGCGAACAAATCGCCGCGGCGGCGGGGGCGCAGGTGATGGAGCTGATCGCGGCCAATATTCGCCCGCGCGACATCTGCACCCGCGCCGCCTTCGTCAACGCCGCCCGGATCGTCGCGGCGACCGGCGGCTCGACCAACGCCGCGCTGCACCTCCCGGCGATGGCGCACGAGGCGGGGCTGGAATTCGACCTGTTCGACGTAGCCGAGGCATTCCGTTCAACACCTTACATCGCCGACCTGAAACCCGGTGGCAAATATGTGGCGAAGGACATGTACGAGGCCGGTGGCATCTACATGCTGATGAAGACGATGCTGGCGAACGACCTGCTCGACGGCAACTGCCTGACGGTCACCGGGCGCACGCTGGCCGAGAACATCGACCAGGTCACCTGGAACCCGGATCAGAAGGTCATCTACGACGTGAAGGCGCCGATCAGCCCGACTGGCGGTGTCGTCGGCCTTCGCGGCTCCCTCGCGCCGGATGGCGCGATCGTCAAGGTCGCGGGGATGACACGACTCCAGTTCGAGGGGCCAGCGCGTGTCTTCGACTGCGAGGAAGACGCCTTCGCCGCGGTCGAGGCGCGCGACATCGCCGAGGGGTCGGTGATCGTGATCCGCTACGAGGGGCCGAAGGGTGGCCCCGGCATGCGCGAGATGCTGTCCACGACCGCGGCGCTCTACGGCCAGGGCATGGGCGAAAGCGTCGCGCTCGTCACCGACGGGCGCTTTTCGGGCGCGACTCGCGGCTTCTGCATCGGCCATGTCGGGCCCGAAGCGACGGACGGTGGCCCGATCGCACTGGTGGAGGACGGCGACGCCATCCGCATCGATGCTGATGGCGGCACGATCGACCTGCTGGTCGACGACGCGGTCCTCGCCGATCGCAAGACACGATGGCAGCCGCGGCTGAACGACTATCAGTCGGGTGCCTTGTGGCGCTATGCCCGCAACGTCGGCCCGGCATGGGCCGGCGCGGTCACCCATCCCGGGGCGGCGCAGGAAACCCATGTCTATGCGGATATCTGACGGTCTGGCGCTCGGAGTACTGGTGATGCTTTCGGGGTGCGGGGCCGCCGAGCAACCTACGCCAGCCCCGCCGACCGAGCGCGTTGCGTGCGCAGTGGGTGCCGCCCCATTGGCCACCGACTGCACGATCGAGCGCACCAGAGCAGACGGCGGCACGCTGCTGACGATCCGCCACCCGGACGGCGGTTTTCGCCGGCTGATGGTAAGCGCCGATGGTCGCTATCGCGCCGCCGACGGCGCGGTGCCGGCACAGGTCGTGCGCCTCGACAACGGACAGATCGACATCAGCGTCGCCGATGTCCGCTACCGATTGCCGGCAGGGGGCGCGCCGACCGCGGCGCCATGAGGCGCGTGCCCGAACATGCCCCGATCGTGACCGCCGCGGCCATGCGTGCGGCGGAGGCCGCGGCGTTCGCGTCCGGCCAATCGCAGCGCGAAGTCATGGAGCGCGCCGGCGCCGCCGTCGCCGTGCAGGTCGCGCGATTGGCGGCAGGTCGCGCCATTCTGGTCCTCGCTGGACCCGGCAACAACGGCGGCGACGCCTATGTCGTGGCACGCTGGCTTGCGGAGCGCGGTCATGACGTCACTGTCGCTGGCCTTGGCGCGCCCACCGGTGTCGCCGCCGAGATGCGGGCGGCGTGGACGGGCGAGGTCACCGATCTCGACACCGTCGCGCCCCGTGTCGTGCTGGTCGATGGCCTGTTCGGTACCGGCGTCTCCCGTCCGCTTGCTGCCGACGTCGCGCGCGCGCTGGCCCGGCTGCGGAGGGGCGCCGCGATCACCATCGCCATCGATCTGCCGTCCGGCATCGCCACGGACGACGGCAGCGACCTGGAGGCCGCCGGCGCCGACGTGACGGTCGCGCTCGCAGCGCTGAAGCCTGGCCACGTGTTGGGCGACGGCGCGGGAGCGAGCGGGCATGTCCTGCTCGCCGACATCGGCGTCCCGGTCGCGAGCCACTGGCACACGCTGGCCCGACCAAGCCTGGAACCGCCGCCCCGCGATGCGCACAAGTTCACCCGCGGTATGGTCGCCGTGCTGGGCGGCGCGATGCCGGGCGCCAGCCGGCTCGCGGCGCGCGCCGCGATGGCGGCGGGTGCCGGCTACGTCGTACTGGCTGGCGAGGATCGCGGCGGGCCCGACGCGCTCGTCCACCGCACCACCGACGCCGACCTGTTCGGCGATCCGCGGATAGGCGCCCTCGTCTGTGGCCCCGGCCTCGGTCGCGATGCCGCGGCCAGCGACCTGCTCGACCGCGCGCTGGCCTGTGAACGCCCTTTGGTCCTCGACGGGGACGCGCTGAGCCTGCTCGGCGCCGACGCCGCGACCCGGCTGCGCGGCAAGCACGCCATCCTCACGCCCCACAGCGGCGAATTCGACCGCATGTTCGGTGTGGGGCAGGGCAGCAAGATCGACCGCACGATCGCCGCTGCGGCGCGCATCGGGTGCACGATCGTCCACAAGGGCGCCGATACCGTCATCGCCGACCCGGCCGGACGCGTTACCGTCTCTGCCGCGGCGCCGACGTGGCTGGCGAGCGCCGGCACCGGCGACGTGCTCGCCGGGCTGGTCGCGGCGCGCTGTGCGGCGGGCGCTGCGGACCCCGCCAGCGAGGCCGTATGGCTCCATGCCCGCGCCGCGGCGCTTGCCGGAGCGGGGCTGATCGCCGATGGGTTGATCGACCATATCGGCGGGGCGATCGAGGAATGTCTGTGAGCGAAACCATCCTGCGCGTGGCCGCGCGGGGCGACGGGGTGACCGAAGGCGGTCGGCATGTCGCCTTCACCGCCCCCGGCGACACCGTCAGCGGGGACGTTATCACCCCCGGTCCGCACCACCAGACGCCACCGTGCCGGCACTTCCCACAGTGCGGTGGGTGTCAGCTTCAACATCTTGATGAAGCGAGCTATTCCGATTTCGTCGAGCAGCGGGTTCGCGACGCGCTGCACGCGCAGGGGCTGGATGCGGCGATCCGTCCCGCGACGATCTCCCCACCACGCAGCCGCCGTCGTGCGACCCTGCATGCAGAGCGGGTGGGGAAGCGCGTCATTCTGGGCTTCAGCGAATCCGGCAGCCACGCGCTGGTCGACATCGCCGAATGTCACGTCCTGCTGCCCGAACTGTTCGCGCTCGTCGCGCCGCTGCGCGTGATGCTGGCCAACGTCCTGAAGGCGAAGGGGCGGACCGATATCCACCTCGCCGCGATCGACCAGGGCGTCGATCTGCTTATCGGCGGGCCGGCCCACGACACGCTTGCTGCCGCCGAGGCACTGACCGAGTTCGCGATCAAGCACCGACTGGCCCGCGTATCGATCGACGAGGGGCTGGGCTATGAAACGCGGTGGGAGCCCGAACCCGCGACGATCACGCTGGGCGGCGTGCCGGTGGCGGTGCCGCCCGCGGCGTTCCTCCAGGCGACGGCGCATGGGGAAGCCGCGCTGCTCACCGCGGTGCGTGAGGCGATCGGGCCGGCGCGGCTGACCGCCGACCTGTTCGCCGGACTCGGCACTTTCGCGCTGTCACTGCCGGGCAAGGTGTACGCTGGAGAGGCGGCGCGCGATGCGATCCTTGCGCTGAAGTCGGCGGCGTCGATGGCGGGGCGCGCGGTCTTCGCCGAGCATCGCGACCTGTTCCGTCGCCCGCTGACCACCGCCGAACTCGACCGGTTCGAGGCCGTCGTCCTCGACCCGCCCCGCGCGGGCGCGCGCGACCAGATCGTCAACCTGGCGCCCGCCCGCGTGCCGCGCATCGCTTATGTTTCCTGTAATCCCAGCAGCTTTGCGCGTGATGCGAAGCTGTTGTGTGAAGGCGGCTACCGGCTCGATTGGGTCCAGCCTGTCGGGCAATTCATCTGGTCGACGCATGTCGAACTCGCCGCGGCCTTCAGTCGGCCGGATAATCCGCAGCCATGAAGTAGAGCCCGTCGGGCGGCGCGTTCAGTCCGAGCGCGTCGCGATCGCGCGCTTCGAGCGCGGCGCGCATGTCATCGGGCGTCCACCTCCCCTCACCGACCAGCGCGAGGCAACCGACCATCGATCGCACCTGATGATGCAGGAATGATCGCGCCGATGCCGAAACGACGATACGGTCGCCACTCTGCACGACGTCGAGCCGGTCGAGCGTACGGAGTGGACTGTCGGCCTGGCAATGCGCCGATCGAAAGGTGGTGAAATCATGCCGCCCGACCAGATGCACCGCCCCCGCCGCCATCGCCGCCGCATCGAGCGGACGGGCGACGTGCCACGCCAGCCCCTTCTCCCACGTCGGTGGCGCGCGGCGATTAACGATATGATATTCATAATGCCGCGCAAGACACGAGAAACGCGCATGAAAATCGTCCGGCACCGTCACGCAATCGAGGATCGCAACCGGCGCGGGGCGGAGCAGCGCGTTCAGCGCCTCCATCAGCCGGAACGCGGTCACCGGCCTGGCGATATCGAGGTGCGCGCGCATCCCCCGCGCATGCACGCCGGCGTCGGTGCGTCCCGCGGCATGGACGACCACCGCCTCCCCGGTCATCGCCGCCGCCGCCGCCTCGATCGCCGCTTGCACGCTGGCCCCGTGCTTCTGACGCTGCCACCCCATGAACGGGCGCCCGTCATATTCGATGGTCAGCGCAAAGCGAGTCACAGGCGGGTGCCGCGCGGAATTGGAAACCCGTGAAGCAGTTCGTCCACGCCCATCTCGCCACGTCCGGCGCGTTGCAAGCGGTGCGGGCGGATCGCGCCGCTGCCGCATGCGATGAGCAGGCGATCGTCAAGCACGACGCCGGGGGCCGCCGCTTGCGGATCGATCTCCTCGATATCGGCGCGCAGTATCTTGATGCGCTCGCCCGACAGTTCGAAGAACGCGCCGGGCGCCGGGTGAAACGCGTCGATCTGGCGGTCGATCTGCTCGGCGGACTGGGTGAAGTCGATCCGCGCCTCCGCCTTGTCGATCTTGGCGGCATAGGTAACGCCCTCTGCCGGCTGCGGCACCGGCGGGTGGCCATCGAGATCGGCCAGCACGCTCACCATCAGCGCCGCACCCATGTCTGCGAGTTCCCGCGTCAGATCGCCTGTGGTCTTGCCCGAGCACCGCGTGTGCGCCTCCGCGCGCACCGGCCCGGTATCCAGCCCGGCCTCCATCTGCATGATCCCGACCCCGGTCTCGGCGTCGCCGGCCAGGATCGCGCGATGGATCGGCGCCGCCCCGCGCCACCGTGGCAACAGCGATCCGTGGATGTTCAGGCATCCGTAGCGCGGCATGTCGAGCACCGCCTGCGGCAGGATGAGGCCGTAAGCAGCGACGACCGCGACGTCCGCGTCCCACGCGGCAAACTCCGCCTGCGCCTCAGCCCCGCGCAGCGACACCGGCGTCCGCACCGCAATGCCCAGCGCCTCGGCGCGCGCCTGCACCGACGACGGCACCAGCGCCCGCCCTCGCCGCCCGCCGGGGCGGGGGGGCTGGCTGTACGCCGCGACGACGTCGTGTCCGGCCGTGACCAGCGCGTCGAGCGCCGGTACCGCGAATTCGGGCGTTCCCATGAAGACGATCCGCATGCGCTCGCTTCGACACGCTGGCGCCCGCCCGCGCAACCCCCTATCTGTTCCCGCATGGCATCCCCCGAGATCGAGGCATTGTCGCTGGCGCTGTCGCGGCTTCCGGGGCTTGGCCCCCGTTCGGCGCGTCGCGCGGTACTCCACCTGCTGAAGCGCCGCGAGTCGGCGCTCGCCCCGTTGCTCTCGGCGCTGGCGGCGGTCGACGAGCGGCTGGCGACCTGCAGCATCTGCGGGAATGTCGACACGTCGGATCCGTGTGCGATCTGCACCGATCCGCGCCGCGACGCGCGGTCGCTATGCGTGGTCGAGGAAGTCGCCGACCTGTGGGCGCTCGACCGCGCGCGACTGTTTCCGGGGCGCTTCCATGTGCTGGGCGGGCGGCTGTCCGCGCTGGAGGGGGTGCGGCCCGAGGATCTCGGCATCGACACGCTTGTCCGCCGTATCTCCGACGGCGGCATTGACGAGGTCGTGTTGGCGATGAACGCGACGCTGGAGGGTCAGACGACCGCGCATTACGTCGCCGAGCGGATCGAGGCGTATCCGGTGCGCGTCACCCAGCTTGCCCACGGCCTGCCGGTCGGCGGGGAGCTCGATTATCTCGACGAGGGGACGCTGGCGCAGGCTTTGCGCGCGCGCCGCCCGCTCGCGTCCGCCACCTGAACCGTCTTGCCTGTCGCGGGGCGAGGGCGTAGCCGCTTTCGCCATGACCGTGATGCACATTCTCGAAATCCCCGACGCCGGCCTGCGCGAGGTCGCGGCCCCCGTGGCCGCTGTCGATGACGCCGTCCGCACGCTGATCGACGACATGTTCGAGACGATGTACGACGCCCGCGGCATCGGTCTTGCCGCCACTCAGGTCGGGGTGGCGCAGCGCGTGCTCGTGATCGATCTGCAGGAGGGCGAGGATGAGGGTGGCGAGCCGATCCGCGACCCGCGCGCCTATGTGAATCCCGAAATCACCTGGGTCAGCGACGAAACCTCGAAATACAACGAAGGCTGTCTGTCGATCCCAGAGCAATATGCCGAGGTCGAGCGCCCCGCGCGCTGCCGCGTCACCTGGCTCGACCGCGACGGGCAGGCGCAGGAGGCGGAGATGGATGGCCTGCTCGCGACCTGCATGCAGCATGAGATCGACCATCTGAACGGCGTGTTGTTCATCGATCACATCTCCCGCCTGAAGCGCGACATGATCGTGAAGAAGGTGACGAAGGCGCGCCGCGCCGCCTGATCGCTCGCTCCGTCGCAAAGCCCGGGGGCCTGCCGCCGCGCGCGCTTGTCGTGCGGCGCCGGGGCGGATAGGTTCGCCGTCTGTTCCCAGCGACGCGAGCGTACCCTTATGGAATCCACCGCCTTCCTCCTGATCGTCCTGGCGCTGGTGATCGGCGTCGGGGTGGGCTGGCTACTCGGGGGGCGCGGCGTCGCGGTGGCCCGTGCCGAACGCGATGCGCGGGAGAGCGAATTCAAGCGCGCAATTTCCGAACTCGCCGTCGCTAGCGAGCGCGTACGCGAAATGCCCGAGCTGCGCGAGGCACTGGAGGAAACCACGCGGGAGCGCGATTCCGCCCGGCTCGAGGCGGTCGAGCTCCGCACCCGCGCTACCGAATTCGAATCGCGCTTCGCCGAATTCAAGGCCGACCGCGAAGTCATGGCGTCGCAATTCCGCGACCTGGGTGCAAAGGTGCTCGATTCGGCGCAGGAGAGTTTCCTCAAGCGCGCGCAGGAACGCTTCGGCCAGGCGGGCGAGGCCAATGAGGCCAAGATGAAGGCGCTGCTGGCGCCCGTCGAGACGACGCTCAAGCGGTATGAGGAAGGGCTGGCGAAGGTCGAGCGCGACCGTGTCGACAGCTATGCGGGCTTGCGCGAGCAGATCGAGAACGTCCGCGTCGGCCAGGGCCAGGTCCGCGAGGAGACGGCACGGCTCGTCAACGCGCTGCGCACGAGCCCCAAGGCGCGCGGGCGCTGGGGCGAGCAGAGCTTGCGCAACGTGCTCGAGCAGGCCGGGCTGTCGCCGTTCGCGGACTTCCAGCAGGAGGTGGTCGTCGCCACCGACGACGGCGTCCTGCGCCCCGACGTGATCGTGCGCCTGCCGGGCGGGCGGAAGCTGGTGATCGACGCGAAATGCTCGCTCAACGCCTTCCTCGACGCGAGCGACGCGACCGACGATGAGGGTCGCGCGGCGGGCCTGCGCGCCCATGCCGCATCGGTGCGCACCCACGCGCAGCAACTCGGCTCGAAAAGCTATTGGGACAAGTTCGGCGACGCCGCCGATTACGTCGTCATGTATATTCCGGGCGAGCATTTCCTGTTCGCCGCGCTCGAACAGGATCCACGGCTGTGGGAATGGGCGATCGAGCGCCGCGTGCTGCTCGCGACGCCAACGAACCTCGTCGCCATCGCCAAGACGATCGCGAACATCTGGCGCCAGGAAAAGCTGATCGACGACGCCCGCGCGGTCGATGCGCTGGGCAAGGAACTCCACGAACGCCTCGCGACCGCGGCAACGCACCTGAAGCGCGTCGGCGGCGGTCTCAATTCCGCGGTGGAGAATTACAACAAGTTCGTGTCGTCGTTCGAAGGCCGCGTCCTCGTCTCCGCCCGCCGTTTCCGCGACCTGAGCGTGGGCACGGGCGCGAAGGAAATCGACAGCGTCGACACCGTCGATGCGCTGGCGAAGCCAACCGTCGGCGACGTGGCGCTGCTCCCCGCCGCCGAAGCGGCCGAAGCCGCCGCGGAGTGACGAACCGGTCGGGCCGGGCGGACGCGCGGCATTTCTGCGTCGTTCGGACGACCGATCAGCGTGCGCGCCGCAATGTGACGCTCGCTCGCCCGTTCGACAGGACGAGCGTATCGGCGCTGCCGCGATGGACTTTCAGCGGCTGGGCGAGGGCGCGGAACACCGCGTCCTCCACTGCGCCTGCCGGGCCGATGCACGCCATCCGCGTCGACACGATGCGGTCGGTGGTCAGGGTGCCGCGGTCGAACCGGTAGGCGCAGTTGAAGCTGTTGCAGATGCGGCCCTGGATGCGGTCGGCGGTGAACGCCATCGTTGCGGGGCGATCGGTGCGGACCGGGCGCCCGTCGACCGCGGCGATCGTCCAGCGGGTGTCGGCGATCAGCGTGTCGTTGGCGACCACGCCGCCCCCGCAACCGTTCAGCGTGCGCCGTCCGATCGTCACCCGCACGGTGTCGCGGTACGTGCGGTCGCTCATCCCGTCGCTGCACCGCACGTGGGTGATGTCCACGGTCATGCCGCGCGCGCGATAGAGTTCGCCGTTGATCCCGACGATCGAGCGAGGCTTGGCGACGGTCAGCGACCGGCCCTCCGCCGGGCGATAGGTGATGGTGCGGCGATCGATCGACAGAGACCAGAACGGCTCGGTCCCGATCGCGCGATACGGGGCGGCGGGCTGGGCAGCGGCGGGCGCGGCGGCCAGCAGCGCGGGGACGATCAGCAGGACGGACTTCATCACGGCTCTCCTTCGACACGACGCCCTACGAACGCCGGGCTGAACCGATCCTTGCCTCGCCGTTCAGCCGCGCCCTTCAACCGCGGTGGCGGGCAAGAACCTCGTACGCCATCACGGCGGTCGCGACCGCGGCGTTCAGGCTGTCGGCCTTGCCGAGCATCGGGATTTTGACCAGCAGATCGCATTCCGCGGCCATGTGGTCGGGCATTCCCTGTGCCTCGTTGCCGGTCAGCAGGAAGGTGGGGGAGGCATAGTCGGCGGCGCGGTAGTCGGCGTCGGTATCGAGGCTGAGGCCGACGAGCTGGCCCGGCCCGCTCCGCAGCCACATCCGGAATTCCTCCCACGTCGCGCGCGCGACCGGCACGGTGAACAACGCCCCCATGCTCGCCCGCACTGCCTCGACCGAGAAGGGATCGACGCAATCGTCGAGCAGGATCAGCCCGCCAGCGCCCACCGCGTCGGCGGTGCGAAGGATCGTTCCCAGATTACCTGGATCGCGCAGCCGTTCGGCGACCAGCCACAGCTGCGCAGCGGCGCGGTCGATGCTCGCAAGCGGGGTGAGGAATTCCTCGTAAACCCCGATGACGGAACCGGGATTATCCTTGCCCGACAGCTTGGAAAGTATGTCCGCATTCGTCTCGATGGCCTCGCCACCAGCGGCCTCGGTTGCGGTGACGAGGGCGTTCACCAGCGGGCGATCGGTGGCGGAGGGCACGAAGAACAGCGTCTCCGGCAGCCGTCCTGCCTCGCGCGCCTCGGTCAGGATGCGCAGCCCCTCCGCCAGGAACCGCCCGGCATCGCGGCGGTGCTTCTTGTCGCGGAGCAGGCGGGTCGCCTTGACGAGCGGATTGGAGAAGGCGGTGATCGAGCGCATGGCGCGTCGGCCTAGGCGTTAGCCAAGGGCTAACGCAAGGCTCAAGACGCGCCCGGCCGGCGCGGCTTGAAGCCGCGACCGACGACTTGGGCTTTGCCCAAGTCCGGATACGGGGAGCGACGTTTCCTAAGAGCACCGCCGCGGGCGAAGCCCGCGTCGTCGGTCGGCGCTGCGCGCCGCCGGCCGGATCGTCGCTGTTCGGCGCTGCAGCTTTGCTGCTGCGCCTCGCGACGATCAGTCCTCCCCGAACTTCGCCTCGACCAGATCAACCAGCGCCGACACCGCGCTTTCAGCATGCTCGCCCTCGGCGGAGATCACGATATGATCCCCCATCGCCGCGCCGAGCATCATCAGCCCCATGATCGACGTACCCGTGACACTAGACCCATCCTTGCGCACCGTCAGCTCGGTCGGCTGCGAGGAGGCGAGGGTGACGAACTTGGCACTCGCGCGTGCATGAAGCCCGCGACGATTGGCGATCTGAACGGTCCGCTCGACGCTCATGCCGCGGCCACGCCGAGCATTTCGGACGCGACCGAGATGTATTTGCGCCCCGCGTCGCGCGCCGCGGCGACGGCATCGACGACCTTCATCGCCTTGCGCGCGCCGCCCAGGCGGATCAGCATCGGCAGGTTGATGCCCGCGATCACCTCGACCTTGCCCGGCTTCATCAGCGAGATGGCGAGGTTGGAGGGCGTGCCGCCGAACAGGTCGGTCAGCACGATCACGCCGCTGCCCTCGTCAACCGTGGCGATCGCGGCGCCGATGTCGGCGCGGCGGCTTTCCATGTCGTCCTCAGGGCCGATGCAGATCGTGGCGATGCGGTCCTGCTTGCCGACGACATGCTCCATTGCGACCACGAATTCCTCCGCGAGCCGCCCGTGCGTCACCAGCACCAGGCCGATCATGCCGTCGTTCTTGTGCGGAGCAGTCATCGTGGTTTCGGCACATCCTCAAGCGAGTCCTGCGGCGCCGTGCCCAGATCGCG
Source organism: Sphingomonas donggukensis (assembly GCF_023674425.1). Classification (NCBI taxonomy): domain Bacteria; kingdom Pseudomonadati; phylum Pseudomonadota; class Alphaproteobacteria; order Sphingomonadales; family Sphingomonadaceae; genus Sphingomonas; species Sphingomonas donggukensis. Next base: position 922,105 of record NZ_CP098401.1, read on the forward strand.
GTGGGTGACCGTGGGGGAAAATCCCTCCTGTTGCAACCGCGCGGCGATGCGCGTGGCGACGTGGACCGACCGGTGTCTCCCGCCGGTACAGCCGATTGCGACGGTAACGTACGATTTCCCCTCCGCCCTGTAGCGCGGCAGCAACAGCGCGAGCAGCCCTTCGATCGCTGCCACCGACTCGGCATAGGCGGGGTCGCCGGCGATATACTCAGCGACCGCGGGATCGAGGCCGGTGCCGGGCCGCAGCTTGGGCACCCAATGCGGGTTGCGCAGGTACCGCATGTCGAAGACCAGGTCGGCGTTGCGCGGCAGCCCGCGGGCAAAACCGAACGACATGACCGACAGCACCGGCTCACCCAGGCCCGCGCCCGAAAAGGTCGCGCGGATCTGCTGCGTCAGTTCGTTGGCGGTCAGCGCGGTCGTGTCGATCACGCGGTTGGCCCAGTCCCTCAGCGGCATCAGCACGTCGCGTTCGCGGGCGATGCCGTCGCTCGCCGGTCGGTCCATCGCCAGCGGGTGGCGGCGCCGCGTCTCCGAATAGCGGCGCTCGAGCTCGGATGCAGCGCAGTCGAGAAACAACACCCCGATATCCAGCCCGTGGTCGTCGCGCAGCGTCTTGATCCGCGAAACGATCCGCGCCGCGTCGAACCCGCGCGTCTTCGATCCGATGCCGATCGCGAGCGGTCGGTCGTCGCCGTCCATCCCCTCGGGCAGGGCGGTCGCGAGCAGCCGGTCGAGCAGCAGCAGCGGCAGATTGTCGACCGTCTCCCAGCCGAGATCCTCCAGCGTCCTCAGCGCGGTCGATTTGCCCGCGCCTGACATGCCGGTGACCAGCAGGATGGGTTTCGCCGGCGTCACGCGTCCGCGCGGCGCTGCTTCAGCGCGATCTCGACCTTGATCGGGGCCGATGGTTCCAGCGAGGGCAGGGCGATCTCGCGCAGCTCGACTCCCGCCAGCCGCCGCAGCCGACCCGCGCCCGGCATCCGCGGCGGCGCCTCTACAATGGCTACGATCAGGCCGACCGGCACGTCGTCGATGTGCGGCATCTCGACGATGCCGATGCCGCGCACTTCGATCTTGCCGGCCAGATTGTCGGGCGCGCGCGCGATCAGCGTTTTCCCCTGGCGTACCAGCCGCGTGTAATCGTCGCTGACCAGCACCGCGCCGCGATCCATCAGGCGCAGCGCAAGGTCGGACTTGCCGGCGCCCGAACGCCCCTCGATCAGCACCGCCACGCCGTCGATCGCGACGCAGCTGGCATGGATGGTTTCCGACGACAGCTCGGCCATCAGTCGCGTGCTCCCAGCGGCAGGTGGACGACGAAGCGCGCGCCGCGCGACATGTCTTCGCGTGATTCGACCATGATCTGCCCCCCATGCCCCTCGACGATGGTCCGCGCAATCGCGAGGCCCAGGCCCGAATGCCGCCCGAACGCCTCGCTTTCGGGGCGCACCGAATGGAAGCGGCGGAACACCGATTCGCGCTCGTCGTCGGGCACGCCCGGGCCCTCGTCCTCGACCGACACGACCAGCATGTCGTCGCTGCGTCCCGCGGCGATGGCGACGCGGGCGTTGTCGGGGGAGAAGGACAGGGCGTTGTCGATCAGGTTTTCAAACACCCGCTCCAGCCGCGTGCCCTCGCCCTCGCTCACCAGCGCGCCGGGTTCGCGGTCGAAATCGATGGCGACGCCGCGGTCGATTCCGCGGGCGCGGCGTTGTTCGAGCAGCCCGTCGATCATGGCGGCGACGTCCACCGGTTCGAATTTCGCGCGCGAGAGTTGCGCGTCGAGCCGCGACGCTTCCGAAATGTCGGTGATGAGCCGGTCGAGCCGCAGCACGTCGTCGCGGACGATGCCGAGCAGCTGCGCGCGCAAGGCGGGATCGGTGACGCGCGACAGCCCCTCGACCGCGGAGCGCACCGAGGCCAGCGGGTTCTTCAGCTCGTGCGTGACATCGGCCGCGAACGCCTCGGTCGCGTCGATGCGGTCGCGCAGGGCGCCGCTCATGTCCGACAGCGCGCGGGCGAGCAGCCCGATCTCGTCGCGGCGATCGGGCAGGCGTGGCACTACGACCTCGCGTGCGCGTCCCAGACGCACCCGCACCGCCGCGCGCGCCAGCCGGCGCAGCGGCTTCACGATCGTGCGCGCCAGGAAAAGCGACAGCAACACCGAGAGGAGCGCGACGATCGCCAGCACCACGGTCAGGCGAAACCGCTCGATCCGGACGGTATTGGTGATATCGATCGCGTTCGCGGTCGTGAAGACGATGCCGTCGCCATAGGATGCCGCGGCGGTGATGACCGGGGTGCGATCGGGCGCGCGCCACACGCTCGCCCGCGCGATCGTCGGGTCCAGCGCGGCGCGGACATCGGGCCATTGCAGCCCGCGGTCGCCCAGACGCTCGCGGTAGAGCGGCGGTCGCACCGCGCCGACCACGGTGTCGATCGCGCCGTCGAGGAACCGCGCCGAATCCTGCTGCCACCCCTCCTTGTCGGGATCGCGCAGCACGGCGTTGCGCGATCCCATCGCGCGCGTATCCGCGGTCAGCCGTCCGTCGGGAGCGTAGAGTCGAAGCCGTGCGCCGGTATCGCGGGCATATTCCATCAGCAGCGCGTCGTGGCGTGCCGCGGGCGTCGCGCGGATGGCGTCGGCGATCAGCCGCGCCTCGCGGCTCGCCTGCGCGATACGGCTGTCGAGGATACGGCTGCGGAAACTGTCGAGGTAGAAGAACCCGCCCGCCAGCAGCAGCAGCGCGACGATGTTCACCGCCAGAATGCGCGGGGTCAGCGATACCTTCGCCGACCAGACCAGATTCAGGTCGCGTTCGCTGTCCGGCGCGTCGAGCGGATCCATTATTCGTCGGTAAAGCGGTAACCCGCGCCGTACAGCGTCTCGATCGCGTCGAATTCGGGATCGGCCTCGCGGAACTTGCGGCGCACGCGCTTGATGTGGCTGTCGATGGTGCGATCGTCGACGTAGATGTCGTCCTGATACGCCGCATCCATCAGCTGGTTGCGCGTCTTCACGATGCCGGGCCGCTGCGCCAGCGTTTCCAGGATCATGAATTCGGTGACGGTCAGCGTCACCGGCGCGCCGGCCCAGGTCACGCGGTGGCGCGCCGGGTCCATCGTCAGCCGACCGCGCTCGATCGGCTGTTGCGGCGCCTCGTCCTCGCCATTGCCACCGGGCAGGGCGCCCTCCGCGCGGCGCAGGATCGCGCGGATGCGGGCTATCAGCAGACGCTGGCTGAACGGCTTGGCGATGTAATCGTCCGCCCCCATCGCGAGCCCCAGCGCCTCGTCCAGCTCGTCGTCCTTCGACGTCAGAAAGATCACCGGTACGGCGCTCCGCTCACGCAGGCGGCGCAGCAGCTCCAGCCCGTCCATCCGCGGCATCTTAATATCCAGCACCGCCAGGTCGGGGGGATTGTCGACCAGCGCCTTCAGCGCGACTTCCCCGTCCGAATAGACGCGGGTCAGGAAACCCTCCGTCTGGAGCGCGATCGAGACCGAGGTCAGGATGTTGCGATCATCATCCACGAGCGCGATCGTTGCCGTCATTCGTGCGGGGTTAGTCGAAACTTGGGCCCCGCTCAACCGTGACACCGGTGGCAGCGTTTGACCCTTGGGGATGCGCCCGATAAGCGCGCGCAGAATAACCACATACGTATGCACGGACGCGTTAGCGCCGGCATCTTGGGAGAACAGTCGTGAGTGATCGTGTTCCGGACGCGAACCTCGAGTCGCAGGGCATCGAGACGCGGGCAGATATCCACTGGAACCTGGTGACCGCGCGCCTGGTCGATGCGGCGCTGCGTCGCAACGAGGGCAAGCTGTCCTCAGACGGCCCGCTGGTCGTCGAGACCGGTCCGCACACCGGTCGCTCCGCGCAGGACAAGTTCATCGTCCGCGATGCCGAGACCGAGGACACGGTCTGGTGGGGCAAGACCAACAAGGGCATGACGCCTGAGCATTTCGCCGCGCTGAAGGCCGATTTCCTGACCGCGTTGCAGCGCAAGGAAGACCTGTGGGTGCAGGATCTGTTCGGCGGGTCGCAGCCGGAACACCGCGTCAACGTGCGCGTCATCAACGAACTCGCGTGGCACAACCTGTTCATCCGAACGATGCTGGTCCGGCCCGAGGAGTCCGAGCTGCGCGGTTTCGTGCCCGACTACACGATCATCGACTTGCCGAGCTTCCGCGCGAACCCCGCGCGCCACGGCACACGCAGCGAGACGGTGATCGCCGTCAACCTGACCGAGAAACTGATCCTGATCGGCGGCACGCGCTATGCGGGTGAGATGAAGAAGTCGGTGTTCGGCCTGCTCAACTATCTGCTGCCCCCGACCGGCGTCATGCCGATGCACTGCTCGGCCAACATGGGCGCCGACGGCTCGACTGCGGTGTTCTTCGGGCTTTCCGGTACCGGCAAGACGACGCTCAGCGCCGATCCCAAGCGCACGCTGATCGGCGACGACGAACATGGCTGGTCCGACACCGCGGTCTTCAATTTCGAGGGCGGCTGCTACGCCAAGATGATCCGCCTGTCCGAAGACGCCGAGCCCGAGATCTTCGCGACCACCAAGCGGTTCGGCACGGTGCTCGAAAACGTGGTCATGGACCCGGTCACGCGCCAGCTCGACCTCGACGACGCAAGCCTCGCGGAGAACAGCCGCGGTGCCTATCCGATCGATTTCATCCCGAATTCGTCGGAAAAGAACATGGGCGGCGTGCCGCGCAACATCATCTTCCTGACCGCGGACGCTTACGGCGTACTCCCGCCGATCGCGAAGCTGACGCCGGATCAGGCGATGTATCACTTCCTCTCGGGCTATACAGCGCGCGTGGCGGGGACCGAGATCGGCGTGACCGAGCCCGACGCGACCTTCTCGACGTGCTTCGGCGCGCCGTTCATGCCGCGTCACCCGAGCGTCTACGGCAACCTGCTCAAGGAGCGCATCGCCAAGGGCGGGGTCGATTGCTGGCTGGTCAACACCGGCTGGACCGGCGGCAAATACGGCGTCGGCAGCCGCATGCCGATCAAGGTGACCCGCGCGCTGCTGAACGCCGCGCTCGACGGCAGCCTGAAGGACGCCGAGTTCCGTCGCGACCCCAATTTCGGCTTCATGGTGCCGGTCGCGGTGCCGGGCGTCGATGCGAAGATCCTCGACCCGCGCGCAACCTGGGCGGACACCGCCGCCTATGACGCAACCGCCGCCGATCTGGTCCGCCAGTTCGTAGAGAATTTCGCGCAATTCGCGGATCACGTGGACGAGGGGGTGCGACAATCCGCACCCCGCGCCGAAGCCGCCTGACCCGCCCGGTTCATCGGAATCGGGCTTTGCCGCGAAAGACCCGTTTCCGATGTCCGACCTGCCGTTTCGCCCCTTCGCCGACGACGCCGCCGTGCGCCGCGTCGGGGAGAGGCTGCTCGCCCGCACGCTCCCGCGCCCCGAATGGACGCACGAGGCGCATCTCGCCGCGTGCCTCTATCTGCTGACCGAGCGTCCCGACATCGACGTCGATGCGCGGATCGGCGATACCATCCGCACCTACAACGCCAGCGTCGGCGGGGTGAACGACGACACGCAGGGCTATCACGACACGATCACCCACGCATCGGTTGCAGGCGTCCGGGCTTTCCTGAAGACGCAGCCGAGCGGTGGCCTTGCCGACCGGGTCAACGCCTTGCTGGGGTCAGCGACGGGTCGCCGCGACTGGCTGCTGCGCTTCTATTCGCCCGAACGGCTGTTCTCGGTCGCGGCGCGGCGAGCGTTCGTTCCGCCCGACCTTGCGCCGCTCCCGTGAAGCGTCAGTCGAGCATCGACGCCGGCACCTTGCCGCCGTTCTTCGCCAGTTCGGCCATCACCCGCTTGCGCAGCCAGATGTTCATCTCCGCACTGCCGTCCAGCGCGCCGGTGTAGCCGAGTTCCTGCGCCAGTTCCTTCCGCTCGGCGAGGCTCGATTCCATGCCCACCAGCTTCATCAAGTCGACGATTGACGTCCGCCAGTTGAGATCGCGCCCCGACGTCCGCTGCATGTCGGTCAGCACCTGTTCGATATCGACGGTCTGCGCGGCAGGCGCAGGAGCGGGCGCAGGCGTTGCAGGCGCACCCTGGGTCGGCGCCTGAGCGGGCTTCGGCTGCGCAGTGGGTGCCGGGGCGGGGGCTGCCGGCTTGTGACCGAAGATCGCGTCCTTGATTTTCGAGAAGATACCCATCGCTCATACTCCATGCGCGCAGCAGCAGGATGCTGCCCGGACGGGTACGAAAACACTCCGCGCGGGCTTAGGCTCCGCGCCCGTCGCCCAACGTCTCGACCGGCTCGACCCGCAGCGCCGACCCGTCCGCGCCGACGATCCGCACCCGCGCGCCGACCGGCGCATCCGGCCCGCGCGCCAGCCATTCGCTGTCGCCGACATGGACCCGCCCCGATCCGCCGTTGATCGCCTGCACGACCGTCACCGTCTCCCCCAGCAGCCGCGCCACGCGGTCGTTGAGCAAAGGGTCGCTGCTCTCGACCGGGCGCCCGAGATAATAGGTCCGCCCCAGCCAGACCGCGATTCCCGACCACGCCGCAAAGCTCAGCAGCTGCGCCGCGACCGGCATGTCGGGAAACAGCAACAGGAACGCCCCCGTGATTCCCGCCGCCACCGCCAGGAATATCAGGAACACTCCCGGTACCAGCAGTTCGGCGACCCCGAGGACCACCGCCGCGATCAGCCACCACGCGCCGAGATTGTCGAAGCCCACGCGCTTACCCTTGCGACTGTTCGAACGGTCCCTTGACCCGTGGCACTGGTGGCGGGGCGGCAACGGGTGAGGGGGCATCGCCGCCCATCGCCTGTTTCGCCAATTCGCCGATCCCACCCAGCGTCCCGATCAGCTGCGTCGCTTCGACCGGGAACAGGATCGTCTTCGCATTGGGGCTGGTCGCGAACTTGCCGACTGCTTCGACATATTTCTGCGCGATGAAATAGTTGAGGCTCTGGCTGCTGCCCTTGGCGATCGCGTCGGACACCAGCTCGGTCGCCTTCGCCTCGGCCTCGGCAGCACGCTCTCGCGCTTCGGAGTCGCGGAAAGCGGATTCCTTGCGCCCCTCGGCTTCCAGAATGCGGGCCTGCTTCTGGCCCTCGGCGCGCAGGATCTCGGACGCGCGCGTGCCCTCCGCCTCCAGGATGTTGGCGCGCTTCTCGCGCTCGGCCTTCATCTGCCGGCCCATCGCATTGACGATGTCGGCGGGCGGGCGGATGTCCTTGATCTCGACGCGGGTGATCTTCACGCCCCACGGCGTCGTCGCATGATCGACCACGTTCAACAGCCGCGCATTGATCTCGTCGCGCTTGCTGAGCGTCTCGTCGAGGTCCATCGATCCCATGACGGTGCGCAGGTTCGTCGTCGTCAGCTGCAGCAGCGCGACATACAAGTCGCTCACCTCATATGCGGCCTTCGGCGCATCCAGCACCTGGAAGAACACGACCCCGTCGGTCGAGATCATCGCGTTGTCCTTGGTGATGATCTCCTGGCCCGGAATGTCGATCACCTGCTCCATCATGTTGACCTTGCGGCCCACGCGATAGAAGAACGCCGGATAGAAATTGAATCCAGGCGCCGCGGTGCTGGTAAAGCGGCCGAAATGCTCGATCGTATATTGATAGCCCTGCCGGACGATCTTGATCGACATGAACAGATACAGGACGACGAGCACCAGGATAAAGGCTGCGGCGGTCAGTTCCATCGTATCGATTCCCACTCCCCTGTGTGGCCCAAGCGTAGCATAACCGCGGCATGACGATAGCCCGATCGCTCGCCCCGCGTTCCCTTTTGTTCCTGCCCGCATCGAACCCGCGGGCGATCGAGAAGGCGCGGGGGCTGGCTGCCGACATGATCTTCCTCGACCTGGAGGACGCAGTGAAGCCCGCCGACAAGGCGACCGCCCGCACCGCCGCGGTCGCCGCCGCGGCGGATGGCTTCGGCGGGCGTCCGGTCGCGATCCGCGTGAACATGCTCGGTACGGAGTGGCATGATGCGGACGTCGCCGCGGTCGCTGCGTCGCGCGCGGACTATGTCATCCTGCCCAAGGCGGAGGTGCCCGACGACGTCGCCACGGTCGCCGCCCGCGCCACAAAGCCGCTGCTCGCGATGATCGAAACCCCGTGCGGCGTCCTCGCCGCGCCGCAGATCGCGTCGATCCCCGACGTAGCGGGCCTGATCGCGGGCACCAACGACCTCCGCGCTACGCTCAAACTGCCGCCCGACGCGCCCCGCGCCAGCCTCGCGCTCAGCCTCCAGATGGTGGTGCTGGCGGCGCGCTACGGCGATTGCTGGGCATTTGACGGCGTGTACAACCGCCTCGACGACGGCGAAGGCTTCGCCGATGAAGCGCGCGAGGGCCGCGCGCTCGGCTTCGATGGAAAGACGCTGATCCACCCCAGCCAGGTCGATCCCTGCAACGCGCTGTTCGGCCCGACCGAGGCCGAAATCGCCGACGCCCGCGCCCTCATCGCCGCCGCGACCGGCGGCGCCGAACGCTTCGGCGACCGCATGATCGAGGCGATGCACGTCGATCAGGCACGGGGCGTGCTAGCGCGGGTAGGGGGTAAGTAGAAACGGTTCAGGAAAGGCGCGAAGGCGCTAAGGGGTCGCGCAATCGGCGCGGCAGCGCCTTCATCATGCCGACTTTGGGCCGCTCCGCGGAATTACGATCGCAACATCTTCGCGCCTTCGCGCCTTCCCTGAACCATGACCTTCTTCTTCCCACTTATAGAGCGGCCCCCAAGGACTGGCGCCGACCCGCCACCTTGGTTACATGGCCCGCCACATCCAACGACGCGGCGACATCATGGACATTCCCCTCGGCCTGACCTTCGACGACGTGCTCCTGCTGCCGGCGGAATCGGAGGTGCTTCCGTCGATGGCCGACACCCGCACCCGCGTATCGCGCACGCTGTCGCTCAACATCCCGATCCTGTCGTCGGCGATGGACACCGTGACCGAGGAAGCGATGGCGATCATGATGGCGCAGCTGGGCGGCATCGGCGTGCTCCACCGCAACCTGACCGTCGAGCAGCAGGTCGCCGCCGCGAAGCTGGTCAAGCGTTTCGAAAGCGGCATGGTCGTCAACCCGATCACCATCACCCCCGACGCGCCGCTGCGCGAGGCGCGCGCGCTGATGGAGCGCCACCGCATCAGCGGCATCCCGGTGACGGAAGCGTCGGGTAAGCTCGTCGGCATCCTCACCAACCGCGACGTCCGCTTTGCCGAGAACCCCAACCAGCCGATCCGCGAGCTGATGACGCACGAGAACCTCGCCACCGTCAGCGCCGGCGTCAGCCAGGAGGAGGCCCGCCGCCTGCTCCACCAGCGCCGGATCGAGAAGCTGCTGGTGGTCGACGAGGAGTATCACTGCGTGGGGCTCGTCACCGTCAAGGATATCGAGAAGGCGGTCACCTATCCCAACGCGACCAAGGACGAAGCCGGGCGCCTGTGCGTCGCCGCCGCCACCACCGTCGGCGATGGCGGGTTCGAACGGACCGAGGCGCTGATCGATGCCGAGGTCGACCTGATCGTCATCGACACCGCCCACGGCCACAACAAGGACGTCGCCCGCGCGGTCGAGCGCGTGAAGAAATTGAGCAACCGCGTCCAGGTCGTCGCCGGCAACGTCGCCACGGCGGAGGCGACGAAGGCGCTGGTCGGCGCCGGGGCGGACGGGGTGAAGGTCGGCATCGGTCCGGGCTCGATCTGCACCACCCGCATCGTCGCGGGCGTCGGCGTGCCCCAGCTGACCGCGGTGCTGAACGCCGCCGAGGAAGCCGCGAAGTCCGGCGTCCCCGTCATCGCCGACGGCGGCATCCGCACCTCGGGCGACATCGCCAAGGCACTGGCCGCCGGCGCCTCGACCGCGATGATCGGATCGCTGCTCGCGGGCACCGAGGAAGCGCCCGGCGAAACCTTTCTATATCAAGGGCGTGCGTACAAATCCTACCGCGGGATGGGAAGTGTCGGCGCGATGGGCCGCGGCTCCGCCGACCGCTATTTCCAGGGCGATATCAAGGACCAACTGAAACTGGTGCCCGAGGGGATCGAGGGTCAGGTCGCCTTCAAGGGCTCGGCCCGCGAAGTCATCCACCAGCTCGTCGGCGGGGTGAAGGCGGCGATGGGCTATACTGGATCGAAGACCATTCCCGACCTCCAGTCCCGCGCTAACTTCGTCCGCATCACCGGCGCGGGCCTGCGCGAAAGCCACGTCCACGACGTCACGATCACTCGCGAAGCGCCGAACTATCCGACCCACGGGTAGGGGCCAACTTGGCTGCTGCCGTGCTCTCGCGCAGGCGGGATTCCAGGGTTACGGGGCGCGGCGCTAGCGGCCCTAGGCTCCCGCCTGCGCGGGAGCACGATAGGGGAGATGAATGACGGTCCGGGGAAGCCGCCCCAACCACGCCCACGCGCATTTCACTGGTAATGTTGGAGCCGATTTGCTCCACGCGAAGGCATGACCATTCTTCACGCCGTCTCAAGCCACGGCCCTGTCGACACCCCCGCAATCGGGCGTCAACTTCGTCAACATTCGCGCCCGCCGGTGGCCGCGTGACGCCCGCCGCCCGTACCCAGTCCGCGATCGACCTGCTCGACGCCATCATCGTCGCCGCGCGGGATGGCGGGGCCGCTGCCGATACGCTGATCGCCCGCTATTTCGCCGCGCGCCGCTATGCCGGGTCGAAGGACCGCCGTGCCGTCCGCGCTTTGGTGTACGAGGCGATCCGCCTGCTCGGCGAACGTCCAACCTCGGGCCGCGCCGCGATGCTCGCGGTCGCCAAGGTCCGCCCCGAGCTGCTCGAGACCTTCGACGGCAGCACCTATGGCCCGGCCCCCGTCGGGGAAACCGAAGTCCCCGCGCTGACCGGCCTTGCTCCCGCATGGCTCCGCGACGCGCTCCAGCGTTCCGGCCTCGACAAGGTGCAGATGGCGGCGCTGCTCGACCGCGCCCCGCTCGACATCCGCGTCAACACGCTGATGGGCACGCGCGACGATGCGCTGGAGCTGTTCGAGGGCGCGGAGACCGTCGCCGGCGCCCCCGCCGCGCTGCGCCTACCCGCCGACACCCCGGTCGAACGCTCGCCCGCCGCAGAGGGTGGGCTGGTCGAGATCCAGGACGCCGGCAGCCAGATCGTCACCGCGGTCGCCGACGCGCGAGCCGGCCAGACCGTCATCGACCTGTGCGCAGGCGGCGGCGGCAAGACGCTCGCGCTCGCCGCGGCGATGGCCAATGACGGGCGCATCATCGCCACCGACACAGACCGCACCCGCCTCCAGCGGATGCAGCCCCGCGCCGATCGCGCGGGCGTGACGATCGTCGAGAGCCGCCTGCTCGATCCGGGCGAGGAGGCGAAACCGCTCGCCGACCTGAAGGACGCCGCGGACATCGTACTGATCGATGCGCCCTGTTCAGGCACCGGCACGTGGCGCCGCAATCCCGAGGCGCGGTGGCGGCTGAGTTCGGGGCGGCTCGAGCGGCTGACCACGACGCAGGCGATGCTGCTCGATCTCGGCGCGACGCTGACGAAGCCGGGCGGGGCGATCACCTATATCGTCTGCTCGCTGCTCGATGCCGAGGGTGCGGAGCAAGTCGCGGCGTTTGCCGCGCGGCACCCGGACTGGACGGTCGAGGCGCCCGCGGTCGGCACGGCCCACGGCGGCGGCGCGCGGCTGACCCCGGCAACCGACGGCACAGACGGCTTTTTTGTCGCGCGGCTGCGGCGCCCATGCTAGCCGATGTGGCGGTATCCCGGTGGGAGATTGTGATGCGTTACCTCTCGGTCACCGCGGCGGTCGGCTTGACGCTGCTGAGCCTCTCGACGTCCTTGAGCGGCCAGCGACCCGACGAACAGATCGACGCACGCAGCCTGGCCTTGCTCGAAAAGGGCAAGGCGGCGCGGGCGGCGGGCAACCTGCAGGGCGCGACCGACCTGATCGAGACGGCGCTGGTCGTCGACCCCCGCAACCGCGGCGCCTTCCTGACGCTCGCCGAGATCGCACGGACGCAGGAGCTGCCCGGCAAGGCGATCCGCCTGTACCGCGAGGCGCTGCTGCTCGAGCCCAACGACGTCGCTGCGCTGCGCGGGCAGGGTGAGGCGCTGGTGCAGAAGGGCGCAGTCGTCCGCGCCCGCGAGAACCTCGCCCGCATCCAGAAACTGTGCCCGAAAACCTGCGCCGACGGCACGACACTGGCCGCGGTGATCGCGAAGGGTCCGCCGGTGCGCGCCGCCGCTGCGTCCCCGGTCGAGCCGCCGACGACCGCGAAGAACTGACGCCTAGCTGAGTGTGCGGGCGACCGCGACGAAATCGGCGACGCTGACCGTCTCGGCGCGCCGGGCGGGGTCGATGCCGAGCGTTTCGAGTGCCGCCAGCGCGCCCGGCACGCCCTTCAGGCTCTGTCGCAGCATCTTGCGCCGCTGTCCGAAGGCGGCGCCCGTCACCGCTTCCAGCCGGTCCAGCCGGACCCCCACGGGCGCGTCGGCGGGAACGATGTGGACCACCGCCGACATGACCTTCGGCGGGGGCGTGAAGGCGGAACGATGGACCGGCATGGCGATGCGCGCGGTTGATCGCCACTGCGCCAGGATCGCCAGGCGGCCATAGGCGTCGTCCCCCGCGTCGGCGACGATGCGGTCGGCAACCTCTTTCTGGAACATCAGCGTCAGGCTCTGCCACCACGGGTACCAGTCCGCCGACAGCCAGCCGACCAGCAGCGCAGTGCCGACGTTATAGGGCAGGTTGGCGACGATATGCGGCTTGCCCGCGAACAGCGACGGCGCGTCGATGGCGAGCGCATCGCCTTCGATCACCCGCAGCCGGCCCGGATAGGCCGCCCCCAGTTCCTCGAGCGCCGGGATGCAGCGCCGGTCGCGTTCGATCGCGGTGACCCGCGCTCCGGCAGCCAGCAAGGCACGGGTCAGCCCGCCGGGACCGGGTCCGATTTCCAGCACCTCGGCATCGGTCAGCTCGCTAGGCACCGCGGCGATGCGGGCGAGCAGCTGCCCGTCGAACAGGAAATTCTGGCCGAGCGCCTTCGACGCGGTCAGGCCGTGGCGCGCAACGACTTCGCGCAGCGGGGGCAGGGCGACCACCGCGCTCAGCCGGCAAGCGCGCGGCGGGCGGCGGCGTCGGCGGCCAGCCGGATCGCGTGGATCATGGCGCTGGGGTCGGCCAGATTCTGACCCGCGATGCCGAATGCGGTGCCGTGGTCGGGCGACGTGCGGACGATCGGCAGGCCCAGCGTCATGTTGACGCCCTCATCGAAATGCAGCGCCTTCAGCGGGATCAGTGCCTGATCGTGGTACAGGCAGATCGCGGCGTCGTAGCCGGCGCGGGCGCGGGCGTGGAACATGCTGTCGGCGGCGAACGGCCCGACGGCGTCGATGCCCTCGGCGACGAGTTCGGCGATGGCGGGGGCGACGGTCTCGATCTCCTCACGCCCGATCTCGCCGTCCTCCCCGGCGTGGGGGTTGAGCCCGGCAAATGCCAGGCGCGGGCGTTCGATGGCGAAATCGCGGACCAGCCCCCGCGCCGTTACCCGCGCCTTGGCGACGATCAGCTCGATCGACAGCGCCGCGGAGACTGCGCTGAGCGGGATGTGCGTCGTCACCGGCACCACGCGCAGCGTCGGCCCGGCGAGCATCATCACCGCATTCTCGCGCGCGATGCCGCAGCGTTCGGCGACGAATTCGGTCTGGCCGGGATGGGTGAAGCCGATGCGGTACAGCTGCGCCTTTGCGACCGGCCCGGTCACCAGCGCGCTCGCCGAGCCCGAGCGGGTGATCCCGACCGCCAGCTCCAGCGCCTCGATCGCGCAGCGCGCGCCATCGACGTCGGGAGCGCCGGGCGTGATCTCGCCCGCGTCGGCGACCGACAGGACGGGAAGGGCGTCGTCGAAGCATCCCGCGACAGCGCCCGGGCTGTCGACCCTGACCAGCGGCCCGTCCCATACCCGCCCGATCGCGCGCATGTCGCCGATCGCGAAGAACGGCGGCAGGGCATGGGCGGCACGTGCCGACCAGGCCTTGCCGATGGTTTCCGGGCCGATTCCCGCAGGATCGCCCATCGAAATGGCGAGGGGGGCGATTCCGGTCACGACACCGCCCGATCCACGATCAACGATACTCGACCACCGCGTCGCGGCGGATGTCGCGCAGCATGCGCTGGGCGCGCAGGTTGACGCGATCTTCCTCGAGCTTTGCCTGCACCGCGTCCGACGACGGCAGGCCGGCGACCCGCGCATCGTCGCGACCGCACAGCACCAGCGCGCGCACGCCTTCCTCGGGCGAACCGAACGGCGGGGTCGACTGGCCGATCTGCATCTTCATCAGGATTTCCTGAAGCTGCGGCGGCAACTGACGGATGGTGACCGAGTCATTGTCGACGACTTCGGCCCCGATGTCCGTCGCGACCTTCGACACGCCGCCGCAGCCGTTGATCGCCTGCGTCGCCTTGGCAAAGGCGGCGGCGCGCTGCGATGCCTGGGCCTGGGTGGTGCCGGCGGGGAATTTCACCGTCAGCTGGCGCAGGCTGAGCTTCGCGTCGCGCGGATCGGCCATCAGCACCTGGCGCTTATCGACCAGATACAGGATCGAATAGCCGCCCGCGATCTCGACCGGCCCGGCGATCTGGCCGACGCCCATCTTGCTCGCCGCGTCCTGCAGCTCGGGCGGCAGCACAGCCAGCTTCACCCAGTCGAGATCGCCGTCCACCGCGCGGGTCGACGCTTCGGAGAAATTGCGCGCGAAATATTCGAACGGTGCGCCGCCGCGCATCTGCTCGATCATCTTGCGGGCGTTGGCGACGACCTCGCCCGACCGCTCGGGCGTCGAGGAGAGGTAGATTTCCTTGATGTGATATTCTTCGGTGCCCTGCGACGCCTTCAGACGGTCGAGGATGGCCTTCACCTCCTCGTCGCCGACGTTGACGAAAGGCGTCACCTTCTTGCGGAGCAGCCGGTTCCACGCCAGCTCGCCCTCGATCTGGCGGCGCAGCGAGCGGTCCGACGACCCGACCGAGCGGAGGTATTCCCGGAACTGCGCCGGGGTCTGCTTGAAATTGCGGGCGATGCGGTCGAACGACTGGTCCATCTCGCCGGTCGTGACGGCGATCTCGTTGGCCTTGGCCTCCTGGATCTGCAGCGTCTCGTCGATCAGCTGGCGCAGCACCTGCAGGCGCACCTGATCGCGCTCGGCGTCGGGGATCTTCATGTTGTTCAGCGCCAGCGTCATGTTCATGCGCTGGTCGACGTCGGTGCCGGTGATGACGCTGTCGTTGACGATCGCGGTCGGCTTACGGACGTTGGGATCCTGCTTGCCGAAGATCTGGAGGTTGGCGGGCAGGTTCAGGCCCGAGGGATCACGCACCTGCGGCGCACCCGGCGTCGCCTGCGCCATCAGAACGCCAGCCGTCGCCACCGCTGCCAACGCCACGCCATTGCGGGCCAGCCGCGTCATTTTTCCGGTCATCATCACGTTCGTCAGCAATCCTAACCATGCGCAATTCGTCGCGCGTCCGGGCCCATATAGCGCAATTCAGGCTGAACCGTGGCTTAGCGACCGAGGTTCTTGAGCGATAGCGTCAGCAGATAGCTGTTCCCCCGCCGCGCATCGCCCGTCGTCTCATAGTCGCGCTTCCAGGTCAGGCCAAGCCGCAGACAGTCGTCCTCATAGGCGACGCCGAGGCGGTGGCGGATCGGGGTGAAGCCGTCGCTGATCGACAGCGGGTCTTCGGACCGATCGGTCAGGTCGACGGTCGCCGATCCGAACACCGACCAGAACTGCGCGACCTGCACCCGTCCGCCCACACGCGCTTCCTCGCGGTCCTGCAGATCCTCCAGCGCGAAGCCGATGTTGCGGTTGAGCCGCAGGTAGCCGATCAGCGCATAGGTGTCGCGCGTGCCGACCGTCGCATCGACCTCGTTCCGGCGCACCGCCAGCCCGTCCTTGTCCAGGCGATAGCGGTGGGTGAGGCTGACGAAATCGCGGAAGCGGACGGTCGTGCGCCCGACGATGTCGGAGAAGCGATCCGACAGCCCGGTGCCGTCGGGCAGGATCGTGGGCCGCGTGTTCAACCGATAGCTTTGCCCGACGACGGCATCGATCGACAGGCCCGGCAGGTCGATCGCATAGTCGAGGCCGTAGGTGACGCGCGGCGAATCCTCGAACCGGTCGTATCCAGGGAAGCGATTGAGCGCGAAGAGGTTCGAATCCTCCAGCTCGACCGCGCGCGCATCCTCGTTCGGGACCGACAGGTTGGCGACCCGCGGGCTGGCGACCAGCTGGACGCGGGGTGTGATCCGTTGCGTGCCGCCGAGGAAACTGCCGATGAACGGCCATTTCACATCGACCGCGACCGCGCCGATCGCGCGCGCCTGGAACCCCTCGTCCCCGCGGTAGCTGGCGACCGTCGTCGCGAGCGTGTCGTTGGCGTTGTAGAGGTCGCCGCGCGCAAAGGCGGTGAAGGTCACTTCCTGCCCCCAGCGGGTCAGGCGGCGCAGATCCCATTGCACCGACGCGAACGCGCGCTGCGTGTCCTGCCCCTCGGTCCGGGTCAGCGCCAGCGTGTTGAGCTGGAGCGAGAAACGCCCGCCGAGCACGCCGTCGTCAAACCGGCGGCGATAGTCGATCTCGGGCAGGGCGATCGGTTGCAGACCCTGGTTGTCGGTCAGGCGCAGCGTCTGCACCGACCAGCCGGCGATCGAGAAATAGCTGTCGTCGTCGATCCGTTCGACCCGCACCGTGCTGCGCAGCCGGGTGTCGCGCGAGATGTCGTAGCGGCGCAGGAACGTGCGGTCGCTGGCGAGGCGGATCGATTCGCTGATGCTCCATTTGGGGCTCAGCTGATACCGGCCGACGCTGTCGATGTAGCCGCGGAAGTCGTTCTGCGTCGTCACCGACGATCCGGCGACGCCCAGGTCGTCGCTCCTGCGGCTGTAGGTGCCGTAGGCGTCGATCCTGAACGCGCCGAGCGTGTTGAGCTCGCGGTAGCCGACCTGCAGCATCGGCAACGCCCCGGTGAAGACTCGCGGGGTGATCGTCAGGTCGCGGTTGTCGCCGAAGCTGAAGACATAAGGGGCCGCGATCTCTAGCCCGTTGACGCGGCTCAGGCGGAATTCAGGCGCCAGGAAGCCGTTGGCGCTGCGCCCGCCGATCGGGTGCGAAAATGTCGGCAAGGGGATGGTGGCAATGCCGAACAGCGAAATCCGCGCACCCTTGTACTTGATGCGGCCAAGTTCGGGATCGTAGACGACGGTGACTGCGCTGATCTTCCACGACGGCTCCTTGGGGCAACCGTCCGAGGTGGTGACGTCGCAGGCGGTGTAGGCGGCGTCTTCCACGGTGATGACGCCGCCGTCGTTGCGGGTGCCGCGCCGCGCCGCGATGCGCCCGCCCTGTTCCAGCACGACCAGCATGTTCTCGATCACGCCGTCCTTCAGCGAATCGGTCAGCTCGATGCTGTCGCCATAGGCTACGTCGCCCTGCGGGTTGGTGACGGCGATGTCGCCGTTCGCGACGACCTTTCCGGTGTTGCGGTTCCACGTGACCGTGCCCGCGCGCAGCCGATCGCCGCCGCGGTACATGCGCACGTCGCCGCGCGCGGTAACGATGTCGGCGTTATATTCATATTCCAGGCTGTCGGCCGTGAACTGGACCTGTTCGTCGCCTGCCGGCAGCGGAGTTTCGGACGGCGGCGGCGGCGCCACCGGACGATCCTGCAGATCCTGCGCCGCGGCGGGCAGCGCGGTTAGGGCGAGTGCGAGCGCGCCGGTCGTCAGAAGGGCGTTGCGCGTCACGGCCGTAAGCGTCTCCACACGGCCGTTCGCGGCCCCCAATCGAAGCCCTATCGCACCGGACGGGCCGCGCGGCAATCCGCCGATCGGTGCTTTGCGGTTCGCGTGAAGCCGCCCTACATGACAGCTTCAATCGCTCAGGATTCCCGACCCCATGAAACTCGCCTTCGCCGCCGCCGTCCCCGTCGACTGCCCGCTCGTCCTGCTGCCCGTCGCGAAGGGCGCGCTGGCGGACGCCGACCTGTCGTCGCTCGGCACGCGCGCCGCCGGCTTCGTGGGCGAAGCGGCGAAGGCTGCGGCGTTCGAGGGCGAAGCCGGGTCGATCGCGGAATTCTACGCGCCGGGCGACGACGATGGCCTCAACCGCGTCGCGCTGGTGGGGGTCGGCGGCGGCGAGGCGGCGGACTGGGAGAAGGCCGGCGGCGCGGTGACCGCACGCTACTTGGTCGGCGGGCCGGCGACGCTGGCGATCGACCTGGGCGACGTGGATGTGGCGGCGGGCTCGGTGGCGCGGTTCGGCGCGGCGATCGTCCAGCGCGGATGGCGCTATGACGTGTATCGCACCACGCTGGCCGACAAGAAGAAGCCGTCGCTGACCGCGGTGACGATCGTCGGCGCGTCGGATGCGGCGCAGGCGGGCTGGGCCGACCAGGACGCGGTGAACCAGGGCATGGAGCTGACCCGCACGTTGGTCACCGAGCCGGCGAATATCCTCTATCCGGAGAGCTTCGTCGAGCGCGTGACCGCGTCGGTCGAAGGACTGGGGCTGAGCGTCGAGGTGCTCGACGAAGCGGCGATGACCGCACTCGGCATGGGATCGCTGCTGTGCGTCAGCCAGGGGTCGCGGCGCGAGGCGCGGTTGCTGGCGCTGAAGTGGAACGGCGGCGGCGATGCCGCCCCGACCGCGCTGGTCGGCAAGGGCGTGACGTTCGACACCGGCGGTATCTCGATCAAGCCCGCCGCCGGCATGGAAGACATGAAGTGGGACATGGGCGGTGCCGGCGCGGTCGCGGGCGCGATGAAGACGCTCGCGCTGCGCAAGGCGAAGGCGAACGTCATCGGCGTGATGGGGCTGGTCGAGAACATGCCCGACGGCGCGGCGACGCGGCCCGGTGACGTCGTGACGTCGATGTCGGGGCAGACGATCGAGGTCATCAACACCGATGCCGAGGGGCGGCTGGTGTTGTGCGACGCGGTCACCTGGGTCCAGCGGACGCACAAGCCGGCGACGATCGTCGACCTCGCCACGCTGACCGGCGCGATGATCGTCAGCCTGGGCAATGAATATGGCGGGCTGTTCGCCAACGACGAGGATCTGGCGCGCGACCTGCTCGACGCCAGCGCCGCATCGGGCGACAAATTGTGGCGCTTCCCGCTCGCCGATGCCTATGACAAGCTGATCGACAGCCCGATCGCCGACATGAAGAACGTCGGCCCGCGCGGTGCCGGGTCGATCACCGCGGCGCAGTTCATCAAGCGGTTCGTGGACGAGGGCGTGCGCTGGGCGCATCTCGACATCGCCGGCATGGTGTGGTCGGACAAGGACGGCACGCATTACGGCAAGGGCGCGACCGGCTACGGCGTGCGCCTGCTCGACCGGTTCGTGCGGGACGCGCTCGAAAAGTAAATGCAGGTCGATTTCTATCACCTCGTCGCCTCGCCGCTGGAGCGAGTGCTGCCGCGCATCGCCGAGAAGGTGGTGGAGGGCGGCGGGCGGCTGGTGGTCGTGGCGGGCGACGCCGGGCAGCGCAGCGTGGTCGACCGGTTCCTGTGGACCTACACGCCGGAAAGCTTCCTGCCGCACGGTCAGGCGGGCGGCGAGGGCGACGCGGAGCAGCCGGTGTTGATCGCCGACACCGCCACCGCGACCAACGCCGCGCGCAACGTCGCGATCGTCGATGGGGTGTGGCGGGACGAGGCTCTCACGTTCGACCGGGCGTTCCACTTCTTCGACGAGGACAGCGTCGGCGCGGCGCGGGTCGCGTGGAAGGCACTGGCCGAGCGCGAAGGCGTCGAGCGGCGCTACTGGAAGCAGGACGAGAACGGGCGCTGGACACAGGCCGCCTGACGGTTGCCAATTCCGCCGCCCACTCCTAGAGCGCGGCCAGTTTTTCCACAGCCTCAAACACAGGAGCCCGTGACCGTCATGGCCGCGAACCGTACCTTTTCGATCATCAAGCCCGATGCCACCCGCCGCAACCTGACCGGTGCGGTCACCAAGATGCTGGAGGACGGCGGCCTGCGCGTCGTCGCGTCCAAGCGCATCCAGATGACCCGCGAGCAGGCCGAAGGCTTCTACGCGGTCCACAAGGAGCGTCCGTTCTTCAACGACCTGGTCGACTTCATGATCTCCGGCCCGGTCGTCGTGCAGGTGCTGGAGGGCGAGAACGCCATGCAGCGCAACCGCGACATCATGGGCGCGACCAACCCCGAGAATGCCGACGCCGGCACGATCCGCAAGGAAATCGCCGAGTCGATCGAGGCCAATTCGGTCCACGGTTCGGACAGCGACGAGAATGCCGCGATCGAGATCGCGTACTTCTTCAAGCCCGAAGAGATCGTCGGCTGATCCGAACCCCCCGTTCGGCCTGAGCGAAGTCGAAGGCCATGCGTCTCACGCTGTGCTTCGACTTCGCTCAGCACGAACGGATTATGGGCGTACTGCCCGCGCCAACCGTTTCGCCTCGACCGCCCAGAGCGCGTCGAGGCGGGCGGTGGCGTCGCCCCTGACCCGCTCGCGGAACACGACCCCTTCCAGCTTGAGCGTGCGGCCGCCGAAGGTGTGGCCCTCGGTCGAAAACACCACATCGTAGATCGCGCGATCGACCGCGGGGCGATCGCCCTCCGCGATGGTCGCGGCGACCAGCACCGGCATCCGCCCGCGCACCGCATCGGCGCCGCCATCGGTCAGTTTCAGCACCGCATCGTCGATCCACCCGGCCTCGATCCGCGGCGGCACGATCGTCTGCTCGGCGGCGATGCCGAGTGCGCGGGGGAAGGTGACGTCTATGCTGGCGACCGCAGGCTGGGCGGGGTCGGCGAGCGCCACCCGGTCGCCGCCGCGCTCGACCGTGCCGACCAGGCGAGCGGTGGTGGCCTTGCGCGCGTCCCTCGACTGTTCTGCCTGACGCGCCGCGGCATCCTCGCGGCGGTCGGACCAGCCGAGGTAGAGCGACAGCGCGGCGATCAGCACGCCGGCGACGCCGACGACTTCGGCGAGCGTGATCCAGCGGCGGCGGGTGGCGGCAGCCTCTGCCTTTTCCTGCGGGGTGTCGGTGCTCATCGCCCGCCCATCTCCAGCAGGCGCCGGGGCGCGACCATTTCCCAGCTTTGCGCGACGCGGTCGGCGATGTGATCCCAGTCGGTGCCGGGCGCATCGGTGCGGATCGCGATCCAGCCCGATGGGCCGAGATAGGGTGGCTTGTAGTAAAGCGCGGGGTCGCGATCGATCAGGTCGGCCATCTCGTCCGCGCCGCTGGTTTTCACCATCACGGCGGTTTCGCCGTCGCCGTGGTGGTCGTGCCAGATGTAGGCGAAGAACTTGCCGCCCTCGATATGGAAACCGGGCGAGCCGTGGGAGGTGCGCTCGGCGGCTTCGGGCAAGGCCAGCGCGATCGCGCGCAGGCGCTCCAGATCGGCGTTGTAATCGGGGCTCATCGGGTCACGAACTCCGCAAGGACCTTGGGATAGAGCAAATGCTCGGCGGCGAGCACCCGTTCCGCGAGCGCGTCGGGCGTGTCGCCGGGCAGGATCGGTACGCGCGCCTGGCCGAGCACGGCGCCGCCATCGAGCTCCTCGGTCACGACATGCACCGAGCAGCCGCCATGCGCGTCGCCCGCTGCGATCGCGCGGGCGTGCGTGTCGAGCCCCTTGTAGGCGGGCAGGAGCGAGGGGTGGATGTTGACGATGCTCCCCCGCCAGCGCGCGACGAATTCGTCTGACAGCAGCCGCATATAGCCGGCGAGCGCGATGGTATCGACGCCGTTGGCGCGGAATATCGCGTCGAACGATGCCTCTCGCGCAATCTTTCCGGGCGGCCCGACGAACACCGGGATGCCATTGGCGGCGGCATGGGCGAGGCCAGCAGCATCGGCCTTGTCCGAAGCGACGACCGCGACTTCATAGGGGCAGGCCGGATCGCGTGCCGCGGCGACCAGCGCCGCCATGTTCGATCCGCGGCCCGAGATCAGAACGCCGACGCGGTGCTTCATGCGGCCTCCGATCGTGGGCTGGTCCGACTCGAAAGGTTCCGCGGAATGGGGTCGTATCGAAACTTTCCACCCCCGTGCGCCCCTCGCGCCAAGGGATCAGCAGCGGGTCGCGTGCAGGTCATGTCCTGTCGCTGGCAGATGAAATCCAACTTTACCAGCGCAATCGCGACGCTCACGCCACGCTGACGAAACTGTCCATCACGCGCTTTCGACCCGAGGTTTCGAAGTCGATCTCCAGCTTGTTGCCCTCGATCTCCGCGATCAGGCCGTAGCCGAATTTTTCGTGAAACACGCGCTGGCCGCGGGAGAGGTCGTCGCGCCCCTTGTTGCCGAGGCTGACAGCGCTGCGCGTCGCTTCCTTCACGCGCGAGGGTTCGCGCGAGAAGCTACGCGGGGTGTAGGCGCCGCCCGGGTTCTTGACGTCGACGCCCGCGCTCACGCCCGCTGCGCGCTGCCAACCCGGCCCGCGACCGGTGCCTCGCGCGACATCGGCAAAGGGATCGGCGCGCTCGCTCCAGTTGGCCTGCCACAGGCTGGCGCCGCCGGTCATCGTGGTCTCGCTGTCGATATGTTCGCCCGGCAATTCGCCGACGAAGCGCGACGGGATCGAGGAATTCCACTGGCCGTAGATGCGGCGGTTGGCGGCGTGGAGGATGATCGCGCGTCGGCGGGCGCGGGTAATCGCGACATAAGCGAGGCGGCGCTCCTCCTCCAAACTCGCGACGCCGCCTTCGTCAAGCGAGCGTTGCGAGGGGAACAGCCCTTCCTCCCATCCGACCAGGAACACGGTGTCGTATTCCAGCCCCTTGGCGGCATGGATGGTCATGATGGTGACCTTCGCCCCCGTGTCGCGGCCCTCGTTCTCCATGACGAGGCTGACGTGTTCGAGGAACGCGCCGAGGCTGTCGTATTCCTCCATCGCGCGGACGAGTTCGCCGAGGTTTTCGAGCCGTCCCGCGGCCTCCGCCGAGCGATCGGCCTCGAGCATCGCGGTATAGCCGCTTTCGTCGAGCAGCTGGCGGGCGAGTTCGGCATGGGGCAGTTCGTCGGCCTTCATCCGCCAGCGCGCGAAGTCGCCGACGAGGTTGCCGAGCGACCGCTTGGCCGCGCCGGTCAGCTCGTCGGTATCGAGGATGCGGGCGGCCGCCTCGCTCATCGGCACGCCCATCGCGCGCGACAGCTGGTGGATGCGCGCGATCGCCTTGTCGCCGAGGCCGCGCTTGGGGACGTTGACGATGCGTTCGAAGGCGAGGTCGTCGGCGGGCTGCGCGACCACGCGAAGATAGGCGAGCGCGTCGCGGATTTCGGCGCGTTCGTAGAAGCGGAAACCGCCGACGATGCGGTAGGGGATGCCGGTCGCGATGAAGCGATCCTCGAACTCGCGGGTCTGGTGCTGGGCGCGCACCAGGATCGCCATGTCGTCGAGCGGCGTGCCGTCGCGACGGCGATCCTCGATCTCCTGCGCGACGCGGCGGGCTTCCTCCGGCCCGTCCCAGACGCCGACGACCTTCACCTTCTCGCCGACGTCGATGTCGGTCCAGAGTGTCTTGCCGAGGCGCCCACCGTTGTTGGCGATGACGCCCGATGCGGCACCGAGGATATGCGGGGTGGAGCGGTAATTCTGTTCGAGGCGGATGACCTTTGCGCCCGGAAAGTCGCGCTCGAACTTCAGGATGTTCTCTACCTTGGCGCCGCGCCACGAATAGATCGACTGATCGTCGTCGCCGACGCAGGCGATGTTGCGGCGTTCCTGCGCGAGCAGGCGCAGCCAGAGATACTGGACGCTGTTGGTGTCCTGATACTCGTCGACCATGATGTAGCGGAACCGCTGCTGATACTGCTCCAGCACGTCGCGGTGATCGCGCAGGATGGTGAGCATGTGGAGCAGCAGGTCGCCGAAGTCGCAGGCGTTCAGCGCCTTCAACCGGTCCTGATAGGCGCGGTACATTTCCTGCCCGCGGCCGTTGGCGTAGAGCTCGCTCTCGCCGGCATCGATGTCCTTGGGAGTCAGCCCCTTGTTCTTCCACCCGTCGATGATTCCGGCGAGGCTGCGCGCGGGAAACCGCTTCTCGTCGATATCGGCGGCGAGGATCAGGCTTTTGAGCAGGCGCAGCTGGTCGTCGGTGTCGAGAATGGTGAAGTTCGATTTCAGCCCGACCAGTTCGGCATGGCGACGCAACATCTTCGCGCCGATCGCGTGGAAGGTACCGAGCCACGGCATCCCCTCCACCATGTCGCCGACCAGTGCACCGACGCGGTGGCGCATTTCCTTCGCCGCCTTGTTGGTGAAGGTGACGCTGAGGATTTCGGATGGGTAGGCCTTGCGTGTGTAGAGCAGGTGCGCGAGCCGCGCGGTGAGCGCCGCGGTCTTGCCGGTGCCGGCGCCGGCGAGGACCAGCACGGGGCCGTCGGTGGTCAGCACCGCCTCCCGCTGGGGCGCGTTCAGGCCGCGGAGATAGGGCGGGTCGTCTTGCGAGGGGGCAGGCGCGGTCATCGGCGAACATCTAGGGAACGTGGCTTGCGAGGGCAACCACGCACGCCTAGCATCGTGCGATGATCGTCGATCGCCGCAGCATGCTCGCCGGTGCCGCCGCCCTGGCCGCGCTCCCCACCGCCGCGTTGCGCGCCCAGACCGGGCGAATCTACCGCAATTCGATCGCCCTCGACGGGACGCGGGTGTGGATGGCGGCGAAGATCGGGACGCACGGACCCTATTTCTTCATCGTCGATACCGGCGCGACGCTGAGCGTGATCGACGACGATCTGGCGCGGACGCTGAAACTGGACGTGATCCGGAAGCGGGCGCTGGTGAAGGGCATTGGCGGGGTGGCGGAATATCCGCTCTACGATGCGCGCGACGTCACCTTCGCGAGCGGTCTGCGGATCCCGAACATGCCGTTCAACGGGACGAAGGCGCGGCTCGGCAAGGATGCGGTCGGAAGCTTCGGGTCGGGCCTGTTCACGACCTACGACAGCGATCTCGATTTCGTGAAGGGCGAGTGGCGCGCCTATCCGGAGGGGCGCCCGGACTTTGCCGGCCTGCGCCAGTTGAAATCGCGTTTCCTGGGCAGCTTCACCAACGGCGACCGGATCTTTGCCGACGCGACGCTCGACGGATTTGCCGGCGAATTCATGCTCGACACCGGGATGCCGGGGCAAGTCCGGCTGGATGGACGCGCGGCGAAGACGAGCGGACTGTGGTCGGCGGACCGGCCCTATGCGCCGACGGAGGGCCGCGGTTTCGGCCCCGGATCGGTGTCGATGCGTCTGGTGCGCGTGAAGGATCTGCACCTGGGGCCGATGACGCTGCACCGCCCGATCGTCGCGCTGGAGAAGCCGGGCAGCCCGCTGCACGAGGGCGACGGCATCATCGGGCTGGGCGTGCTCGGTCGGCTGCACCTGACCACGCAGGTGAGAAGCCGCACGCTGTGGATTGCGCCCAACGGCCTGCCGCCCCGCGCCGAGGTCTATCCGATGTCGGGGCTGTGGTTCGACCGCAAAGGCGATACGATCACGATCGCGGATGTCGGCACCGGCAGTCCCGCCGCCGCGGCGGGATTGATGGTCGGGGACCGGATCGGCGGGATCGCATGGAGCGACCTGATCCGCCGCGTCAACGGCCCCGCCGGCAGCGAAGTCGCCTTCACCGCCGAGCGTGGCGGCCAGCGGCGGGACGTCACGCTGAAGCTTGTCGACTATCTTTGACGTCGGCGCCGGCGCGCGCTTGCCCACTGGTCGCCTTGCTCTATCGTGCGGTGACGACGGGGAGGGCAGGATGACGAACGGGACGCCGGCATGAGCACGCAGACGCATCGCCGCGTGCTGCTGGCGAGTTTCGTGGGCACGGGGATCGAGTTCTACGATTTCTACATCTACGCGACCGCGGCGAGCCTGGTGTTCGGGGAGCTGTTCTTTCCCGCGCAGGATCCCGGCCTCGCTCAGATGGCCGCATTCGCGACGCTGGCGGTGGCGTTCTTCGCGCGACCGGTGGGGGCGGCGTTCTTCGGGCATTTCGGCGACCGGATCGGGCGCAAGTCGACGCTGGTCGCGTCGCTGCTGACGATGGGGGTTTCGACGACGCTGGTCGCATTCCTGCCGACCTACCACGACGCCGGATGGATCGCGCCGATCGCGCTGTGCGTGCTGCGGTTCGGGCAGGGCTTCGGCCTGGGCGGCGAATGGGGCGGGGCGGCGTTGCTGGCGGTGGAGAACGCGCCGCCGGGCTGGCGCGCGCGGTTCGGCGCGGCGCCGCAGATGGGGGCGCCCGCGGGCTTCATCGCCGCCAACGGGCTATTCCTGCTGCTGGGCGTGCTGCTGACGCCGGAGCAGTTCCGCGACTGGGGCTGGCGCCTGCCGTTCGCGATCAGCGCGCTGCTGGTGGCGGTGGGCCTGTATATCCGCCTGAAGCTGACCGAGACGCCCGAGTTCGCGCAGTCGCTGCGGCAGGCACCGCCGCCGAAGGTGCCGCTGGCGGAGCTGGTGCGCAGCCACGGCGGGATGCTGGTCGGTGGCCCGGTCGGAGCGATCGCGTGCTTCGCGACCTATTATGTCGGGACGGCGTTCCTGCTGGGGTATGGGACCAAGACGCTCGGCTATTCGATGCAGGCGTTCCTGGGCGTGCAGCTGGGCGCGATCCTGTTCATGGCGGTCGGCATCTATGCCGCGGCATGGCTGGCCGACCGGCATTTCGACGAGCGGCGGGTGCTGGCGGGCGGGTGTGTCGCGACGATCGTGCTGGGGTTCGTGATTGCGCCGCTGGTCGAGCATTCGCTGTTCGGCGCGTTCGTTTTCCTGGCGCTGGCGCTGCTGGCGATGGGGTTCGTCTATGGCCCGCTCGGCGCGTGGTTGCCGGGGCTGTTCCCGCCGCGGGTGCGCTACACGGGCGCGTCGATGACCTTCAACATCGCCGGGGTGCTGGGCGGCGGGCTGACCCCGCTGATCGCGCAGGGGCTGGCACTGAAGGGCGGGCTGGCGCCGGTCGGCCTGTACCTGAGCGCGGCGACGGCGGTGAGCCTGGTCGCGCTGTTGCTGCTGAAACCGAAGCCGGTCGCGCCGGTGGTCCTCGAGGGAGTCTGACCCATGATCCTGCCGCTGTTGCTCGCCGCTGCGTCGCCGGTCGCGCCGCCCGCCTATGAAACCGCGATCCGGGCGGATTACGCGAAGGATCTGGGTAAGCTGTGGGACTGGTTCCACCGTAACCCGGAGCTGTCGTTCAAGGAAACCGCCACCGCCGCCCGCATGGCGAAGGAATTGCGCGCGGCGGGGGCGACCGTGACCGAGCGGGTCGGCGGCACCGGGGTCGTCGCGGTCATGCGCAACGGCGCCGGGCCGACCGTGCTGCTGCGCGCCGACATGGACGGTCTGCCGTTGAAGGAAGCATCGGGGTTGCCCAACATGTCGGTCGCGCGGCAGGTCGGCGTGGACGGCGTCGAGCAGCCGGTGATGCACGCCTGCGGCCACGACACCCACATCACCGCGATGGTCGCGACCGCGCGGCGGCTGGCGGCGATGAAGGACCGGTGGAAGGGCACGGTCGTGATGATCGTCCAGCCCGCCGAGGAGCGGGTCGGCGGCGCGGCGGCGATGCTGAAGGACGGGCTCTATACGCGCTTTCCGAAGCCCGACTATGCGCTCGCCTTCCACGTCAACGCGCAGCAGCCGACGGGAACGGTTTCGGCATCGGAGGGCATTCAATATTCGTCGTCGGACGCGGTCGATATCGTCGTGCCCGGTATCGGCGCGCACGGGGCGTCGCCGGACGCCGGCAAGGACCCCGTCTATATGGCGAGCCAGCTCGTCATCGCGCTGCAAGGCCTGATCTCCCGCGAGAAATCGCCGCTTGCGCCGGGCGTCATCACGGTGGGGTCGTTCCATGCCGGGACGAAGCACAACATCATCTCGGATCGCGCCGCGTTGCAGGTGACGGTGCGCGCCAATGACGAAAAGACCCGCGCCGAACTGCTTGCCGGGATCAAGCGGGTCGCCGAGGGTGTGGGGCGGCTGAACGGGATGCCCGCCGACAAGCTGCCGGTCGTGACGGTGAGCGAAGGCACGCCGACGACGATCAACGACGCCGCGCTCGCCCGCCGGCTGAACGCGACGATGACGACGGTATTGGGCGCGCCGGCGGTGCTGCCGTTCGAGCAGAACGGGATGGGGGCGGAGGACTTCGCGTATCTGGTCCAGCCCGAGCTGAAGGTGCCGGGCTATTATTTCTCGGTCGGGGGCACGCCCAAGGCTGCGCTGGATGCGGCGGCGCGGGGCGGGCCGGCGGTGCCGACACATCACTCGCCGCTGTTCAAGATCGATCCGGAGGCGGCGGTGGTGACGGGGGCCACGGCGATGACCGCGGCGGTGCTGGATTTGCTGGGGTAGGGGGGAACCAAAACCTTCTCCGGAGGGAGAAGGATACTGGAGCTTGGCAGCTTGCTGCCTAGCGGAAGTTGGATGAGGGGACGCGCTCTCGATAGGGTGATCCCCTCACCCAGCTACGACTAGGCAGCAAGCTGCCAAGTCTGCGCAACCAGTTTGGGGTGAACATCACCCCGTGATGTTCAGGCCATGCCGGGGGCATGGCCGACCCCAAACTCCCGATGGGAGAGGGGCTGTTACGCTAGCCTCAACAACGTCAGCATCGCTTTCCCGTACACGCGTTCCGCATCGACCGCGAAGCCCGCCACCTCGACCGCCTCGCCCTTCATCGTTTCTACGCTGACCCAGGTCGCCGGGCCGATCCAGCCGAGGCGGGCGAGCTTGTCGAGGGCGACGTTGCCGGCGCCGCTGGCATAGGGCGGGTCGAGCATCACCAGGTCGAGCGGCTTTTGCGCCGGGCCGAGCGCCAACACCGACGTCGCGCGCACATCCGCCCCCTTGGCGCCGAGCGTCGCGATATTGGCCTTGAGCGCGTCGATCGCGGGGCGATCCTGTTCGACGAACAGGCAGGTCGCGGCGCCGCGCGACAGCGCCTCCAGCCCCAGCGCGCCCGAGCCCGCGAACAGATCGGCGACCGCCAGCCCGTCGAAGCTGCCGAGGCGGCTGACCAGCATCGAGAACAGCGCCTCGCGCGTGCGGTCGGCGGTCGGGCGGGTGGCGTCGCCCGGCGGCGCGACGATGGCGCGACCGCGCCACTGACCGGCGATGATGCGCATACCCTGACGCTTCACGAGCGCGGGCGCCTCGGCTTGCCGGGCTTCGCGCCGGGCTTCGGCCTGGCCTTCGCCCAGCCGGCGCCGCGCTTGGGCCGCGGGGTGGGTGTGGTGTCGGTGTCGGAGCGGGCCGTCACCGGGCCGGCGCGCGCGCGGCGGGGACGGGTAGTGATGTCCTCGCGCGCGTCGGCGTCCGGTCGCGGGGCGTGCGCCGAGCGGGGCGGGCGGGCGGCGACCGGGCGTTCGCCGCGTGGCGCTGTCGATGGGCGAGCCGCATAGGCGGCCTGGCTGTCGCGGGAGGGACGTGCCGGGCGTTCGGAGCGCTGGGCGCGGTCGGTGCGGCCAGAACGCCCCCCGGCATCGGCCGGCGGCGCGGCGCGGTCGCGGGGGGCGGGCGGACGCTCGGTCCAGGCAGTGCCGTCGGGCCGGGCGCGGCTCGGGCGCTGCGGGCGGGTATCGAGTTCCTCGCGCACCTCGCGCTTGCGCGGCACGGGCGGGCGGAGACGGCGCGTACCCTCGGGCTCGGTCGCCGGGCGGCGCGGCGCGGCGGGCACGTCGGGGTTCGGCGCGGGCACAGCGGAGCGGCGCGGCTTCGCGCCTACGCTGACCGCGATCGGGTTGGCGCGGGCATCGTCGGTCGCCTTGGCCTTGTTGCCCTTCAGTCTCGCGCGGAAGGCGTCGAGATCGTGGCTGCGGACTTCTCCGATCGCACCGACCGGCATGTCGCCAAGGATGAATGGGCCGTAGCGGGTGCGGATGAGCCGGCTGACGCGAAGACCAAGGTGTTCCAGCACGCGGCGGACTTCGCGGTTCTTGCCCTCCGTCAACACCATCTCGATCCAGACGTTGGCGCCGGTGCGGCGTTCGAGGTTGGCGTCGATCGGGCCGTAGCGCACGCCCTCCACCTCGACACCGTCCATCAGATCCTCGAGCTGGGCCTGGGTGACCGCGCCATAGGCACGGGCGCGGTAGGCGCGCTCGACGCCGGTCGCGGGCAGTTCGAGCTGGCGCTTCAGTTCGCCGTCGGTGGTCATCAGCAACAGCCCCTCGGTCGCGAGATCGAGGCGCCCGACCGGCATCAGCCGCGGCAGGTCGGGGGGCAGGCGATCATAGATGGTCGGGCGCCCGGCGGGGTCGTTGGCCGCGGTGAGAAGGCCCGAGGGCTTGTGGAACAGGAACAGCCGCGCCGCCTCCGCCGCGCGCACCGCGACGCCATCGACGGTGACGCCCGTCAGCGACGTCAGGATCGTCGCCGGCGTGTCGAGCGTCACGCCGTTCAGCGCGACCCGCCCCTCGGCGATCATCCGTTCGATCTCGCGCCGCGACGCTACGCCGGCGCGCGCCAGCAATTTGGCGATACGCTGCTGCTCGGGCGGGCGCGCGGGCTCTTTTGATCCGGTTCGGTGCACGGATGGCGCCTTAGACGACGCGCACCCACGTGACAAAAAAACTTTGCGTCCCGAAACGACTTGGCGCGTTACACTGGCGTCCCGCGTCCGGGACCGGGAGGGCATCATGTTGTTCGGTAAGAAGGAGCGCCGCATCAGCCGCGTCCTCGTCGTCGAGGACGAGCCGCTGGTCGCGTTCGATACCGAACACTTCCTGGGCAGCGAAGGCTTCGAGATCGTCGGCACGTTCGACACCGTCGCCGACGCGCTGGTGACGATCGAAAGCGCCGAAGACATCCACTTGGTGCTGGTCGACGTCAACCTGTCGGACGGCAGCGGGGTCGAGGTAGCGCGCGCCGCGCATCTCCGCGGGATCAAGGTCGTGTTCGTGACCGGCCAATGCCCCGGTGAAGCGCAGTCGCTGGCGGCGGGCTGCCTTGGCAAGCCCTATCCGCAGCGCGACCTGCTCGCGGCGATTGCGGCGCTGGAGAAAGTGATGGACGGCAAGGTGCCCAAGCGCCTGCCGCCGAGCTTCACCTTGTTCCTGCAACCGGCCTGATCGCAGGCGGCGCAGGGGAGAGCATCGTTTCCACCGTGTCGTGGAAAGTGCGGATGCCGGCCTCCAGTCCGCCGAGCGTCACCCGGTTGATCGCGCCGGACGCCAGCCCCTGTTGCCCGAGCGCGGCGGCGCGGAAATCCTCGCTGGCGAACACGCCGCCGTCGAGCAGGTCCCAGCTGCGCTCCCAATGGTCGCGCGCCTTGTCGGTCGCGGGCGCCTGCGGGATCAGCATGAAATCGTCGACCAGCACGCGGCCCTCGGACTGCGGCATCAGGACCATCAGGTTGATGTAGTCCGGGCTGGCGATCAGGACCGTGCCGGGGAACATCTGATAGGTGAAGGTGATCGCGCGGCGCAGCACCGACCAGTCGGTCGAGGCGAGCGCGGCGTCGTCCGCCGCGCGCCCGACCGCAGAACGCTGATGCACGCCGATGCTGTCGGCGGTCGACACGCCGTCCTTGAAGAACGGGCCGATCGTGCCCGCATGCAGGCGCGCGACGTGATAGCTTTCGAGGAAGGCGTCCATGACGAGCTTCCAGTTTGCGGCGACGTCATGGGTGCGGCGACGGAACAGGTAGTGCTCGGCGAGGTCGAACGCGGCGAAATCGCCGGCCAACGCCTGCGCTTCGGAGAAATCGGCGGCCTCGTCGAAGGCGAACCAGATGAGTCCGCCCACTTCTCGCGACGGTAGCTCGCGCAAGCCATAGTCGGCCTTGTCGAGTCCGGGGAACACCTCCGCACGGGGCACGCCGACCAGGCGACCGTCGGTGGCATAGCTCCAGGCATGATACGGGCAGACGAGCCGCGGGGCCTTCACGCAGTCCTGCCCCTCGACCAGCCGGGTGCCGCGGTGGCGGCAGACGTTGAGGAACACGTGTGCTTTCCCATCGCTGTCGCGCGTGACGAGCAGCGGCTTGCCGAAGCCGTTATGCGGCACCGCCATGTTGCGGTCCGGCAGCAATGCCGATGGCGCGATGACCAGCGGCACGCGGTCGAAGATGCGCGCGCGTTCGGCGGCATGGCGCTCGGGCGAGGTGTAGGCCGACGCATCGACATGCGCGATCGCGTGGCGCTCGCCCTCGCCGCCTGCCGCCAGCCGCGCAGCGAGGGCGAGCTGGCCCTGCGTCGGTGCGTTCATGCTTCCTCTCCCGTGCTTTTCCGCTAGTCTCGCGCGCCTGGGAGCGGGGAGCAAGTATGACGAGCGTGACGGATTCGGGCGCGGCGAGCTGGTGGGACGGGGTGAAGCCGTATCTGGAGCCGGCACCGCTGACCGCGCTGTTCCTGGGAATTTCGTCGGGCACGCCGTTCACCCTGCTCGCCGCAACGCTGACCAACCGGCTGGCCGAGGCGGGGATCGAGAAGAAATCGGTGTCGGCGTTCGCGCTCGCACTGTTGATCTACAGCTTCAAATGGATCTGGGCGCCGCTGATCGATCGGTTGCGCGTGCCGCTGCTGTCGTCGGCGATCGGCCAGCGGCGGTCGTGGCTGTGGGTCGCGGCGCTGCTGGCGTCCGGAGCGATCGTGGTGATGGGCGCCGCGGACCCGGCGCAGAGCCTGCAACCCGTGGTTGTCGGCGCGCTTTTGCTCGGCTTTGCCGGCGCGACGTTCGACATCGTCATCGACGCCTACCGGATCGAGACGCTGGAGCCGCGCCAGCTGGGTGTCGGATCGGGCATGTCGCAATATGGCTGGCGGCTGGGGGCGTTCTTCGCCGCCTCGATCGCGCTCGGCGTCGCCAATGTGTCGGGCTGGAGCTGGGGCTATTACGCCTGCATCCCGCTGGTGTTCGCCGCGCCGATCGCGTCGATGTTCATGGGCGAGCCCGCGCGCCACAACGAGCCGGCACCGATCCGCGGCGTGGGTGCGTTGGCGGCGGCATTCTGGACCCCGCTTGCCGATTTCTTCAAGCGTGAAGGCGCGGTCATCGTGCTGCTGTTCGTGCTGGTTCACAAGATCGGCGACACGCTTGCCAATCTGATGATCCGCGACCTGCTGGTGCAGCTGGGCTTCACCAAGCCCGAAATCCTGGCCGGCGACGTGTGGGTCGGCTTCATCGCGCTGCTGGTCGGGATCTTCGTCGGCGGGGTGATCTACGCCAAGATGGGCATGAAGCGCGCGGTCATGGTCGGGCTGGTGCTGATGGCAGTGTCTAACCTGAGTTTCGCGGGACTTGCAGCGGTCGGCCATTCGATGCCGATGCTGGCGTGGACCATCGGGTTCGAGAATTTCGCAAGCGGCGTCGGCGGGGTGTCGATCGTCGCGTACCTGTCGGCACTGTGCAACCTGCGCTTCACCGCGACGCAGTTCGCCCTGCTCTCCGCCGCTGCCGCCATCGCCGGGCGGTTCCTGACCGGCACAACCGCGGGCGCGGTGATCGAGGCGGTTGGCTATGTCGACTTCTACCTCATCACCACTGCCCTCGCCGTGCCGGGGATCGTGATATACTGGCTGATGCTGCGATCCGGGCTGATCGACCGATCGATCGGGTCGGCGGGCGTCGAGGGCGAGGGGGACGCGCGGACGGAGAGCGCCGCTTGATCGCCTATGCCGCGGTGATCGCGATGCAGATCGCCTGCATCGTCCATGTCATCCGCAATCGCCGCAACCAGCTGTGGATCATGGCGCTGTTCTTCCTGCCCGTCGCCAGCGCGATCGCGTATTTCGTGGTCGAAGTGCTGCCGGGCATGCAGGGCAACCGTCACGTCCGCACGGTGAAGGCGGCGGCGCTTGCGAAGATCGATCCGGAGCGCGAGTTGCGCGCGGCGCGCGATGCGCTCGACCTGTCCGATACCGTGGCCAACCGGGTGCGGGTCGCCGACGCGCTGGCCGATTTAGGGCGGCATGACGAGGCGGTGGCCGCCTATCGCGAGGCGTTGTCGCGGACGACGATCGGCGACGCGGCGACCCGGGCGAAGCTCGCCCGCTCGCTGTTCGAGACGGGCGATGCGGCAGCGGCGCTGGCGATGCTCGACGACCTTGCCCCGGTGACCGGGCAGAACGAGACCGATCGCCGCGCAATGCTGCGGGCACGCATCTTCGATCATCTTGGCCGCGAGGACGAGGCGCTGGAGATCTATGCCGATGTGGTCACGCGCTTGCCCGGGGAGGAAGCGCGCTGCCGCTATGCGGGCCTTTTGCTGGAGCAGGGATATGAAGGCCGCGCGCGCCGCGTGCTGGAGGAGGTCGAGGCGCGGATGAAGCGGCTCGACCGGCAGCAGCGCGCGGCAGAGGCCGACATGTACGCCTGGGCGACGCGCAAACTCGCGGAGTTGCGGGCGAACGATTAGCCGCCGATCGGCATGCCCTGGTCGGCGATGGCGATGGCGAGGGCCGTCGCGGTCGCGAGCGGGCCGCCGGCGTGGCGGACGCCAAGCATGTCGGCTAGCAACAGGTGGGCGGCGTGCTCGTTCGACAGGCTCCTGCCCAGCACGTCGATCAACGCCGCTTCACTGCCGGTCATGCGACAGCAGCACCACGGCGCGATCCGGATCGGGCGGGTCGCGGCGGCGGACAATTCCATCATGAGCGTGCGCAGCAGGACCAGCGGGCGGCGGAAATCCTTGCCTAATGCGATGAGGAAGGCGTGGGCGGCGCTAGCGTCCTCAAGGCCGTGGGCGCCCATCTGGCGGCAGGCGAACAGCAGCGTCGTCGGGCTGCAACCGGGGCAGGACGGCGGCAAGTGTATCGGCGAGAGGGGCGCTGTCGGGCATCCGGGGACTCCACTGGCTGGTCCGCAGAGTGTGCCACATCGCTATTGATAGTCAATCGCAATAAAGAGTCAGTCGGGCAGTTCGTCGTTGTCGCGGAGCACTTCGCCCGCGAGATACAGCGAGCCGAGAATGGCGATATCGACCGGCGCATCCGCCAGCGGCCTCAGCGCGGCGGAAACGTCCGCAGCCGTCGTGGCCGGCACGCCAAGGCCGCGGGCGATCTCGGCGAGATGGTCGGGGGCGTGGTGGTCATGGCCCGGGATCGGGACCGCCGTCAGCGATGCCGCGAGCGAGGCGAAGGGCGCGAGGAATCCCGCCGCATCCTTGTTCGCGAGCATGCCGACGACCAGATGCGCGCGCGCGCCGCCAAGCACCTGCCGCAGCGCATCGGCGACCGCATCCGCGGCAGCGGGATTGTGCCCGCCGTCGAGCCAGACTCGCGAGCCCGGCGCGAGCGTCGCGACCAACGGGCCGTCGCCCAGCCGCTGCATCCGCGCCGGCCAACGGGTCGTCGTCGCCGCGGTCGCGAGCGCCGCGGACGAAACGGGCACTCGGTCCTGATGGCGCAGCATCGCGGTGGCGAGCGCGAGGTTGCGCGCCTGGTGCCCGCCCGACAGCGCAGGGAGCGGCGTGTCCAACGATCCGCGCGCGTCGGCGTAGGCGAGCGTATCGCTGACCAGCGCGGTCCAGTCGCGACCCTCGATATGCAAGGCGGCGCCCGCGGTGTCGGCGACCTCGGCCACCGCGCGGGCGACGTCGTCGGTGTAGGCGAGGGTCACGAGCGGGCGGCCGGGCTTGGCGATGCCGGCCTTTTCGCGAGCGATGGCGACGGCGGTGTCGCCGAGGAAGCTCTGATGATCGATGCCGAGCTGGGCGATGCCGCAGACCGCGGGATCGACGACGACGTTGGTCGCATCGAGCCGCCCGCCCAAGCCCACCTCTATCACGCAGGCGTCGGCGGCAACTTCGGAGAACATCAGGAACGCAGCAGCGGTCGAGACTTCGAAGAAACTCGCGCCGATCCCCTCGGCCACGTCGAGCACGCGGGCCATGACGGTGGCCAGCGGTTCGTCCTCGATCAGCTGTCCGGCCACCCGGATGCGCTCATTGAAGCGGACGAGGTGCGGCGAGGTGTAGGCGTGGACCCGGTAGCCCTCCGCCTCCAGCGCGCTGCGCAGGAACGCGCAGGTTGATCCCTTGCCGTTGGTTCCGGCGACGTGGAACACCGGCGGAAGGCGCAGATGCGGATCGCCGAGCCGCGCCAGCAGCTGCGCGATGCGGGCCAGGCCGAGGATATCGGCACCGGGCGACAGCATCGTCAGGCGATCGAGCTGTGCCTGGACGGCGGGGGAGGTGGAGGTGGCGTGGTCCATCTGTCTTTACTCCCTCCCCCCTCCGGGGGAGAGGTTCGGCGAGGGGTCGTGCCGCGAGCGTCGGTCTCTGCGAGGCTCCCCCCTCTCCCAACCCTCTCCCCAAGGGGAGAGGGCTTCTTCTTGCTACGCCGCCTGCTTGACCGGCGTCAGATACGCGACCAGCCGACCCAGCGTTTCCTTCAGGTCGCGGCGGTGGGTGACCATGTCGATCAGGCCGTGGTCGCGGTAATATTCGCTCGTCTGGAAATCGTCGGGCAGCTTTTCGCGGATCGTGTTCTCGATCACGCGGCGCCCGGTGAAGGCGAGCGTCGCATTGGGCTCGGCGATCTGCACGTCGCCGAGCATCGCATAAGCGGCCATGACCCCGCCCGACGTCGGGTCGGTCAGTACCACGATGTAGGGCAGGCCGGCGTCGTGCAGCATCTCGATCGCGACGGTGCTGCGCGGCATCTGCATCAGGCTGAGGATGCCCTCCTGCATCCGCGCGCCGCCGCTGGCGGTGAAGACGATGTAGGGCGCACGCTCTGCGATCGCGGCTTCGCAGCCGGCGACGAATGCCTCGCCGACCGCCTGGCCCATTGATCCGCCCATGAAGGCGAAGTCCTGCACGCCGATGACGGCGCGGTTGCCGTCGATGGTGCCGACCGCGTTGACGAAAGCGTCCTGTTCGCCGGTGGCGACGCGGGCGGCTTTGAGCCGGTCGATGTAGCGCTTGGAATCGCGGAACTTCAACGGATCCTCGGCGACACGCGGGCTGTCGAGGACGGTCCAGCTATCCTCGTCGAAATGATAGTCGAAGCGCAGCGATGGCCCGATGCGGTCGTGGTGATCGCATTTCGGGCAGACGTGCTGGTTGTCCTCCAGCTCCTTCACGAACACCATCTGCCCGCAGCCCTTGCACTTGTGCCACAGGTTGTCGGGCGTCTCGCGCTTGGCGACGAAGGGGATCGCGTTGCGGACGCGGTCGAGCCAGCTCATGCTGCTGCTTCCTTGTTCTTCGGGTGCCGACAGGCGTCGGCGAGGGTGGAGATATAGGCGCGCACCGGCTCGGCGGCATCGGCGCCGTGGATGGCGACGAGGTCGACGATCGCGGAACCGACGACGACGCCGTCCGCGACCGCGGCGACCGCAGCGGCCTGTTCGGGGGTACGGATGCCGAAGCCGACCGCGACGGGCAGGTCGGTCGCGGCCTTCAGCCGGGCGACGGCCTCGGCGATCGAGGACTGCGCGGCCTGTTGCAGACCGGTGATCCCGGCGACCGACACGTAGTAGAGGAACCCGCTGGCGCCATCGAGCACCGTCGGCAGGCGCGCGGCGTCGGTGGTCGGGGTGGCGAGGCGGATCGGGGCGACGCCCTTGGCCCGGAGCGCAGGGCCGAACGCATCGTCCTCCTCGGGCGGGATGTCGACGCAGATCACGCCGTCGACACCGGCGTCGGCACAGGCATCGGCAAACCAGTCCGCCCCGCGGCGCAGCATCGGATTGGCGTAGCCCATCAGGACGAGCGGCACGTCCGGATGACGGGCACGAAAGTCCTTGGCGATCGACAGGATGTCGGCGGTGGTGGTGCCGCCGCCGAGACTACGCAGGTTCGCCGCCTGGATCGCGGGGCCGTCGGCCATCGGGTCTGTGAACGGCATGCCGAGTTCGATGACATCGGCACCCCCGGCGACCAGCGCGTCGAGGATGGCGGGCGTGGTGGCCACAGTCGGATCGCCCGCGGTGACGAAGGTGACGAGCGCGGGACGGCCCTTGGCGAAAGCGGTGGAGAGGCGGGTCATAAGGTGCGCACGCCGCGCGGCCTGAGCCAAGCAACCTTCCGCTGCATGAGAGTTGCAATAGGAATTGCCGTCCAAAGCGCAATTATCCATGCGAGCGATTGTCCAAGAATCTCAGTCCCAGTCAGTGCTGAGAACTCGCGTAAAACGCTCCAAAAAATGAAGAAGAGGCCGCAAGCTAAGACGAGCCAACACATCCACTTCAGCGCGATTAAGATCACATCGCCACTCCCAGCGCGTCGGCCACGGTGAAGATGTCCTTGTCGCCGCGCCCGCACAGGTTCGCCAGAATCACCTGGTCGCGCCGCATCTCCCGCGCGCGATTCGCGACCGCGGCGATGGCGTGGCTGGGTTCGAGGGCGGGGATGATACCTTCCGTCCGGCACAGCAGCTGGAAGGCGTCGAGCGCCTCGGTGTCGGTGATCGCGGTATATTCGACCCGGCCGATATCCTTCAGCCACGCGTGCTCCGGGCCGATGCCGGGATAGTCGAGGCCGGCGGAGATCGAGTGTGCCTCAGTGATCTGGCCGTCGTCGTCCTGGAGCAGATAGGTCTTGTTGCCGTGGAGAACGCCGGGGAAGCCACCGGCAAGGCTCGCCGCATGCTTCTTGTCGAGACCCTCGCCCGCCGCCTCGACGCCGAGCATCTGTACGTCGGCATCGTCGAGGAAGGGGTGGAACAGGCCGATCGCGTTGCTGCCCCCGCCGATCGCGGCGACGAGCAGGTCGGGAAGCTTGCCGGTGCGCTCCAGCATCTGCGCGCGCGCCTCGCGCCCGATCACGCTCTGGAAATCGCGGACCAGCTCGGGGTAGGGATGCGGGCCGGCGGCGGTGCCGATGATGTAGAACGTGTCGTGGACGTTCGCGACCCAGTCGCGCATCCCCTCGTTCATCGCGTCCTTCAGCGTGTGCGCGCCGCTGGTCACAGGGCGGACTTCGGCGCCGAGCAGCTTCATGCGGAAGACATTCGGTGCCTGACGCTCGACGTCCTTGGCGCCCATGTAGATGACGCAGGGCAGCCCGAACCGCGCGCAGACGGTGGCGGTCGCGACGCCGTGCTGGCCGGCGCCGGTCTCGGCAATAATCCGCGTCTTGCCCATGCGGATCGCGAGCAGGATCTGGCCGATGCAGTTGTTGATCTTGTGCGCGCCGGTGTGGTTCAACTCGTCGCGCTTGAACCAGACCTCTGCGCCCATGCCTTCGGGGGCGCTCTCGCGAAGCATCTCGGTCAACCGCTCGGCATAATAGAGCGGGCTCGGGCGACCGACATAATGTTCGAGCAGGTCGTCGAACTGCGCCCGGAATGCCGGGTCCGCCTTCGCCGCGCGATATTCGCGATCGAGGTCGAGCACGAGCGGCATCAGCGTCTCGGCGACGTAGCGCCCGCCGTATTCGCCGAAATGGCCGCGATCATCAGGCTGCGCGCGGAAGGAATTTGGGGTGGTCATAGCTGCGCGACCGATTGGAGGAAGGCGGCGATCTTGTCCACATCCTTGACCCCCGGCGCGCTTTCGACGCCCGAGGAGACGTCGACCAGCGTCGCACCGGTGCGGCGGACGGCTTCCGCCACATTGCCGGCATCGAGCCCGCCCGAGAGTGCCCACGGCAGCGGATGGCGGAAGCCATCGAGCAGGCTCCAGTCGAAGCGCACCCCCATGCCGCCGGGCAGCGCGGCGCCGTCCGGTGTCTTGGCGTCGTATAGGATGCGGTCGGCGGCGCCGGCGTAGCTGCGCGCGGCGTCGAGGTCGGCGCGGGTCTTCACCGCCACCGCCGCCCAGGTTTCGATACCGAACCGTGCGCGTAAAGCAGCGACGCGGGAGGGAGCGGTCTTGTGCAGCTGGAGCGTATCGATCCCGGCGACGCTTACCGCGCGCTCGACCGCCGCGTCGTCGGGATCGACGAACACGCCGACCGCACGGACATGGTCGGGGACCATCGCGACCAGCGCGGCGGCGCGGGCCGGGTCGACGTCGCGCGGGGAGGGGGCGAAGAATACGAAGCCGACGTGGCTCGCGCCACCGGCGATGGCGGCGCCGAGCGTGTCTTCGGTCGATAGGCCGCATATTTTTGCGCTGACGGGCATGGCACCGCCATAGGCGTCAGGGGAGGGGCTTTACCAGTACCGTCAGATGCAGCGGCGGCTCGACCGCGACCGGGAAAGCGCGACGCTCACCGGTCAGCGCGTAGCCGCGGCGCTCGTAATAGGCGATCAGCGCGGTGCGGACGTCGATGACGGTCATTTCGATGGCGTTCGCGCCGAAGGTGTCGCGCGCGCAGGCTTCGGCGGCGGCGATCAGGCGGCTGCCGATGCCGTCCGCCTGCCGCTGCGGATCGACCGACAGCAGGCCGCGATAGGCGAGGCCATCGCCGCGGCTCTCGACATGGACGCTGCCGACCGGGTCGGTGCCATCGAACGCGACCAGCAAGCGCGCGTGCGGATCGGTGACGATTGCTTCGAGCGTGGCGAGATCGGTACGCGCGCCGGGAACGAGATCGGCCTCATGCGTCCAGCCTGCACGCGCCGCTTCGCCGCGATACGCCCGCTCGATCACGGGGTGCAGTCGCGCGAGGTCGTCGCGGACCGCTGGGCGGATCGTCAGGTCTGACATCGCGCGGAAGTTACAGCGTCGCCTCGATCGCGCGCGCGGCCATGTCGGGATCTTCGGCCAGCGTGATCGGGCGACCGACGACCAGGATCGAGGCACCGGCGTCGAGCGCCGCGCGGGGGGTGACGACACGTTTCTGGTCGCCAGCGGAGCCGTTGGCGGGACGCACGCCGGGCACGACGAAGAAGCCGTCGCGCCAGACCTTGCGCGCGGCGGCGACTTCCTCTCCCGAACACACGATGCCGTCGATGCCCGATTCGCGTGCCAGCTCGGCCAGCCGCACCACCTGATCGTGCGGATCGGATCCGACTCCGATCGAGGCGAGGTCGCTGGCGTCGAGGCTGGTGAGCATCGTCACCGCGACCACCTTCGTACCCTCGGGCGCGGCCGCCTTGGCATCCTCCATCATCGCGCGGCCACCCGCGGCGTGGACGGTCAGGATCGCAGGCTCCAGCCCGCGCAGCGCCTGCACCGCCTTGGCGACGGTGTTCGGGATGTCGTGGAACTTCAGGTCGAGGAAGATCGGCAGGCCGACGTCGGCCATCTCGCGCACCCCGGCGCGACCGTTGGCCATGAAGAATTCGAGGCCGAGCTTGATCCCGCCGACATGGTTGCGGACGCGGGCGGCGATCGACTTGGCGCGGGCAAGGTCGGGGGTGTCCAGCGCGACGTAGAGCGGGCTGCTCACGGACGGGGATCGTCGATCTGCGGCGGCGCGGGGGCGGGCGCAAGCGGCGGCACCGGCTCGGCATCGCCGGGGGTGATGAGGCCGGGCGCGATCGGGGCGGGCGCGACGGCGACGGTGCGCAAGTCCTGCACCGCGCGCTCGCTCGACGACAGGCGCTGCTTCAGCCGCCAGCGCACCGCATAATGCCAAAGCCACGTCGGGACCAGGCCGGCGAGGAAGCAGACCAGCATCAGCAGCGGCAGGTTGATATCGACGATCATCCCGCCCCACAGCCGCACGGGGACGACGTCCCAGTTGTTGAAGGCAAAGGCCACGCCGAGCGCGACGGTGAAGACGATCAGCAACGTTTTCAGAAACTGCATGAGGTGCAGCTTATGCGCGTCGCGCGCGGATTGCCAATCCTCTAGCCGCGCCGTCCGCCGATCTCTGCCCTGAGCGTCCGGAACAGCGTGGCGATCGTGGTCAGCCGCGGCTCCTCCGCATCGAGGATGGCGAGGAAGGCAGCGCGCTTGATCTGCGCGATTCGCCCAGGCTTCAGGCGGGTGCCGGCGGGAATCGTCGATGCCACGATGTCGATCAGCCGGTCGGTGCCGTGCAGTCGCCCCCACAGATAGTCGTTCTCACGGTAGGCGCGGCTGAAGAACGCGCCGAAATTGTGGAACTGCGTGCCCTTCAGCGTCGCCGCAGCGCCGCCTTCGCGGATCGCGGTCGCATCGTCGGGGGAGATGCGGTCGACCTTCACCGGATCGAATTCGTCGAGACCCTCGCCTTGCAGCAGGGGCAAAGTGGCGATGTCGAAATAGGGGAAGCCGAGATAGGCGAGCAGCAGCGGGCGGCGCTGGTCCTTGGGGAGGGCGGAGAGACCGTCCGACAGGCGGCGATCGGTCTCGGCATCGATGCGCGGCAGGTCCATCGCCGCGGCGAGCGCGTCGAGCAGCGGGCCGGCATCGTCCTTCGTGCGCCGCACCTCGGCACGCAGCGCGAGGTGGCGGTCGCTCCGCTGGAGGTCGAGGTAGGCGGCGAGCGATTCGTACACCGCCGAGCGCACCGGTGCGAGCGCGGCGTCGTCGGCGCCCTCGTCCATCTCGGTCAGGCGCCGCGCCAGGATGCGCAGGCGGCGGATGCGGAAGCCGAGGTCGTGTTCGCGCAGGAATATGACCATCGGCGATGTATGGGCGACGTCGGCGGCATGCCCGGCGACGATGCCGCGGGCAGTGAGCGTCGCGCGCACCGCGTCGCGCAACCGACGCGCGCGGTCGCCGCGCAGGTCGCCGCCCGCCATCTGCAACAGGCGCACAGTGACGTCGGTGACGTCGGCCAGCTTCAGCCGGGCATAGGCCGAATAGGCGAAGCCCGCCTCCTTGGCCGCGGCGACCTGCGCGCGGCGCCGCCACGCCGAAATGCGCGCCGGCGTCGGATAATCGAGGAACAGCGTATAGCCGAACTGGCGCATCACCTGCGCCTCCACTTCGCCGCGCAGGCCGGCCAGGATCGACTGCAACCGCTCGATCCGTTCGGTCCGCGCCTCGATCGCCTCCAGATTGTCGCGGATCGGCTGCTGGCGCGGCAACTCGCTCAGCGCGCCGATGATGGTCTGGAAGAATCCGGGCGCTTCGGCAGCGGCGACGCCCAGGTTGAACTGATAGCCCGGAACCGGATCGACATAGACGAAGCGGCGGTCGATCTGGCGCCTGGCGGGGCGGTCGCGCAGCGCGTCGATGGCGGGGCGGAAGGGCGCGTTGGCGAGAACCGAGCCGTCGATCAGCACCGCATCCTCGGCACCGCCGATCGCGGCGTGCCGCGGGAGCATGCGTTCGAGGAAGGCGTCGCGGGTCGGCCAGCGCAGCTTGCGCTCCTTCGCCACCGCGTCGATCTCGGCGACCTTCAGCGGGGGGAAGGCGCCGGGAAAGCTCGACGTCGCCCGGGCGGCGAGCGCCAGTTCGATCGGCTCGCCGATGCCGCCGGCGCCGTGGCCGCGATCGGAGAAGGGGAAGACCAGGCGATGCTCGGTCTCGACCACTTCCGCCGGGGAATTCAGCCGCAATCGCTCCGGATGGCCGCGGAAATCGGTGACGGTAACGAACAGGTCGAGCGGCTGGCCGTCGGGCAGCAGGCGCTTGCCCTTGGGCCCGTTCGCCATCGCATCGAACGCGTCGAGGATCATGTGGGTCAGGCGCTTGCCGCCGAACGGCGGCTCGAACCAGCGGGCGCGGATGAACTGGCGCAGCTTGCGCCCAACTTCCTCGCGCGTTTCCGGCTCGACGGTGCCGGCGATCTGGTTGCGGTCGGACACCATCCACGCGAGCGGCGTCGCCCAGAGCTTCGAGAAGCGGTCGGGGGCGGCCTCTGCATCCAGCAGCGCCTCGATATCGGCGTTGTCGAGCCACATCGCGGTCAGCGGGTCGAGCGACTGGCCGCTGGCCATTGCCTGCGCCAGGAAGATGCCGTTGATGCCGCCCGCGCTCGCGCCCGCGACGATATCGATCAGGACGCGGACGTTGGTGTCGGTCGTCTCGGCGATCTCGGCGAGCAGCGCACGGTACACCCCGACGCTGCCCGTGTCGGGATCGGCATCGTCGTGATGCGCGCGGCTGGCACGCGCGAGGCGCCAGATCTCCGACGTGATGCCGTGCATGTACACCGCCAGGCTGATCCCGCCGTAGCACACCAGCGCCAGCCGCAATTCCTTCTCGCGCATGGCCGCGACCGTCTCCCCCCTCAGGCGATTTCGAGTGTCGCCCAGATCGGCAGATGGTCGGATGCGGTGCGCGCGGCAAGGCTGGAATGGACGCCGCAGTCGGTGATCCTGAGATCGCGCGAGGCAAGAATGCGGTCGAGCCGTGCGACCGGGCGGCGGGCATGGAAGCTC
This sequence comes from Sphingomonas donggukensis, assembly GCF_023674425.1. Taxonomy (NCBI): domain Bacteria; kingdom Pseudomonadati; phylum Pseudomonadota; class Alphaproteobacteria; order Sphingomonadales; family Sphingomonadaceae; genus Sphingomonas; species Sphingomonas donggukensis. The sequence goes on from NZ_CP098401.1 coordinate 966,260, forward strand.
GGGCCGGTATCGGCGCTGATGTAATCGCGCTGGAAATCGCGCAGGCACCCGGCCTGGCGCGACCATTCGTTGAGGTCGCCCATCAGCACCGATGGGTGCGGCGTCGGGCAGGCGGCGACGTGCGACAGGATCGCGTGCGCCTGCCGCCGTCGCCAGAGGCCCGACAGGTCGAGGTGCATGCCGACCGCGCGCAGCGTGACGCCGCGCACGCTGACGTCCGCCATCACCGCGCCGCGGGGTTCGAGCGTCGGCAGGTGGATCATGTCGCGGTCGCCGACGCTGGCGTCCTTGCGCACCAGCAGGGCGTTGCCGTGCCAGCCCATGCTCTGCGCGCGCACGCCGAAGGGCACCGCCTTCCACGGCGAATGTTCGTCGAGCAGGTGGAGCGGGATGACCCCGGCTCGCTGGCCGAAGCGGCGGTCGCATTCCTGTAGCGCGATGACGTCGGCATCGATTTCCCGCAGCACCTCCAGCGTGCGTTCGGGGTTGCGGCGGCGATCGGTGCCGATCGCCTTGCGCATGTTGTAGCTTGCGACCTTGATCGGTCGTGACGTCCTGGTCATCGAGCGGGGATCAGCCGTCGTTGCTGCGCTGGCGGCGGGCTTCCTGCGCCGCTGCATGCAGGTTGCGGGCGGTCGCCTCCGCCGCGTCGGGGGTCAGCGAGACGGCCACGCCGTTGGGGCCGTCCAGCATCACCACGCCCTGTTCCGCAAAGGCTTCGCCGGCCCGGCCTTCCGGCGCGTGTTCCTCGAACGTCATCATCGTGCTCCAGCCTCACCGGATCGGATAACGGCCACACTGGCGCTTTGTTGCCTCACCGCCGCGGCAATTCGATCGTCGCGGCAAGGCCGCTGCCGTCGCGGTTGGCGATGCGGATCGTGCCACCGGCTTCCTCGACGATGGCGCGGGCGAGCGCGAGGCCCAGGCCGATGCCGCCGGTATCGCGGTTGCGGGAGGTTTCGACACGGATGAAGGCGTCGAAGACCGAGGCGATGCGATCCTGCGGGATACCCGGCCCGCGATCGAGCACCTCGATCCGCGCGGCGTTCGGCAGGGGGGTGACGACGACTTCGGCGGCGCCGGCATATTTGATCGCGTTCTCGATCAGGTTGCGGACCGCCCGCCGGATCAGCGCGGGCCGCAGCCGCATCGGCAGGCGCGCGGGTTCGTCGGCGGCGATATCATGGCCGAGATCGCGGAAATCGTCGATCACCGCATCGACCAAGGCGGCCAGATCGACCTCGATCGGCGGCTCGCTCGACCGGCCGAGGCGCGCGAGTGACAATATGTCTTCCAGTGTGTGCGTCATCTCGTCGATGATGTCGGCCATGCGGGTGCGGTCGGTATCGTCCTCGACCGATTCGATCCGAACGCGCAGCGCGGCGAGCGGGGTGCGCAGATCGTGGCCGATCGCGCCCAGCATCCGGTCCTTCTCGTCCAGCATCGCGGTCACGCGGGTGCCGAGCGTGTTGTAGGCGGAAATGACCGCGCGCACGTCGTCCGGGCCGCTTTCGGGCACGGGCTGCGCCGCTTCGCCGGGGCGGAAGGCGCGGGCGGCGGTGGCGAGTTCGCGCAACGGGCGCGAGATGCGGCGCCCGATCCACAGCACCGCGAGCAGGACGATGCCGTAGAGGATCAGCGTCTGCGCGACGAGCCGCCAGAAGATGCGCTGCTCCCAGCCCGGCCACGGCGCGACCACCCTCAGCCAGCCGCGGCCCGGCTGTTCGACGGCGATGACGACGGTCGCGATGCGCCGCTCCCCGCGGCGCCCGTTGGCGCGGCGGGGCGGCTCCTCGTCGGACACGGGGCGCAGACCGGTGTCGATGCGTCCGGCGGGGATGTTCAGCTCCGCGAGCTGCGCGCGCAGGGCTTCCGCTACCTCGGGCTTGCGCGTCAGATAGGGCGCGACCGGGTTCAGCGTGACGCGGCGGACATAGCCGCGGTCGGCCTGGATGGCACGGCCACCGCCCGCCTCGCGCTCCAGCGCATCGGCAATCCGGGTCGCGACGGGACGGGTCGCCTGGGCCAGGCGGAAGTTGGCGCGGTCGCGCAGCGCGAGGCCGAAGTTGATCGCCTGCGCCACGAACAGCGCGATCGCGACCAGCAGCGCGATCTGCCCGGCAAGGCTCGTCGGGCCGCGCCACATCTTCATGGCCGCAGCCTCACAGGCGCGTGACTTCCGATGCCAGCGTGTAGCCGCCGCCCCACACCGTCTTGATGAGCTCGGGCGCCTTGGCATCCGCCTCGACCTTCTTCCGCAGGCGGCTGACCTGGTTGTCGATCGCGCGGTCGAACGCAGCGGCTTCGCGGCCCTGCGTCAGGTCGAGCAGCTGGTCGCGGGTCAGCACCTGGCGCGGGCGGGTGACGAGCGCCAGCAGGAGATTATATTCGCCGGTCGACAGCGGCACCGACACGCCTTCGCGGTCCACCAGCGTGCGCTCGCCGGTCTTCAGTACCCAGCCCGAGAAGGCGAAGCTGCCGCTGTCGGGGGCATGCTGGCGCGTGCCGCCGGCGGCCATGCGGCGCAGCACGACCTTGATCCGGGCGGCGAGTTCGCGCGGGGAAAACGGCTTCACGACGTAATCGTCGGCGCCCATTTCCAGCCCGACGATGCGGTCGGTTTCCTCACTCTTGGCGGTCAGCAGGATCACCGGCGTCTCGCTGGTCGCGCGGATATGGCGGCACAGCGACAGCCCGTCCTCGCCCGGCATCATGATGTCGAGCACAACGAGGTCGATGGCATAGGCCGTCATCCGCGCCCGCGCGCCCTCCGCATCGCCCGCCTGGGTGACGCGGAATCCCTGCTTGGTGAGATACTGCGCGAGCGGCTCGCGGATCGAACGCTCGTCGTCGACGAGCAGCACATGCGGATGGTCTGCGGACATATCCATCGCGTTATCACACTTGAGCAAAGCCGCCAGCGCCGGAACGGGGAGGAGGGTTCGCCCGGCGCTGGCGATCCGGCCTCAGGCGCCGGTAGGCGCTGCGGGCGGAGGGGTGGGGGCCATGCGGGGCGGCTTTCCGCCGCGGCCCTGGCGCATGGCGTTGCCGATCGCGGCGCGCTCCGCCGCATCGATCACGCCATCGCCGTTCGAATCGATCCGGGCAAAGCGGGTTTCGGACTGCTTGTCGAACTCGGCACGGGTCAGCGTACCGTTACCGTCGGCATCGATGCGCGCCATGCCACGGCCACCGCCGCGCATCGCCGCCATTTCGGTCTTGTCGACGGTGCCGTCGCCGTTCGCATCCATTCGCGCGAAGCGGGTGCCGGCCTGCGCGGCGTATTCGGCGCGCGTGATGCGGCCATCGGCGTTGGTGTCGAGGCGCTCGAGCATCTTTCCGACACCGGGGCGACCTGCGGGAGCAGGCGCGTCCTGGCCGGCAACCGGCTCGAACGGGCCGCCCATGCCGCCACGCTTGCCGTGACGCCCGCCGCGGTCGGCGTGTGCCGCGCGGCGCTCTTCACGGCTGATCGCGCCGTTCTTGTCGGTGTCCATCGCGGCGAACTTGGCCTGCGCCTGCGCTATGAATTCCGCTCGGCTGATCTGGCCGTCGGCGTTGGTGTCGCCCTTCAGCGGCTTGGAGGCAGGCGGGGTCTGTGCAGCATAGGCAAAGCCGCCGACGGCGGTGGTGCCCATCAGGGCGGCGGCGATCAGAAAACGCTTCATCGGCGGACACTCCGGAAGAGGATCGGCGGGCAACTGCACCCGCCACGTCTGCGGTTATGCTGCGCCCCTGTCGTGGCGGTGTGTCACGTCACCGCGAAAGTGTCGCGATTTGTCGCAATCAGGCGAACACCGCGACTCCCTGCATCGCATCGACCACCGGTACGCCGTCGGCATTGCTGATGGTCATCCGCTGGCTGGAATAGCCGCCGACGGCGCGGTCGGTCGTCGCGTGGAGCAGCCACCATCCGTCGCGCGTCTCGGGACGCGGCGTCAGCACGTTGACGATCCAGGTGAGCGAGCTGACCGGTGCGGGCTTGCCGCCGTTCAGCTTCAGCGCGGCGGGGGGCAGGGCATCGGCGACCGCGATCAGCGCGGTTTCGGGGTCGAGGCCTTCGCGCTCCCTCAGGCGCCCCCAGCGCAGCCACTCGGTCGCGTGCAGCCCCTCCTTCACGTCGAGGAAATTGAAATTGCCGGTGAAGAACTCCGCCGGGCCGGTGTAGAGCTTCGCGTCGGCGGCGGGCGGGGGCATGTCGTTCGGCACCGTGGTGTCATGCGCGAACTGCGAGGGCACGTCCGACATGAAGACGAAGGTCGCGCGATAGCCGAGGCCCGCGTCGGACACGATCGTCGCCTCGACGAAGGCTGCGTTGCGCCCGCGGCGGAGGCGTTGCGCGGTGACGGTCACTTCGCCCGACAGCGGCCCGACGAACGCGATCAGGGCGGAGCGGAGCGGCGGCAGGTCGGTGTCGCTGGCCTTGGCCGCGTGCAGCGCGAGCGCGCTCGACAGCCCGCCGTAAGCGGTGCGCCCCTGCAACCAGTCGGCGGGGATGACGACGCGAAACCCGCCCTCGACCGGAGTCGCGGCGGCCAGGATATCGGCGATCGCGGTCATGCCGCCACCCCCTGCGCGGCGACCCAGCGGTCGCGAAGCTCGCGCTTCAGCACCTTGCCGATGGCGTTGCGGGGCATCTCGTCGACCGCCTCCAGCGCGCTCAGCCGCTGGTTCTTGCCGACGCGGGCGTTGACGTATGCGCGGATCGCTTCTGCGTCCTCGCCACCCGGAGCCGGAACATAGAAGCCGACCGGCGTCTCGCCCCACGCCGCGCTCGGCACGCCGACGACGGTGCCGTCCGCGACCGACGGATGGGCGTTCAGCACCCCCTCGATATCGGTCGGATAGATGTTGAATCCGCCTGAAATGATGACGTCCTTCTTGCGGTCGAGCAGTTGCAGGAAGCCATCGGCGTCGAAGCGCCCGACGTCACCGTGGCGGATGTAGCGGTTGCCCTCCGCATCAAACCACTCCGCCGCGCTCGTGGCGTCGCTGCGCCCATGGTATCCGGTCATCATCGCCGGCGACCTGCCCACGACCTCGCCCATTTCGCCCGGCGCAACTTCGTGGCCGTCGTCGTCGATCAGGCGAATGTCGTGGCCATCGATCGGCCTGCCGACGGTGTGGAGCTTGTCGGGAAAGGCGTTGGCGATCAGCAGGCAGGTGCCGCCGCCTTCGGTCATGCCGTAATATTCGACCAGCAGCCCCGGCCAGCGCGCGACGACCTCGGCTTTCAACGCTGCGGAGAAGGGCGCGGAAGTGCAGGTCTTCAGCCGGAACGCCGACAGGTCGAACATGTCGAAGTCCGGAACCGCCATGATCCGCGCATATTGCACTGGCACCAGCATCGCATGGGTCGCGTGGTGCGCTGCCGCTGCCTCGAGAAAGGCGCGCGCATCGAACTTGCCGAGCAGCACCACCGTCCCGCCCCACGCGAGCGTCGGCAGGAAGCTGACGAGCGTGGTGTTCGAATAGAGGGGCGTCGAGATCATCGTGACCGCGGTGTCGAACCCGGCGGTTTCGTTGCGGGCGATGTGGGCCCAGCGCATCGCGTGGCTCTGCACGATGCCCTTGGGCGTGCCGGTGGTGCCGCTGGAATAGATGATGTTGAAGGGGTCGCCGGGCGCGATCGTGACGGGAGCCGGGCAGGCACCCTCCGGCGCCAGCCACGCGGCTAGATCGGCAAGCGGCACCGCGTCTGCGATCCCGGCATCGGCGAACACAACGGGCGCGCCGCAATCGGCGATCATCGCCGCGATCTGCTCGGGCGTGGACGAGGGTGCGATCGGGGTGGGTACGCATGCGGCGCGCAAGGCGCCGAGGAACACGACGGCGTAGGCGATCGATACCGGCCCCACGATCGCAATTGCCGCACCTTGCGCCACGCCGTCCGCCTGTAGTCGCGCCGCGAACCGATCCATCCGCGCGTCGAGCGTCGCATAGTCGAGCGTGTCGTCACCGTGGATCAGCGCGGTCTTGTCTCTCCGCTCCCGCGCATGCGCCGCGATCAGATCGGGCAGGGTCGCGAAATCGGAGTGCAGCATAGCATCAGCAGTGGGCAGCGGGGCAGTCGGCATCGGCGTCTCCATCGATCGGACAGCTAGGCGGCGAGCCAGCGAAATGCCATACGCGAAGTTCGAAAAGCGAGGAGAGGGTTGCGCCCATGCTGTTCTACGACACGCCGCTGCCGGCGCCGAACCCGCGGCGGGTGCGGATCGTCGCGGCGGAGAAGGGCATCGTCCTGCCGACCGTGACGGTTCAGATCGCCAAGAGCGAGCACAAGGCGCCCGAATTCCTGGCGGTCAATCCGCTCGGCCAGACACCCGCGCTGGTGCTGGACGACGGCGAAGTGCTGACCGAGAGCATCGCGATCTGCCGCTACCTCGACGCGCTCCACCCCGAACCGCCGCTGTTCGGGCGCACGCCGATCGAGATCGCGCGGGTCGACATGTGGATGCGGCGCGTCGAGTTCCGGCTCGGCAATCCGCTGGCGATGCTGTGGATCCACGCGCACCCCTTCACCGCGAAGATCGTGCCGCAGCAGTTTCGCGAATTCGGCGACAGCAACCGCCCCGCCATCGCGCGGGCGCTCGCGCTGTTCGATACGCGGCTGGCCGACACGCAGTGGCTGGCGGGGGATAGCTTCTCGATTGCCGACGTCGTGCTGCTCTGCACGATCGATTTCATGACCTTCGTCGGCATCAAGCTGACCGACGAGACCCCGCATCTGAAGGACTGGCATATGCGCGCATCCTCGCGACCGAGTGCGACCGCATGAGCATGGAGGGGATGGTCGCGATCGTCACCGGCGGCGGCACCGGTATCGGCGCGGCGGTGGTACGCCGGCTCGCCGCGCGCGGCGTGAAGTGCGTGGTGAACTACGCCAGCAGCCGCGACGCGGCCGAGGCGCTGGCGGCGGAGGTCGGGGGGATCGCTGTCCAGGCCGACATCGCCGACGACGCCGCCTGCCGCGCGCTGGCGCAGGCGGCGACCGATGCGTTCGGGCGCATCGACCTGCTGGTCAACAACGCCGGCCGGACGAAGTTCGCCAATCATGAGGATCTCGACGCGCTGCAGGCGGAGGATTTCGTCGACATCTACCGGCTGAATACCGTCGCCGCTTTCCAGATGATCCGCGCCTGTGCTCTGGCGATGCGAGAGGGGCCGGCGAGCGCGGTCGTCAACGTCGCCTCGGTCGCGGGGCTGCACGGGCATGGATCGTCGGTCGCCTACGCCGCGTCGAAGGGGGCGCTCATCACCATGACGCAGAGTCTGGCGCGGGTGCTGGCGCCGAAGATTCGCGTTAATGCGGTGGCGCCGGGCTATGTCGGGACCGGCTGGTTCGAGGATCGGCTGGGGCCGGAGGGCTTCGCCGCGCTCAACGCCCGCATCGCCGGCGCGACCCCGATGGCGATGGCGGCGAACGCCGACGATATCGCCGGGCCAATCGTGATGCTGCTCGACCCCGACGCGCGCGTCGTGACCGGCGAGACGTGGCGGCTCGATGCGGGCGCGCACCTCGACGTCGGGCTCGCCCGCCGGCCCGGACGGGAGGGCTAGGGGCGGGCGCCCTGGCCGAAGAGGATTTTCTTTTCGGCGTCGCTCATCGGCGCACCCTCGTTGCGTAGCGCCTTGCCGACGGCATAGGCGCGTTCGGTCGCGGGCCGTGCCTTGATCGCTGCGTGCCAGCGCGCGAGGTTCGGAAAGTCGCCGAAGTCCTGCCCCTGGATGTGCGGCATGATCCACGGATAGCAGGCCATGTCGGCGATCGTGTAGTCGTCGCCGGTGATAAACGCGCGCTCGGCAAGCTGCCGGTCGAGCACGCCGTACAGGCGCGTGGTTTCCGTCACATAGCGGTCGATCGCATAGGGCACCGGCTCCGGCGCGTACCGGGTGAAGTGATGGTTCTGCCCCAGCATCGGACCCAATCCGCCCATCTGCCACATCAGCCACTGGAGGACGTCGGTGCGCTGGCGCAGGTCTGAGCCGCCGAAGCGCCCGGTCTTTTCGGCGAGGTACAGCAGGATCGCGCCGCTTTCGAACACGCTAACGGGGGCTCCCCCGCCTGCGGGATCATGGTCGATGATCGCCGGCATGCGGTTGTTCGGGCTGAACGCCAGGAATTCGGGTGCGAACTGGTCGCCGGCGCCGATGTTGATCGGCCTGATCGCATAGTCGAGCCCGGCTTCCTCCAGAAACAGCGTGATCTTGTGGCCGTTCGGGGTGGGCCAGTAATAGAGGTCGATCATGCCGTGTCCTTCGTTTGCGCGTCGGGGGCTGGCAGATGGGGCGTCGCGAACGCGATGATAAGGGTGGCGCTACCCATCAGCGCCGCTGCGACCAGAAACGCCGCCCCGTCGAACCCGCGCGTGCTGCCCGCCGCCAGCGATTGGGCCGCCACCAGCGGGCCGATGATCTGCGCGACGCTGTTCATGCTCGCGATCCCGCCCTGCAACCCGCCCTGCCGCGTCGCGTCGACCATGCGGGACAGCAGGCCGTTGAGCGCCGGCCACGCGAACGCTCCGAACGCGCCGACCAGGAAGAAGGCATAGACCTGCCACCCTTGCGTCGTGAAAGCATAGGCAGCCAGGCACGCGGTAGCTGCGGCCAGTCCCACGATCGCGGCGCGTCGCTCGCCCAATACCCGTACCGCGCGATCGGTCATGCCCAACTGAACGATGACCGACAGCAGCCCGACCCACGCGAGACTCCACCCGATCGCGGTCGCGTCCCAGCCGAAGCGGATCGCCGCCCAGAAGCTCCACACCGCGGGATAGACCACGCCGCCGACCTGCCACAGGAACCATGCCACCAGTAGCGGGGTGGCGTTGCCGGCGTCGAACAGCGGGCGGAACGCGCCGACGACATGGGCGTCGCGCAGCCGGAACGCGCGGCGGTTGGCCTCCGCCAGCGTCTCGGGCAGCGCGAAATACATGACGGTCGCATTGATCGCGGCGAGCGCGCCGGCGACCAGGAACGGCGTGCGCGGGCCGAGCGTCGATACCAGCCCGCCTATCGCCGGCCCCAGGATGAAGCCGACGCCGAATGCCGCGCCCATCAGCCCGAACGTCGCGGCGCGGCGCTCGGGCCTCGTGACGTCGGCGATGACCGCGCCCGCCGGGCCGAACGTCGCGCCCGCCACGCCGGCGATCGCGCGCCCGACGAACAGCCAGGCGAGCGTCGGTGCTGCGGCCATCAATGCATAGTCGATCGCGAACGCCACCATCGACGCGATCAGCACAGGGCGTCGGCCATAACGGTCGCCGAGCATGCCGAGCACCGGCCCGGCAAAGAATTGCGCCAGCGCGAACACCGCCAGCATCCATCCCGAAATCCGTGTCGCCTGCGTCAGGCCGACATGGCCGAGCTCCGTCACCAGCGTCGGCAGTACCGGCATGACGATGCCGAAGCCGATCACGTCGATCACGACCGCGACCAAGACGATGGGGACGGCACGATGATCGAAGCGGGGCATCGCCGCTCAATATCGGAGCGTCGTAAAACCGGCAAACGCGCTTGACGCCACCGGGTCCATACCGCATCTTCGAAAGTGAAGAGGAGAGGATCATGGCAACGCTTGCCGACCGGGACACCCGGAGCGACCCGTTGGACGCTTTCCGCCAGGAAGCGCGCGACTGGATCGCGGCGAATTTCCCGCCCGCGCTGAAGGGTGTCGACAACACCATGTCGGCGGTCGAGGGCCCGTCCGATCCCTCGCCCGACGAGGAAGCCTGGCGCAAGGCGATGGGCGACAAGGGCTGGGGTGTGCCGACCTGGCCGAAGCAATATGGCGGCGGCGGCCTGTCGCGGGCCGAGGCGCGGGTGCTCGGCGAGGAACTGGCCCGCGCCGGCGCCACCAACCCGATCGGCGGTATGGGCGTGATGATGTTCGGCCCCACGATGCTGGAATATGGCACCGAGGAGCAGAAGCTGGAGCATATCCCGCCGATCGCGCGTGGTGAGATCCGCTGGTGCCAGGGCTATTCCGAACCGGGCGCGGGCTCCGACCTCGCCTCGCTCCAGACTTTCGCCGAGGACAAGGGCGACCATTATCTCGTCAACGGGCAGAAGACGTGGACCAGCGGCGGGCAGTGGGCCGACAAATGCTTCGCGATCGTGCGCACCGACAAGACGAAGAAGCATGAGGGCATCACCTTCGTCCTGATCGACATGAAGGATCCGGGCGTCGAGGTGAAGCCGATCCGCCTCATCAGCGGCCAGTCGCCGTTTTGCGAGACGTTCTTCACCGATGTGAAGGTGCCGAAATCCGACCGTGTCGGCGCGGAGGGTGAGGGCTGGACGATCGGCAAGCGCCTGCTCCAGCACGAACGCAGCAGCCTGTCGGGCGGCGGCTCGGCGAGCCGGTTGTTCGGCGGCGTACCGCTCGGCAAGCTCGCCAAGGAGTATCGTGGCGAGGATGCGGCTGGCCGCGTCGGCGATGCCGACCTGCGCATGCGGATCGTTCGCCACGAAATGGACAGCCGCGCCTTCGCGCTCACCCTGCGTCGCGCCGCGCTGGAGGCGAAGTCGAACCAGGGGCCGTCCGCGGCGACCTCGATCATGAAGAACGTCGGCGCCCGCATCACCCAGGAGCGCGCCGAACTGACGCTGGAAATCCGCGGGATGCAGGGGCTCGGCTGGGAAGGCGAGGGCTTCGCGGAGGACGAGATTGCCGCGACCCGTGGCTGGCTGTTCGGAAAAGCGGTGTCGATCTACGGCGGATCGAGCGAGATCCAGAACAATGTGATCGCGAAACGCATCCTCGGGATGCTCGATCACCAGTAATCGCGGCGCCCATCCCTATCCGCTCGTCCTGAGTAGCCGCTGAGCGCAGTCGAAGCGGCGTATCGAAGGAGCGGCCCGTTTGAGGCACGTCCTTCGATACGGGGCGTTATTCAGGACGAACGGTAAGAGGGGTGCCGCTAGGAGAATGCAGATGGCAGTCCTGACCGAAGAACAGACGATGCTCCGCGACTTGGCGCGCGAGTGGGTGGACAACGAAGCGCCGGTGACGGCGTGGCGCAAGACCCGCAACGCGGGGGTCCCCGCGGGCTACGATGCCGAAGTCTGGAAGACCCAGGCCGAGATGGGGTGGGCGGGCGTGTTAATCCCCGAGGAGCATGGCGGCGTCGGCATGGGCTATCTGTCGCTCGGGCTGGTGCTCGAACAAATGGGCCGCAACCTCGTCGCCAGCCCGCTGGCCGCGACGGCGGCGGCGACGTCGGCAATCCTGCTCGGCGGGTCGGATGCGCAGAAGGCGGAGTGGCTGCCGCGCATCGCCAGCGGCGAGGTTGTCGCAACGGTGGCGTTCGACGAGGGCCCGAATTTCGCGCCTGGCCGCGTGGCGACCAGCGTGACTGACGGCAAGCTGACCGGTACAAAGGCGTTCGTGGCGGAGGGCGACAGCGCGCAGCTTTTCATCGTCTCCGCCACCGATGGCGTCTATCTGGTGTCGGGCGACACGGGCGTCACGCGCTCGACACGGGCGATGGCTGATGCGCGCAGCCATGCCGCGATCACCTTTGCCGCTGCACCCGCCGACAAGCTGGCCGGCGACCCCGACCTCGCCACCAAGGTCGCCGATCGCGCGGCTGTGGCAACGGCGGCGGAGATGCTGGGCCTTGCCGAGGCGGCATTCGCGATCACCAACGACTATCTGAAGACGCGCGTCCAGTTCGGGCAACTGCTCTCCAGCTTCCAGGCGCTCCAGCACCGCATGGCCAAGATGTTCACCGAGCTCGAGCTGATGCGCTCGGCGGTCGAGGGCGCGCTCGAGGCGATCGACAGCGGGCGCTCCGACGTCGATCAGGCCGCCAGCCTTGCCAAGGCGATTGCCGGCGACGTCGCGAAACTGGTCAGCCGCGAAATGGTTCAGCTGCACGGCGGCATTGGCATGACCGACGAGCATGATGCCGGGCTGTTCCTCAAGCGGTCGGCGATGCTGGAGACGATGTGGGGCAATGCCGCCTATCACCGCGAGCGGTTCGCCCGCCTGAACGGCTATTGATACACGTGCAAAAGGACGAGCGATGACGACAACGCCAACGTTGTCGGCGCCGCTCGCCGACGCGATCCAGTACCGGCGTCGCGGGCTGACGCTCGCGCTGCTGACCACGGCCTATTTCTTCAGCTACATGGACCGTCAGATCCTGGCGATCCTGCAGGAGGATATCCGCGCCGAACTGCACCTGAGCGACACGCAGCTCGGGTTGCTCGCCGGGTTCGCCTTCGCGATCTTCTACGCGACGCTGGGCCTTCCGGTCGCGCGGCTGGCGGACAAGGGCAACCGCATCAACATCATCGCGGTCGCGCTGACGATCTGGAGCGCGATGACCGCGGTGTGCGGTCTAGCCCAGAATTTCATACAGCTGCTGCTCGCCCGCATCGGCGTCGGCATCGGTGAGGCCGGGTCGAGCCCGCCCAGCCATTCGATCATCGCCGACCTCTATCCGGCGGAAAAGCGTGCGGGCGCGATGGGCATCTATTCGCTCGGCGTCGTGCTCGGCACAGCATTCGGGACGATGATCGGCGGGTTCGTCGCACACCTCTATGGATGGCGGGTCGCGATGTTCACCATCGGTCTGCCCGGCATCCTGCTGGCGGTCGTCATCAAGCTGGTGGTGCCCGAGCCGAAGCGCGGCCTGTCCGACGTGCAGATCGTCGCGGAGGGCGAGGATCGCGGCACGATGCCGAGCCTCGGCGACGGGTTCCGGTCGCTGTTCGCCAACCGCGCCGCGGTGCATCTGGTGATGGGCGTCACCATCACCTCAATGATTGGATATGGCCATGCCGCGTTCGGGCCGAGTTTCCTGATCCGGGCGCTTGGGCTCGACAAGCTCCAGATCGCCTCGATCGTCGCCCCGGTCGGGGCCTTGTGCGGGACCCTGTCGGCGGTCGTCGGCGGGATACTCGCCAACCGCGCGGCGAAGCGCTGGGGCATCCATGCGCAAAGCTGGCTGGTGTTCGGCCTGAAATGCGTCGGCCTGCCGCTGTCGTTCTTGTTCTACGCCTCCAGCGATCCGTGGGTGGCGGTGCCGCTCTATTGGGCGTCGCTACTGCTGATCTCGACCTATCTCGGCCCGACCTTCGCGCTGATCCAGGGCCAGGCGCCGCTCAGGATGCGGGCGCTGTGGGCGGCGATCACGCTGCTGGTCATCAACCTGGTCGGGCTGGGGCTGGGGCCGACGTTGATCGGCGTCATCTCCGATATGCTGAAGCCCTCGCTCGGCGATGCGCAGGCGTTGCGCTGGGCGATGTTGTCCTTCGCGCTCGCGACCCCGTGGGCGCTCTGGCACTATTGGCGCGCGGGCGTGCTGCTGAAGCGGCAGGAGGCGGCGAAGGCCGGCGGCTGACCGGCCCATTTCAGGGCAACAGCGCCTCAGCCATGCCGGACGCGACGTGACCGAACGCCATAAGCATCAGGATCATCGTTGCGACGATCCTGCCGTGATTGGCGAACATGTCGGCGACCAGTACGACGATCGCCGCGACAAGGAACAGCTTCATACGCGCCCCCGACCCCTAGCGCCGATCAGTCTAGCCGGGAAACTCTTAAGAAATCGTCCGCGGACTACAGCACGCGGTTGTCGAACAGTCCGTACATCAGTGTGGACGCATAGTAACGCACCGCCCGCTCGCGCGGCATGGCGCTCGCCCATTTGCGCATGTCGAAGGCGGCGTTCTGGAGCGACATCAGCGCCTGGCTAGCCACCAGCGGATCGACCGCGCGCACCGACCCCTCGGCCACGCCGTCGGAGATCATGCCGGCGAAACGCCGGGCGATACGGTTCGACCGGTCGATCATCGTCTGCCGATCACGCGGCGGCAGGCCCGACAGCGCGGTGGTGCGGAGCAGGGGCCCGCGCTCGGAAAACTGGATGTCGAGCAACGTCGCCATGACGTTCGACAGCATCGCCCACAGCGTACCGCCCCGCGCGTGCGCGACCGCCTGCGCGCTGGCGATGGTGTCGAAGCTGCGGCGATAGCATTCGGTCACCAGCTCGTCCTTGGCGTCGAGGTGGTGGTAGAAACTGCCTTTGGTGACGTTCAGCTCGCTCGCGATTTTCTGCACCGATGCGCCGCGATAGCCGAGCTCGTTAATGAGCGTCGTCGCCGCGGTCAGGAACGCGGCGCGGCCCGGCTCGCTTTCGTCGTGGGCCAGGTCGAGCAGGTGCGGTGCCCACGCATCGCCGTCGACCGCGAGCCCCGATCGGAACACGTCCATCAGCCGGTCCTCGACCCGCGGAAATTCGTCGAGGTCGTAGCGGCTGAGCCATGCGGATAGCCAGAAAGTGTTTTCCAGCAGCACGTGCGCGCGTGCGCCGTTCAGGTCCTTCGTCGCGCGGTCGCTCGGGTCTCCCCACAGCGCGCGGGTGTTGCGGAACACCCGCTGCCACCCGGCGAGCAGGCGCCCCTTCATCGGCTCGTCCATCGCGCGCAGGTCGCTGAGGACGGCAAACGCCTTTTCCTCGCCGCGCTGGATGCGCGCGAGCCGCTCGAAATTGATCGCCAGATAGCGCGCGACCCGCGCCTCCGGCGTCGCCTCGGCCATCGCCTCGTCCAGCATCGCCTGCAGCCGTTCGAGCGTATCCTCGAAACAGGCGGACGCCAGATCCTCCTTGCGGCGGAAATAATAGGTGACGCTGGTGGTGTTCAGCCCGACACGGCTCGCCACGTCGGCGAAGGTCATGCCCTTCGCGCTCTGGTCGTTGATCGCTTCGGCGGCGGCGGCAAGGATCGCGTCACGCTTCGCGCGAAACCGCTTCGTCCCCCCCGCGTCGCCCGATCCCTTGCTCTCCGGGGCGTTCATGCCGGCGATCCTAGCACCGCATTTTCGAAGGCATAGTGGCTTTTTGGCGCGCCCGCGCAATCCGACGCAGCGAGGCGAAAGAATCACCCTCGCGGGGTTTACCGAAAAATCGGTATGGCCTAACCCGCTCCCCGCAACACGTACCTGGGAGGATGCCGACATGGACTTCACGCTGAGCGAGCGCGAGACCTATTTCCGCGACCGGGTGAAGACCTTCATCGACCGCGAGATCGCGCCGCGGCAGGACGAGTATTACGCCCAGCAGAAGGATGGCGAGCGCTGGAAGGTGCTGCCGGTGATCGAGGACGTGAAGAAACTCGCCCGCGCTCAAGGCCTGTGGAATTTCTTCATGCCGCCGCATTCGGGCCAGACCCATGTCGACGGCAGTTTCGAATTCGAGGGCACGCAGCTCACCAACCTCGAATATGCGCTGTGCGCCGAGGAAATGGGCAAGATCGGCTGGGCCAGCGAATGCTTCAACTGCTCGGCGCCCGACACCGGCAACATGGAGGTGTTCCACCGTTACGGCACCCGCGCGCAGAAGGATCGCTGGCTGAAGCCGCTGATGGACGGCGAGATCCGCTCCGCCTTCCTGATGACCGAGCCGGCGGTCGCGTCGTCGGACGCCACCAATATCGAAACGTCGATGGTCCGCGACGGCGACCATTATGTCATCAACGGGCGCAAATGGTGGTCGTCGGGCGTCGGTGACCCGCGCTGCGCGGTCGCGATCGTGATGGGCAAGACCAATCCGGATGCCAAGCGCCACGCCCAGCAGAGCCAGATTCTGGTGCCGATGGATGCTCCGGGCGTCACCATCGAACGCATGCTTTCGGTTTATGGGTATGACCATGCGCCCCACGGCCACGGCGAAGTCGTGCTGAAGGATGTGCGGGTTCCGGTCGAGAATGTGCTGCTGGGCGAGGGTCGCGGATTCGAGATCGCGCAGGGACGCCTGGGGCCGGGGCGCATCCATCACTGCATGCGCACGATCGGCGTCGCCGAAACCGCGATCGAGGCGATGGCCAAGCGTCTGCTCAGCCGCGTTGCCTTCGGCAAGCGCATTGCCGACCATTCGATCTGGGAACAGCGGATCGCGAAGGCGCGCATCGATATCGAGATGACGCGCCTGCTGTGCCTGAAGGCCGCGGACATGATGGACAAGGCGGGCAACAAGTCCGCCCAGCTCGAAATCGCGATGATCAAGGTCGCGGCGCCGACGATGGCGCTCCAGATCCTCGACGACGCGATCCAGGCGCATGGCGGCGGCGGCGTCAGCCAAGACTTCCGCCTGGCGCACGATTGGGCCGCGATGCGCACGCTGCGCTTTGCCGATGGTCCTGACGAGGTCCACAACCGCGCCATCGCCCGCAACGAATTCGGCAAATACGGCGACTGGAAGGCCGAGGCGCTGTCGAGCGGAGATGTTGGGGTTAGTCGCTAGCTTCCCGTGCTCCCGCGAAGGCGGAAGCCCAGAGCCGCGCGCGGTTACGCCTGTAACCCTAGGCTCCCGCCTTCGCGGGAGCACAGAGAGGTGAAATGAAAGCAGCCGTTCTTTTCGAAGCGAAGCAGCCCCTCTCGATCGAGGACGTGCAGGTCGCCAACCCCGGCCCGCACGAGGTGCTGATCCGCACCGTCGCGGTCGGCGTCTGCCGGTCCGACCTGCACTTCGTCGATGGCGCCTACCCGCACGCGATGCCGACGATCCCCGGCCACGAGGCGGCGGGGGTGGTGGAGGCAGTCGGCAGCGAAGTGCGCTTGGTGAAGGTCGGCGACCATGTCGTCACCTGCCTCAGCGCCTTCTGCGGACACTGCGAATTCTGCGTCACCGGCAACATGTACCTGTGCCTGGGCGCCGACACGCGCCGCGGCAAGGGTGAGGTACCGCGGCTGATGCTGGGCGACACGCCGGTCGCGCAGATGCTGAATCTCAGCGCCTATGCCGAACAGATGCTGGTCCACGAACACGCCTGCGTCGCGATCGACCGGGAAATGCCGATGGACCGCGCAGCGCTGATCGGGTGCGCGGTGACGACGGGGGCGGGGGCGGTGTTCAACTGCTGCGACCTCGATCCCGGCGAGATGGTCGCGGTGGTCGGCTGCGGCGGGATCGGGCTGGCCGCGGTCAATGCCGCGAAGATCGCGGGTGCGGGGCGGATCATCGCGATCGATCCGGTGCCCGAAAAGCGCGCGCTCGCCGAGAAGCTCGGCGCCACCCACAGCATCGACGCCCTGAGCGATACCGCCGCCGACGAAGTCGTCGCGCTGACCAAGGGCGGCGTCCACCACGCGATCGAGGCGGTCGGGCGCCCGCAATCGGCGGCGACCGCGGTGAAGGTGCTGCGCCGCGGCGGCACCGCAACCATCCTGGGCATGATGCCGCTCGCTGAGAAGGTCGGGCTCTCCGCACTCGACCTGCTGTCGGGAAAGAAACTACAGGGCGGGCTGATGGGCGCAAACCGCTTCCCGGTCGACATTCCGCGGCTCGTCGATTTCTACCTGCGCGGGCTCCTCGATCTCGACAGCATCATCGCCGAGCGCGTCCCGCTTGCGCAGATCAACCACGCCTTCGAAGAACTCCGCAAGGGCGACGCGACCCGATCGGTCGTCGTCTTCGAATGAGCGAGGCGCCGCAGACCATCGCCGCGGAGGGCAGGGACCGCCTCGACGTCGCGGCGCTGACCGCGTGGATGGAGGCGAACGTCGCGGGTTTCGCCGGGCCGCTCACTTACGCGAAGTTCGCGGGCGGCCAGTCGAACCCGACCTATCGCATCGACGCCGCCTCTGGCAGCTATGTGCTGCGCCGCAAGCCGTTCGGCCCGCTGCTGCCGTCGGCGCACGCGGTCGATCGCGAATACCGCTTGATCGCCGGGCTGCACCCCACCGGCTTCCCGGTCGCGCGGCCTTATGGCCTATGCACCGACGAAGGCGTCATCGGTGCCATGTTCTACGTCATGGGCCTGGCCGATGGGCGCAACCTGTGGGACGGCACGCTGCCGGATTATGCGCCGGCGGAGCGCACCGGCATCTACGATGCGATGTGCGACACGCTCGCCGACCTGCACAACACGGACTATGTCGCGGCGGGGCTCGGCGATTACGGCAAGCCCGGCAACTACTTCGAACGCCAGGTCGCGCGCTGGACGAAGCAGTATCGCGCGTCCGAGACCGAGCATATGGCAGAGGTCGAGCGGCTGATCGCATGGCTGCCCGCGACACTGCCCGAACAGACGCGCACGTCGATCGTCCACGGCGACTACCGCATCGACAACATGATCTTCGCGCACGACGCGCCGCGCGTGATCGCAGTGCTCGACTGGGAGCTGTCCACACTCGGCGATCCGCTCGCCGACTTCAGCTATTTCCTGATGAGCTGGGTAACCCAGCCCGAAGGACGCTCCGGCGTGATGGGCGTAGCGGGCGGCGACAGCGGCATCCCGACGATCGAGGACATGGTCGCGCGCTACTGCGCTCGCACCGGTCGCGACGGCGTGCCCGACCTCAACTGGTATTTCGCCTACAACCTGTTCCGCCTGACCGGCATCGTCCAGGGCATCAAGAAGCGCATCGTCGAGGGCACGGCGTCAAGCGCGCAGGCTGAGCGGTCCGCGGCGCAGGTGTATCGATTGGCTTCGGCCAGCTGGAGCTTTGCAGAGAAGGCGGGGGCGGCGTGAAAAACCTGTTCGACCTGACCGGTAAGGTCGCAATCGTCACCGGCTCATCGAAGGGTATCGGCAAGGCGTCCGCCGAGGCCTTGGCCGAGCATGGTGCCAAAGTCGTGATCTCCAGTCGAAAGCAGGAGCCGTGCGACGAGGTCGCCGCCGCGATCAACGCGGAGCACGGGGACGGCACCGCGATCGCGGTCGCGGCCAACATCTCCGACAAGGACGGCCTCCAGAGCTTAGTCGATCGCTCCCGCGCGGCCTTCGGGTGGATCGACGTGCTGGTCTGCAACGCCGCGTCCAACCCCTATTACGGGCCGATGGCGGGCATCGAGGATGCGCAGTTCCGCAAGGTTCTCGACAACAATATCCTCTCCAACCACTGGCTGATCCAGATGGTCGCGCCCGAGATGATCGCGCGGGGGGAGGGGTCGATCGTGATCGTCTCGTCGATCGCCGGCATCCGCGGCACGGCGACGCTCGGCGCCTATGGCATTTCGAAGGCCGCCGACATGGCGCTCGCCCGCAACATGGCGCAGGAATTGGGGCCGCACGGCGTGCGCATCAACTGCATCGCGCCGGGGCTGGTGAAGACCGACTTCGCCCGCGCGCTGTGGGAAGACCCGGAGCGGGAGCGCGAGACCAACGCCCGCGTGCCGCTGCGCCGCATCGGCACGCCGGACGAGATCGCGGGTGCGGTCGTCTATCTCGCGAGCCCGGCCAGCGCCTTCATGACGGGCCAGGCGATGGTGATCGATGGGGGAGTGACGATCTGATGCGGTTCAAGGGCAAGTCGATCATCGTGACCGGCGCGGGCTCCGGCATCGGGCGCGCCGCGGCGTGGCTGTTCGCCAGCGAGGGCGGGCGCGTGATCTGCGCCGACATCAACGATGGCGCCGATCGCATCGCCGAGGAAATCGGCGACCGCGCCACCGCGATTCGCATGGACGCGGGTTGCGAAGAGGACGTCGTCCGCGCGGTCGACCTTGCCGTCGCGACGCACGGCGGGCTGGACATCATGTTCGCCAACGCCGGCATTTCGGGCGGGATGGCCAACATCTTCGACACCGACGTCGCGCTCATCACCGACGTGCTGCGGGTCAACCTGATCGGGCCGTTCCTGGCCATCAAGCATGCCGCCCCGCGCATCGCCGAGCGCGGCGGCGGCGCGATCGTGCTGACGGCCAGCGTCGCGGGCATCCGATCGGGGGCAGGCTCGCCCGCCTATTCGGCTTCGAAGGCCGGCGTCATCAATCTGGCCGCGGTCGCCGCGCAGCAATTGTCGGGCAGCAACGTGCGCGTGAACGCCATCTGCCCCGGCTTGACCGAGACGGGCATGACCAAGCCCACGTTCGACTATGCGCGAGAGGCCGGAAAGGTCGACCGCATCGGTCGCCTGAACCCGCTGCGCCGCGGCGCCCAGCCGGAGGAACTGGCGAAGGTCGCCGCGTTCCTGGCCAGCGACGACGCCAGCTACGTCAACGGCCAGGCGATCGCGGTCGATGGCGGCCTGTCTTCGAGCCACCCGGTAACGAAGCAGGAATACGGCAAGACCGCGGTCTAGGCCTTGTCGCGCAGGCGGATCAGCCCCTCCTGCGCGGTGCTGGCGACCAGGCGTCCGTCGCGCGTGAAGATGCGCCCGCGATTGAAGCCGCGGGCGTGCCCGGACCACGGACTGTCGGTGGTGTAGAGCAGCCAGTCGTCGGCGCGGAACGGCTCGTGCAGCCAGACGGCGTGGTCGAGGCTGGCGGTCTGCATCCGGTCGGTCAGCCAGCTTTTGCCATGCGGCAGCATCGCCGTGCCGAGCAGCGCCATGTCGGATGCATAGGCCAGCATCGCGCGATGGATCGCGGCATCGTCGGGCAGGGGCGCGACGACGCGGAACCAGCTGTGCCAGACGGGGTCGGTGGCGGTCGGCCGGGTCAGCGACCGCGGGCTGACCGGGCGCATCTCGATCGGACGCGCGCGCAGGAAGAACGGGCGCAGCTTCTCGGGGATGTCGTCGATATGTTCGAGCCGCAGGTCGCGCTCGGATTTCAGGGCGTCGGGGCCGGGCACCTCGGGCATCGCGTCCTGATGATGCAGCCCGTCCTCGGCGCGCTGGAACGATGCCGCCATGTTCAGGATCGGCTTGCCGCGCTGCATCGCGATGACGCGCCTCGTCGCGAAGCTGCCGCCGTCGAAATCGCGCACCACGCGGTAGATGATCGGGAAATTCTCGTCGCCGGGGCGCATGAAATAGGCGTGGAGCGAGTGCGCCGCCTTGTCATGCACGCTGCGCTGCGCGGCCTGGAGCGCCTGGGCGATCACCTGCCCACCGAACACGCGCCCGACGCCGCCGGGCTGGCGCGCCCCGCGGTAGAGGTCGGTGTCGATTTCCTCGACGTCGAGCAGGGCGATGAGCTGCGCGGTCAGCGCCTCGGGCGTTTCGGCGCGGGCAGGGGGATTGTGGTCGGTCATGCTTAAGTTCCTCCCCGGTCACGGGGAGGGGGACCATGCGCAGCATGGTGGAGGGGGCGTGCCTCCAGCGATGCGCGTGGGGCGATCCCCCTCCACCACGTCCTTCGGCCGCGGTCCCCCTCCCCGTGAACGGGGAGGAACTCAGTCGTCAATATCCCGCCGCGCGCGCCAGCTGGTCCGTGTGGAAATTGGTGTCGCCGAACATCTCCGCCAGCACCCGCGCGCGCTTCATGTAGAAGCCGATGTCGTATTCGTCGGTCATGCCGATACCGCCGTGCATCTGGATGCCCTCCTGCACCGACAGCGTAGTGGCGAGGCCGGTCATCGCCTTTGCGACCGACACCGCGGCATCCGCGCCGGGATCGCTCGCATCGAGCAGTTGCTGCGCCTTCAGCGTCGCGGCCCGCGCGACCTCCATTTCGGAATACAGATGCGCGGCGCGGTGCTGGAGCGCCTGGAAGCTGCCGATCGGCACGCCGAATTGCTTGCGCTCCTTGAGATAGGCGACGGTCATGTCCATCGCCCCGCCGCCGACGCCGAGCATTTCCGCCGACGCGCCGGTCCGGCCGGCTGCGAGCAGGCGGGTGAGGCCACTCCATCCGCCATCGACCTCGCCGATCACCGCATCTGCATCGACCTCGACGCCATCGAAGGTCAGTCGCGATGCGAAGCTGCTGTCGGCCAGCCGCTGCGGATCGTTGGCGAGCCCCGCGGCGCCCGCTTCGACGGCGAACAGCGTCACGCCGTCCTTCTCGCCGGCTGCGCCGGCGGTGCGGGCCGCCACGATCAGCAGGTCGGCGACATGGCCGTGGGTCACGAACCGCTTGGTGCCGCTCAACCGGAACCCGTTGCCGGCGCGCTCGGCCTTCAGGGCGATGTCGGTGCGGTGCTTGGGGCCTTCATCGATTGCCAGCGCCGCGACGGTGTCGCCCGAAAGGATGCCGGGGAACCAGCGCGCGGCGTGCGCGGTGCCGCCCAGCGCCGATACCGCAGCGACCGCGGTCGTGAGGAAGGGGGAGGGCGTCAGATTGCGCCCGATCTCCTCCAGCACGACGCCTGCCTCGACATGGCCAAGACCCAGGCCTCCGTCGGCCTCGGGGATCAGGATGCCGGTGAAGCCCATCTCGGCAAAGGATTTCCACAGCGTCCGATCGAAACCGGTCGCATCCTTGGCATCGCGCAGGCGCCGCATGTGGCCGACCGGGGCGTGCTCGGCGACATACTCCTTCGCGGTATCCCGGAGCATCGTCTGTTCGTCGTTCAGGAATAGCGGCATTTGTAACTCCGTCATCCCAGCGGAAGCTGGGATCTTGCGCCGCAAGGGCGCGCTAGGTTGCGGGAGACCCCAGCTTTCGCTGGGGTGACGGTCAGGACGGCAATTCCAGGATGCGCTTGGCGATGATGTTCAGCTGCACCTCGCTCGTCCCGCCTTCGATCGAATTCGCCTTGGTGCGCAGCCACGCGCGCGCAGCGGCACCGCCGTTCGAGGCGTCGCTTTCCCACTCCAGCGTGTCCGTCCCGCCAGCGGCCATGATGAGTTCGTGGCGCGCCTTGTTCAGTTCGGTGCCGTAGTATTTCATCATGCTCGGCTGCGCGGGGTGCGAGCGTCCGGCCTTCAGTTCGTCGATGAAACGCTCCGACATCATCCCGAACGCCTTGCTGCGCACCTCGAACAGCGCGAGGCTGGCACGCAGCAGCGGATCGGCGAGCCGCCCGTCGTGATCGAGCCCGATAGCGGCGATCGCGCCGTCGATCAGCGGATTGCCGCCGGGCGACGACAGCCCCATGCCGGAGATCATCTCGCGCTCATGCCCGAGCAGATATTTAGCGACGTCCCAACCCTTGTTGAGTTCGTGGACCAGGTTTGCCTTGGGCACCTTCACATTGTCCATGAAGGTTTCGCAGAACGGCGAATAGCCCGAGATCAGCAGGATCGGCTTCGTCGACACGCCTTCCGACGCCATGTCGAACAGGACGAAGCTGATGCCGCCTTGCTTCGTCGTCCTGTCGGTGCGGACGAGGCAGAAAATCCAGTCGGCCTTGTCGGCGTAGCTGGTCCAGACCTTCTGCCCGTTGACCAGGAAATGGTCGCCCTTGTCCTCGGCGGATGCCGCCAGCCCGGCGAGGTCGGAGCCGGCGTTGGGTTCCGAATAGCCTTGGCACCAGCGGATTTCGCCGCGCGCGATCTTGGTGAGGTGATCGAGCTTCTGCTCCTCGGTCCCGTATTTCAGCAGCGCCGGCCCGAGCATCGAGATGCCGAAGGAATTGAGCGGATTGCGTGCGCGGATCCGCGCCATTTCTTCGCGCAGGATCTTCGTTTCCGCCGCCGACAGCCCACCGCCGCCATAGGCCTTGGGCCAGTCCGGCACCGTCCAGCCGCGCGCGGCCATGCGATCCATCCACAGCTTCTGGTCCGGGGTCAGCATCGACTGGTCGCGCCCGCCCCAGCATGCGTCCTTCTCCGACCGGACGGGCTCGCGCATCGACGGCGGGCAGTTTTCCTCCAGCCAGGCGCGGGTTTCGCTGCGGAAGGTTTCGAGGTCTTGGGTCATATTAACTACTCCACCGTTCGTCCTGAGCTTGTCGAAGGACGTGTCACGGGCAATGCGTTTGGGGCATGTGCTTCGACTTCGCTCAGCACGAACGGGGGAGGGGCGACCCTCCCCGCATCGTCAATTGAACCGCTCGCCCTTGTCGGCCTTGTCCTTCAGCAGCTTCGCCACCGCAAAACCGTGCTTCTCGAGTCCCGCCACGATCTTCGGCAGGCCCTCGGTATCAGCCCAGAACATCGGCCCGCCGCGATAGACCGGCCAGCCGTAGCCGTAGATCCACACGACATCGATGTCCGACGCCCGCTGCGCCTTGCCTTCCTCCAGGATCAGCGCGCCTTCGTTGACCATCGGGTACAGCGTGCGCTCGACGATCTCCTGGTCGGTCACCTCGTGCTGCGCGGTGCCGGTCTTCTTGCGGAAGTCCTCGATGATTTCTGCGACGCGAGGGGACGCCGACGGATTCCGCTTGTCGTCATAGTCGTAGAAGCCGGCCTTGGTCTTCTGACCCCAGCGGTTCTCGGCGGCGAGCGCGTCGCGGATGCTTTCGATCCGAGTCGGGTCGCGGTGCCAGCCGATGTCCACACCGGCCAGATCGCTCATCTGGAATGGCCCCATCGGCATCCCGAATTCGACATGCACGCGGTCGATCTGCTCGGGCGTGGCGCCCTCCATCAGCAACTTCATCGCCTCGACCTGGCGCGGCATCAGCATACGGTTGCCGATGAAGCCGTGGCAGACGCCGGCGACCACCGCGACCTTCCTGATCTTTTTCGCCAGCGCCATGACGGTCGCCAGCACGTCGCCCGCGGTCTTGTCGCCGCGCACGACCTCGAGCAGCTTCATGACATTGGCCGGCGAGAAGAAGTGCATGCCCACCACGTCCTCGGGACGCTTCGTGCTCGCCGCGATCTCGTTCACGTCGAGGTAGGAGGTGTTCGACGCCAGGATCGCGCCCGGCTTGCAGATCGCGTCGAGCTTGCCGAAGATGTCCTTCTTGACGCCCATCTCCTCATACACTGCCTCGATCACGAGATCGCAGTCGGCGAGGTCTTCCATCTTCAGCGTCGGGGTGAGCGCGCCCATCGCGGCCTCGACCTGCTCTGGCTTCATGCGGCCCTTGGCGGCGCTGGCTTCGTAGTTCTTGCGGATGGTGCCGGTGCCGCGGTCGAGCGCCTCCTGCTGCATCTCGACGATCGTGACGGGAATGCCGGCCGACAGGAAGTTCATCGAGATGCCGCCGCCCATCGTGCCGGCGCCGATCACGCCGACCTTGCGGATGTCGCGCAGCTTCGTGTCCTCGGCAACGTCGTCGATCTTCGCGGCCTTGCGCTCGGCGAAGAAGATATGGCGCTGGGCGGCGGACTGGACGCCGAACATCAGTTTCATGAACTGCTCGCGCTCGAACGCGATGCCTTCCTCGAAGCTCGCGCCGGATGCAGCCTTCTCGACGCAGGCGATGTTGGCGGCGGGTGCCTCGAACCCGCGGAAGCGGCGGGCATTTTCCTTGGTGAAGGCAGCGACCGCGTCGGGATCGGCCTCGACCGACTTCTCGGAAGCACGGGGCAGGGGCTTGCCGATCACTTCGCGGGCGAAGGCGATGGCATCGGCTTCCAGGCTGTCCTCGCCGGCGAGCCGGTCGATTAGGCCCGCGCCCTGCGCGACCTTGGCGGGAATGGGGTCGCCCTTCGCGGTCATCTCCAGCGCCAGTTTCACGCCGGCGATGCGTGGCAGGCGCTGTGTGCCGCCGGCGCCGGGCAGCAGGCCGAGCTTCACCTCGGGCGTGCCGATCTTCGCCGATGGTACCGCAATCCGGTAGTGGCAGCCGAGGGTCACCTCGCACCCGCCGCCCAGCGCCGTGCCGTGGATCGCGGCGATGACCGGCTTGGTCGATGCCTCGATCTGGTCGACGACCGTCGGCAGGCCCGGTTCCTGCATCGCCTTGCCGAATTCGGTGATGTCGGCACCCGCGAAGAACGTGCGCCCTTCGCAACGGATGACCATCGCCTCGACCTGCGGGTCGGCCAGGCCCTCCTTGATCCCGGCCTCGAGCCCCTGACGCACCGCGGCGCCGAGCGCGTTGACCGGCGGGTTGTTCGACGTGATGACCAAGACGTTGCCGTCCTTGCGGGTGGTGATGGGGTTGGTCATGGATTTCCTTTCAAACTCATCCGTTCGTTTCAAGCGAAGTCGAGAAACGGGTGGCGGGGCATCGGTCACGTTTCTCGACTGCGCTCGAAACGAACGGTGGGAATTAGGTCAATTCAGCGCCGAATAGATCATCGTCTTCAGTTCGCGGCGGATCGGATAGGTGTTGCTGGGCGACATTTGCGTCATGAAGATCATGATGATGCGCTCCACGGGATCGATGAAGAACGCGGTCGAGAACAGCCCGCCCCAGTAGAATTCGCCGACCGATCCCGGTACCAGTGTCGGCGCGACGTCGATGGTGACCGCGAAGCCGAGGCCGAAGCCGACCCCGGCGTTGGTCGCTTCCGAAAACATCGACCGGCTCATGCTGGCAAGGTCGGCGCTCCCGGGCAGGTGATTCATCGTCATCAGCGCGACCGACTTGCGCGAAAGGATGCGCGCGCCGTCCAGCGTGCCGCCATCCAGCAGCATCCGGCAGAACCGATGATAGTCGAGCGCGGTCGAGACCAGCCCGCCGCCGCCGGAGACCAGCTTAGGCGCCCGGCTCCACGCCGATGCCGCTCCCTGGTCGTACATCACGCGGCCTTTGCCGGGCGCCAGCGTATAGCAGTCGGTCAGGCGATCGATCTTGTCGGCGGGCACTTCGAAGAAGGTGTCGTGCATGCCGAGCGGCGCGAAGATGCGGGTGCGGAATACTTCGGCCAGCGGCATTTCGGCGACACGCTGCACGACCAGCCCGAGAAGGTCGGTCGATACCGAGTAGTTCCACGCCTCACCGGGTGAAAACTCGAGCGGCAGCTTCCCCAGCGCCGCGGCGAAGCCGTCGAGGTCGAGGTTGCCGTGCCAGCTTTCGATCCTGCCCTCGCGGTAGGCGGCGTCGATGTTCGAACGGTTCTGGAACCCGTAGGTGAGCCCCGACGTGTGCCGCAGCAGGTCGATCATCCGCATAGGCTCGGCGGTTGGCTTGGTCGCGAACGCCATGCCGGCACCGCCGCCGTTGTAGACGCCGACGCCCTTCAGTTCGGGGACGACGTGGTGGACCGGGGTGTCGAGCGCGACCCGACCCTCCTCGACCAATTGCATGAACGCGACCGACGTCACCGGCTTGGTCATGCTGGCGATGCGGAACAGGCTGGCGTCATCGACCGCCGCGCCGCCTTCCCGCGCCGCGCCCATCGACGACAGGTGGACGATCGCGTCGTCGCGACCGATCAGCAGTTGCGCGTTGGGCAGCTTGCCGTTGGCGACGTAATTCGCGTCGAGGAAGGCATCGATCCGGGCCAGGCGACCGGCGTCGAAGCCATGATCCTCGGGCTTCGCGATTGTCATGGCTGGCCCATACCCCTGTTTCGAAACATTACCGGCGGCCCGCCCGGCGGGTGCGGCGTCTCTATCGCCTTGAGCGCCGCGCGAATCAACACTAAACCGTGTCGGGAACCGGCGTCCGCGCCCAAACCGAATATTCAACTGGAGAGCGCGCCTTGGCCGAAAAACCCCTGATCGCCCTCGATCCCGCATGGCCCAGGATGACGCAGGAGCAGGCGAAGGCGCTGCTGTGTGCGCCCGGCGAGCGGTTCGAAATGGATACGGTGTCGGTCGGCGGCGTGCCGACGCGGGTGTGGAAGAATGCGCCGCCCAATCTGTCGCTGCTGATCCAGTTCGGGCGCAGCCACGGCGACCGCGCGTTCATAGTCCATGAGGGCGAGCGGATCAGCTACGACGCGACGGTGCGCGCCGTCGCGCATCTTGCCACCCGGATGCGCGAGATGGGCGTGGGGAAGGGCGACCGCGTCGCGCTGACCATGCGGAACCTGCCCGAATGGCCGGTGATCTTCTTCGCAACGGTGGCGCTCGGCGCGATCGCGGTGCCGCTCAACGCCTGGTGGACCGGTGGCGAGCTGGAATATGGCATGCGCGATTCGGGTGCGCGGATGCTGTTCGTCGATGCCGAGCGCCATGCCCGCCTCGCGCAATGCTATGACGCGCTGCCCGATCTGGAACGGGTCTTCGTCGCGCGGGCCCGCATCCCGCTGGAGGGGAAGGCCGGGGCGATCGAGGATCTGATCGGCACGCCCGACAGCTGGGCATCGCTGCCCGACATTCCGTTCCCCCAGACCGACATCCACCCGGACGACGACGCGACGATCTTCTACACCAGCGGCACCACCGGCGCGCCGAAGGGGGCGCTCGGCACCCACCGCAATTTCGTCACCAACATCATGTCGTCGGGCTATGCCGCGGCGCGGATGCTGCTGCGCCGGGGCGAACCGATCCCCGATCCGGTGCCGAAGACGATGCTGACCGTCATCCCGCTGTTCCACGTCACCGCCTGTTCGGCGACGATGATGGGCGCGATCGCGGCGGGCAACACGCTGGTGTTCATGCGCAAATGGGATCCGGTCGCGGCGATGGAGATCATCGCGCGTGAGCGGGTGGCGGTGACCGGCGGCGTGCCGACGATCGCGTGGCAGTTGCTCGAGCATCCCGACCGCGCCAACTACGACCTGTCGAGCCTGGAGATGATCGCCTACGGCGGCGCGCCGTCCGCGCCCGAGCTGGTCAAGCGTATCTACCAGGAGTTCGGCGCGCTGCCTTCCAACGGATGGGGTATGACCGAGACGACCGCGACCGTGACGATGAACGGGGGTGAGGATTACCTCAACCGCCCGACCAGCTGCGGCACGCCGGTCGCCACCGCCGACCTGAAGATAATGGACGTCGACGGCGTGTTCGAAATGCCGGTGGGAGAGGTCGGCGAACTCTGGGCGCGCGGCCCGATGGTCGTGAAGGGCTATTGGAACAAGCCGGAGGCGACCGCGGCGACCTTCATCGACGGCTGGGTCCGCACAGGCGACCTGGCGCGCGTCGATGACGAGGGGTTCTGCTACATCGTCGATCGCGCCAAGGATATCGTGATCCGCGGCGGCGAGAACATCTATTCGAGCGAGGTCGAGGACGTGCTCTACGCGCACCCCGCCGTCACCGACTGCGCGCTGATCGGCGTGCCGCACCGCACGCTCGGCGAGGAACCGGTCGCGGTCGTCCATCTGTCACCCGGCACGGAGGCGACCGAGGGCGAATTGCAGACTTGGGTTCGCGAGCGCCTAGCCAATTTCAAGGTGCCGGTCGCCATCCGTTTCGTGGAGGAAACCCTGCCGCGCAATGCCAACGGCAAGATCTTGAAAAAGGATCTGAAGGAGATGTTCGCCGACCGGGCGGCGGCCTGAAGGGCGCGCACCGCCATCAACACCGTTCGCACTGAGCTTGTCGAAGTGCGTGTCTCGAACGACACGTGCTTCGACAGGCTCAGCACGAACTGGGGCTAGCCCGAAATCTCATATTCGATCGGCTTGAAGCTGCCGTTGTTCGATTGCAGCGCCGAACACGCGGTCAGGCCGATAATCAGGTCCATCCGCGCCACGAACGCAATGTGGTCGCCCGCTTTGCTGCGCGGCGGATCGACGCTGAGCGCGCCGGTTTCGAAATCGACCGAGACGTTCATGAAGCAATTGAAGGCGGTCGGGATCATGTCCGGCTCCACCCCCCACGGCGCCAACGCGCGTTCGAGGTTGCCGAAGCACCCGTGGTGCGGCGCATCGTCGCCGTAGATGATCCGGAACGTGTCCTTCGAACACGGAGTCAGCAGGAAGTCGTGGCGCCCGACGCTGTCGGACACGATGTCGAGCATCACGTTGCTGCGGTTCGAATAGAGCGGATCGCCGACACCGATGAACAGCTTGCTGGCGTAATCCAGCGTCCGCCCGGACGAAATCACCTCGCGAATGTCGGCGCGGTTGTACGCAAGGAGGTCCGCAACCTGCTCCCCGCGCGGATCATAGACGGTCAGCGTCTGCCCCTCGCGCAGTTCGAAGCCGACGCCGGAACGGCGCGCAATCTCATGCCGCATCGCGGTTGCTCCCGCGGCCGGAGAAGGGGCAGCGCCAGTCGGCGCCGACCGCACGCCCGCTGTACTGGCGCGCTTCCGACACGCTGCCGTGCCGCGCCAGCATCGGATTTTCCGACCCCGCCAGCGCGACGTCGCGGGTCAGGATAGAGCTGCGCAGTTTTTCGTACCGCCCGTCGCTGCGCAGCTGCTCGAACTGGTCGTGCAGGTTGAAGACGAGCGCCGGCGCGCGGAAGCGTCGCGCCGGGCGACTGGCGGCGGGGTGCAGCCCGACGACGAAGAACGCCTCGCCCGCGAAGCTCAGCGAGAAATGCGGATCGTCGGGATCGCCGCTGACGCGCGGGTCGGGTCGCTGCCCCAGCCAGTCGTCCTTGTCGCTGAGCGACTGAAGCCGCGCCCACAGGTTGCGCTCGAATTCCTCCTCTCCCGAGGTCGGCGCCGTTTCGAACAGCAACACGAACGAGCGGAACAGCGAGCGATCGGCGCGATAGTCGCCCACGAAGCGGTACAGCGCCGAATAGATGCGCATGTCGTCCCACGCCGATGCGATGTCGCGCGCCACCAGGAAGTGCATGTTACCGCGTGACAGCGCCGACTTCGCCCCGACACAGGGAAAGCTGGCATCGGCGACGAAATCGCGGAAGGCATCGACGACGGGTTCGTCGGTGGAAAATTCGACGGTTTGCATGCTGCCCACAACCCGGCAACACGCTAATCGTTGCGCTTCCGGCACGGCGCCTGATCCAGATCAGCGTGATTTTTCGCGGTGGCTGTCCGTCCGTGAAGAAACGAGTAGAAGGGGCCGCGATGCTGACCGATCTTTTCCTGTGTGGCCGCCGCCGCGGCGAGCTGAGCGACGTCGAAAAGCGCGCGCTGGAAGGGGCCGCGACCGAAGTCCGAGCGATCCCCGCGCGCACCCGCATCGTCGAACGGGGCGAACGACTGCGCGCCAGCACCTTGCTGCTGGAGGGGTGGATGTGCCGCTACGTCGATTCGCGCGACGGCCAGCGTCAGATCGTCGCGTTGCAGGTGCCGGGCGATTTCGTCGATCTCCACGGCTTCCCCCTGGAACGGCTCGACCACGATGTCGGGACGCTCAGCGCGTGCCGGGTGGCGACGGTGCCGCACGACCGGCTGTTCCGGATCGTCGTCGAATTCCCGCACCTTGCTCGCCTGCTGTGGTTCAGCACGCTGCTCGACGCGGCGATGCACCGCGAATGGATCTTCCGGATCGGACGGTTGAGCGCGCTCGGCCGCGTCGCGCATCTGCTGTGCGAGCTGCACGAGCGGCTGCGCGTGGTGGGGCTGGTCAAGGACGGCAGCTTCGATTTCCCGCTGACCCAGCAGGACATCGGCGAGGCGTGCGGCCTCACCAGTGTGCACGCGAACCGCACCATCGGCCGGCTGCGCAACGACGGGCTGGTCACGATCGCGCATCGCCGCGTCACCATCCACGATTTCGCCGGCCTGGCGCGCGTCGCCGAATTCGAGGGCGGCTACCTTTATCTCGACGACGGGTCGCAGGGGGACTGATCGCGGACGCGGGCGACCGCGTCGCGCCATCCGTTCAGCCGCCTGCCGCGCGCCACGGCATTGCCCGCGGGGGTGAAACGCTGCACCGGCCCGCGCATCGCCGCTGCCTGCTCCAGCCCGGCGAACAGGCCGCAGCCGACCCCGGCCATCATCGCCGCGCCCAGCGCCGTCGTCTCCGCCATCGCCGGTCGCTCGACCGTCACGTCCAGTATGTCGGCCAGGTCCTGCGCCATCCAGTCGTTGGCGACCATGCCGCCGTCTATCCTGAGGAGCGACCAGTCCGCTCCATCGGCGGCAAAGGCAGTCTTCAGGTCATGGGCCTGATGCGCCATCGATTCGAGCGCGGCGCGAACGATGTGCGCACGGGTCGCGGCGAAGCTGAGGCCGGAGATGCTGCCCCGCGCGTCGGGCTCCCACCACGGCGCGCCGAGCCCCGACAGTGCCGGCACCACGTAAACGCCGCCATTGTCGGCGACGCTGCGCGCCAGCGCTTCGGTCTCCGCCGCGGTGCCGATCAGGCCGACCGCGTCGCGCAGCCACTGGATCAGGCTGCCGGCGACGAACACCGACCCCTCCAGCGCATAGGCGCGCACGCCGCCCAACTGCCACGCGACGGTGGCGAGCAGGCGGTTCTTCGATTGCGGCAACTGCTGGCCGTACTGGGTCAGCACGAACGCGCCGGTGCCGAACGTCGCCTTGGTCTCGCCGGGCGTCAGGCACGCCTGTCCGATCGTCGCCGCCTGTTGGTCCCCCGCCATGCCGCAGATGGGAATCGATCCGCCGAAGCGCGTCGTCCGACCGATCGGTCCTGCGCAATCGACGATCTCGGGCAGAATGCTTCGCGGCACGTCGAACAGTGAGAGCAGCCCGTCGTCCCACTGCCCGCTGCCAAGCCCCATCAACAGCGTGCGCGACGCGTTGGTGGCGTCGGTGACGTGCAGCCCGCCGCGGTTCTCCCCCCCGGTCAGCTTCCACACCAGCCAGCTTTCGACCGTCCCCACCGCCAGCCGGTCGTTAGCGTCGCGCACTGCCGGCCAGTGCTCGCGCGCCCAGGCGATCTTGGTCGCGCTGAAATAGGGGTCGAGCAACAGGCCGGTGCGCGCCTGCACGCCGGCTTCCTCGCCCGCGTCGCGCAGGGTTCGGCACGTGTCGGCGGTGCGCCGGTCCTGCCACACGATCGCCGGCGCCAACGGTTCGCCGGTCGTCCGGTCCCAGAACACCACCGTCTCGCGCTGATTGGTGATGCCGATCGCGGCGACCCGGTCCGGACCGCCGGCCAGTTCCACCATCGCCTGCGCGCACGCGGCGGACCGTTCCCAGATTTCCGCAGCGTCATGCTCGACCCAGCCGGGCCGCGGATAGGATTGCGTCAGCGGCGCCGATCGGCTGCCCAGCACGCGTCCGTCGGGGGCGAACAGCATCGCCCGGGTCGAGGTCGTGCCCTCGTCGATGACCAGCAAAGTCTCTCCCATACGGATCAGACTATCCGCTATTCCCCGGACAGGGAATGCGCGTAGGGTGCGCGGCGAAGGAGACGGGCGTGGCGGACGAGATGGCGGAACAGGATCAGGCACCGGTCGAGGATCCCAGCCTGCGCCGCGACCGCCTGCTCGCGGCGATCGCGCTCATCATGGGTGCGCTGTTGCTGCTGGCGATGCCCTTCGCGTTGCAGCAAGGGGCGAGCTTCTTCCTGCCGACCACCGCCGCCATCGTCATCGCCATCGCGATGGTGCCGATGCTGGAGTGGCTGGAGCGCCGCCGCGTGCCGTCGGGCCTCGCCGCGCTGCTGTGCGTGCTGCTGTTCCTTGCCGCCGTCAACGTGGCGCTCGCGTCGATCGTCGTTCCGGCGTGGCAATGGGTGCGGATCCTGCCCGACCGCATCGACACCATCCAGCACAACCTGTCGCCGGTCATCGATCTGTATTCGAACCTCGAGAAATTCGTGAACAAGACGCTGCGCCAGATGGCCGACGCGCCGCAGCGTCAGCAGACCGCGCCGGTCGCCCCGCCGCGATCGATCGTCGAGCTGTTCGCGACGTCGGCGCCGTCCGCCTTCATCGAGATGTTCTTCGCGATCCTCGTCATCTATTTCTTCCTCGCCGGGTGGACGCGCACGCGGCGCGCGGCGATCACGCGGCGGACCAGCTTCGGCGGCGCGATGGCGACCGCGCGCGTCATCCAGGACGTCGTCGACGATACCTCGGCCTATCTCGGCACGATCACGCTCATCAACATCTGCCTCGGGCTCATCGTCTCGGGCCTGCTGTGGGCGATCGGCATGCCGACGCCGCTGATGTGGGGCGGTCTGGTCGCGCTGCTCAACTATGTGCCCTATCTCGGGCCGATCCTCGCGGCGGCGCTGCTGGCGCTCGGCGGGCTGATGACCTTCCAGGACATCTGGTGGGCGCTGCTGCCCGCCGCGATCATGGCGGGCGCGCATCTGGTGGAGGCGAACGCGATCACCCCGCTGGTCGTCGGCCACCGCCTGACGATCAACCCGATCATGATCCTCATCTCGCTGAGCTTCTGGGGATGGGTGTGGGGAACGCCCGGCGCACTGCTGGCGGTGCCGCTCCTCATCATCATCCAGACCGTGCTCGACGCCGCCGGCCGCCCCGATGTCGCGGGCTTCCTGTTCGAGCGGGGGATGCTGGTGTCGCAGGCCGACGAAGGCTCGCGACTGCGCGTTCGGCGCGGCGATGCAAAAGAATGATGCATCGCGCAAAAAGGGTCGTTGACACCCCCGGATCGGAGCCGTAACAGCGCCGCTCCGCAAGTCAGCGGGTGTAGCTCAGTTGGTTAGAGCGCCGGCCTGTCACGCCGGAGGTCGCGGGTTCGAGCCCCGTCACTCGCGCCACTTGCCGCAGGGTCGGCAAGGGCGGAATCCTCCCGAAAATCGTCGATGTGCGCGCGCGGCGGCTCAGCGCCAGCGGCCGGTTTCCATCCACTGGAGCGCGGGTCGCAGCGGACAGATCCACACGATCCCCGCCACCAGATAGATCGGCAGCTGGACCAGCGCCGGCAGCGATCCGATCGCCCCGCTGAAGCTGGCGATCGCCACCACCCAGATCGTGACATAGGCCAGGATGCCCAGCATCCCGACCGGCTTGCGCCAGCTCGGCGTCATCGAATCAGTCCCTTCTCGGTGGCGACCGCGTGCAGCGGCACGTCCCACGCTTCGGTTTCCAGCATCAGCAGGCGCTGCATCGCCCAGGCGACGCCCAGCCGCCACGCATCGGGGTAGCGGGCAAAGGCGCGGTCGTAATGCCCCGCACCTTGCCCCAGCCGGTTGAGCGCATCGTCGAACGCGACCAGCGGCGTCAGGATGATGTCGGGCGCGACCTCCGCCGCACTGTCGGCGGGCTGGCGCAGGCCGAACGGCCCGGGAAGCAACGGATCGCGCTCGTCCCACGCCAGGAAGCGCATCGGCGTCGCGCGGTCGACGACATGGGGCAGGGCGACGACGCACCCCGCCGCCCGCGCCGCCGCCGCCAGCCCCGACGGATCGGCCTCGCTGCCGATCGGGATGTACGACGCGACTACGCGGGCGCCGGCCAGCGCGTCCAGGAATTCGGGCGGCGCCGCGATCACCGCGTCGCTCGCCATCGCAAAGGCATCGCGCTCGGCGCGCATCCGGGCGCGCAGGATGCGTTTTTCATCGCTCATCGCGGATCGCCTGCAGGAAGGGAAGCGGTGGCGGGACCGCCGTGGCCGTATGCCGGGTTATCCACTGACGCACGGTACGTCAGGTGGGAACCATGTGCTTTGGACCAGGATCCTAGCAGGGACAGCCCCCATTGGATGATGAATAGCCTCAGGGATAATAAAGGCTCGTACCGGGCAGTGCCCGCCGCCTGTCTATCTAGGCGCTCGCGCGGTGATCCTCAAGGCCGTCCTCGATGCCGGCGGCAATCGATTCGAGCCGTTCGGCGATGCGGGCGAGCGCGGCGGACGACGGGCCGGTCCCGGGCGCACGCTCGGCCTCGGCCAGTTCGTCGGCCAGCAATAGGGCGATGTAGAGCATGGTGCGCTCCCCGCTCTGCCCGCCGGCAGCGCGCGAGGCGGTCTGCGCATGCGCGTCGAGCCGCCGGCCCAGCGCCTCCAGATCGGCCTCTCCGCCATCGCGGCAGGCGACCGTGTGGGCGCGCCCGCCGATCCTCAGCGTAACTTCGGCCATCAGTCGGCATCCTCGGCTGCGATCAACGAATCGAGTTCGGCGATGGCGTGGCCGATCCGGCTGCGCAGCCGGTCGTGGCGGGCCTGCAACGCGGACGTCGCCGCGCTGCTGCGTGTCGCTGCCGCCTCGATCCGGGCCAGCGCCCGGTCGATCCGCTCCAGTGCGTTTTCAGGCGCTTGCTCGGTCATGCCGTTCGCTTAGCACCTTCTTCGTGCCGAACAAGCCGGTGCGGACGCCGCCGGGGCCGGTTGACGGGAGCGGGCGACGATGCGCAAAGGCCCGCGCGGCACTTGTTCGCCGCGCGACCCGCAGGAGAATTCATGGCCGCCTCCGACGCCCAGCTCGCCAACGCCATCCGGGCGCTGTCGATGGATGCGGTGGAAGCCGCCAATTCCGGCCATCCCGGCATGCCGATGGGGATGGCCGACGTCGCTACCGTCCTGTTCACGAAATATCTGAAATACGATCCCGCCGATCCCAAATGGCCCGACCGGGACCGCTTCGTGCTGTCGGCGGGGCATGGATCGATGCTGATCTACAGCCTGCTGTATCTGACCGGCTATGCGCAGCCGACGCTCGACGACATCCGCAATTTCCGGAAGCTGACCAGCCCGTGCGCCGGCCATCCCGAGAATTTCCTGCTGCCGGGTGTCGAATGCACCACCGGCCCGCTGGGGCAGGGGCTGGCGATGGCGGTCGGCATGGCGATCGCGGAGCGGCACCTGAATGCCGAATACGGCGACGCGCTGGTCGATCACCGTACCTGGGTCGTCGCCGGCGACGGGTGCCTGATGGAGGGCATCAACCACGAGGCGATCGGTCTTGCCGGGCATCTGGGCCTCGGGCGGCTGATCGTGCTGTGGGACGACAACCGCATCACCATCGACGGCGCGACGTCGCTCTCGACCAGCGAGGACATTCCCGCCCGTTATGAAGCGACCGGCTGGCACGTCGTCGAATGCGACGGTCACGATACCGCCAGCATCGCCGCAGCCTTCGACGCGGCGATCGGTGTCGAGGACAAGCCGACGCTGGTCCGTTGCCGCACGATCATCGGCAAGGGCGCCCCGAACAAGGAGGGCAGCCACAAGGTCCACGGCTCTCCGCTCGGCAAGGACGAAGTCGCGGCTACGCGCGTCGCGCTTGGGCTGAACGACGCCCTGTTCACGGTGCCCGACGACGTTGCAGAGACGTGGCGCGCGGCGGGCCGACAGGCGGCTGAACCTCATGCTGCGTGGCAGGACCGGCTCGCAAGCGACGCCAAGGGCGCCGATTTCACCGCGCGCATGGCGGGCGACTTCGACCTCGCCGAACTCGGCAGGATCGCGCTCGACGATGTCGGGCGGGGCGGGGCGAAGGTCGCGACGCGCAAGTCGAGCGAACTGGCGCTCGAAAAGCTGACCGCCGCCTATCCGGCGCTGATCGGCGGATCGGCGGATCTCACCCCCTCGAACAACACGCAGACGAAGGCGACGACAGAGACGATCACGGCCGGCGATTATGCCGGGCGCTATATCCACTACGGCATCCGCGAATTCGGCATGGCGGCTGCTATGAACGGCATGGCGCTGCACGGCGGCATCGTGCCCTATGGCGGCACCTTCCTGGTCTTCTCCGACTACGCCCGCCCGGCGATCCGGCTGGCCGCGCTTCAGCGCGCGCGGGTCGCGTTCGTGATGACGCACGACTCCATCGGGCTCGGCGAGGACGGCCCGACCCACCAGCCGGTCGAGCACGTCATGTCGCTGCGCCTGATCCCCAACCTTGACGTGTGGCGTCCGTGCGATTCGGTCGAGACGGCGGAGGCGTGGGCTTGCGCGATCGCGCGCAAGGACGGGCCGTCGCTCCTGGCACTCAGCCGCCAGAACCTGTCGCAACAGCGTGACGGCACTGGCGAAATGCTCGCGGCCAAGGGCGGTTACCGCCTGCGCGCCGCGTCGTCGCCCCGCCGCGTCATCCTGATCGCCAGCGGGTCGGAGGTCGAGATCGCGGTCGCGGTCGCCGACCGGCTTGAGAGCGAAGGTGTGGGTGCCGACGTCGTGTCGATGCCGTGCTGGTCGCGCTTCGACGCGCAGGACACCGCGTACCGCGAGGACGTCCTGCCGTTCGCCGACCCCTCCCAGATCCTGCGCGTCTCGATCGAGGCGGGCACGACGATCGGCTGGGAACGCTACACGATGGTGCAGGGCCTGCGCTTCGGCCTCGACCGGTTCGGTGCGTCGGCGCCCGCGGAAGATCTCTACGAACATTTCGGACTGACCGCGGACGCCATCGCGCCGCAGGTCATCGCTAAGCTGAAGGAGCAGACGGCATGACGGTGAAGGTTGCGATCAACGGCTTCGGCCGCATCGGGCGGCTCGTGGCACGCGCGATCCTGGAGCGCCCGGATTGCGGGCTGGAGCTCGTCACCATCAACGACCTTGCCGACGCCAAGTCGAACGCGTGGCTGTTCAGCCGCGACAGCGTCCACGGCAAATACCCCGGCACCGTCAGCGCCGAGGGCAATGACCTAGTGATCGACGGCAAGAAGATCGCCGTCACCGCCGAGCGCGATCCCGCCAACCTGCCGCACGGGCAGCACGGCGTCGACATCGTGCTGGAATGCACCGGCTTCTTCACCGATCGTGAAAGCGCGCAGAAGCACATCGCGGGTGGCGCCAAGAAAGTGCTGATCTCCGCCCCCGCCAAGGGCGTCGACCTGACCGTCGTGTACGGCGTCAACAACGACAAGCTGGAGGCCGGGCACGACATCGTCTCGAACGCGTCGTGCACGACCAACTGCCTCGCACCGGTCGCCAAGGTGCTGAACGATACCGTCGGCATCGAGCGCGGCCTGATGACGACCGTCCACGCCTATACCAACGACCAGAAGATCCTCGACCAGATCCACCCCGACCTGCGCCGCGCCCGTGCTGCGGCGATGAGCATGATCCCGACGACCACCGGCGCCGCCCGAGCGGTCGGCGAAGTGCTGCCAGAACTGAAGGGCAAGCTCGACGGATCTGCGATCCGCGTGCCGGTGCCGGACGGCAGCCTGATCGACCTGACCTTCACGCCCAAGCGCGACACCACCGTCGAGGAAGTGAACGCGATCCTGAAGAAAGCGTCGGAGGAAGGCCCGCTGAAGGGCGTTCTCGTCTATTCCGACGAACCGCTCGTCTCGATCGACATCGTCCACACGCCGGCGTCCTCGACCATCGACAGCCTGGAAACCGCGGTCCTGGACGGCAAGCTGGTGCGCGTCGTCAGCTGGTACGACAATGAATGGGGCTTCTCGAACCGCATGGTCGATACCGCGGCGGCGATGGCGAAGTTTATCTAGGCTTGGCGAGGTAGCCGTGCCCCTCCCAAACCGTTCGCCTCGAGTAGTCGTCGAGCTTGTCGAAATGACGTATCGAGAGGGGGCTGCCCCAAGCGAGAACCTCTCGACACGGGCTCTCGACTGTGCTCGATCCCTACTCGAGGCGAACGGATTGGGGGCGTGATGGCCACCGTCGCCGGCATCGCCCGCCATCCGCGCTCCAAGGCGCCGATGGAAACCCTCGAGCGCGCGCACGTCACGCTCGAGGGCGGCATCGTCGGCGACTTCCGCGGCGCGATGAAGGGCAAGCCCTATCGCCGCCAGATCACCCTGATGGAGCGCGCCGACTGGGACGCGGCGATGGTTGAAGTCGGCCACGCGATCCCTTGGGAACAGCGCCGCGCGAACCTGCTCGTCGATGGGCTCGACCTGCCGCAGACGCCGGGCGTGCGCTTGCGGATCGGGGCGGATGTCGTGCTGGAGGTCACTCGCGAAACCGATCCGTGCGAACGGATGGAGGCGCTGGCCGAGGGGTTGCGCGCCGCGCTGACCCCGGACTGGCGTGGGGGCGCCTGTACGATGGTGATAACGGGCGGCGTCATCGCCGTCGGCGACACGATAAGGATCGAAGAATGAGCCGCGATTTCAGGACTCTGGACGACATCGGCGATGTGGCGGGCAAGCGCGTGCTGGTCCGCGAGGATCTGAACGTGCCGATGGCCGACGGCAAGGTCACCGACGACACGCGGTTTCGCGCGACTTTGGCGACCGTCGCCGAACTCGCCGACAAGGGCGCGATCGTCCTGATCCTCGCGCATTTCGGCCGCCCCAAGGGCCAGCGCGACCCGTCGATGAGCCTGGCAATTGTTACGAAACCGTATGAGGCGGTGTTGGGCCGCCCGGTACGCTTCGTCGATTGGGACGGCGCAGCGGAAGCGGTCGCCACGCTCCAGCCCGGCGACATCGCAGTGCTGGAGAACACGCGCTTCCTCGCAGGCGAGGAGAAGAACGACGCGCAAACCACAGCGATGATGTCGGAACTCGGCGACCTGTACGTCAACGACGCCTTCTCCGCCGCCCACCGCGCACACGCCTCGACCGAGGGGCTCGCCCGCGCGCTGCCGGCCTTCGCGGGCCGCGCGATGGAGGCCGAGCTCGACGCGCTCGACAAGGCGCTCGGCAACCCCGAACACCCGGTCGCCGCGGTCGTCGGGGGCGCGAAGGTGTCGTCGAAGCTCGACGTGCTGCGCCAGATGGTGGCGAAGGTCGACCACCTCATCATCGGCGGCGGCATGGCCAACACTTTCCTCGCCGCCCGCGGCGTCGATGTCGGCAAGAGCCTGTGCGAGCACGACCTTGCCCAGACCGCCGAGGACATTCTCGACGCTGCCGACAAGGCCGGCTGCACCGTCCACCTGCCGTATGACGTCGTCGTCGCGAAGGAATTCAGGGCCAACCCGCCAATCCGCACCGTCAACGTCCACGAAGTCGCTGCCGACGAGATGATCCTCGACGTCGGCCCCGCAGCGACCGAGGCGCTGGGCGACGTCCTGAAGAATTGCCGCACGTTGGTCTGGAATGGCCCGCTCGGCGCATTCGAGACGCCCCCCTTCGACACCGCCACCGTCGCGCTCGCCCGCACCGCCGCGGCGCTGACCAAGGAGGGCGGGCTGGTGTCGGTTGCAGGCGGAGGCGACACCGTCGCCGCGCTGAACCAGGCGGATGTGGCTGACAGCTTCACTTTCGTTTCGACCGCCGGCGGCGCCTTCCTGGAGTGGATGGAAGGGAAGGACCTGCCCGGCGTCGCGGCGCTGAAGGGGTAGGGGACGCCGGCTCGCCGCCCAGCCCCTCACCCCAAGCCTCTCACCAAATCCGTTTGCCTCGAGTAGGCGTCGAGCTTGTCGAGATGCAGTATCAAGAGGTGGGTGCCCCAGGAGAGCCCTCTCGATACGGGCTCTCGACAAGCTCGATCCCTACTCGAAGCGAACGGGTTTTTGGGGACGGGGCGAATGCCCCCCGGTTGCCGCCCACCACATCCCCCGCTAACAGCGCCGCAACATACGTATGCACCCTCGCATACCGATCACCGGGAGCCCCGCATGACGCCGACCGTGAAGGCCATTCTCGCCAACTATGAATCCGACAATCCCGGCGTGAAGGGCAATCTGGCGCGCATCCTGATGCAGGGGCGTCTGGGCGGCACCGGCAAGCTGGTGATCCTGCCGGTCGACCAGGGCTTCGAACACGGCCCGGCGCGCAGCTTCGCGGTCAACGCGCCCGCCTACGACCCGCACTATCACTATCAGATGGCGATCGACGCGGGCCTCAGCGCCTATGCCGCGCCGCTCGGCATGCTCGAAGCAGGGGCCGACACCTTCGCCGGGCAGATTCCGACGATCCTCAAGTGCAATTCGTCGAACAGCTGGGCGACCGGCGCCAACCAGGCGCTGACCGGCGGGGTCGACGACGCCCTGCGTCTCGGCTGCGCGGCGATCGGCTTCACCATCTATCCCGGCTCGGACGACGTGTTCGACATGATGGAGGAGATCAAGGAGCTGTCGGCGGAGGCCAAGTCGGTCGGCATTCCGACAGTTTTGTGGTCCTATCCGCGCGGCGGCGCGCTACCCAAATCGGGCGAGCTCGCCCTCGACGTCGGCGCCTATGCCGCGCACATGGCCGCGCTGATGGGCGCGCACATCATCAAGGTGAAGCTGCCGAGCGATCACATCGAGCAGGCCGACGCGAAAAAGGCGTATGAGGGCCACGATTTCTCGAAACAGTCCGACCGGGTGAAACACGTCGTCCAGAGCTGCTTCAACGGCCGCCGCATCGTCGTGTTCTCGGGCGGCGCGGCCAAGGGCGCCGACGCGGTCTATCAGGACGCGATCGACATCCGCGACGGCGGCGGCAACGGATCGATCATCGGCCGCAACACCTTCCAGCGCAGCCGCGAGGACGCACTGGCGATGCTCGACAAGCTGGTCGGCATCTACAAGGGCGAGCAGTAAGGGCTCATAGCCCGCCGGCGAATTCGAACGCGAAACGGTAGGGCGCGGGCTTCGGCTGCGCGCCCGCCACGCGCTCGGGTGTGATGGATACGAGCGTCAGCATGCCGTCAGCGACGCGCTCGGGCTTGCCGAGCGTCAGGTCGATGCGTCGCGTGCCCGATCCAGTCGTGACCGCGGCGCGCACGATCGCGCGGCCCGCCCAGACGCACCGCGCGTTCATCGGGCAGCGGCTGTCTTCGATCAGTTTCTCTGGGCGCACGCGCGGGCCGTTCACATAGGCTATCTGGCCCATCCGCACCGGCCCCTCGATCGCGCGCGGTTCGGCGGTGGCGACGCAGGCGGAGAGAGCGAGCGCGGCGGCGAGGATGCTGGGCGTCTTCATGCCAGGCGGTATCGCGCGGCGATGGTTGCGCCCGCGTGAACGCCGACCTTCCGTCCGCGCGACAGACGCGCTAGGCGGCGCGGCATGATCGACGATACCGAAGACGGCCTCGGCCCGCTCGACCCCGACTTCGCGCAGCAGTTTGCGCGTGAGGACAAGAGCGGCCACCATCGCCGCGCGTGCCAGCTCTACCTGATTTCTCCGCTCGACGTGACGGGCGGCTTCCCCGACCGCCTGCGCGCCGCGCTCGATGCCGGGCCGGTCGCCGCCTTCCAGTTCCGCGTGAAGGACGTCGACCAGCACGCCGCGGCGAAGCTCGCCGAGCCGCTCCAGCGCATCTGCGCCGACGCCGACGTCGCGTTCATCGTCAACGACAGCATCAGCCTGGCAAAGCGCCTCGGCGCCGATGGCGTCCACCTGGGCCAGGGCGACGGCGACCCGCGCGAGGCCCGCGACGTGCTCGGTGCCGACACCCAGATTGGCGTGACCTGCCACGACAGCCGCCATCTGGCGATGGAAGCGGGGGAGGCGGGGGCCGACTATGTCGCGTTCGGCGCCTTCTACCCGACCACCACCAAGCCGACCGAGCACCGCCCGGACCCGTCGATCATGGCGTGGTGGGGCGCGCTGTTCGAGATCCCGTGCGTCGCGATCGGCGGCATTACGCCGGTGAACGCGCCGCCGCTGGTGCGTGCGGGCGCCGATTTCCTCGCCGTGTCGAACGCGGTGTGGGGCGGGGACGAGGTCGCCGCCGTCCGCGCCTTTGCCGAGGTCCTGTCGTAACGCTGCCGGATCGTTTCACCCGCCGCGTCGTTATCCCGTCCAGTATTTGCGTAAGAGGGGATCATCGATGCGTACACGGACCATCATCGGCCTGACCGGCCTGATCGCGACGACGGCTGTGCTCGGCATGGCGCGCGCGCCGCAAGCTGATGCGCAAGGCGCTCCGACGACCGCCACCAAGTCCCAACCCGCGCTCGACCGCTCGACGATGCACGTCCAGGTGATCCTCGACAAGCTCGCCTTCGGCCCCGGGGTCATCGATGGGCGCGGCGGCGAATCGCTGAAGGCGGCGCTGCGTGGATTCCAGGAGAGCCGCGGGCTGACCGTCACCGGCAAGCCCGATGCCGAAACGATGCGCGCGCTCTACCCGTATCGCCAGTGGCGCCCGACCAAGACCATCACGCTGACCCCCTCGATGCTGGCCGGACCGTATCTGAATCCCATCCCCAAGGATTACGAGGAGCAGGCGAAGCTGCCCGCGCTCGGCTATCGCTCGCCGCTCGAGAAGCTGGCCGAGATGTTCCACACGACCCCGCAGACGCTGGTCGACCTGAACAGCCGCGAAACGATGCTGAGCGCGGGTACGAAGGTCGTGGTGCCGAACGCGCTGCCGACCTCGCGCAACTACACGATCGACGACGCGACGTGGCGCAGTACCGTCGACATGCTCAACGTCGATGCGACCCAGCCCGCCGCCGACCACATCGTCGTCGACAAGTCGGAGGGCGTGCTGAAGGTCTATGACGCCCAGAACACGCTGGTCGCCCAGTTCAGCGCGACGATGGGCAGCGCGAAATTCCCGCTGCCGCTCGGCACGTGGACGATCAAGGGTGCGGCGTACAATCCGGACTGGAACTTCGATCCGGATCTGATCGCCAATACCAAGCCCGGCGCCAAGGAAGCCGTGCTGCCGCCGGGGCCGAACAACCCGGTCGGGGTCGTCTGGCTCGATCTCTCGAAGCCGCACTACGGCATCCACGGCACCGCCGAGCCGCAGAACATCGGGCGCAGCGAAAGCAACGGCTGCATCCGCCTGACCAACTGGGACGTCGCGCGTCTGGCCCTGATGGTGAAGCCGGGCACGAAGGCGGTGTTCCAGGCGTGACCGAGCCTGCGCCCGCGGTCGGGGAGGGGGCGCCACCCGCGCCGCCCCGCCCGCGCTCGCGCATCCGCCGTGGCGCGCGGAGGGTCGGGTGGTTCACGGTGGCGTTTGTGGCGATGCTGGCCATCGCGGCGGGCTCGATGATCCGCTTTACCGGGAACAGCGAAAGCGACAGCCGCGGCGAAACCGTCGTGAAGGACGTGATCGCCCGCGCCAATGCGCCCCGCGCGATCACGCCGACCGGCCTGACCCTTCCCGTCGCGGGGGTGAAGCTCGCCGCGCTCACCGACACCTGGGGCCAGTCGCGTGCCGGAGGTGCCCGCACCCACCAGGGCATCGACATCATGGCGTCAGGCGGCGCGCCCGTGGTCGCGGCGGCGGCGGGCACGATCGAGAAGGTGTTCGACAGTGCAGCGGGCGGGCACACGCTGTACGTGCGGTCGCCCGACCGGCGCTGGATGTATTATTACGCGCACCTCGCCGCCTATGCGCCGGCTGTGCGTGAGGGCGCGAAGGTCGCCGCGGGGCAGCAGATCGCGTTTGTCGGCGATACCGGCAATGCGGGGCCGGGCAATTACCACCTGCATTTCGGCATCTCGCGCATGCGCGTCGGTGATCGCTGGTGGCAGGGCGA
This sequence comes from Sphingomonas donggukensis, assembly GCF_023674425.1. NCBI lineage: Bacteria > Pseudomonadati > Pseudomonadota > Alphaproteobacteria > Sphingomonadales > Sphingomonadaceae > Sphingomonas > Sphingomonas donggukensis. Next base: position 1,010,715 of record NZ_CP098401.1, read on the forward strand.
GCCGCTCAATCCCTATCCGCTGCTTGTCGGATCGGGGACCGCACGCTAAGGGCGACGCCCTCGGAGGCCGCGACGGCCCCCAAACGCTCTTTCCAGCAGGTAAGCCCCATGAAGATCTCCGGCGTGGACATCCGTCCCGGCAACATCATCGAGTACGAGAACGGCATCTGGCGCGCGGTGAAGATCCAGCACACCCAGCCGGGCAAGGGCGGGGCGTATATGCAGGTCGAGCTGAAGAACCTGCGCGACGGCCGCAAGAACAACGTGCGCTTCCGCTCGGCGGAGACGGTCGAGCGCGTCCGCCTCGACACCAAGGATTTCCAGTTCCTGTTCGCCGAGGGCGACGGCCTGGTCTTCATGGACAAGGAAACCTACGACCAAGTGACGCTGCCCCGCGACCTGCTGGGCGACGCCGCCGCCTTCCTGCAGGACGGGATGGACGTGGTCATGGAGCTGTACGACGAGGAAGCGATCAGCGTGCAGCTACCCGACACGGTCGAGGCGACCATCGTCGAGGCCGACGCCGTCGTGAAGGGCCAGACCGCCTCGTCCAGCTACAAGCCCGCCGTGCTCGAAAACGGCGTCCGCGTGATGGTCCCGCCGCACATCGGCGCGGGCACGCGGATTGTCGTGGACGTGTATGAGCAGACTTATGTGAAGCGTGCAGACTGAGACGAAATAACTAAGGCTATTTCGCACAGTCTGCCGCTCGGTCGGCGGGCGAAGCCCGACCGACGACGCGGGCTTTGCCCGCGGCGCTGATTTGAAAACCCTCTCCCGCTGGGAGAGGGCAGGGTGAGGGCAGGTCTCGATCTGCTCTGCCCTCACCCTCCCACCGGCCCTGCCGGCGGGCCCCTCCCTCTCCCACAGGGAGAGGGGTTAGTAGGAAGAGACATGGTTTCCCACTCCGGCCTCATCACCGTCATGGAACGCGCCGTCCGAAAAGCGGCGCCGCGGCTGCGTCGCGACTTCGGCGAGGTCCAGAACCTCCAGGTCAGCCGCAAGGGGCCGGCCGACTTCGTGTCGATGGCCGACAAGCAGGCCGAGGAGACGATCGTCGCGGAACTGCGCAATGCGCGTCCCGACTGGGGTCTGCTGGTCGAGGAAGCCGGGGAGATCAAGGGCGACCCGTCGAAGCCGCGGTGGATCGTCGATCCGCTCGACGGCACCACCAACTTCCTCCACGGCATCCCGCACTTCGCCATCTCGATCGCGGTCGATGATCCGGTCAACGGCATCACCCACGGCATGGTGTACCAGCCGATGACCGACGAGGGCTTCTGGGCGGAGAAGGGCCGCGGCGCCTGGGTGCAGGGCAATCGCCTGCGCGTGTCGTCGCGCCGCGACCTCGCCGACTGCATCGTTTCGACCGGCATCCCGTTCCTCGGCCACGGCGACTTCACCCAGTGGAGCCGCATCTTCGGCGCGGTCGCGCCCGAAGTCGCCGGTATCCGTCGCTTCGGCTCCGCCGCGCTCGACCTCGCCTGGGTCGCCGCGGGGCGGTACGATGCGTTCTGGGAAAGCGGGCTGAAGCCCTGGGACGTCGCCGCGGGCTATCTGCTGGTCAAGGAAGCCGGTGGGTTCATCACCGACTACCGCGGCACCGACCGCGCGCTGGAAAAGGGCGAAGTGCTGGCCGCCAACGACCTGCTCCACTCGCGCCTCCACAAGCTGGTCGCGACCTCGCTGCGGTAACCTCCCTCTCCCATCGGAGAGGGAGGTTACCGCGACCGCAGGTCGTGGGAAGGGTGAGGGCAGTCCGCTCACGAGAGCGCCTCCCCTCATCCAACCTGCGCTAGCCAGCAGGCGGGCAAGCTTCGGTATCCTTCTCCCTCCGGAGAAGATTCAGGCCCTATTTGAGAATCATTCTCACGCCCCAGACCCTTGCCCCTCCGGACACCCCGTCCTAAAGCCCCGCCATCCTTTTGTTCGCACTTGCGAGAGCGCATTTTGGTCGATCTGTCGCACTATCTGCCGATCCTGATTTTCCTCGGGATCGCGCTCGTCCTGTCGGGGGCGTTCGTCGTCCTGCCGATGGTCGCGTCGCGCTTTACCGGCGCGCACAAGCCGACGCCGGAGAAGCTGACCGAATATGAGTGCGGCTTCCCCGCGTTCGAGGATTCGCGCAGCCAGTTCGACGTGCGCTTCTACCTCGTCGCCATCCTCTTCATCGTCTTCGATCTCGAAGCCGCGTTCATCTATCCGTGGGCGGTTTCGGTGTTCAAGCTGGGCGGCAGCGCCAGCTGGACCGCATGGTTCTCGATGATGATCTTCATCGCCGAACTCGCCCTCGGCCTCGTCTATGCCTGGAAGAAGGGAGCACTCGATTGGGAGTAGAGCTCACCACGACGCCCCCTGCGGCTAACACGCTCCCCGATCAGGCGTTCTTCAACGACCTGAACGGCGAGCTGAACGACAAGGGCTTTCTGGTCACCTCGACCGAGGAGCTGTTCCAGTGGGCGCGCACCGGTTCGCTCTGGTGGATGACGTTCGGTCTCGCGTGCTGCGCGGTCGAGATGATTCACGTCAACATGCCGCGCTACGACCTCGAACGCTTCGGCGCCGCCCCGCGCGCGAGCCCACGCCAGTCGGACGTGATGATCGTCGCCGGCACGCTGTGCAACAAGATGGCCCCTGCGCTGCGTCGCGTGTACGACCAGATGTCCGAGCCGAAATACGTGATCTCGATGGGATCGTGCGCCAACGGCGGCGGCTATTACCATTACAGCTACAGCGTCGTGCGCGGTTGCGACCGGATCGTGCCGGTCGACATCTACGTGCCCGGCTGCCCTCCCACCGCAGAGGCTTTGCTGTACGGCATCATGCAGCTCCAGCGGAAGATCCGCCGCAGCGGGACGATTGAGCGATGAGGGCGCCCGCGCCCCGCTACACGCCCGACCTCAATCCGGGCACGATCGACGCGGCGAAGGCTGCGCTCGGCGACATGCTCGTCGAGGCGACCGATCTGGTCGGCGAGGTGTCGCTGACGATCGCCCGCGACCGCTTGGTCGAGGCGATGATCGCGCTCCGCGACACGCCCGGCCTTGCCTATCAGCAGCTGATGGAGATCGCCGGCGTCGACTATCCGTCGCGGCCCGAGCGGTTCGACGTCGTCTATTGCCTGCTCAGCCTCACCCGCAACCACCGCATCCGCGTCCGCGTGCTGACCGACGAGGTGCAGCCCGTCCCGTCGGTCACCGGCATCTGGCCCGTCGCCGGCTGGCTGGAGCGCGAGGTGTACGACATGTACGGCGTGCTGTTCAGCGGCAACGCCGACCTGCGCCGCATCCTGACCGACTACGGCTTCCGTGGCCATCCACAGCGCAAGGATTTCCCGCTCTCCGGCTATGTCGAGCTGCGCTATTCCGAGGAAGCGAAGCGCGTCGTCTATCAGACGGTCAGCCTTGCGCAGGATTTCCGCAACTTCGACTTCATGAGCCCATGGGAGGGTGCCGAATACATCCTGCCCGGCGACGAGAAGGGCGTGCAGCCCGAGGCAAAGGGCGCGCCGTCGCCGGTGACCGCCGACCAGCTGCAAAAGGCCGACGCCGCCGCTGCCGCCGCCAAGACCCCTCAGGTGGACAAGCCCAAGGTGACCAAAACCACCGCGCAGTCCGGCGCCGGCAAGGCCTCGCCACACGCCGGCGAGAAGCCCGCCGGTCCCGATGTTGTGCCGGGCAAGGGGCAGAACCAGTGAGCGAGTATCTCGACCAGATCGACCGCGACCTCGACGCCACCGACCCGACCCCGGGCGACGTCGAGATCCAGAACTACACGATCAATTTCGGTCCCCAGCACCCGGCCGCGCATGGCGTGCTGCGCCTCGTCATGGAGCTGGACGGGGAGATCGTCGAGCGGCTCGACCCGCACGTCGGCCTGCTCCACCGCGGCACCGAGAAGCTGATCGAGTACAAGACCTACCAGCAGGCGCTGCCGTATTTCGACCGGCTCGATTACTGCTCGCCGCTGTGCATGGAGCACAGCTACGTGCTGGCGGTCGAGAAGCTGCTCGACCTCGAGGTGCCGCTGCGCGCCCAGTATCTCCGCGTGTTCTTCGCCGAGCTGACCCGCATCTCGAACCACATGCTGAACCTCGGCAGCCACGTCATGGACGTCGGCGCGATGACGCCGAACCTGTGGCTGTTCGAAATCCGCGAAGACTGCATGAATTTCTTCGAGCGTGTGTCGGGCGCGCGGATGCACTCCAACTATTTCCGTGTCGGCGGCGTGCATCAGGATGCGCCGCTGAAGCTGCTCGCCGACATCGGCGACTGGCTCGACACGCGCCTGCCACGCCTGTTCGAGGACGCGATCAGCCTGGTCGCCGAAAATCGCATCTTCAAGCAGCGCAACGTCGACATCGCCATCGTATCGCGTGACGACGCCGTGAAATGGGGCTTCTCCGGCCCGATGATCCGCGGCTCGGGTATCGCGTGGGATTTGCGCAAGTCGCAGCCGTACGACGTCTACGACCGCATGGAATTCGACGTGCCGGTTGGCACCCGCGGCGATTGCTACGACCGCTTCATGGTGCGTGTCGAGGAAGTCCGCCAGTCGGCGCGGATCATGAAACAGTGCCTGGCCGAAATGCCCGAAGGCCCGATCATGACCACCGATCGCAAGGTCGGCCCGCCCAAACGCGGCGAGATGAAGCGCTCGATGGAGGCGCTCATCCACCACTTCAAGCTGTACACCGAGGGCTTCCACGTCCCTGCCGGCGAAGTATATGTCGCGACCGAGAGCCCCAAGGGCGAGTTCGGCGTGTATGTGGTCAGCGACGGCAGCAACAAGCCGTACCGCTGCAAGATCCGCCCGACCGCGTTCAGCCATCTGCAAGCGATGGACTTCATGTCGCGCGGCCACATGCTGGCCGACACGACCGCGATCCTCGGCGCACTCGACATCGTGTTCGGGGAGTGTGACCGGTGATGATGTCGTTCATTCGGTTTAGCCAACGGATGCCGAAATGGCTTCGCGTCTTGATGGGACTGATGTCGGGCGGTGCAGTTGTGGACGCGCGCCCAACGTCCAAGGATCAGAAGAATGGCTGACGCCCCCCACATCCCCGACGAGGCCGAAACCCGCGCACGCTGGGGTTCGTTTGCCTGGACGGACGAAAACCAGACCAAGCGCAACGAGATCGTCGGGCGCTACCCCGCCGGGCGCCAGCAGTCTGCGTCGATCCCGCTGCTCGACCTTGCCCAGCGCCAGGTCGGGGCGGAGACGAACACGCAGGGCTGGCTCCCCGTGCCGGTGATCGAGTTCGTCGCGCGCGAGATCGGAGTACCGTACATGCGCGTGTACGAGGTCGCGACCTTCTACACGATGTTCAACCTCGCCCCCGTCGGCAAATACCATGTGCAGGTCTGCGGCACGACGCCGTGCATGCTGCGCGGGTCGGACGAGGTGCTGGCGGCGTGCAAGAACCACGGCCTCATCAAGGGCAAGACCACGCCCGACGGCCTGTTCACCCTGACCGAGGTCGAGTGCCTGGGCGTCTGCGCCAACGCGCCGATGGTGCAGATCAACGACGATAACTACGAAGACCTCGACTACGACCGCACCACCGCCGTGCTGCACGCGCTGGCGAACGGCGAGACGCCGCCGGCGGGATCGACGATCGGTCGCCGGACGAGCTGCCCCGAAGGCGGCCCGACCACGCTGACTGCGATGGTGCAGGAAAACCACGATTACCGCCCGGAGTGGTCGGCATGAACAAGACCGTCGTCACCATACTGACGATCATCGGCGCCATCGTCGTGCTAGGCTGGATCCTGAAGCTCAGCTTCAAGCTGCTCGGCGTCCTGATCGGCGCCGCCATCGTCATCGCCGTGCTGGCGGGCGGGCAGAAGCTGTTGGGAGGGCGCAAGTGAGCCTCGCCGACAAGGACCGCATCTTCACCAACCTCTACGGCTTCCAGCCGTGGAGCGTCGATGCCGCCATCGCGCGCGGGGCGTGGGACAATACCAAGGCGCTGCTGGAGATCGGCGCGGACACGATCATCGACCGCGTCAAGGCGTCCGGCCTGCGCGGTCGCGGCGGGGCGGGCTTCCCGACCGGCATGAAATGGTCGTTCATGCCGAAGGAGCCGCGCCCTGACCGCCCGAACTTCCTGGTCATCAACGCCGACGAATCCGAACCCGGTTCGTGCAAGGACCGCGAGATCATCCGCCACGATCCGCATCTGCTGATCGAGGGCGCGCTGGTCGCCGGCTTCGCGATGCGTGCGCGTGCCGCCTACATCTACATCCGCGGCGAATATATCCGCGAGGCCGAGACGCTGTTCGCCGCCGTCGCCGAGGCATACGACCGCGGCTTCATCGGCAAGAACGCGTGCGGCTCGGGCTATGACTTCGACGTCTTCGTCCACCGCGGCGCCGGCGCCTATATCTGCGGCGAAGAGACCGCGATGCTCGAATCGCTGGAGGGCAAGAAGGGCCAGCCGCGCCTGAAGCCGCCGTTCCCCGCGGGCGCGGGCCTCTACGGCTGCCCGACGACGGTCAACAACGTCGAATCGATCGCGGTCGCTCCGACGATCCTGCGCCGCGGGCCGGAATGGTTCGCGAGCTTCGGCGCAGAGAACAACAAGGGCACCAAGCTCTTCCAGATCAGCGGCCACGTCGAGCGCCCTTGCGTGGTCGAGGAAGCGATGAGCATCCCCTTCCGCGAACTGATCGAAAAGCATTGCGGCGGCATCCGCGGCGGTTGGAACAACCTTCTCGCCGTCATTCCCGGCGGCTCGTCGGTCCCGCTCGTCCCCGCCGCGCAGATTATCGACTGCGCGATGGACTTCGACGGGCTGAAGGCGGTCGGCTCCGGCCTCGGCACCGCGGCGATCATCGTCATGGACAAGTCGACCGACATCGTCCGCGCGATCAGCCGCCTGAGCTACTTCTACAAGCACGAAAGCTGCGGCCAGTGCACGCCGTGCCGCGAAGGCACCGGCTGGATGTGGCGCGTGATGGAACGGATGCGCACCGGCGACGCCGACATTTCCGAGATCGACACGCTGTACCAGGTGACCAAGCAGGTCGAAGGCCACACCATCTGCGCATTGGGCGACGCCGCGGCGTGGCCGATCCAGGGCCTCATCAAACACTTCCGCCCCGAAATGGAGCGCCGCATCGTCGAGCGCCAGGGCGGCGGCGATCTCTCGCCCATGCAAGAGGCGGCTGAATAATGCCTAAACTGACCGTTGACGGGATCGAGGTCGAAGTCCCCGCCGGCGCCACCGTGCTTCAGGCGTGCGAGGCTGCCGGCAAGGAAATCCCGCGCTTCTGCTATCACGAGCGCCTCAGCATCGCCGGCAATTGCCGGATGTGCCTGGTCGAGGTGAAGCCCGGGCCGCCGAAGCCGCAGGCGTCGTGCGCGCTTCCTGCTGCCGACAATCAGGAAATCCGTACCGACAGCGCGATGGTGAAGGCCGCGCGTGAAGGCGTGATGGAATTCCTGCTCATCAACCATCCGCTCGACTGCCCGATCTGCGATCAGGGCGGCGAATGCGACCTGCAGGACCAGTCGGTCGCCTATGGCCGCGGCCATTCGCGCTACACCGAAAACAAGCGCGCGGTGACCGAGAAGTACATGGGTCCGATCGTCAAGACGGTCATGACCCGCTGCATCCAGTGCACGCGCTGCATCCGTTTTGCCGAGGAAGTCGCCGGCGTCGAGGATATCGGCGCGATCTACCGCGGGGAGGCGATGCAGATCACCTCCTACCTCGAGAATGCGGTGCAGTCGGAGCTGTCGGGCAACGTCGTCGATCTCTGCCCGGTCGGCGCGCTCACGTCGAAGCCCTATGCGTTCGAAGCGCGCCCGTGGGAGCTCAAGAAGACGCTCGCGATCGACGTGATGGACGCCGTCGGCACCAACATCCGCCTCGACAGCCGCGGGCGGCAGGTGCTGCGCGCGCTGCCGCGGATCAACGAGGACGTGAACGAGGAGTGGGCGCACGACAAGACGCGCCACGCGGTCGACGGCCTTGTCCGCCGTCGCCTCGACAAGCCGTATATCCGCAAGGACGGCAAGCTGGTGCCCGCGTCGTGGGACGAGGCGTTCTCCGCCATCGCCGCCGTCGCGGCGGACGCCGGATCGAGCGTCGCCGCGGTCCACGGCGACATGCTCGATTGCGAGACGATCTACGCGACCAAGGCGCTGCTGACCGCGCTCGGCTCGTCGCTGCACGAGGGGCGTCAGACCGGCGCGAGCTACGACACGTCCAGCCTCGCCGCGGTCAATTTCAACTCGACGATCGCCGGGGTCGAGCAGGCCGACGCGATCCTGATGGTCGGCACCAACGTCCGCTGGGAAGCGGCGCTGGTCAACACGCGCATCCGCAAGGCCGTCAAGAAGGGCGCAAAGGTCTTCGCGATCGGGCCGGAGACCGACCTGACCTACAAGGTCGAATGGCTCGGCAACGATCTTTCGCTGCTCGGCAAGCTGCCCGAGGCGGTGCTGGAGGCGTTCAAGGACGCCAACTTCCCAATGGTCATCGTCGGCGGCGTCCCGCTCAACACCGCACAGGGTGCCAGCCTCGGCCTCGTCGAGACGCTTGGCCTCGTCCGGGAAGGCTGGAACGGCTACAACGTCCTGCACTTCTCGGCATCGCGCATGGGCAGCCTGTTGCTCGGCTTCACCAGCGCCGGCGGCATCGCCGATCTGGTCGCCGCGCAGCCGAAACTTGTGTTCTTCATGGGCGCGGACGAAGTGAACCACGCCGCGTTCGGTGACGCCTTCAAGGTGTTCGTCGGCCACCACGGCGACAATGGCGCGCACCACGCCGACGTGATCCTGCCGGGCGCCAGCTATGCCGAGAAGCCGGGGACGTATGTAAATCTGGAGGGCCGCGTCCAGCGTGGCGACCGCGCAGTGTTCCCGCCGGGCGATGCGCGTGAGGACTGGGCGATCCTGCGGGCGCTCAGCGACAAGCTCGGCCGCACGCTCCCGTTCGACAGCTTCGATGAATTGCGCGCGGCGATGTATGCCGATGTTCCGGCGCTTGCGAACGAAGGCTTGGTCGCGCTCGATTGGTCGGTGCCGAAACTCGGCACGCAGGCTTCGGGCGAAGTCGTCTATCCGATCAAGGATTTCTACCTGACCAATTCGATCTGCCGGGCCTCGCCCACGATGCAGCGCTGCTCGGCCGAACTGATCCACGGCGAGGACTTTGCGGAGGCAGCGGAATGACCGCGTTCTTCCAGAATCTCGGGCTATCCTACGAGGGGGCGTGGCTGACCGCGACGATTGTCGGCATCCTCGTCATCGCGCTGCCGCTGATGTTGGCCGTCGCCATGATCATCTACGCCGATCGCAAGATCTGGGCGGCGATGGCGCTGCGCCGCGGACCGAACGTGGTCGGGCCGTTCGGCCTGCTCCAGTCGTTCGCCGACGGGTTGAAAGTGTTTCTCCAGGAAACCATCATTCCGTCCTCAGCCAACCGGGGTTTGTTCCTGATCGCGCCGATCATCACCTTCACGGTCGCGCTGATCGTGTGGGCGGTGGTGCCGTTCAGCCCCGGCGCGGTCGTTGCCGACATCAACGTCGGGCTGCTCTACGTCCTCGCGGCGTCGAGCCTCGGCGTGTACGGCATCATCATCGCGGGCTGGGCGTCGAACTCGAAATATCCGTTCTTCTCCGCACTCCGCGCCGCGGCGCAGATGGTCAGCTACGAAGTCGCGATCGGGTTCATCCTGATCTCGGTCGTGCTGTGGGCGGGCAGCTTCAACCTGTCGGCGATCGTCGTCGCGCAGACCGGGCATGTCTTCGGTCTGCTCAACGGCTTCGGCTTCAACCCGCTGCTGTTCCCGATGGCGGTCGTGTTCCTGATCTCCTCGATGGCCGAGACGCAGCGCGCGCCGTTCGACCTGACCGAGGCGGAGAGCGAGCTCGTCGCGGGCTACCAGACCGAATACAGCTCGATGGCGTTCGCGCTATTCTGGCTCGGCGAATATGCCAACGTTATCCTGATGTGCGCGCTCAACGCCATCCTGTTCTGGGGTGGATGGCTGCCCCCGCTGAACATCGACCTGATCCCGTGGTTCGACATTCCCGGCATCATCTGGCTGTTCGGCAAGATCCTGTTCTTCTTCTTCGTGTTCAGCTGGGTGAAGGCGACCGTGCCGCGCTATCGCTATGACCAGCTGATGCGCCTGGGGTGGAAAGTTTTCCTGCCGCTTTCGCTGTTCTTCGTGTTCCTCGTTTCGGGATATCTCATGCTCCAGCGGGTGCCGCTATGAGTCTCGCCCAGGTCATCCGGTCGTTCACGCTGTGGGAGTTCATCAAGGCCCACGCGCTGACCCTGCGCTATTTCTTCAAGCCCAAGGCGACGATCAACTATCCGTTCGAGAAGAACCCGATCTCGCCCCGTTTCCGCGGCGAGCATGCGTTGCGCCGCTATCCCAACGGCGAGGAACGCTGCATCGCGTGCAAGCTGTGCGAGGCGGTGTGCCCGGCGCTCGCCATCACGATCGAGGCCGAACCGCGCGAGGACGGCAGCCGCCGCACGACGCGCTACGACATCGACATGACCAAGTGCATCTACTGCGGGCTATGTGCAGAGGCGTGCCCGGTCGATGCCATCGTCGAGGGGCCGAACTTCGAATTCGCGACCGAAACGCGCGAGGAGCTGATCTACGACAAGGCCAAGCTGCTTGCGAACGGTGACCGCTGGGAACGCACCATCGCGGCCAATCTTGCCGCCGATGCGCCGTACCGGTAAGCGCGCGATGCGATCCAACTTTCCGATTTCGCTGGGGCTGAACTTCCTGTGATCCAGGCCATTGCCTTCTACCTGTTCGCAGGCGTCGTCATCCTGTCCGCCGGGCTGACGATCTCGTCGCGCAACCCGGTCCACTCGGTGTTGTGGCTGATCCTGGCGTTCTTCAACGCCGCCGGGCTGATGGTGCTGTGCGGCGCCGAATTCATCGCGATGCTGCTCGTCATCGTCTATGTCGGTGCGGTCGCGGTGCTGTTCCTGTTCGTCGTGATGATGCTCGACATCGACTTTACCGAGCTGCGTGCGGGCTTCGTCCGCTACGCGCCGCTGGGTGTCGCGCTGGCCGTAGCTATCGCCGCGGAGATCGTGATCGGGGCGGGTGCGTGGAGTGCGGGCGGGGTCGAGCTGGGCGCGAAGGCCGCGCCGATCGCTGCCGACGTGCCCAACATCGAGGCGCTCGGCCGTGTGCTCTATACCCGCTACCTGTTCGTGTTCGAGGGCGCCGGTCTGGTGCTGCTGGTTGCGATGATCGGTGCGATCGTGCTGACCCACCGCGAGCGTGGCGGCGTCAAGAAACAGTCGATCCACAGCCAGATCAACCGTCGCTCGAAGGATGCGACCCGCAACGTGAAGGATGTGGCCGTGGGGCAGGGGGTCGAGCTGTGATCGGGCTCACGCATTATCTGGTCGTCGCCGCCATCCTGTTCGGACTCGGGGTGTTCGGCCTGATCGCGAACCGCAAGAACCTGATCCTGATCCTGATGGCGATCGAGCTGATCCTGCTGGCGGTGAACATCAACCTCGTCGCCTTCTCGGCCTATCTCGGCGACCTCGTCGGACAGGTATTCGCGATGTTCGTCCTGACCGTCGCCGCGGGTGAAGCGGCGATCGGGCTCGCCATCCTCGTCATCTATTTCCGCGGCCGCGCGACCATATCGGTCGACGACGTCAATCGAATGAAGGGCTGACATGATCCAGCTGATCGTGTTCCTGCCGCTGCTGGCGGCGGTCGTGGCCGGACTGTCGAACCGCGCGTTCGGCACGGCGCTGCCGAAGCTCGTCACCACCGGCGCGCTGTTCGCGTCGTGCGCGCTGTCGTGGCCGATCTTTCTCGGCTTCCTCTTCAACGAGCAGACCGCGCATGTCGCCCCGGTGTTCAACTGGGTGACGTCGGGCACGATGTCGTTCGACTGGGCGCTGCGCGTCGATACACTGACCGCGGTGATGCTCGTCGTCATCACGTCGGTGTCCGCGCTCGTCCACCTGTACAGCTGGGGCTATATGGCCGAGGACCCGGACCAGCCGCGGTTCTTCGCCTATCTGTCGCTGTTCACCTTCGCGATGCTGATGCTGGTGACCGCCGACAACCTGGTCCAGATGTTCTTCGGGTGGGAAGGCGTCGGCCTGGCCAGCTACCTGCTCATCGGCTTCTGGTTCCGCAAACCGTCGGCCAATGCCGCGGCGATCAAGGCGTTCGTCGTCAACCGCGTCGGCGATCTGGGCTTCATGCTCGGCATCTTCGGCACGTACCTGGTATTCGGCACCGTCTCGATCCCCGAAATCCTTGCCGCGGCTCCCGGCATGGCCGGCAGCACGATCGGTTTCCTTGGCGCTCGCTTCGACACGATGACCGTGCTGTGCCTGCTGCTGTTCGTCGGCGCGATGGGCAAGTCGGCGCAGCTCGGCCTCCACACCTGGCTCCCTGACGCGATGGAAGGCCCGACCCCGGTGTCGGCGCTGATCCATGCCGCGACGATGGTGACCGCCGGCGTGTTCATGGTGTGCCGCCTGTCGCCGATGTTCGAAACCTCGCCGACGGCGCTCGGCTTCGTTACCTTCATCGGCGCCGCGACCTGCCTGTTCGCAGCCACCGTCGGCACGGTGCAGACCGACATCAAGCGGGTCATCGCCTATTCGACGTGTTCTCAGCTCGGCTACATGTTCTTCGCCGCCGGCGTTGGCGCGTACAGTGCCGCCATGTTCCACCTGTTCACGCACGCTTTCTTCAAGGCGCTGCTGTTCCTGGGCGCCGGCTCGGTCATCCACGCGATGCACCACGAACAGGACATGCGCTTCTACGGGGGCTTGCGGAAGCACATCCCGGTGACGTTCTGGGCGATGCTGATGGGCACGCTCGCCATCACCGGCGTCGGCATCTACGAGGTCGGCGGCTTCGCCGGCTATCATTCGAAGGATGCCATCATCGAGGCGGCGTGGGCCGCCGGCGGCGGCGGGCAGATCGCGTCGATCGTCGGCATGGTCGCAGCGCTGCTCACTAGCTTCTATTCGTGGCGCCTGATGTTCCTGACCTTCTGGGGCAAGCCGCGCTGGGCCAACAGCGAGCACATCCAGCACGCCGTCCACGACGCGCACGGGCATCACGATCATGACGCGCCATCGGACGAACATGCAGGCCATGCGCCCGACGCCCATGCTCCGGGCGCGCACGAGCTTCACGACGGCACGGCGGGCTATCACCCGCACGAAAGCCCGTGGTCGATGCGCCTGCCGCTCATCATCCTGTCGGTCGGGGCGGTGCTCGCCGGCTTCGCGTTCAATCACTGGTTCATCCAGCCCGAGGGCGGACCCGGCTTCTGGAAGGGCAGCCTCGCGTTCGACGAGCATCTGATGCACGCGATGCACAGCGTGCCATTGTGGGTGAAACTGTCGGCGACGGCAGTCATGCTGACCGGCCTGCTGGTCGCGTGGCTGACGTACATCCGCAGCCCCGAATTCCCCGCGAAGTTCGCCGCGCAGTTCGACGTTATGTACCGTTTCCTGCTCAACAAATGGTATTTCGACGAGCTGTACCATGTCGTGTTCGTGAAGCCTGCCTTCGCGATCGGTCGCTTCTTCTGGAAGAAGGGTGACGAGGGCACGATCGACCGCTTCGGTCCCAACGGCTCGGCGGCGCTCGTCAACTTCGGCAGCGGCCTCGCCGGCCGTGTCCAGACCGGATATCTCTACACCTATGCCTTCGTCATGCTGCTCGGCCTGACCGCGGCCGTCACCTGGGCGATCACGCGATGAGCCAATTATCTTGCACCCCAACCGTTCGCCCTGAGCGTGTCGAAGGGCTGTCCTTCTTTGTGCCTCGCAAAGATGCGTTAGAGGAAGAAGGGCAGGGCTTCGACAAGCTCAGCCCGAACGGTTTTGGTGGCGGGGAACGATAATGACCGGTTTCCCCATCCTCACCGTCATGCTCGCGGTGCCGCTGTTCGCGGCGATCGCGTGCCTGTTCGTGAACGCCGCGACCGCGCGTTGGCTGGCGCTCGGCGCCACGTTGATCGACTTCGCGCTCGGCGTCCTGCTGTGGGCGAATTTCGACACCGCCGGCTCGGCCGCGCAGTGGCAGTTCGTCGAATATGTGCCGCTGTTCGGCCGCTTCGCCTACGCGCTGGGCATCGACGGCTTCGCGCTGATGCTCATCATGCTCAGCGTGTTCCTGATGCCGATCTGCATCGGCGCGTCGTGGGACGCCATCAAGGAGCGTGTGCCCGAGTATATGGCCGCGTTCCTGCTGACCGAAGTGCTCATGATCGGTACCTTCGCGGCGCAGGATCTGCTGCTGTTCTACGTGTTCTTCGAAGCCGGCCTGATCCCGATGTACCTCATCATCGGCATCTGGGGCGGTGCGAACCGCATCTACGCGTCGTACAAGTTCTTCCTGTACACGCTACTCGGCTCGATGCTGATGCTCATCGCGATGCTGTGGATGGCAAGCCCGCTGGGCGCCAACACCACTTCGATCCCCGAGCTGATGAACCACGATTTCCCGGTCCACGCGCAATACTGGCTGTGGCTAGCGTTCTTCGCGTCGTTCGCAGTCAAGATGCCGATGTGGCCGGTGCACACCTGGCTGCCCGACGCGCACGTGCAGGCGCCGACCGCGGGGTCGGTGATCCTGGCGGGCGTGCTGCTGAAGCTCGGCGGCTACGGCTTCCTGCGCTTCTCGCTGCCGATGTTCCCGGAGGCGTCGTCGGCGCTGGTCTGGCTCGTGCTTGGCCTGTCGGCGGTCGCGGTGGTCTATACCAGCCTCGTCGCGCTGGTGCAGTCGGACATGAAGAAGCTGATCGCCTATTCCTCGGTCGCGCACATGGCGATCGTCACGATCGGCCTGTTCGCCTTCAACCGCCAGGGGATTGAGGGTGCGATGACCGTCATGCTCTCGCATGGCCTGGTTTCGGGCGCGCTCTTCCTGTGCGTCGGCGTGATCTACGACCGGCTGCATACCCGAGAGATCAGCCGCTACGGCGGCGTCAGCATCACCATGCCGCGCTACGCCGTCCTGTTCCTGCTGTTCACGATGGCGTCGATCGGCCTGCCGGGCACGTCGGGCTTTGTCGGCGAGTTCCTGAGCCTTGCCGGCACCTATCAGGTCTCGACCTGGATCACGCTCGTCTGCACCACCGGCATCATCCTCGGCGCGGCGTACATGCTCTACCTCTACCGCCGCGTTGCGTTCGGGGAGATTGTCCATGACGACGTCCGCGCGATGAAGGACGTGTCGGCGCGCGAGATCGCGCTGCTCGCGCCGATCGCCGCGGTGGTGCTGTGGATGGGCGTCTATCCCGAAAGCTTCCTGAAACCGATGCGCGCCGACGTCGGCCTGTTGCTCGCGCGGATCGACCGCGCGACGCCGGTCGGTGACTCGCGCCCGACGCGCGGCAATCCCGCCGCGGCGCCGGCCCATCATGCTGCTCCTGCCGCGCACGCGGAGGCGCACTGATGACCGACAACCTCCTGATGATCCTGCCCGAACTGGTGCTGACGATCGGCGCGCTGGTGCTGATGCTCGTCGCCGCCTGGGGCGGGCAGGCTTCGACCCGCGCGGTCAGCTGGACCGCGGTCGCCGTCCTCGCCGGCGCCGCGATCAGCTTGGGCGGCCCCGCCACCAGCGGCGCGACCGCGTTCGACGGCCTTTACCGCGCCGATGCCTTCGCCGGGTTTGCCAAGATGCTGATCTACGGCGCCACCGCCGTCTCGATCATTATCGCCCCCGGCTTCTTCGCACGCACCAGCGGCGATGATCTGCGCCCCGAATACCCCGTCCTGATGCTGCTTTCGGCAGTAGGCATGGGCATGATGGTGTCGGCGGGCGACATGCTGTCGCTCTACGTCGGGCTCGAGCTCCAGAGCCTCGCCGCCTACGTTCTCGCCAGCTTCATGCGCCGCGACACCCGCTCGGCGGAGGCAGGCCTCAAATATTTCGTGCTCGGCGCGCTTGCCAGCGGCATCCTCCTCTACGGCATCAGCCTGGTGTACGGCTTCTCGGGCTCGACCGGTTTTGACCAGATCGCCGCGGCCTTCGCCGCCGAGCGGTCGACCGGCTTGACCGTCGGGCTGGTGTTCGTGTTCGCCGGTCTCGCCTTCAAGATTTCGGCGGTGCCGTTCCACATGTGGACGCCCGACGTGTACGAAGGCGCGCCGACCCCAGTCACCACCTTCTTCGCCTCCGCACCAAAGGTCGCCGCGGTCGCGCTCGCGGTGCGTGTCGCGATCGAGGCAATGGGTCCGGCGACGGTCGACTGGCGCCAGATCGTGATCTTCGCCAGTCTCGCGTCGATCTTCTTCGGTGCGGTCGCGGCGATCGGCCAGACCAACGTCAAGCGGCTGCTCGCCTATTCGTCGATCAACAACATCGGCTTCGCGCTGATCGGCCTGGGCGCCGGCACGCCGGAGGGCGCCGCCGCGGTGCTCAGCTACATGGCGGTCTATGTCGTGATGACGCTCGGCAGCTTCCTGGTCGTGCTCCAGATGCGTGGGAGCAACGGCCAGCCGATCGAGACGATCGCGAGCCTGTCGGGCCTGTCGCGCACGCGGCCCGCGCTGGCTGCGGCGCTCGCCATGTTCATGTTCTCGCTCGCCGGCATCCCGCCGCTGCTCGGCTTCTGGCCGAAGCTCGCGGTGTTCTGGGCGGCGACCAATGCCGGCTTGTTCGGCTTCGCGGTCGCAGGGGCAGTGGGATCGGTGGTCGGCGCCTATTATTATCTGAAGATCATCAAGACGATGTACTTCGACGCGCCCGCCAACGAAATCGCGAAGGGCGGCGGCAGCGCCGTCGAATATGCGCTGATCGGCCTTGCCGCGCTGTTCATCTCGCCGCTCGGCTACCTGCTCATCGCACCGCTCGCACCGGTCACGGCGGCAGCCGCAGGGTCGCTGTTCTGATCGAGGTCGCCACCGTCGCCGCGACGGGATCGACCAACGCCGATGTCCTCGCGCTCGCCGCCACCGGCGCGCCCGAGGGCATGTGGCTGCGTGCCGAGGCGCAGACCGCGGGGCGCGGGCGGCAGGGCCGCGACTGGGTGTCGCCGACCGGCAACCTCTACGCCACCACGCTCGTCCGCGTCCGGCCCTCCGATCCGCCCGCCGCCACCCTCGCGCTGGTCGCCGCGGTCGCGCTGCAGGAGGCGATTGCCGTCCACGGCGCCGACGCCCGGATCAAATGGCCCAACGACCTGCTGCTGGCCGGCGCCAAGCTGTCGGGCATCCTGCTCGAGCGGCAGGGCGACGCGATTGCGATCGGCTTCGGCGTCAACGTCGCGCATCATCCCGCGCTCGCCGACCGCGCGACGACCAGCCTCGCCGACCACGCAATCCACGTCGACCCGGCGGTGCTGGTCGAGACGCTGGCCGAGGGTTTCGCCCGATGGCTCGCGCGCTGGCGCGGGGAGGGGATCGCCCCCGTGCGCCACCGCTGGCAGGAGCGCGCCCACCCGGCAGGCACCGCGCTGACCGTCCGCCTGCCCGACGGCACCGCGCTCGACGGCCTCTTCGACCGGCTCGACGGCGACGGCGCGCTCATCCTGCGCTTGGCCGACGGCACCAGCCGTGCCATCCACGCCGGCGACGTGTTCCTGCTGTGACCGCTCCGTTCGTTTCGAGCGCAGTCGAGAAACCGCAGCAGGGCGCGCCACAACCGTGTCTCGACGACGCTCGACACGAACGGAAGGATTGAGATCCATGCTGCTCGCGATCGACGCCGGCAACACCAATGTCGTCTTCGCGGTGATGGACGGGCGCGAGGTCCGGGCGCGCTGGCGCATCGCGACCGACCCCAGGCGCACCGCCGACGAGTACGTCGTCTGGCTGAGCCAGCTGCTGACGCTCGAGGGGCTCGACCGCGCCGACATCACCGGCGTCGTCATCTCCACTGTCGTCCCGCGCGCGCTCCACAACCTGCGCATGCTCGCCACCAAATATTTCGCCAGTGAATCGCTGGTGGCGGGTGAGGGGGGCTGGCCGCTCACCCTCGACGTCGACGAGCCGCAGAGCCTCGGCGCCGACCGCGCACTCAACGTCATCGCCGCGCACGATGCGTACGCCGGCGACCTGATCGTCGTCGATTTCGGCACGGCCACCACATTCGACGTCATCGACTATTCGGGCGCCTACAAGGGCGGGATCATCGCGCCCGGCATCAACCTCAGCCTCGACGCGCTCGTCACCGCCGCCGCCAAGCTCCCGCGCATCGCCATCGAGGCGCCCGACGACACCAGCGTCATCGGCCGCAACACCACGCAGCAGATGCAGATCGGCATCTTCTGGGGCTATGTCGCCATGATCGAGGGGCTGGTCGCGCGCATGAAGGCGGAGGTCGGGCGCCCCGTCACCGTCCTCGCCACCGGCGGTCTGGCGGTCCTGTTCGAGGCGCATACCGCCGTCTTCGACCATGTCGAACACGATCTCACGCTGACCGGGCTGGCGATTCTGTGGGAACGCGCCCATATATGATGTCTAGCGCCGGCGCTCCGCCGGTGCCTCCACACATCCAGCGCGTTTCCCCTCCACCCCTGGAGGCAACCCGGACAGGGCCGGAACACGCGAGCAAGTACAGGACATAATGACAAAACCTACCAACGAACTGCTCTTCGTCGCGCTTGGCGGCTCGGGCGAAATCGGCATGAACGTCAACCTCTACGGGTGCGACGGCAAATGGCTGATGATCGATTGCGGCATCTCGTTTGCCGATCCGGACTATCCCGGCATCGACGTGCTGCTGCCCGACCTCAGTTTCATCGAGGATCGCCTCGACGATCTGCTCGGCATCGTCATCACCCACGGGCATGAGGATCATATCGGCGCGCTGCCGTATCTTGCCGCCGAACTCGGCGTGCCGATCTACGCCTCGCCCTTCACCGCGGGCCTGATCCGCGAGAAGCTCGACGAGGAGGGCATCACCAAGCAGGTGAAGCTGCGCATCATCAAGGAGGACCAGAGCTTCAAGCTGGGGCCGTTCGGCATCAGCTACGTGCCGCTCGCGCATTCGATTCCTGAGGGCAATGCGATCCTGCTCGATACGAAATACGGCAAGATCCTGCACACCGGCGACTGGAAGATCGACGATTCGCCGCTACACGGCTCGGCCTCCACCGCCGCGGAACTGACCGCGGTCGGCGACCAGGGCATCTTCGCGCTCGTCTGCGATTCGACCAACGTCTTCAATCCCGAAGCCTCGGGCAGCGAAACCGACGTCCGCGCCGGCCTCGACGAGGTCGTCGCTGCCGCCAAGGGCCGCGTGCTCGTCACCACCTTCGCCTCTAACGCCGCGCGCCTCGCGACGCTGGGCGAGGTTGCCAAGGACACCGGTCGCAAGCTGGTCGTCGCGGGCCGCTCGCTCGACCGCATCACCCGTGTTGCAAAGGCGGCGGGCTATCTGAAGGGCTTCCCCGAGACGGTCGACTGGGACACCGCGATGCGGCTTCCGCGCCACGAAGTGCTGATCGTCGCGACGGGCGGGCAGGGCGAGGCACGCGCCGCGCTCAACCGCGTGTCGGAGGGGACGCACCCGATCAAACTCGACCGCGGCGACACCGTCGTCTTCTCGTCCAAGCAGATTCCCGGCAACGAACGCGCCATCGGCGACATCCAGAACCGCCTGGCGGCGATGGGGGTGGAGATCGTCACCGATCGCCAGGCCTTCGTCCACGTGTCGGGCCATCCCGGCCGGCCCGAGCTGCTTCAGATGTACCAGTGGATTCGCCCGCAGTTGGTGATGCCGGTTCACGGCGAGATGCGGCATTTGTCCGAACACGCCCGCTTCGCCATCGACAGCGGCGTGCCGGGGGCCGTGCTGCAAAAGGACGGCGACATCATCCGCCTGGCGCCGGGCACCCCGCAGAAGATCGGCGAGGCGACGGTCGGTCGTCTTGCGATTGACGGCGACGTGATCCTGCCCGCCGACGGTCCGACGATGAACGAACGCCGCAAGCTTGCCGCGTTCGGCCAGATTTCGGTGGCGGTCGCGATCAACAAGGCGGGTGCGCTGGTCGGCGATCCCGACGTCCGGTTGCAGGGCATTCCGGTCGAGGAGGAGCGCGATCCCTTCATCGACGAGGCCATCGATGCCGCCGAAGCCGCGCTGAAGGGTGGCAAGGCCGGGCGTGACCGCGACAAGATCCGTGAAGCCATCCGCCTGTCCGTCCGCCGCGTCGCCACTCGCTGGACCGGCAAGAAGCCGGTCGTGGACGTCCTGCTCGTCGAAGTGTGAGGCCAAACCGCTGACGCCAACCTGTGCCCCGGCGAAGGCCGGGGCCGAATTGCCTCCACGCGGCGCGAGGCGGCCGCGGCTTCCAACGCGATCATCCCCGCACCGTTGGTACTGAGCGAAGTCGAAGTACATGATCAAGGCATGCGCCTCGACTTCGCTCGGCACGAACGGTAGGTTTTTCGGACTGGTGATTCCGCCTTCCCGCGCGACGCCCTTCCTTCCCGCCCACGATTCGAGCTAACGCGGTCGCCATGAAATGGACCTCCGCGCTCGCCATCTACATCCTGTTCTGGGCCTTCTCGGTCTTCCTCGTCCTGCCCTTCGGCGTCCGCACCGCCGACGAGGCCGGGACCGCCAAAATCCCCGGCCAGGCGGAAAGCGCCCCCCACATCTTTCTCGCCGGGCGCACCGCGTGGCGGGTGACGATCGTCGCGACGATCCTGTTTGCGCTGTTTTATCTCAACTTCGTGTTCGGGTGGGTGACCACCGACATGCTCGACTGGACCCGCTGGGGCG
This sequence comes from Sphingomonas donggukensis, assembly GCF_023674425.1. Taxonomy (NCBI): domain Bacteria; kingdom Pseudomonadati; phylum Pseudomonadota; class Alphaproteobacteria; order Sphingomonadales; family Sphingomonadaceae; genus Sphingomonas; species Sphingomonas donggukensis. The sequence continues at coordinate 1,031,438 of NZ_CP098401.1, forward strand.
TCGACTGAAATAATTTATGTTCCACTCTTGTTCCTATGGAACAGATGCGGTACATGAGCCTCCACAAGCGTTGAACCAGGGCGCGTGATGCCCTAGCGATGGAGGCCACATTGGCAGCGAACCTGAAGGTCATCGACAGCAACATGGCAACCTCCACCACCGATCGTCAGAAGGCGCTCGACGCCGCGCTCGCACAGATCGACCGTGCGTTCGGCAAGGGCTCGGCAATGAAGCTGGGGTCGAAGGAAACGATGCAGGTCGAGGCGATCTCGACCGGCTCGCTCGGGCTCGACATCGCACTCGGCGTCGGCGGCCTGCCGCGCGGTCGCGTGATCGAGGTGTACGGCCCCGAATCGTCGGGCAAGACCACGCTCGCGCTCCACGTCATTGCAGAGGCGCAGAAGGGCGGGGGCACCGCCGCGTTCGTCGACGCCGAACATGCGCTCGACCCGGTCTATGCCAAGAAGCTGGGCGTCAACATCGACGAACTGATCGTGTCGCAGCCCGACACCGGCGAACAGGCACTCGAGATCGTCGATACCCTCGTCCGCTCGAACGCGATCGACGTGCTGGTGGTCGATTCGGTCGCCGCGCTGGTGCCGCGTGCCGAGATCGAGGGGGAGATGGGCGACAGCCACGTCGGCCTCCAGGCGCGGCTCATGTCGCAGTCGCTGCGCAAGCTGACCGGCTCGATCAGCCGCTCGCGCTGCATGGTCATCTTCATCAACCAGCTGCGCATGAAGATCGGCGTCATGTACGGCAATCCGGAAACTACCACCGGCGGCAACGCGCTGAAATTCTACGCTTCGGTCCGTCTCGACATCCGTCGCACCGGCCAGATCAAGGACCGCGAGGATATCGTCGGCAACGCCACCCGCGTGAAGGTCGTGAAGAACAAGGTCGCGCCGCCGTTCAAGCAGGTCGAATTCGACATCATGTACGGGGAGGGTATCTCCAAGATCGGCGAAGTCCTCGATCTCGGCGTGAAGGCCGGGCTCGTCGAGAAATCGGGCGCCTGGTTCAGCTACGACAGCGTCCGCATCGGCCAGGGTCGTGAGAACGCCAAGACTTTCCTCAAGGAAAACACCGAACTCGCCGATCGCCTCGAAAATGCGATCCGCACCCGCACCGAAAAGGTCGCCGAGGAGATGATGACCGGCCCCGATGCGGACGACGATCTCTGACCCTCATCGTTTCGCGGCGCATCGCCCAGCGCAGGGTATGTGTCGCAAGCTCCCGGAAAGGCCCGCCCAGACAGGCGGGCCTTTTCGCGTTTCGGGGCCAGCGCAATTCCCGTATTTCTGCCACACACGCACAAACTTCGAGAAATTGCAGGAGAGAGGCATGACGTCATCGACCGACTGGACCGGCGCGGTTGGCGACGTCTGGGCCGCCGAATGGCGCCGCACCGATCGCAGCCTCGCCGACCTGTCCCGCCACCTCGACGTCGCGATCCTCGCCGCCGCTCCACCACACCCGTTCCGCGCGTTCGACATCGGCTGCGGTGCGGGCGCCACCAGCCTCGCCCTCGCAACAGCGCGCCCGGACGCCACCATCATCGGCATCGATCTGTCGGAAGCACTGGTCGAGGTTGCGCGGTGGCGCGCTGATCATGTTTCGACAGAGGTCTCGACAGCCACCGTGCTCCCGCGCCGGCGGGAGCCTAGGGTAACGGAGCACCCCGCCTGTGGCTCTGGGCTCCCGCCTGCGCGGGAACACGGGATGGATGACCCAGCGCGGCTCAACTTCCAAACCGCCGACGCCACTCAAGCCGCCGCAGGCCACGCGCCGGTCGACCTGTTCGTTTCCCGCCACGGCGTCATGTTCTTCGACGACCCCGTCGCCGCCTTCACCGCCTTCCACGCCGCCGCGGCGCCCGATGCCCGCCTTGTCTTCTCCTGCTTCCGCGACTGGTCCCTAAACGCCTTCGCCGCCGAACTCGCCGCCGCGGTCGGGGGCCAGCCGCCGGTCCCCGGCGCCGGCCCGTTCGCCTTCGCCGCCCGAGATCATGTCGCCGCCATCCTCGCGACCGCGGGCTGGCGCGACGCCCAGGCCACGCCGGTCGATTTCGCCTACCGCGCCGGGGCGGGCGAAGACCCTGTCGCAGACGCACTCGGTTTCTTTCAGCGCATCGGCCCCGCCGCACCCATTTTGCGCGCCGCCGACCCCGCCGACCGCCCGGCCATGCTCGCCCGCCTGCGCGCCGTCATCGAAGCGCGTCGCAACGGCGACACGATCGACTTTCCCGCCGCCGCGTGGATATGGTCGGCAACCGCCCAATCAGGAGAGCGCCCGTGACCATCATCGTCCACCACCTCGAAAACTCGCGGTCGCAACGTGTGCTGTGGCTGCTTGAGGAGCTCGGCCTGCCCTATGAGGTGAAACGCTACGAGCGGAATCCCGCGACGATGCTCGCGCCCCCGGAACTCCGCAAGGTCCACCCGCTCGGCAAGTCGCCGGTCATTACCGACGGCGACCGCACCATCGCCGAAACCGGCGCGATCGTCGAATATCTGGTCGAAAAGGCCGACGGGCGCCTCGGCGCGCCCGGCCACCGCGACGGCCTGCTGCGCTACCGCCATTTCCTGCATTATGCCGAAGGGTCGCTCATGCCGCCGCTGCTGCTAAAGCTGGTGCTCGGCCGCATCCCGTTCCTCGGCAAGCGCGCGATGAAGCGGGTGCAGCCGATGATCGACGTCCACCTCGACTGGATCGAAAGCGAGCTCGCGAAGCGGCCGTGGTTCGCCGGCGACACCATGACCGCCGCCGATGTCATGATGAGCTTCCCGCTGGAGGCCGCACGCAGCCGCGGCGGCCTCGACGCCAGCCGCCCCGCGACCATCGCCTGGCTGGAAAAAGTCCACGCGCTCCCCGCGTACCGCAAGGCGCTCGAGGTCGGCGGCCCCTACGCCTATGCGTGAGGGGCCGCGCTGACGCTCACACCTTGTCGAAGCTGTCGACCGCCCGCGCCGGCCCATGTCCGCTGGGCGCCGCAGCGGTGACGATATCGGGTGACTCGATCGGATCGAGCCGGTCGCCCTCCCACTTCGCAATGACGGTCGCCGCCACCGCATTGCCGACCACATTGGTCGCCGACCGCCCCATGTCGAGGAAGTGGTCGATGCCCAGGATCAGCAACAACCCCGCCTCGGGAATGTCGAAGAACGCCAGCGTCCCCGCGATCACCACGAGGCTGGCGCGCGGCACGCCGGCGATCCCCTTGGACGTGATCATCAGGATCAGCAGCATCGTGATCTGATGCCCCAGCGTCATCTCGATGCCATACGCCTGCGCGATGAACATCGTCGCGAACGTCATGTAGATCATCGACCCGTCGAGGTTGAACGAATAGCCGAGCGGCAGCACGAAGCTGGCGATGCGCGGCGGCACCCCGAACTTGTCGAGCGCCTCCAGCGTGCGCGGATACGCCGCCTCGGACGACGCGGTGGTGAACGCCAGCAGCAACGGATCGCGGATGTAGCGCACCAACTGTCCCGTCCGCTTGCCGACGATCAGGAAGCAGACGCCGATCAGCAGGCACCACAGCAGCCCCATGCCGATGTAGAAGGTCAGCATGAAATAGCCGAGGTTGCCGATGATCTCCGGCCCCCGCTCGGCGACCGTGGCCGTCACCGCCGCGAACACCGCGAAGGGGGCGAACCGCATGACGTAGTTCGTCACCTGCAGCATCACCTGGACCAGCGCCTCGATCCCCTTCACCAGCGGCGCCGCCTTCTCGCCGACCGCGGTGATCGCGACGCCGATGAAGATCGAAAAGATGACGATCTGCAGGATCTCGTTGTTGGCCATCGCCTCGATTCCCGACGCGGGGAATACGTGACTGATGAAGACCTTCAGGTCGAACGCCGCCTTGTCGACGCCGCTCGCGGCGGTCGCGGCGGGGATTTCAATGTTCAGGCCCACGCCGGGCTGGAACAGGTTCACGAGGATCAGGCCGAGCGTCAGCGACATCAGGCTGGCGCCGACAAACCACAGGATGGAGCGCAGGCCCACGCGCCCCAGCGCCGCGGTGTCGCCCATGTGCGCAATGCCGACGACCAGGGTCGAGAAGACGAGGGGTGCGATAATCATCTTGATGAGGCGCAGGAACACCGTCGTCACGATCGACAGATAATAGCCGATGTTCTTCAACGTCTCCGCGCCCGCGGGCCCTTGCGCGCTGAAGATCGTGTTCAGGATCAGGCCGCCGACGATGCCGAGCACCAGTGCCGCGATGATGTAATAGGTCAGCCGCTTGGCCATGAATGCTCCGTGGTCAGATGTCGCGGACAGGGAAGGGGATTGCGGCGGCGCGGTCAAGCACCGTATCGAATGCAACCATGATCCTGACCCGCCGCACTATGCTCGCCGCCGCCGGCGCGCTGCCGCTTCTCGCCACGCCGGGCCTCCTCAGCGCCGCCGAACCCGATCTGTCCGACCTGAAGGACATGACGCGCGGCGCCGTGCCGATCGGGCCAGACGAACGCGCCGCTCGCATCGCCCGCGCGCAGGCGCTGATGCGCGCCAGTGGCATCGGCGCGGTGCTGGTAGAGGCCGGCTCGAGTCTCACCTATTTCACCGGCGTCCGCTGGGGCCGCAGCGAGCGGCTGACCGCGGCGGTGCTGCCCGCGCACGGCGAGGCCCTGATCATCACGCCGTTCTTCGAGGAACCCTCAGTCCGCGAATCGCTCGGTGTCGCCGCGGAAGTGCGCGTGTGGCAGGAGGATGAGGATCCCCTCGCGCTGGTCGCCGCCTTTCTGAAGCAACGCGGGCTCGCCACCCGCCCGGTCGGGATCGAGGAAACCGTGCGCTATTTCGCGGTCGATGGGCTGCGCCGCGCGCTGCCGGCGGCGCGGCTCGTCTCGGCCAACCCGGTCGTGCGCGGATGCCGCATGGTCAAGACGCCCGCCGAGATCGCGCTGATGCAGATGGCGACCGACGTCACCATCGCCGCCTATCGCTGGACATGGCCGCGGGTCGAGGTCGGTATGGCGAACACCGACGTCGGCGCGCTGATGTCGGCGGCCACGCGCAAGCTCGGCGGCAGCCCCGAATTCTCACTGGTGCTGATCGACGAAGCCGCCGCCCTGCCGCACGGCAGCCGTAGGCCGCAGGTGGTGAAGCCGGGATCGGTCGTGCTGATGGACTGCGGCTGCACCGTGCAGGGCTATCAATCCGACGTGTCGCGTACCTTCGTGAAGGGATCTGCGTCGCGCGAAGTCCGCAAGGTGTGGGACGACGTTCGCGCCGGGCAGGCGACCGCCTTCGCGGCGGCCCGGATCGGCGCTCCCGCAGGCTCTGTCGATGACGCGGTACGCGCGGCGTATGAAGCGAAGGGCTACGGGCCACGCTATCGCCTGCCGGGTCTGTCGCACCGCACCGGGCACGGCATCGGCATGGACGGCCACGAGCCCGTCAATTTGGTCCATGGCGAAACCACGCGCCTCGCCGCGGGCATGTGTTTCTCGAACGAACCGGGGCTCTACCTGCCCGGCAAGTTCGGGGTGCGGCTGGAGGATTGCTTCCACATGACCGCGACCGGGCCGAAGTGTTTCAGCACCCCGCCGACCTCGCTCGATGCGCCGCTGGGGTAGCGCGCGCCACTTTTCGCTGTCCTACATGGCGCGGCATGTGTCTGATGAGGGTATGGCTTCCGCACCGCTCCGGATCGTTATTCGCACACGCCCGACCGACGAGCGACGCAGAAAGTTCTCCTATGACGGCGATCCGCGGAACTTTCGGGGGCGCGCCCGCTGCCGCTTGAGCATCGGCACCCGCTCGCCTAAGTCGCGGCCATGACCTCGACTAACGACATCCGCCGCAGCTTCCTCGATTATTTCGGCAAGGCCGGGCACCAGATCGTCCCGTCCGCGCCGCTGGTGCCGCAGAACGACCCGACGCTGATGTTCGTGAATGCTGGCATGGTGCCGTTCAAGAACGTCTTCACCGGCCTCGAAACGCGCCCTTACAGCACTGCGACGAGCAGCCAGAAATGCGTCCGCGCAGGCGGCAAGCACAATGATCTCGACAATGTCGGTTACACCGCGCGGCACCATACCTTCTTCGAAATGCTCGGAAATTTCAGCTTCGGCGATTATTTCAAGGAGCAGGCGATCACCCATGCGTGGACGCTGCTGACGAAGGAGTGGGGTCTCAACCCCGACCGGCTGACCGCGACCGTCTATCACACCGACGATCAGGCGTTCGACCTGTGGCGCAAGATTGCGGGTCTGCCCGAGGATCGCATCATCCGCATCGCCACCAAGGATAATTTCTGGGCGATGGGCAGCGACGGGCCATGCGGGCCGTGTTCGGAAATCTTCTACGACCACGGCGATCATATCCCCGGTGGCCCTCCCGGCAGCCCGGATGAGGACGGTGACCGCTTCGTCGAGATCTGGAACCTCGTCTTCATGCAATTCGTGCAGGAGAACGACGTGCAGATCGGCGCGCTGCCGAAGCCGTCGATCGACACCGGCATGGGGTTGGAGCGCATTGCCGCGGTGCTGCAGGGCGTCCACGACAATTACGACACCGACACCTTCAAGGCGCTGATCGCCGAGAGCGGCGCGCTGACCCACACGACGACGACCGGCGACACCCAGGCCAGCCACCGCGTGATCGCCGACCATATCCGCACGTCCGGTTTTCTGGTCGCCGACGGCGTGCTGCCCGCCAACGAGGGCCGCGGCTACGTCCTGCGCCGGATCATGCGCCGCGCGATGCGCCACGCGCATCTGCTGGGGGCGAAGGAGCCGCTGATGCACCGCATGGTGCCCGCGCTGGTCGCCGAAATGGGTGGCGCCTATCCCGAACTCGTCCGCGCGCAGCCCGTGATCGAGGCGACATTGCTGCAGGAGGAAACTCGGTTTCGTCAGACGCTGTCGAACGGCCTGCGCCTGCTCGACGAGGCGACCGGGGCGATGGGTGAGGGCGATACGCTGCCCGGCGCGACCGCGTTCAAGCTCTACGACACGTTCGGCTTCCCCTATGATCTGACCGAGGACGCGCTGCGTCCCCAGGGCATTTCCGTCGATCGCGCCGGGTTCGATGCGGCGATGGCCGAGCAGAAGGCGGCGGCGCGCGCCGCGTGGAAGGGCTCCGGCGCCAAGGCGTCGGACGACGTGTGGTTCGACATCGTCGAGGACGCCGGCGCGACCGAATTCACCGGCTATGCCGCCGACACCGGTGAGGCGCAGGTCGTCGCGCTGGTGAAGGACGGTGCGCGCGTCGAGAGCGCGGCGGCGGGCGACACCGTCGAGGTGCTGGTGAATCAGACGCCGTTCTACGGCGAAAGCGGTGGGCAGGTGGGCGACGCCGGCACGATCGCCGGCGACAGCGTGACCGCGACCGTCACCGACACCCAGAAGCATCTCGGCAAGCTCCACGGCCATGTCGCGACCATCGACAGCGGCACGCTGAAGGTTGGCGATACCGTGAAGCTGGCGATCGATCGCGGTCGCCGCGCCGCAATCCGCGCCAACCATTCCGCCACGCACCTGCTCCACGCGGCGCTGCGCGAGCGGCTGGGCACCCATGTCGCGCAGAAGGGATCGCTGGTTGCGCCTGAGCGATTGCGCTTCGACGTGTCGCATCCCTCGGCGATGTCACCGGGCGATCTGGCGCTGGTCGAGAGCGACGTGAACGCGCAGGTGCGTGCCAACACTGACGTCACCACCCGGATCATGACCCCCGACGACGCGATCGCAATGGGCGCGATGGCGCTGTTCGGCGAGAAATACGGCGACGAGGTGCGCGTCGTGGCGATGGGCACCGAGGATGCCGGCCAGACCTATTCGGTCGAGCTGTGCGGCGGCACCCATGTCGGCGCGCTGGGCGAAATTGGCTTGCTCAAGATCGTCGGCGAAAGCGCGGTCAGCTCGGGCGTCCGCCGTGTCGAGGCGCTAACCGGCGAAGCCGCGCGCCAATATCTCGCCGATCGCGACGCCAAACTGCGCGAGGCGGCGGCGGCACTCAAATCCTCCCCCGACGAGGTGCCGGCGCGCGTCGCCGCGCTGGTCGAGGACCGCAAGCGGCTGGAGCGCGAGCTGGCAGAGGCGAAGAAGGCGCTGGCGATGGGCGGCGGCAGCAAAGGCGAGGGGGCCGGGCCGGAGCAGGTTGGCGACGTCACGTTCGTCGGCCAAGTGCTCGAAGGGTTCGAGGCAAAAGGCCTGCGCGGCGCGGTCGACGAGGCGAAAGCGCGGATCGGTTCGGGCGTCGCCGCGCTGGTGGCGGTCAACGACGGGCGCGCGACGGTGGCGGTCGGCGTTACCGAGGACATCGTCGGACGCTTCAGCGCGGTCGATCTGGTGAAAGCGGCGGTCGCCGCTGTCGGCGGGCAGGGCGGCGGCGGTCGGCCCGATATGGCGCAGGGCGGTGGCCCGGACGGCGACAAGGCAGCGGATGCGCTCGCTGCGGTGAAGGCGACGCTCGCCGCCTGAGGCAGCGAGCGTCGCTTCGCGCTTACTTGGCGGCAGCGGCTCCGCTGATCGCCGCATTGAACTGCTCGGCGGTCATGCCGATGATGACGCCCTGCGCGTCGAGCGAGAAGCCCGACTTGGGCAGGCGCACGTCGCCCTTGGCGGTGGTCAGCGTGACGAACTCCGCGTCGGCAGTCTTGATCGTGCCGACCTGGGTGCCGCCGTTCAGGCTGCGCACCGCGGTTCCGGCGACCAGCTTCGCCTGAAGATCGGCCTGTGCCTTCGCGGCCTGCTCGGCATAGGACGCCTCCAGCGCGGCCTTCGTCAACGCGATGATCGGCCCCTTCGGTCCGGGGGTCATCGACGCCAGCGGATAGCCGACCTTGGCCGAACCGGTGTTGATGACCGCAACGGCGCCGGAAATGCTCTCGATCGTGCCCACGGTCGCACCGGTCGTATCGACCACGGTAGCACCGACCGCGGGTGCAGCAGGGGTGACCTCAACCGATCCCGTTTGCGCGACGGCTGCAGGAGCCGCAGTCGCCGCGATGATAAGAGCAGGTACGAGAAACTTCATCGGAAACTCTCCAATAATGGTCTGAAATGCTGTCGTAACAACGATCTAAGCCGACATAGGGTTTCCCACCTTAATCAGTACTGTAGCGCCAACGCCGCGTCACGAAACCTCGTCTGTCCGCCGCAAACGCCGTATTCTGGGTTCGCGGTCGAGGCTCGCCTCGGCCTTGATCTGCTGGCGCATTTCGTCGCGCTTTTCGTGGATCGAGGCGATGACCGGCCCCATCGCGACCCCGATATCGACCAGCACCGCCTCCGACAATTGCAGCGAGCTTTCCAGCGTCTCCGGCACCGCATCGGTGACGCCGGCCTTGTAAAGCTCTGCGGCGTGGGTCGCATCGCGGGCGCGGGCGATGATCGGCAAGCTTGGTACCCAGGCGCGTACCCGTCGCGCGAGATTTACGGTGAGCACCGGATCGTCCATCGTGAGGATCAGCGCATCGGCATGGCCCAGCCGCAGCCGGTCGACCAGTTCGCTGCGCGCGACATCGCCGAAGATCACCGGATATCCATCGCGCCGCGCGGCGTTCACCCCGTCGATATCGGCATCGACCGCGACGAACGTCTTGCCGTGCACCTTCAGCATGTCGGCGACGGTGCGCCCGACCCGACCGAAGCCGATGATGACGGTGCCGGGGCGGTCGGCGTCGACCTCCGGATCGGCGATGCGCTCCTGCCGGTCGATCCGCCGCGCGATGCCCTGTCCCGCCTTGGCGAGCAGCGGCGTGATGGTCAGGCCGATCGCCGTCACCGTCGTCCAGAAGGCTGACGTCGTCGTCAAGATCAGCCCGGCCTGCGTCGCGACGCCCAGCACGATCAAAGTCGTTTCGGACGGGCTCGACATCAGGATGCCCGCCTCCGCCGCGGTGCCGGTGCGGGTGCCGTTGACCTTCAGCAGCGCGGTGGTGACGACCGATTTTACCAGCATCACCCCGACGATCGCCGCCAGCAGCCCCGGCCAGTTGGCGGCGACCAGCCGCAGGTCGAGCTGCATGCCGACCGTCAGCAGGAACACGCCGAGCGCCAGTCCCTTGAACGGCTCGGTCATCACCTCGACCTCTCGGGCATATTCGGTTTCGGCGATCAGCAGCCCGGCGAGCAGCGCGCCGACGATCGGCGACAGGCCGGCGGCGGTGGTGATGAGGCTCGCGACGATGACGACCAGCAGGCTGGCGGCCAGGAACAATTCGGGGCTCTTGGTCCGCGCGGCCTGCGCGAACAGGCGCGGCAGGACGAAACGGCCTGCCGCGAACAGGATCGCCACCGCGATCATGCCGCGCAACAGCACCGTCCACAGGCCGCCCAGGCCCGCTGCGCTCGCGGTCGGCGCCATCGCCCCCAGCGCGAAGATGATCGGGACGAGGGCCAGATCCTCGAACAACAGCATCGCGAACGCCGGCCGCCCGACCCGGCTGGCCGTCCCGACCAGCGGCAGGACCAGCGCAGTCGATGACAGCGCCAGCGCCAGGCCGAGCCCGATCGACCCCGCCCACGCCTGGCCCAGCAGGTGCAGCCCGACCCCGATGATCGCCGCGGAGCCGAGCAATTCGAACGCGCCAAGCCCGAACACCAGCTGGCGCATCGCCCACAGGCGCTTCAGCGAGAGTTCGAGCCCAATCGAAAACAGCAGGAGGATGATGCCGAATTCGGCGAACGGCTCGATCGAATGCGGGTCGCTGATGGTCAGGTAATAGAGCCACGGCGCCTGCGGCACGAGCGTACCGAGCCCCGCCGGACCGACGAGGATGCCGACCAGGATGAAGCCGATGACGGGGCTGATCCGGAACCGCGCGAAGGCGGGAATAACCAGCCCCGCCGCGCCCAGGATTACGAGTGCGTCGGAAAAGCCATGATTGCCGAGATTGAGCGCCATGCGTGTATTAGGGGCAGGCGGAAGGATTTGTCATGACCCAAACGGCACCCGATGCGGATATCGTCATCGCCGGTGGTGGGCCGGCGGGCATGATGGCGGGATTGCTGTTCGCGCGGGCGGGATTGCGCACGATCGCCCTGGAAAAGCACGGCGACTTCCTGCGCGATTTCCGCGGCGATACCGTCCATCCCTCCACTCTCGACCTGTTCGACGAGCTGGGGCTTCTCGACGCCCTGCTCGAACAGCCGCACGACCGGGTCGAAGACGTGGGCGCCGTCATCGCCGGGACATCCTATCGCGTCGCCGATTTCCGCCACCTGCCGGGCCGCGGAAAGTTCATCGCGATGATGCCGCAATGGGATTTCCTGAACTTCGTAGCGGCGCAGGCGCAGCGTTATTCCGGGTTCGAGCTGCGGATGAATGTCGAAGCCATCGGCCTGATCGACGACGGAGGCCGGATTGCCGGGGTCACGACGGCGAGCGGAGAGACGATCCGTGCACGCCTGACGCTCATCGCCGACGGGCGAACCTCAAAGTTGCGCGCGGCGGCGGGGCTGCCGCTTGAAGATCTGGGCGCGCCGATCGACGTCTTCTGGTTTCGCGTCCCCAAAGCACCGACCGACGGCAACGCCACGCGCGGCTATATCGCGAGCGGGGAGATGGTCGTGGCGATCGATCGCGGCGCGTATTTTCAATGTGCCCGCGTGATCGGGAAGGGGAGTGCCGAGCGCATCCGCGCACGTGGCCTCCCGGCGTTTCGGGAGGCCGTGTCGCGCGCGGCGCCGGTGACGGCTGCGGGGATCGGCGCCTTGCGCGACTGGGACGACATCAAGCTCTTGAGCGTGTCGCTCGATCGCCTGACGCGCTGGTCGCGGCCCGGCCTGCTTGCGATCGGCGATGCGGCGCACGCCATGTCGCCGGTCGGCGGGGTCGGCATCAACCTGGCGGTGCAGGATGCCGTCGCCGCAGCGAACATCCTGGCCGCCGCAATGGCGCGCGGTGATGATCCTGACCCGCTGCTTCCGCGGATTCGGGCGCGCCGGATGCTGGCGGTGCGCGTGATCCAGGGGCTGCAGCGCGCGGTCCATCGGCGGGTGATCGGCGCGGCGCTCGGCGGGCGGGTGGATAGCGCGCCGTGGCCGGTGCGACTCCTCGATCGGATACCGTTGCTGCAGCGGATCCCGGCGCGCGTGCTCGGCTTAGGCGTCCGCCGCGAGCATATCCGCTCACCCGCCGCCCGATAAACGAAGGGCCGCCGCGACACATGATCGCGACGGCCCCGGAAAAGCGCTATCCTCGATGGCTTACTGCCAGCTGCCCATTTCCTTCTCGAGATTGGCGCGTACCGCTTCGAAGAACTGCTCAGTCGTCATCCACGGCTGGTCCGGGCCGATCAGGATCGCGAGGTCCTTCGTCATCTGGCCGTTCTCGACCGTCTCGATGCAGACGCGCTCCAGCGTCTCGGCAAAGCGGGTAACCTCGGGCGTGTCGTCGAACTTGCCGCGGAACTTCAGGCCACCGGTCCACGCGAAAATCGACGCGATCGGGTTGGTCGAGGTCGCCTTGCCCTGCTGGTGCTGGCGGAAGTGGCGGGTGACGGTGCCGTGTGCGGCCTCAGCCTCGACGGTCTTGCCGTCCGGGGTCATCAGCACCGACGTCATCAGGCCGAGCGAGCCGAAGCCTTGGGCGACCTGGTCCGACTGCACGTCGCCGTCGTAGTTCTTGCACGCCCACACGAATTCGCCGTGCCACTTCAGCGCGCTGGCGACCATGTCGTCGATCAGGCGGTGCTCATAGACGATATTCGCGGCCTTGAACTGGTCCTTGAATTCGGCCTCGTGCACCTCCTCGAAGATGTCCTTGAAGCGACCGTCATAGGCCTTCAGAATCGTGTTCTTGGTCGACAGATACACCGGCCACTGGCGACCGAGGCCATAGTTGAGCGAGGCGCGGGCGAAGTCGCGGATCGATTCGTCGAGGTTGTACATGCCCATCGCCACGCCCGCGGCGGGGAAGTCGAACACGTCCTTCTCGATGACCTGGCCGTCGTTGCCCTGCCACTTCATGGTCAGCTTGCCGGCACCCGGCACCTTGAAATCGGTCGCCTTGTACTGGTCGCCGAAGGCATGGCGGCCGACGACGATCGGGTGGGTCCACCCCGGGATCAGGCGCGGCACGTTCTTGATGACGATCGGCTCGCGGAAGACCACGCCGCCCAGGATGTTGCGGATCGTGCCGTTCGGCGACTTCCACATCTCCTTCAGGCCGAATTCCTCGACGCGCGCCTCGTCGGGGGTGATCGTGGCGCACTTAACGCCCACGCCATACTTCTTGATCGCCTCGGCCGAATCGACCGTGATCTTGTCGTTGGTCTCGTCGCGCTTCTCGACGCCGAGGTCGTAATAATCGAGTTCGATGTCGAGGTACGGCTTGATCAGGCGCTCGCGAATCCATTCCCAGATGATGCGCGTCATCTCGTCGCCATCGATTTCCACGACGGGCGTCTTCACCTTGATCTTGGTCGCCATGCTGCCTGTTCCTTGAGAATCTGGGGAGGTTGCCGCAGGCTCCTAAGCGGCGCCACGTGAACGATCAACCGTTCGCGGCGTTGTCAGGGCAGGTCACCCCGGCTAGGCACTGGCGCATGACATCTCTCGAAAAGCCCGCTGTCGGAACCTCGACGGTCAAGTGGCGGTTTCCCGGGGTCCACCCGGAAGGTCGCAAATACGTCCTGATCGCCGCCGGCATCACGCTGCTCCTCACCTGGCTGATCTCGAACGTGCTGTTCTGGCCGCTGCTGGGCGTGACAATCTGGGTCGCCGCGTTCTTCCGCGATCCGGTGCGCGTGACGCCGCAGGGCGAGGGGCTGGTGGTTTCGCCCGCCGACGGGCTGGTCACGATGATCGAGCGCGTGCCGGTACCGCCTGAGATGGCCGGCCCGAACGGGCTGGGCGACGCGCCGCTCGTCCGCGTGTCGATCTTCATGTCGGTGTTCGACGTCCACATCAACCGCACGCCGATCTCGGGCACGATCCGCCAAGTCGTCTATATCTCCGGCAAGTTCCTGAACGCCGACCTCGACAAGGCGAGCGACGAGAACGAGCGCCAGCATTTCGTCGTCGAGGGCAGCGACGGACGCAAGGTCGGCTTCACCCAGATCGCCGGCCTGGTCGCGCGCCGCATCGTTACTTTCACCAAGGTCGGCGACATCGTCGCAGTGGGGCAGCGCATCGGTCTGATCCGCTTCGGCAGCCGCGTCGATGTGTATTTGCCCGACGGGACCGAGCCGCAGGTCGCGCTCGGCCAGCGCGCCGTTGCAGGCGAAACCGTGATCGGGCGGACCGGCGTGCAGAAGGCCATCGGCATTGCTCAGTGATTTCGGGCCCGAGCGCGATATAGATGCGGGCAACGGTCTCAAACGCCCGCGCCGGTTGCGAAGGTCGCCGCGCGGCATTCCGTTGCGCGCCGTCGCACCTAACGCGATCACCGCGCTGGCGCTCTGCTTCGGCCTCACCGCCATCCGCTACGCCATCGGCGGAGAATGGGAGCGGGCGGTGGCGTTCATCATGGCGGCGGGTGTCCTCGACGGCATCGATGGCCGCATCGCCCGGCTGTTGCGCGGCGAAAGCCGGTTCGGTGCGGAGCTCGATTCGCTTGCCGACGCCATCGACTTCGGCGTGTCGCCGGCGATCGTCGTCTATCTCTGGTCGCTGCAGACCTCGCCCCGGCTCGGCTGGATCTGCGCGCTCGTCTATGCGGTGTTCTGCGCGCTGCGTCTGGCGCGATTCAACGCCCAGATCGATACGTCCGAGCAGCCGCACAAGTCAGCGGGCTTTCTCACCGGCATTCCGGCGCCCGCCGGCGCAGGGCTGGCGATGCTGCCGCTGTACTTGTGGTTCATCACCGGAGAGCCCGTGCTGCGTTCACCGTGGCTGGTCGGCCCTTGGCTGGCGCTGATCGCGGTGCTGATGGTGTCGAGCGTCGCCACCTACAGCTGGTCGTCGCTCAAGCTGCGCCGGAATATCCGCTTCGAAGCGATTGTGGTTGCGGTCGCGATTTGTGCCGCGCTGATTTCAGCGCCGTGGCAGACGCTCAGCGTCGTTTGCGTCCTGTACCTGCTAACCCTGCCGTTCAGCGCCCGCAGCTATATGCGGATCAGGCGGCAGCGCGCTGCGGCGACGGCGCCGACGAACGCCGCACCCTGACGTCGCGCATCACGCTGCGGGCCGGGGCATAGGCGGCCTGGCTTGGCAGCGCGACAGGGCCATTCCCAAGCAGATCGCGGATGCGCGGCGCCTGCGGGGCGACCGTCGCCCAAAGCGTCCATGCCGAAGCGGCGAACGCTGCGCCGAAGACCAGGAAAGAAATCACCGCCATCACAGGCTCCTCGAGTGAGTACCGCTTGCCCGAAACTCTCCGCCGCAGACGCTCGACAATCGTCGAAGGTTCCAAAAACCGCGTCTGAAGAGAGCGTGTTCCTTGCCTAAACCCTGTATGTTCCATATCCGTTCCGTATGTCAAGCAGCGATCGTTGCGCACGTGTGGCTTGCAATCCGCCCCCGGCTCGACTAAGCGCGCCGCCTCAACCCCGCATGGGAAGCACATAACCCGGTGCCCGGCGGCGTCTCGACGCCCGCTTGGTCATCGCTTCCCAGAGGCTTAACCGGAAAGGATCTATCCTATGGCGGCACCTGTCGTCTCCATGCAGGCATTGCTCGAATCGGGCGCACACTTCGGCCACCAGACGCACCGCTGGAACCCGAAGATGAAGCCGTATATCTTCGGCGACCGCAACGGCATCCACATCCTCGACCTGTCGCAGACCGTGCCGCTGTTCGCGCGCGCTCTCGAATTCGTCAGCTCGACCGTCGCCTCAGGCGGCAAGGTGCTGTTCGTCGGCACCAAGCGCCAGGCCCAGGAGCCGATCGCCGAGTCGGCCCGTCGCGCCGGCCAGCACTTCGTCAACCACCGCTGGCTGGGCGGCATGCTCACCAACTGGAAGACGATTTCGGGCTCGATCAAGCGCCTGAAGACCCTCGAGGAGCAGCTGTCGGGTGACACTGCCGGCCTGACCAAGAAGGAAGTCCTCCAGCTCACCCGCGAGAAGGACAAGCTCGAGCTCAGCCTGGGCGGCATCCGCGACATGGGCGGCGTTCCCGACATCATGTTCGTGATCGACGCGAACAAGGAAGAGCTGGCGATCAAGGAAGCCAATACGCTCGGCATCCCCGTCGTCGCGATCCTCGATTCGAACGTGTCGCCGGACGGCATCGCTTTCCCGGTGCCGGCGAACGACGACGCCTCGCGCGCCATCCGCCTGTACTGCGAGGCGATCGCGATCGCCGCGACCCGTGGCAACCAGGAGCAGCAGCAGCGCCGCGGCGTCGATGTCGGCTCGATGGACACGCCGCCCGCCGAGGAAGCGCTGAGCCGTGACCCGATCGTCGAGGAGGCTCCGGCCACCCCGGCAGCCGAAGTCGCCGCGACCGGCGATGCCGAGGCGCCCGCCGCCGAGACGCATCCGGAAGCAGCCGCCGAGGGCGAGCGCCAGATCGACGCGTAAGTGTCGCCGGACTGAAACATCGGCGGGGCAGGGCGTGAACCGTCCTGTCCCGCCGCGTTCGTATTAAACGAGAAGGAATTTCGACATGGCCGATATCACGGCAGCGATGGTCAAGGATCTGCGCGAAAAGAGCGGCGCAGGCATGATGGATTGCAAGAAGGCGCTGACCGAGACCGGCGGCGACATTGACGCCGCGGTCGACTGGCTGCGCACCAAGGGTCTGGCCGCTGCCGACAAGAAGTCCAGCCGCACTGCCGCCGAAGGTCTGGTCGGCGTCGCCGTGGCGGGCACCAAGGGCGTCGCGGTCGAGGTGAATTCGCAGACCGACTTCGTCGCCAAGAACGAGATTTTCCAGGCTTTCGTCCGCGAAGTCACCGTAATCGCGCTCGAGACGGGAGATGACGTCGAGGCGCTGAAGGGCGCGACGATGCAGCAGGGCGGCACCGTCGGCGACGTGCTGGTGAACAACATCGCCACGATCGGCGAGAACCAGGTGCTGCGCCGCGCGAAGTCGGTATCGGTGTCGAAGGGTGCGGTGATCCCGTACGTCCACAACGCCGCGGCACCGGGCCTGGGCAAGATCGGCGTGCTCGTCGCGCTGGAATCGGACGCCGGCGTCGACGTGCTCGAACCGCTGGGCAAGCAGATCGCGATGCATGTCGCCGCCGCCTTCCCGCTGGCGCTGTCGATCGACGATCTCGACCCCGAGGTCGTCGAGCGCGAGGCGGCGATCCTGCGCGAGAAGAATGCCGATAAGATCGTCGGCAAGTCGGTCGAGGTCGCCGAAAAGATCCTCAACGGCCCGATCGAGAAGTTCAAGAAGGCCAACGCCCTGCTGACCCAGGAATTCGTCATGGACGGCAAGACGCCGGTCGGTGACGTCATCGCGAAGGCAGGCAAGGACGCCGGCACCACGATCACGCTGGTCGATTATGTCCGCTTCCAGCTCGGCGAAGGCATCGAGAAGGAAGAGAGCGACTTCGCAGCCGAGGTCGCCGCGACCGCCGGTATCAAGAATTGAGGCGCCTGACTGCCCGCGCGCGGGCATGAAGGTTCCGGACGGGCCGGGCTGTCGCCGCGACAGCCCGGCCCGTTTCGCATCCGGAGGTTGTGCGACCCCGCATCCCGCCATAGGCTGCTGACCGCTATGGCGAGCGAGAGGGGAAGGGCCGCGGGATGGCGTTAGTTGTCGAGAAACCGAGTTCCGTGCGGGATCTGGGCGCCGTCGATATCGACCGGCTGCTGGAGGCGGTCGAGAACATCCCGGAACGATTCTGGGCGGCGGAGGACGCGAAGAAGGACAACGACTTCGCGTGCTTTCATCACACCCGGCACATCCTGTTCCGCTTCGTGCCCTCCGACCTCGAGCCCTGGGACCACCACGACAAGCCGATGTGGCAGGTGTGGAAGCGCCTGCTGCTGCCGGTGATGGAACAGGCGATCCGGCCTTACGGCTTCACCGCGCCCGAATATGCCAAGGCGATGTTCGCGCGGCTGGGCGCGGGCAGTCACATCAACCGCCACCGCGACGGGCTGGGCACCAACTTGCGCACCCACAAGATCCACGTGCCGCTGGTGACGAATCCGCTGGCCATGCTGGAAGCCGGCGGCAGGATCGTGCATCTCGAGCGCGGGCGCGCCTACGAAGTAAACAACATCGCGCCGCACGCCGCGCAGAACGACGGCACCGAGGACCGCATCCACTTCATCTTCGAGGTGTATGAGGGCGCGCAGGATCGCACCCCGGCGGTCGCCGCCGAATAGCGCGCCACTCGCACGAGGATGGCCGCGCGATCCCCCAAGCATGGGTTGGCAAGGCGCCGCGCGGCCACTAGGGTCCGCGCCAATCCTTCCGTATCTGTTGCAACGAGTTTTGCCCGTCCCATGAACACGCCTGCATTCAAGCGCATCCTGCTGAAACTGTCGGGCGAGGTGCTGATGGGCGAGGGGGGGTTGTCGATCGATCCCGACGTCATCGCCCGCGTCGCTGCAGAGATCGCCGATGTCCGCGCGCAGGGGTATGAACTCTGCGTCGTCGTCGGCGGCGGCAACATCTTTCGCGGCATCTCGGGCGCGGCGCGCGGCATGGACCGGGCGACCGGCGACTATATGGGCATGCTCGCGACCGTTATGAATGCGCTCGCCGTGCAGAACGCGCTCGAGCAGATCGGTGTCGAGACGCGGGTCCAGTCGGCGATCCCGATGGCGAGCGTATGCGAACCCTTCATCCGCCGCCGTGCCGAGCGTCATCTGGAAAAGGGGCGGATCGTGATCTTTGCCGCCGGGGTGGGATCGCCGTTCTTTACTACCGATTCGGGTGCTGCGCTGCGTGCCGCCGAGATGAAGTGCGACGCCCTGTTCAAGGGGACGTCGGTCGATGGCGTCTATGATGCCGATCCGAAGAAGGTGCCGACTGCGACGCGTTACGAAACAGTGACCTACGACCGTGTCCTGTCGGACAATCTGAAGGTCATGGATGCGAGCGCGGTGGCCTTGTGCCGTGACAACAATATTCCGATCGTCGTGTTCAACATCCGCGAGCGCGGTAACCTGGCCCGCGTGCTGCGCGGTCAGGCGACCGCGACGATCGTTCAGGCCGCATAGGAGAGACTTGCAGTGGCAGCTTACGACAAGGCCGACCTCGAGCGCCGCATGGCGGGCGCAGTCGAGGCGCTGAAGCACGATCTGGTCGGCCTGCGCACGGGCCGTGCGTCGGTGAACCTGCTCGATCCGGTGACGGTCGAGGTGTACGGCGCGCACATGCCGATCAACCAGGTCGCGACCGTCTCGGCGCCCGAGCCGCGGCTGCTGTCGGTGCAGGTGTGGGACAAGACCAATGTCGGCCCGGTCGACAAGGCGATCCGTTCGGCGGGGCTGGGGCTCAATCCCATCGTCGATGGCACCACGCTGCGCCTGCCGATCCCCGACCTGACCGAGGAGCGCCGCAAGGAGCTCGCCAAGCTGTCGGGCAAATATGCCGAAGCCGCCCGCATCGCCGCGCGCAACGTCCGCCGCGACGGCATGGACAATCTGAAGACCGACGAGAAGAAGGGCGTGTTCGGCGAAGACGAGCGCAAGCGCCACGAAACCGAGGTCCAGAAGCTGACCGACGCCACCATCGCCGACATCGACGCCGCGGCAGCTGCCAAGGAAAAGGAAATCCTGGGCAAGTGACGCGCGAACGGCGCTTCGCGTCGTTCAGGCCGTGCCGGGGGCATGGCCGGCGCGGCACTCACGAGGCCGCGGGCCTGTGACCACGCCCCGCCACGTCGCGATCATCATGGACGGCAACGGTCGCTGGGCGAAGGCCCGGCTGCTGCCGCGCATCGCCGGCCATCGCAAGGGCGTGGAGGCGGTGCGCCGCGTGGCGCGCGCTGCCCGGACGCTCGGCATCGAGGTGCTGACGCTCTACGCCTTTTCGTCGGAGAATTGGCGCCGCCCGGCGGACGAGGTCGGCGACCTGATGGGGCTGCTGCGGCGCTTCATCCAGGAGGATATCGACGAATTCGATCGTGAGGGCGTGAAGGTGGCCGTCATCGGCGAGTATCGCCGGCTGGCGCCCGATCTTGTCGACATGATCGACGCCGCGGTCGCGCGCACCGCGGGCAATCCGGGCCCAACGCTGGTGATTGCGCTCAACTATGGCTCGCAGGCAGAAATCGCCGCCGCCGCCCGCATCCTGGCAACGCGCGTGGCCACGGGCGAGATCGCTGCCGACGCGATCGACGAAGCCGCGTTCGAGGCCGCCTTGCCGAGCGGCACGCTGCCGCCGGTCGACCTGCTGATCCGCACGTCGGGCGAACAGCGGTTGTCCAATTTCCTGCTGTGGCAGGCGGCCTATGCCGAACTGCTGTTCGTCGACACGCTGTGGCCCGATTTCGACGCGGATGCGCTGAAGTCGGCGCTCGTCGCCTTCGCCGGGCGCCAGCGCCGGTTCGGGGGATTGTGACGCCGTGAACGACCTTCCTCGCAAGACTGCGGTGGCGATCGTGCTGCTGGTCCTCGCCGGGCTGGCGCTGTGGTATGGCGGCCTCGGCTTCTGGTTGCTGGCGGTGGTCGCGGGCATTTTGATGATGGGCGAATGGGCCGATTTGCACGGCGCGACCGCGACGCAGCGGCGCCTTGCGCAATTCGCGCTGTCGGTGCCGCTGGCGGTGCTGTGTCCGCTGGCGGCGGGGCCGATTCCGCTGGTGATCGGACTGATCGCCGGTGCAGGTTTCTTCATCGCGGCGACGACGCGCAAGCCGGGGCTGGGCTGGGGCGCGGTCTATGTCGGGCTGCCGGCGTTCGCGCTGGTGCTGATGCGCGAGCAGCCGGGCGGACTGCTGCTGACGCTGTGGGCGATGTCGCTGGTGTGGGCGACCGACACCGGCGCCTATTTCTCGGGCCGGCTGATCGGCGGGCCCAAGATCGCGCCGTCGATCAGCCCGAAAAAGACCTGGGCCGGGCTGATCGGCGGGGCGATCGCCGCTACGCTGCTGGCGTTCGCGCTCCACGCCCATGCCGGGCTGCCGTTCGGGTTCGTGATGGCGACCCCCGTGCTGGCGGTCGTCGCGCAAGCCGGGGACTTCTACGAAAGCTGGCTGAAGCGCCGCGCGGGCGTGAAGGATTCGAGCAACCTGCTGCCCGGACACGGCGGCGTGCTCGATCGGCTCGACGGCCTCGTGCCGGTGGCGATCGTCGCGGCGGCGATGGTGGAGGCCACGCTGTGGCTGGCGTGAAGCGCGTCACCATCCTGGGCGCGACCGGATCGGTCGGGACATCGACGCTCGACCTGATCGAGCGGCAGCCGGACGCCTTCGACGTGCTCGCGCTGACCGCCAATTGCGACGTCGAGGGGCTGGCGAAGGCGGCGATCCGCACGCGCGCGCAACGCGCCGTCGTTGCCGACGAAGGCTGCCTCGACGCGCTGCAGGCGGCATTAGCCGGCACCGGTATCGAGGCCGCGGGCGGCACGCAGGCGGTGTGCGACGCTGCGGCGATGGGCGCCGACTGGACGATGGCGGCGATCGTCGGCTGCGCGGGGCTTAAGCCGGTCATGGCCGCACTCGAGGGTGGCAGGGCGGTCGCGCTCGCCAACAAGGAGGCGCTGGTGTCCGCCGGCGACGTCATGACGGCGGCGGCGACGCGCGCTGGCGCGACGTTGCTGCCGGTCGATTCCGAACACAATGCGATCTTCCAGTGTCTGGAGCCTGCCAATCGCGACCGCATCCGCCGCATCGTCCTGACCGCGAGCGGCGGGCCGTTCCGCGACTGGCCGACCGATCGGATGCACAGCATCACGCCCGCGCAGGCGGTCGCGCATCCCAATTGGTCGATGGGCGCGAAAATCTCGGTCGATTCGGCGACGATGATGAACAAGGGGCTCGAACTGATCGAGGCGCGCCACCTGTTCGCGGTGCTCCCCGACCAGCTGGAGGTGATCGTCCATCGCCAGTCCGTGATCCATTCGATGGTCGAATATGTCGACGGATCGATACTGGCGCAGCTCGGCCCGCCCGACATGCGCGTGCCGATTGCGCATGCGCTGGCGTGGCCGGAGCGGATGGCGACGCCGCTCGGGCCGCTCGACCTCGCCGGCATCGGACGGCTCGATTTCGAGGCGGCGGACGAGGATCGTTTCCCGGCGCTCCGGCTCGCGCGGCAGGCGATGGTCGCGGGCGGTGCGCGCCCGGCGATCCTGAACGCGGCGAACGAGGTCGCGGTGGCCGCATTCCTGGGCGGGCGCATCGGCTTCCTCGAAATTGCCGCAATCGTCGCCGATACGCTGGACGCCTATGATCCGGGTTCGCCGGACAGCCTGGATGCGGTGCTGGATGTCGATGCGGGGGCACGACGGATAGCGGCGGATCGTGTAGAGGGCGGCGTCGCTAGGATGAGTGCGTGATCGAAGCTCCCGGAATTCCCCTGACCGTCATCGCGTTCCTGCTGCTGCTGGGGCCGCTGGTGTTCATCCACGAGCTTGGCCATTATCTTGCCGGGCGCTGGTTCGGGGTGAAGGCGGACGAATTCTCGGTCGGCTTCGGGCGCGAGATCGCGGGCTTCACCGACCGGCGCGGCACGCGGTGGAAGTTCGGGTGGCTGCCGCTCGGCGGATATGTGAAGTTCGCCGGCGACATGAGCCCGGCGAGCCAGCCGACCGCCGACTGGTTGCAACTGCCCGCTGCCGAACGCGCGCGCACCTTTCAAGCGAAACCGCTGTGGCAGCGCGCGATTATCGTCGCCGCCGGGCCGTTCATCAATCTGGCGCTGGCGGTACTGATCCTCGCAGGCTTCGCGCTCGCCTATGGCCAGAGCACGACCCCGCCGGTGGTTGGCGCGATCGAGCCGAACAGCGCCGCGGCAAAGGCCGGGGTGCGCCCGGGCGATCGTATCGCCAGCATCGGCGGCACCGGCATCGAACGGTTCGACGAGCTGAAGATGTACGCGGCGCTGCGCCCGGGTGAGAGGGTCGCGCTGAACGTGGTCCGCGACGGAAGCGTGAACACGTTGCCGCTGACCATCGGCACGCTCAAGCAAGCGGATCGCTGGGGCAACGCCTATCAGATCGGTCGCATCGGCATCGGGCCCGCTGAACCGGTCTGGTCGAAGGTGTCGCTGGTCGAAGCTCCCGTGGTCGGCGTCCGGCGCACGGGCGAAATCATTTCGATGATGGTAGACACCATCGGCCAGGTCATCACCGGACGCCGTTCGGTCAAGGAAATGGGCGGGCCGCTGCGGATCGCTCAGGTGTCCGGACAGCAGCTGTCGCTCGGCTGGCCCGAGTTCGTTTCGCTGATCGCGATGATCTCGATTAACTTGGGGTTCATCAACCTGTTGCCAGTCCCGATCCTCGATGGGGGGCATCTGATGTTCTACGCGGTCGAGGCGGTGCGGCGCCGGCCGCTCGGTGTGCGGGCACAGGAATGGGCTTTTCGCGGCGGGCTCGCGGCGATCCTGGCGCTGATGCTGCTGGTGACGATCAACGATCTCGGCGCATTCGGGCTGTGGCGTGGCATCGCCGGCTTGATCGGCTGACCCGCATGGGGCAGGGCGTGGGCCGCGTGTTTATTAGTGTTTCTGATTTTCGTTGGGGTGGGATTTGGTGAACTCGATGAAGGCCTCGACGATGTCCGCGCGTGCCGCCGCGGCACTGATGACCGGCACGATCCTTGCCGGCCTGCCGCTCGCTGCCCAGGCGCAGACCCCTCCGCCTGCACCGCAGGTCGCGGCACCGCCTGCGGCGGCGCCCCTCGAGCAGCGCACGATCAAGTCGATCCGTGTCGAGGGTTCTCAGCGCGTCGAGCCGGAAACCGTGCTCAGCTACACGCGCCTGCGCGTCGGCCAAGCCTACACCAACGAAAGCGTCGATCAGGCGATCAAGGACCTGCTGGCGTCCGACCTGCTGGCCGACGTCTCGATCGCCGGCGTCGAGACCGGCGACCTGGTCATCCGCATCCGCGAGAACCCGATCATCAACCGCGTGGTGCTGGAGGGCAACAAGCGGCTGAAGAACGACAAGATCGAGAAGGAGCTGAAGCTCAAGCCGCGGCAGATCTTCACCCGCACCGCGGTGCGCGCCGACGTCGCGCGCATCATCGAGCTGTACCGCCGCCAGGGCCGGTTCGCCGCGGTGGTGGAGCCCAAGCAGGTCAGCCTGGACCAGAACCGCGTCGACGTGATCTTCGAGATTCGCGAGGGGCCGAAGTCCAAGGTCCGCCAGATCAACATTATCGGCAACGAGGTGTTCGACGACGGCGAGCTGCGCAAGCAGATGGCGACCAAGGAAGCGCGGCTGCTGACGATCCTGTCGTCGAACACGTCTTACGACCAGGACCGGCTGGCATACGATCAGCAGAAGCTGCGCCAGTTCTATCTGACGGAGGGCTATGCCGATTTCCGCGTCATCTCCGCGGTCGCCGAGCTGACGCCCGACAAGCGCGACTTCATCATCACCTACGTCGTCGAGGAAGGGCCGCGCTACAAGTTCGGCGACGTCACCGTCGACAGCGAGATCCGGGACTTCAACAACACGACGCTCGCCGCGTCGCTGCCGATGAAGAAGGACGACTGGTACGACGCGAAGAAGGTCGAGGATTCGGTCGATCAGCTGCAGCAGGCCGCCGGCCTCTTCGGCTACGCCTTCTCCGAGGTCGAGCCCGAGTTCCAGCGCGACCGCGAAACGCTGACGATGGGGATCAACTTCCGCATCAAGGAAGCGAACCGCACCTACATCGAAAAGATCGACATCACCGGCAACACGCAGACGCAGGACAAGGTGATCCGGCGCGAGATGCGCGTGGCGGAGGGTGACGCGTTCAACACCTTCCTGGTGAAGCGGTCGACCGATCGCATCAACTCGCTCGGCTATTTCCAGGAAAAGTTCGAGATCGAGCAGAAGCCGGGTTCGGCGCCCGACCGCATCGTCCTCCAGGCGAATGTCGAGGAAAAGGCGACCGGCGAGCTGTCGCTGTCGGCGGGCTTCTCGAGCCTCGAGCGGTTCATCATCCAGGCCTCGGTCCGCCAGCGCAATTTCCGCGGCAAGGGCCAGGATCTGCGCGCGTCGGTAAACTACTCGACCTATTCGAAGTCGCTCGAACTGGGCTTCACCGAGCCCTATCTGTTCGACAAGAACATCGCGCTGGGCGGCACGATCTTCCGTCGCGACTACAATAATTTCAATTACGTCGGCCAGGAACGTCAGACGACCTATTCGCAGGTGTCGACCGGTTTCCAGCTGGCGACCGGCGTACCGCTGACCGAATATCTGACGCTGTCGGGCCGCTACAGCCTGACGCAGGACGATGTCGGGCTCGACCAGGCGACCTTCTTCACCAACGGCGTCTGCGATCCGGTGAAGGCGGGCCGCTATCTGTGCGACGCGATCGGCAATCGCCTGACGTCCTCGCTGGGCGTCAGCCTGAGCTACGACAGCCTCAACAGCCGCCTGCGGCCCTCGGCGGGCCAGCGCGTGACGCTGGGCGCCGACTTCGCGGGCCTCGGCGGCGACGTCAAATACATCCGCGGCAACGTCAATGCCGCCAAATACTGGGGCATCGGTCGCGGCTTCATCCTCTCGGCGACCGCCGAGGGCGGCTATATCCACAGCCTGGAAAAGAGCCGCGGTCCCGGCATCGACAAGGTCCGCATCACCGATCGCTTCTATCTGGGCGAGCCGCAGTTCCGCGGCTTCGACATCCGCGGCGTCGGCCCGCGGGTACAGCGCATCTCGTACACCGGCGATCCCTCGACCAACGACCAGGCGCTGATCACCGACCGCAACCAGATCGTCGACGATGCGCTGGGCGGTCGGGCCTATTACCTCGGCAAGCTGGAGCTCGAGCTGCCGCTCGGCGCCGGTGCGCGCGAGCTGGGCCTGCGTCCGTCGATCTTCATCCAGGCCGGCGCGCTGTTCGGAGTGACCCGCCCGCTGCCGACGCTCGCCTTCCCGCAGGCGCGCAATGCCGACGGCAGCCTGCGCTTCAACAAGGACGGCTCGCCGACGCTGCTGCCGCTGACGACCTTCGTGAAGGACGACCAGGGGCGCCAGCTGTACGTGGTGAACAATTCGGATTCCACCGTCGCCTATACCACCTGCGCGGTCGGGACCTCGGCGACGTTCGGGGGACCGTGCGTCGGCTCGCAGATAAATTCCCCGTTCACCCAGGACACGTCACCCTTCTTCGAGCGGTTCGTGGGCGATTCGGCCAAGCCGCGCCTGTCGATCGGTGTCGGCGTGAACTGGAATTCGCCGTTCGGCCCGCTGCGCATCGATTTGGCGAAGGCGCTGCTGAGCGAAACCGGCGACGACACGAAACTTCTGACTTTCAATGTAGGGACACAGTTCTGATGAAGACTTACCTTCTCTCGGCGGTCGCCGTTCTCGCGACCGTCGCTCCGGCCGCTGCGCAGCAGGTGCCCGACGCCAAGATCGCCGTCGTCGATACCGAGCGTCTGTTTGGCGAATGCACCGCCTGCAAGGCCGCGAACACCCAGCTCCAGACCCAGCGCCAGCAGCTCCAGACCAGCGCGCAGTCGCTCGGCACGCCGCTGCAGACCGAGGGTCAGGCGATCCAGACCGCGCTCAACGCCGCCAAGGGCACGCCCGACGCCGCTCTGCAGACGCGCATCACCGCGTTCGAGACGCGCCAGCGTTCCGCGCAGCAACAGCTGGCGACCCAGCAGCAGACGTTCGAGCGCAACGTCGCCTATGTCCGCCAGCAGATCGGCCAGAAGATCGGCCCGATCATCACGCAGGTCGCGCAGTCGCGCGGCGCGACGCTGGCGGTGGACAAGAACAACACGTTCTTCAACGCCCCCGCTGCCGAGATCACCGATGCCGTGCTCGCCCAGCTGAACGCCCAGCTGCCGAGCGTCAGCACCGTCGCACCTGCGGCGCCTGCAGCGACCACCCCGGCGGCCCCCGCCACGACCACGCCCGCGACGCCCCGCCGCGGTCGATGAGCGAGGAGACGGCAGCAGCGACCTCCATCGGCCCGCTCGATATCGCGCGGGTGATGGCGGCGCTGCCGCATCGCTATCCGATTCTGCTGGTCGACCGGGTAGAAGAGCTCGTGATCGACCAGCGCATCGTCGCGATCAAGGCGGTGTCGATGAATGAGGAGTTCTTCCAGGGGCATTTCCCCGGAAGGCCGATCATGCCCGGCGTCCTGCAGGTCGAGGCGCTGGCGCAGGCTGCCGGCGTGCTGGCGGTCGAGAGCCTCGGCCTCGCCGGATCTGGCAAGCTCGTCTATTTCATGTCGATCGATGGCGTGAAGTTCCGCAAGCCGGTCGAGCCGGGCGTGCTGCTGCGCCTCGAAGTCGAGTTCGTGCAAAAGCGGTCGCGCGTGTGCAAGTTCGCAGGGCGCGCGATGCTGGGTGACGATGTCGCCACCGAGTGCGAATTCACCGCGATGATCGCCGATCCGCCCAAGCAGGGCTGACCACCGCCGACCTTGTATTCCGGCGCGTCCCTGTGTAGGGGCGCGCTTCGTTTTGGCTGGTCGGAACCAGCCGCCATTTCCGGAGTGATTGCCATGAAGACCGATACGCATCCCGACTATCACATGATCAAGGTCCAGATGACCGACGGGACCGTGTTCGAGACGCGTTCGACCTGGGGCAAGGAGGGCGACCTGATGACGCTCGACATCGATCCGCTGGCGCACCCGGCGTGGACCGGCGGTCGCGGCCAGATGCTCGACAGCGGCGGCCAGGTGGCACGCTTCAACAAGCGTTTCGGCGGCCTGACGCTCGGCAAGAAGTAAGCCGGTCGCGGGGTTGGGATAACGCGGCGTTAACCGACGTCGCGTACCCCGGGCGGATGTTGACCTCCGCCGAACCCGTGTTGTTCACATCCGAATACGAGCCGGCCGAGAGCCTCGGTCGGCGACGGGTGCCCCGCGCACCCGTGTCGCTCGACGCGCGCGTCGGGCGGGGCGGACTCGACCGCGCGCTGTGCAAGGTCACCGACCTGTCAATCCACGGCGCCCGGCTGCAGACCTATTCGGCGATGAAGAAGGGCAGCATGATCTGGCTGACCCTGCCGGGCATCGGCCCCGTCGCGGCCACCGTGCGCTGGTCCGACGATTTCGAGGCGGGCTGCGAGTTCCGCCACCCGCTTGATCCCTTGGCGTTCGCCGAACTCGTCGCTGGCTGAGGCCGCTTCGACGCGGCTGAAAAAATCCTCGCGCGCACGGGGATTGCAACGCCTGCGCAATTGTTACAGCTTCGCCGCCATCGATCGCGCTTGGGGGAGCAGCGTGTGCCGGGGATTTCGCTTGCGAGTGTGATGGTGATGGGCGCGCTTGCCGGGCCCGCCGCGGGGCCGGCTGCGATCGCGGTCCGGCCGACGATCGCGCTGTCCGTACCGGTGGCTGTCGGGCGCACCCCGCTGCCGATCACGCGATTCGCCGCACCGCTCGTCTATTCGGTGCCGCGTCCCGTCGCCGCAGTCGTCCTGACGACCCGCGACCGGTTGCCCGTGACGCAGCGCATCGGGGCGAATCCGGTGCTGCACGATCCACTCCAGTTCGCGAGCGTTCGCGCGCTGCGCTTCGACCGGGGCCGCTACCGCGCGTCGCCGCTCGATGCGAAGCTCGAATTCCGGATGACGGGCGCCGCGACCAGTCTCGACCTTGCCGGCGGCGTCCCGCGGATCGTCCGCAAGGCGCTTCACTGACCCTTGGCGGAGAGAGTGGGATTCGAACCCACGGTGAGCTTCCACCCACGGCGGTTTTCAAGACCGCTGCCTTAAACCACTCGGCCATCTCTCCGCTGGTGGCGCCCGCTTAGAGCGGACGCGCTCATTTGTGCAAGTGGCGGGACGACAGGGGTTCCATGCGCCCCGCCGCCTGTGGCATCACGGGCGGGTAGCAGGGGTGTGTGCGTATGCGGTGGCGGTTCTGGAGAGCGGGCGTTCTGGTCGGGGCGCTGGCGATGACGACATCGTCGGCATGCGCGCAAGACGACGCCGGGTTCCAGGCGTTCCTGCAGTCGATCCGTGGACGCGCGCTTAGCGAGGGCGTGCGACCCGGCACCTTCGATGCGGTGGCGCCGACGCTGACCTACAATCCGCGCGTCGTCGAGCTCGACCGGCAGCAGCCCGAGGCGTCGCCGACCGCGGCGATCCCGAACTTCGCACCGTACAAGGCCCAGCACGTCGATGCCGCCCGCATCGCGCGGGGCCGCGCCGCCTATGCACGGACGCGCGCGCGCCTCGCCCGGATCGAGGCGGAGACCGGCGTGCCCGAGGAGATCATGGTCGCGATCTGGGGGCATGAGACGAACTACGGCGCCTATACCGGCAATTTCGACCTGCCGCGCAGCTTGGCGAGCCTAGCCTATGAAGGGCGCCGCCGCGCGCTGTTCACCGACGAATTCATCGCCACGCTGAAGATGATCGACCGCGGCGTCCCACGCGACCGGTTGAAGGGCAGCTGGGCGGGCGCCTTCGGCTATCCGCAGTTCCTGCCGTCGGTGTATCTCCGGCTGGCGCGCGATGGCGACGGCGATGGTCGCGCGGATATCTGGTCGAACGAAACCGACACGCTGGCGTCGATCGCCAATTATTTCGTCAACGCCGGCTGGCGCGCGGGCCAGCCGTGGGGATTCGCGGTGACGTTGCCCGCCCGGTTCGACCGCAGCGATCTGAAGGCGCGCACCACCAGCCCGCGCTGCCCGCGCGTGCATGATCGCCACAGCCGCTGGCGGACGATGGCCGAATGGCGCGCCCGCGGCGTCGTGCCGCAGGGGAGGGGGTGGCCGGGCGATTCTGTGCTGGCCTCGCTGATCGAGCCCGACGGTCCCGGGCGCACGGCCTATCTGCTCACCGGCAATTACCGGGTGATCCTCGATTACAATTGCTCGAACTTCTACGCGCTTTCGGTGGGATTGCTGGCCGATGAAATCGCACGCTAGCCTGGCCCTGCTCGCGCTGTGGGCGACGGCGGCTGCCGCGCAGGAGCCGCCGGCGGGTGAGGGGCCGCGCGGTTCGTCGCAGGTGACGGCGGGCGAGGTGCGCTATGACGTGGTCGGTTATGCCGGCGTCGGCGACGTACCAGGGTTCGCCGCGGTCACCGATGCAGCGGACGCAGGCGGTTACGCCGAGGTGACCGCGCTCGACAGCGGGCGCACGATACTGGTCGCGGTAGTCGCGGGCAGCCCCGGAACCGGCGCGATCGTCGTGCTGTCGCCGGCGGCGCGTGCGACGCTGGGCGTGACCAGCGAACGGGTGCCGGTACGCGTCCGCCGCGTCGTGCCGTCCCCGCAGGATAGCGTGCAGCTCCGCAACCTCCAGCCGGCGAGCGCCCGGTCGAACGCGCCCGAGGTGCTGCTGGTGCCGCTTCGCCGCAAGCTGGCTGCGCAGACTGCGGTCGCTCTGCCGCCTGCACCACCCGTCAAGTCGCAGGCGCCGGCGCCGCGGCAGGCGGCGCTCAAGCCGGCGCCGATCCCCGCGCCCAAGCCAAAGCCCGCGCCCGTCGTCGTGGCTCCGGCAAAATCGGTTTCTGGGGCCCATGTCGTCCAAGTCGCGGCTCTATCGAACGCCGCCCGCGCGCAGGCACTCGCGCGTCAGCTGGGCGGCACCGTCATTCCCGCGGGCGCGCTGTTCCGCGTCCAGATCGGCCCCTTCGCCGATGTCGCGAGTGCCGACCGCGCCCGTGCCCGCGCGGTCGCCGCCGGATATCCGGACTCGCGCCGCCAGCGGGTGGCGGGACACTGAATATCCCCTCGACTTTCGTTTCGTTTCAGCGTTTGGACCCCAGCATGACCAAGACCCTCATCCTACCCGTCGCGCTCGCCGCCGCCCTTGCCGCCACAGTCCCGGGCGTCGCCCAGACCCCGCCGTTCCAGACCGCGGCGCCCGTCGCCTATCTGGAGGATCTGTCGACCGGCGCGGTGCTGTACGCGAAGGACGCCGACCGCCGCATGCCGCCGGCATCGATGGCGAAGATGATGACCGCCTATGTCGCATTCGACCTCATCAAGAAGGGCGATCTGAAGCTCGACCAGATGGTCACGGTGCGGCCTGAGACGTGGAAGAAATGGCACGGCCCCGCCGCCGGATCGACGATGTTCCTGTCCGCCGGCGAGCAGGTGAGCGTCGAGAACCTGATCTACGGCATCGTCGTGCTGTCGGGGAACGATGCCTGCGTGGTGCTCGCCGAACAGATCGCGGGGACCGAGGAAGCGTTCGTCAACCTGATGAACCAGAAGGCGAAGGAACTGGGCCTCACCAACAGCCACTTCGGCACGTCGAACGGCTGGCCGGACGGCGGCGTGACCTATGTCACCGCGCGCGACCTGGCGCATCTGGCCGACGCGACCATCAAGCAGCACCCGGAGCTGTACAAGAAGTTCTATTCGCGCCGCGACTTCACCTGGGGGAAGACGCTCGGTTCGGGCAGCGACATCACCCAGGCCAACCGCGACCCGCTGCTGGGCCGCGTGGCCGGGGCGGACGGGTTGAAGACCGGGCACACCGACGAAGCTGGCTACGGCTTCACCGGGTCGGCTGAACAGAACGGCCGCCGCTTGGTCATGGTCGTCGCCGGGCTGAACACCTTCAACCAGCGGATCGAGGAATCGGTCCGCTTCATGGACTGGGGCTTCCGCGCGTGGAAGGCCAAGCCGATCGTCGCCAAGGGCAAGCGCGTGGGCACCGCCGACGTGCAGCTGGGCGACGCGCGCGAGGTCGGCCTGGTCGCGCCGAACGCTCTGTCGATCACCATCCCCGCCGGCACCGACCCCAAGATGACCGCCCGGCTGGTCTATGACGGCCCCGTCAAGGCGCCGATCAAGGCCGGCCAGCATATCGCCGACCTGGTCGTGACGACCGAGGGCGGCAGCCCGCAGACGCTGCCGCTGGTCGCCGAGGCCGATGTTGCGGAGGCCGGCTTCTTCGGTCGCGCCTGGGCGGGTCTGATGGCGCTGTTCGGCGCGTGACGCCGGGCCGCTTCATTTCGCTGGAAGGCGGGGAAGGGGCAGGCAAGTCCACGCAGGTGACCCGGCTGGCCGAGGCGCTGGCCGCGCGCGGTATCGAGGTCGTGACGACGCGCGAGCCCGGCGGCAGTGAGGGGGCGGAGGCGATCCGCGACCTGCTGATGACCGGGGCGGTGACGCGGTGGAGCTCGCACGCCGAGGCGCTGCTGTTCGCCGCCGCGCGTGCCGATCACGTCGAAAAGCGCATCCGACCGGCGATCGAGGTTGGCACCTGGGTGATCTGCGACCGCTTCGTCGATTCGACGCGGGCCTATCAGGGCGCGCAGGGAATCAACGACGCCGCGATCCTGGCGCTGCACGGCTTCGGATCGAAGGGGCTGCTGCCCGACCGGACTCTGGTGCTCGAGATCGGTCCTGACGAGGGCAACGCCCGCGCCAATGCCCGCGACGACGGCGCCCGGGACCGGTTCGCCCAGCGCGGCCCAGATTTCCATGCCGAAGTCGCCGCCGCCTTCCGCACCATCGCAGAGCGCGAACCCGACCGCGTCCGGCGCATCGACGCCGGTGCCGGCCCGGACGTCGTAACCGAGCGGCTGATGGCGGAGATCGCCGACCTGCTGCCATGACGTCGCTGATCGGCAACGAGGCCCCACAGGCTGCCTTCGCCGCCGCCCTGTCAGGCGGGGCGCTGCATCACGCCTGGCTGATCGCGGGGCCGGAGGGTGTCGGCAAGGCGCAGTTCGCCAAGGACGCCGCCGCGCGTATCCTCGCCCGCGGGGCAGGGGAGAGCGAACGCACCGCGGCGATGCTGGCGGCGGGATCGCACCCCGACTACCGCCTGCTGCGCCGCGTGCCCAAGGATGCCGACAAGCCCGAGGGCGAGTTGGCGCGTTCGATCAAGATCGACGCGATCCGCGGGCTGCAGGCGATGTTCGCGACCAAGCCGTCGATGTCCGACGCGCGCGTGGTGATTATTGACGCGATCGACGACGTCGAGCGTCCCGGCGCGTCGAACGCCCTGCTGAAGAACCTCGAGGAGCCGCCCGCGGGCACTATCTTCCTGCTCGTCAGCCACGCGCCCGGGCGGCTGCTGCCGACGATCCGGTCGCGGTGCCGGCTGCTGCGGTTCGACCCGCTGTCGGATCATGAGGTTGCCGGCGTGCTTCGCGACCAATTGCCGCAGGCAAGTGCGGCAGAAGTCGCTGCGCTGGTGCGGGCGGGTGCGGGATCGCCGGGGCGGGCGCTGAGGTTCGCCGGACTCGACCTTGCCGCGATCGAAGGCGACCTGGCGGCGATCGCGACCGATGGCGACCCCACCAACCGTCTGCGCGTCCGCCTCTCGAAGGCGCTCGGCCTGAAGGCGGCGCAGGCGCGCTACGAGGCATTCCTGGAACGCGTGCCCGCCTTCATCGCCGAGCGGGCGCAGGTGATGACCGGACCGGCGCTCCGCGACGCGCTCGATGCCTATGCCGCCGCGACCGATCTTGCTCGCGTCTCGATCGCGCAATCGCTCGATGCCGGGACGACCGCGTTCGAGATGGGCAGCCTCGTCGCGCGACTGGCGCGGTCGCGCTGACTTCGGTAGGGCCGGGGCATGTCAGACCCCTATTACATCACCACCGCAATTCATTATCCCAACGGCCGCCCGCACATCGGCCACGCCTATGAGATGATCGCCGCCGACGCGATCGCGCGGTTCCAGCGGCAGGCGGGCCGTGACGTCCGTTTCCAGACCGGCACCGACGAACATGGCCTGAAAATGGTCAAGACGGCGCGAGAGCGCGATGTGGAGGTGCGCGCGCTGGCCGACGAAATGTCGGGGTATTTCGCGGAGATGGCGACGCTCCTGAATATCTCGTGCGATCGCTTCATCCGCACGGTCGAGGCCGACCATTATGCCGCCAGCCAGGCGCTCTGGCAGGCGATTGCCGATGCCGGCGACCTGTACCTCGACCGATACGAGGGCTGGTATTCGGTTCGCGACGAAGCGTTCTACGAAGAGAAGGAACTGGTCGCGGGCGCGGACGGCGAGAAGCTGTCGCCGCAGGGGACGCCGGTCGAATGGACCGCGGAGGAAACCTGGTTCTTCCGCCTGTCGAAATATCAGGAACCGCTGCTCGCGCTCTACCGCGATCATCCCGAGTTCATCCAGCCCGACAGCCGCCGCAACGAAATCCTGCGCTTCGTCGAGGGCGGCCTGACCGACCTCAGCGTATCGCGCACCAGCTTCGACTGGGGCGTGCCGGTGCCCGGCAGTCCGGGGCATGTGATGTACGTTTGGGTCGATGCGCTTACCAACTACATCACCGGTGCCGGATACCCGAACGATAATGATGCTTTTTCAAAATGGTGGCCGGCAGACCTGCATCTGATCGGCAAGGATATCGTGCGGTTCCATGCGGTGTACTGGCCTGCGTTCCTGATGTCGGCGAAGCTGCCGCTGCCGAAACAGGTGTTCGGCCACGGCTTCCTGCTCAACCGCGGCGAGAAGATGTCGAAATCGGTCGGCAACGTCGTCGATCCGATCGAGCTCGCCAGCCTCTACGGCGTCGATGCGCTGCGCTATTTCCTACTGCGCGACGTGAGCTTCGGCCAGGACGGCACGTTCAGCGACGAGGCGATCGTCACCCGCGCCAACGCCGACCTGTCGAACAGCTTCGGCAATTTGGCGCAGCGCACGCTCGCCTTCATCGCCAAGAATCTGGGCGGTGTCATTCCCGATGCCGGACGCGGGGAGGGGGCCGACGCGGCGCTGCTCGCCGAGGTGTCAGGAGCCGCCACCGACTTCGTGAGCCACTTCGGCGACCTCGCGATCGGCCAGGCGATCGAGGCGTGGATGCGCGGGGTCTTCGCCTGCAACGCCTATATCGACGTGCAGGCGCCCTGGGCGCTGCGCAAGACCGACCCGGAGCGGATGAACGCCGTGCTCGCAACGCTGGTCCGCGCGATCCGCGATCTCGCCATCGTCATCCGCCCGGTGGTGCCGACGGCGAGCGATACGATCCTCGATTTCCTGGGGGCACAGGCGCGCGATCACGCCGCGCTGGCCGACGCCTGGAGCGCCGTCGGCGTGACGATCGCGCCACCGTCGCCGGTATTCCCGCGGCTGGAACTGGCCACCGCATGAGGCTCGCCGACAGCCACTGCCATCTGAATTACAAGGGTTTGGCCGAGGACCAGCCCGCCGTTCTGGCGCGCGCGCGGGAGAGTGGGGTCGTCGCCATGCTCAACATCGCAACACGCGAGCGGGAGTGGGACGACGTGCTCGCCACCGCCGAAACCCAGCCCGACGTCTGGGCGACCGTCGGCATCCACCCGCACGAAGCCGACGAGCATCCCCATATCGACACCGCCAAGCTGGTCGAGCGCGCCGCGCACCCGCGCGTGGTCGGCATCGGCGAGAGCGGACTCGACTATTATTACGACCACAGCGACCGCGCCCGCCAGCAAGCGAGCTTTCGCGCGCATCTGGCGGCCTGTCGCGAAACCGGCCTGCCGATCGTCGTCCACACCCGCGATGCCGAGGAAGACACGCTGGCGATCCTGAAGGACGAGTTGGGGAAGGGGGCCTATCCCGGTGTCATCCACTGTTTCACTGCCAGCGGCGCCTTCGCCGATGCCGCGCTCGACATGGGCTTCTACATCTCGATCTCGGGTATCGTGACGTTCAAGAACGCCCGCGACTTGCAGGAGACTGCGGCGCGCCTGCCGATCGAGCGGTTGCTGATCGAAACCGACGCACCGTTCCTCGCCCCCGTCCCGCATCGTGGCAAGCCGGGCGAGCCCGCTTATGTCGCCGACACCTGCCGGTTCCTCGCAAAGCTGCGCGATGAGGATGCCGATATGCTGGCCGACCGCACCCGCGAGAATTTCCACACGCTGTTCGCGAAGACGCGCGCGTGAAACTGCGCATCCTCGGGTGCGGGACGTCATCGGGCGTGCCGCGGATCGGGGGCGACTGGGGCGCGTGCGATCCGACCGAGCCGCGCAACCGGCGCACCCGCGTCTCGGTCCTCGTCGAAACCGCGACGACCCGCATCCTGGTCGACACCGGTCCCGATCTGCGCGAGCAACTCCTGCGCGCCGAAGTGGCCGACGTGGATGCCGTCATCTGGACCCACGACCACGCCGATCACTGCCACGGCATCGACGACCTGCGCCAAATCTACCACGCCCGGCGTTCGCCCGTCGTCGGCTACGCCCGCGCGGCCACGCTGGAGGCGCTGAGGACGCGGTTCGACTATGCTTTTACCGGCAACGGCGGCTATCCGCCGACGGTCGATGGCGCGGTTCTGCCCGACTGCCTGACCGTCGGCGACATTCGAATCCGCGTCGTCGATCAGCCGCACGGATCGATCACCTCCGCAGGGCTGCGCTTCGATCAGGGCGGCAAGTCGCTTGTCTATGCCACGGATTTCAATATCTTGAGCGATGAGATGCAAAGCCTGTACGAGGATGTCGACGTGCTGGTCATCGACGCGCTGCGCCGGGCGCCGCATCCGACGCACCCGACGCTCGATCAGGCGGTGGCCTGGGCGCAGGCGTTACGCGCCGGGCGCACGCTGCTGACCCACATGGACCAGTCGATGGACTATGGTGCGCTTGCGGCGACGCTACCGGACGGCATCGCGCCCGGCTACGACGGACAGGAGGTTGTGGTTTGACCGACGATACCGCGCAATTGCTGTGGACGCTGGGTGCGCTGGTGCTGGTGGGATCCGCGCTCGTCGCGCGGCGTCCATCGGTCGGGGACGTGTTGCGATCGTTGCTCGGCTGGGCGGCGGTTGCGGCGGTGGCTTTCCTCGTCATCTCGAACCGGGAGCGGATCGCACCGGTGATGGCGGCGCTTGGCGATCGCATCGGCCTTGGATCGCAATCCGTCGTCGGCGACACCGTCCGCATCGCGATGAGCGAGGATGGCCATTTCTGGGCGCGGGTCGATCTGAACGGCCACAGCGAGCGGATGCTGATCGACAGCGGCGCAACGCTGACGGCGGTATCGCCGGCGACGGCGAAAGCCGCCGGCATCGAGGTGAGCGACAGCGGATTTCCGGTCATGCTCAACACGGCCAACGGATCGATCACCGCACAGCGGGCGTCGGTCGGGCGTGTAACGCTGGGGTCGCTCGACACGCACGATCTTGGCGTCGTCGTCTCGCCGGCGTTCGGCGACACCAATGTGCTGGGCATGAATTTCCTGTCGCGCCTGGGATCGTGGCGGGTAGAGGGGAAGACGCTGATCCTAGAGCCAAAGCGGACGCGGGCATGACCACTATTTACATAATGTGTATTATCGGTCTTGAAGATCGTGCGTTTGGGGCACCCCTGTCATGATGGATCGGCTCGTCGCGATTATGGCGCGGCTACGCGATCCGGACACGGGCTGCGAATGGGACACGGTCCAGACGTTCGAGAGCATCGCCCCGTACACGATCGAGGAAGCCTATGAGGTCGCCGACGCCTGTGCGCGCGGCGACCTGGCGGATCTGAAGGACGAACTCGGCGACTTGCTGCTCCAGGTGATCTTTCACAGCCGCATGGCCGAGGAAGCCGGTGCGTTCGCGCTGCCCGACGTCGTGGAGGCGATCAGCGACAAGATGGAGCGCCGCCACCCGCACATCTTCGGTGACGTCGCCGATGGTGGCCATCACCTGTGGGAAACCGTCAAGGCCGCCGAGCGGGCCGAAAAGTCCGACAAAAGCGCACTGGCCGGCGTCGCGCTCGGTCTGCCCGCACTGCTGCGCGCGGAGAAGTTGCAAAATCGCGCCGCGCGCACCGGCTTCGACTGGCCCGACGCCGCCGGCGCCCGTGCGAAGATCGACGAGGAACTGGCCGAAGTCGACGCTGCCGCGACAGACGCGCACCGCGCGGAGGAAATCGGCGACTTGCTGTTCTCGGTGGTCAACTGGGCGCGCAAGCTGGATGTCGATCCCGAAGCGGCGCTGCGCGGCGCGAACGAGAAATTCGAACGTCGTTTCAGGACGATGGAGGATGTTGCCGGCGCCGCGTTCGAGGGTTTGCCGCTGGAGGCCAAGGAAGCCTTGTGGCTCCGGGCCAAGCGCGCCGCGACCGACCCTAGCGCGTCATGAACCGCTCGTAATCGCGCGGCGCCATCCGCACGTCGATGACGATCGCTTCCGCATCGCTCTCCTGCGACAGCACCTCGCCATGCGCGTGCAGCCACGCTGCCGCGGCGCCGTCGCCCGCGTCGAGCGTGATCGCGTAGCGTCGGTGCTCGGCGGTAAGCCGTGCGGCGACGGCCTGCATCAGCGCGTCGACCCCTTCCCCGCTCAGCGCGGAGAGCGCCACCACATCGTCGCGGCGCTCGGCCTCGACCAACAGGTCCTCGCGCGCATCGCCGATCAGCAGGTCGAGCTTGTTCCAAGCCTCGATCCGCGGCGTCGACTCGGCGACGCCGATGTCGGCCAGCACGCCCTCGACATCGGCGCGCTGGGCGGCGCTGTCGGGGTGAGCGACGTCGCGGACGTGGACGAGCAGGTCCGCCGACACCACTTCTTCCAGCGTCGCCTTGAACGCGGCCACGAGCTGCGTCGGCAATTCGGACACGAACCCCACCGTGTCCGACAGGATCGCTTTGTCGATGCCGGGCAGGCCGATCTGCCGCAACGTCGGGTCAAGCGTCGCGAACAAGAGGTTTTCCGCCATGACGTCACTTCCCGTCAGGCGATTGAAAAGCGTGGACTTTCCGGCGTTGGTATAGCCAACCAAGGCGATCACCGGCCAAGGCGCGCGCTGGCGCCGGTCGCGGTGGAGGCCCCGCGTGCGGCTGACCTGTTCCAGCTCGCGCCGCAGCCGGGCCATGCGATCGCGGATCAGCCGGCGGTCGGCCTCGATCTGGGTCTCGCCCGGGCCGCCCAAAAATCCGAAGCCGCCGCGCTGGCGCTCGAGATGGGTCCAGCTGCGCACCAGTCGCCCGGCCTGATAGTCGAGGTGGGCGAGTTCGACCTGCAGCCGCCCCTCCGCCGTTCGCGCGCGCTCGCCGAAGATTTCGAGGATCAGCCCGGTGCGATCGATCACCTTGCAACCGAGCCGCGTTTCCAGATTGCGCTGCTGCACCGGCGTCAGGCTGGCGTCGAACACGGCCAGGCCGATACCGTCGTCGCGCACGATTGCGGCCAGTGCCTCGACCTGCCCGCTGCCGATCAGCGTCGCGGGCTTCGGCGCACGCACGCGGTAGGCGATCCTGTGGCGTACCTCGACCCCGATCGCGAGCGCCAGGCCGGCGGTTTCCTCAAGGCGCGCATCGCTGTCGCGAGCCGAGCCACCCTGGTCGGGCAGCACGACGATCGCCCGCGCGCCGCGTGCGAAATCCTCGACGTCGCGGTCGAAGCCGCCGGATACGGGCGTCGTCACCTCACTCGTCGCCTAGCGCCTGTTCCTCGGCAAGGTTCAGCGGATTGGCCGGCTGCACCGTAGACACAGCATGTTTGTACACCAGCTGCGACATGCCCTCGCGCTGGAGCAGCATGCAGAACAGATCGAAAGCGGCGATCCCGCCCTGCAACATCACGCCATTGACCAGGAACATCGTCACCGTTTCATCCTGCCGACGCACGGCGCTCAGGAATATTTCCTGCAATCCGGGGGACTTGCTGGGATGCTCTCCGATCGCATCGACGATCCCCTCAACGTCGAGCGGGCCCGACGGCATGATCGTGGAAATGGCGTGCTTGTAGATCAGCTGCGACTGGCCGTCCCGGCGCAGCAGGACCGAAAAATTGTCGAACCAGGTGACGATCCCCTGGAGCTTCACGCCCTTCACGAGGAACATCGTCACCGGCGTCTTGGATTTGCGCAGCGCATTCAGGAACAGATCCTGGAGCGAAGTCTGCTTGTCGGCCATTCGGGCGATCCTTTTGCTCTTGGCGGGGTTTGCCCCGCTGTGCGCCGCTCAGGCGGCGTCGATACGCACGCCACCACGGCCCGCGCGCCGCCAATCTAGGGACGCGGGCGGGTGACGTCCAGAACCGCGTCAGTCCTCCCGCGTCTCGGTAATCCCCAGCAGCTTCAGTTTCCGGTGCAGCGCGGAGCGTTCCATGCCTATGAAGCTCGCCGTGCGACTGATGTTGCCCGAAAACCGCCGGATCTGGACGCGGAGGTACTCGCGCTCGAAGCTCTCGCGCGCCTCGCGCAGCGGTGCACCCATGATCGCGGTGGCGCCCCGCCCTTCCCCGTCCCCGGTCGCCCCCAACACTTCGGGCGGCAGCAGGTCGATGTCGATGCGTCCGATGCGGTTGCCCGGCGCCAGGATGACCGTCCGCTCGACGATGTTGCGCAACTGGCGGACATTTCCCGGCCATTCGTAGCTTTGCAGCGCAACCATCGCATCGGGCGCGATTTCCGGCGTCGGCACGCGGCGTTCGGAGGCGTAATGCGCGACGAAATGCTCGACGAGCGCCGGAATATCCTCGCGCCGGTCGGTCAGCGGCGGGATGGCCACCGGAACGACGTTCAGCCGGTAGTAGAGGTCTTCGCGGAACCGGCCCTCGGCGATTTCCTCGTGCAGGTCGCGGGCGGTGGCAGAGACGACGCGCACGTCGACCTTTACCACGCGCTGTCCGCCGACCCGCGTAAAGCTTTGATCCGTAAGCACGCGCAGGATGCGCGCCTGGGTCGCTATCGGCATGTCGGCGATCTCGTCGAGGAACAGCGTGCCGCCATGCGCCTGTTCGAGCAGTCCGGAGCGGACGAGCCCGCCCCCTTCCTCGACCCCGAACAATTCCTCCTCGACGCGTTCGGGCGTCATCCGCGCCGCGCTGACGATCACGAACGGCGCCTGCGCACGCCCGCTCCAGCCGTGGAGCAACCGCGCCGCGACTTCCTTGCCGGCGCCGTTGCCGCCGGTGATGAGCACGCGACTTCCGGTCGAGGCGACCCGCTTCAGCGTGGCGCGGACGATGTTGATCGCCGCCGAATTGCCGGTCAGATCGTCCTCTCGTCCGACCGTCGCGCGCAGCGACGCGATCTCGCGCTTCAGCCGCTCGGTCTCGGTCGCGCGCTCGACCAACAGCAGCAGCCGCTCGGCCTCGAACGGCTTTTCGATGAAGTCGGACGCCCCACGACGGATCGCGGCGACCGCGGTGTCGAGGTTGCCGTGGCCGGAGATCACCAGCACCGGGATCGACGGGTCGCGCTTCTTGATCTCGTCGAGCAGGTCGAGCCCGTCGAGCCGCGAACCCTGCAGCCACACGTCGAGCAGGACGAGGCTCGGGCGCCGCGCGGCGATCGCCTCCAGCGCGGCATCGCTGTCGGCGGCGGAGCGCGTTTCATAGCCCTCGTCCTCCAGGACGCCCGCGACCAGCTCGCGGATGTCGTATTCGTCGTCGACGACGAGGATATCGATGCTCATGGCGTTGTCCGTGTACGAGTAAGCATGGCAGGACTGGGATCGGCGGCATCGTCCGGCGCGTCGCGATCGACCAGGGTCGCGAGCGTACCGGCATCGAACGCCAGCGTCACCACCGTGCCCCCGCCGGGGCGATCGACGAACAGCATCGATCCGAAATGCTCCTCGACGATCTTCTTGACGATGGCGAGGCCGAGCCCCGTGCCGCGGCTGCGCGTGGTCATATAGGGTTCGACGATGCGGTCGCGCTCGACGGGCAGGCCGATGCCATTGTCGGCGATCTGGACGCCGACGCTGC
Organism: Sphingomonas donggukensis; assembly: GCF_023674425.1. NCBI lineage: Bacteria > Pseudomonadati > Pseudomonadota > Alphaproteobacteria > Sphingomonadales > Sphingomonadaceae > Sphingomonas > Sphingomonas donggukensis. Next base: position 1,072,955 of record NZ_CP098401.1, read on the forward strand.
GCCCGTTGTCGCCGGTCAGCGCGACCGTAATCTCGCCGACCGGAACGGCGTCGCCGGTGCGCGCCTCGATCGCCTCGACCGCGTTCTTGACGAGGTTGGTCAGCGCCTGGCCGATCTGGCGGCGGTCGCACACCAGATTGGGCGGCGGATCCTGGAAGATGAGCGCGAAGCGGATCGCTGGGTGGGCGACTTCGTGCAGGAACACCGCCTGCCGGGCGAGATCGACCAGCGATTCCTCACGAAACACCGGTTTCGGCATCCGCGCGAACGACGAGAATTCGTCGACCATCCGGCGCAGGTCGCCAACCTGACGGACGATCGTGTCGGTCAGCCGCCCGAACGTCGTGTCACCCTCGGGCGCGAGCTTGCCATAGCGGCGCTGCAGGCGTTCGGCGGCGAGCTGGATCGGGGTCAGCGGGTTCTTGATCTCGTGCGCGATGCGGCGCGCGACGTCGGACCACGCGGCGCGACGCTGGTCGAGCAGCTGCTGGGTAATGTCGTCGAAGGTCAGGACGTGGCCGTCCTCGTCGCGCGTGATCTTCACCGCCAGCGTCCGCGCCTCGCCGCTGGCGTTGATCTGGACGACGCCCTCGCGCGCGCCGCTCGCCAGCAGCGCCTCGAGATCGGGAGCGACATCGGCGAGCGATCGACCGACCAGTGCGTCGCCCGGCGCGATCAGCGCCAGCGCCGAGCTGTTGACCAGCCGCACCTCGCGCCCTCCGCCGACCGCGATGACGCCCGCGGTGACGCCCGACAGCACCGCCTCGATCAGCGCACGGCGGCTTTCGAGCTGGGCGTTGGCACTCACCAGCGCATCGGTCTGCTTCTGCAACCGCGCGGTCATGCCGTTGAAGGCGAGGCCCAGCGCGCCGATCTCATCCGGATCAGGGCGGATGGCGACGCGCGTGGTCAGGTCGCCGCCTGCAATCTTGTCGGCGGCGGTGACGAGTTGATCGACCGGGCGCACCAGCCGGTCGGCGACGCCGAGCGCGATCCAGGTGGCAAGGCCGACGATCAGCAGCGCGACGCCGAACAGGATCGCGTTGAACTGCATCTGCACCGATCGGGTGCGCCGTTGGAGCGCCTCGTAATCCAGCAGCAGCTTGTCCGCGGCCAGGCTCTGGCGGTTGAGGAAATCGACCTCGTTCGGGGTCGCGACGTACAGGAACACGTTCTTCGACCGGTCGACCGGGGTCACCACCCACAACTGGCGCTGATCGAAATTGGTGTAGCTGTCGCGGTCGGTCAGCAGGTTCAGCACCTGGCCCGACACCCGCTGCGCGAAAATCTTCGGATCGGGCGGTTCGTAGAAGTCGATCGCCTCGACCTTGCCGGCGGGCGACACGCGGAACAGCACCGACTGGTACAGGTTGCGGTAGAAGGTCTGGCGCAGGAAGAATTCGTGGAATTCCTGCGACCGCCCGCCCGCCTCGGTATAGCGGGCGCGGATATCGCCCGCCATCGACACTGCCTCGCCGGTCCAGCGCTGCACCACGACGGCCTGTCCCTGTTTCGCAAGCGCGATGGTCGAGGCGAAGGCATCGCGCGCGCGCTCGGAGCCCCACAGCTGCACGCCCGACTGGAACATGATCGACGCGGCGACCACGGTCAGCACGATCGGGATGCTCGCCATCAGCGAGAAGACCGCGACTAGGCGGACGTGGAGGCGCCCCCCGCCCGCCAGCGACGCGCGCGATGCCCGGGCGATGGCGATGCGCCGCCCGATCAGCGACACCAGCGCGACCGCGGGGATCAGGTTCGCGGTCAGCAGCATGGCGACCAGCGGCGGGCTGATGAGGCGCCCGTTCGCGCTTGCGCTCGCCAGCACGCGCCAGCTTGCAAATGCGACGATCACGGCGATGACGATGACGGCAAGTTCGACCGCCGGCGTCACCGCGAAGCGCCGCGGCGGCACCTTAGGGTCGACAATCGGCACAGCGGCAACAGTCATCGTGGCCGGCCTACACGCTCACTGTTGCAGAGAAAACACATATTTCGCGCGCATCAGCGCAGCGGCGCCCCATTTGGTCGCGTGACACCGGTATCGATCGCCAGATCGTCGAGCCGCTTGCGCAAGGTGTTGCGGTTGATCCCCAGTGCGCGGGCGGCGCGCAGCTGGTTGCCGCCGTGGCGATCGAGGATCGCCGCGATCAGCGGGCGTTCGACCTCGGCGATGATGCGGTCGTACAGCGTGCCATCCTCCAGCGCCGCGGGATCGTCGCGCGCGATCGCGGCGATGCGCGCGGCGACCGCACTTTCCAGGCCGGCATCGGACACAGCGGCAGGCATCGCCGCGCGCCCCAGCATCGCCGCGATCTCCGCCGCCCCGATCCATTCGTCGCGGCTGAGCGCGGCCAGGCGGCGCATCAGGTTTTCCAGCTCCCGCACGTTGCCCGGCCAGTCGTGTGCCTCCAGTCGCGCGAGCCCTCCGGCATCGACCTGCTTGCGCGGCAGCCCGTCCTCCGCCGCCCGCTCGAGGAAGTGCCGCGCGAGCAGCGCGACGTCCTGGCGCCGCTCACGCAGGGGTGGCAGCAGGATCGGCACGACGTTCAGCCGGTAAAACAGGTCCTCCCGGAAACCACCGCTCGCGACCAGCGCCGCCAGATCCTTGTTCGTGGCCGCAACGATGCGCACGTCGGCGCGGATCGGGCGGGCGCCGCCGACGGTCGTGAATTCGCCCGATTGCAGAACGCGCAGCAGCCGCGTCTGCGCGTCCATCGGCATGTCGCCGATCTCGTCGAGGAACAATGTGCCGCCGGCTGCCTGCTCGAATCGGCCCGCCACCCGCGCCGCCGCACCGGTGAAGGCGCCGCGTTCATGCCCGAACAATTCGGCTTCGATCAACTCGCGGGGGATCGCCGCCATGTTCAGCGCCACGAACGGTGCGCGACGACGGGGGCCGAGGTCGTGGATCGCCTGCGCCACCAGTTCCTTGCCGGTGCCCGATTCCCCCGACACCAGCACGGTCAGGTCGTTCGACACCACGCGCGCGATTACGCGGTACACGTCCTGCATCGCCGGCGATCGCCCGATCAGCGGCAGGGCATCGTCGGCGGGCGACGCTGCCGCCACCGGATCGCGCCGCACTCGCAGCAGCGCGCCCGCGACCGCCTGCGTCAGCGCGTCGAGGTCGAACGGCTTGGGCAGGTAATCGAACGCTCCCGCCTCGGTCGCACGCACCGCGGTCGACAGCGTGTTCTGCGCCGACAGGACGATCACCGGTAGCCGCGGATGTTCGGCGAGCACGCCCGGCAGCACGTCCAGCCCGTTGGCGTCGGGCAGGACGACGTCGGTTACCAGCACGTCAGGCACCTCACCCGCCAGCGCGCGGCGCATCTCGGCGACCGATGCCGCGGTCGTCACGATATGGCCCCGGCGCCTGAGCGCCTGCGTCACGACCGTGCGGATCGCCGCGTCGTCGTCGACCACCAGCACCCGGCCGCTCTCAATGGGGAGTGACGTCATGCCGCCCTCTGCAACAGGATGCGGAATACGGTCACTTCGGGCTCTCCCTCGCGCGAATAGGTGACGATGCCCCCCATGTCGCGGACCAGCTTCTCGACCAGCGGCAGGCCGAGGCCCCGCCCCTCGGCCTTGCCCGACACGAACGGCTCGAACATGTGCTCGGCGATGTCGGGCGAGGCGCCAGGGCCGGTGTCGATCACCGCGACCTCGATCGGCAGCGGGTGGCGCGGGCGTCCCGGCGCGGCGCTAACCGCCATGCCGTGGCGGTACGCGGTGGCCAGCGTGATGCGACCCTCGCCATGCACCGCTTCGGCGGCGTTCTTGACCAGGTTCAGCACGACCTGGGTCAGCGCGTCGCGGTCGATCAACGCCGGGGGCAGCGACGGATCGAAGCGTTCGTCGATCGCAATACCGCGCGCGACGCCGGCGGTGGCGACCTGGCGAACGTGGTCTAGCAGCGGATAGACGTTGGCCGGCTCCAGCGTCAGGGGTCGGGTGTCGGTGAAATCCTGCATCCGGTCGATCAGCGCGACGATACGATCGACTTCGGTGGTGATGAGGCGGGTGAGCTCGGCACCCTCGTCCCCGCCCTCGCGCAGCAGCTGGGCCGCGCCGCGGATGCCCGACAGCGGGTTCTTGATCTCGTGCGCCAGCATCGCCGCCGCCCCCACCGCGGCGCGCGCCCCGCCCGAGCGGTCGGCAGTGTGCCCGCGCGAGGCAGGGCTCTGCCGGATGGTGACGATCGTCCAGCCGGGATGATCGGGCACGCCGCATTCGACCAGGTCGACGCGCAGCCGCCCGATCCGGCCGATGCCGACGTCGGCGTCATAGGCGGCAAAGGTGCGCCCGCTGCGGCGGTCGGCATAGGCTTCCGCGAACCGCACCAGCGTATCGACGTCCTGCCCCGCCATCGCGCGCTCGGAAAAGTTCAGCAGCGTCTCGGATGCCGAATTGGCATGAACCACCCGCCCCTCCGGATCGACGATCAGCGCCGCGACCGGCAGCGCGGCGAACAGCTCCGCAAACGGCGGCGCCGACGTCGTCACGCGGCGGCGCGGTCCAGCCACGGCGCGTAGAATTCGGCCAGCATCGCCTTGACGACGGCGGCATCGGGCACCTGGTTCACCTTGTTGCGGAACTCCGCCGATCCCGGCAGCCCCTTGGTATACCAGCCGAGATGCTTGCGGGCCATGTTGACGCCCGTTTCCTTGCCATAGAGCGACAGCATGTCGTCGTAATGGCGGATAATCAGGCGATATTGTTCGTTTAGGGTGGGGTCGGCACGCGGCGTCCGACCCTCCAGTGCATCCATCACCTGCCGGAGCAACCACGGGCGCCCGTAAGCGCCGCGCCCGATCATCAGGCCGTCCGCGCCCGACTGGTCGAGCGCGGCATGCGCGTCATCCACGGTGCAGATATCGCCGTTGACGATCACCGGCAGCGACACCGCATCCTTCACCGACCGCACGAAGCGCCAGTCGGCCGAGCCCTTGTACATCTGGTTGCGGGTACGACCGTGGACGGTGACCATCTTCACCCCCAGATCCTCGGCGATGCGCGCGAGCTCGGGGGCGTTCAGGCTGTCGTGACACCAGCCCATCCGCATCTTAAGCGTGACCGGCACGTCCACCGCCTTCACCACCGCGGCGATCAGCGCAGTCGCGAGCGGCAGGTCGCGCATCAGGGCCGAACCGGCATCGCCGCTCGTCACCTTGCGCACCGGGCAGCCCATGTTGATGTCGACGATCGCCGCCCCGCGATCCTCGCTCAGCTTCGCCGCCTCGCCCATCTCGTGCGGGGTACAGCCAACCAGCTGCATCGACACCGGATCCTCGATCGGATCCCACGCGAATTTCTGGAGCGACTGGCGCGTTTCGCGGATCGCGGCCTGGCTCGCCACCATCTCGGTCACGTTCAGCCCCGACCCATAGCCGCGCACTACCCGGCGGAACGGCAGGTCGGTGACGCCGGTCATCGGCGCCAGCAGGACGGGCGTGTCGATCCGCACGGGACCGATGTGGATGGGAGCGATGCTGCGCATGGAATGTGCCTGAAATTTAGGCAGCGCCTAGGCGAAAACGCCGCGTAGGGCAAGGCTGGCGAGGATCGGGCGCCTGCGCTAGGCGCTCAGACATGACCCGCCCTCGCACCGTCGCCATCGTCGTCGCCGCCGGAAAGGGCGAACGCATCGGCTCCGCACTCCCGAAGCAATTTGCCTCGCTCGGCGGGCGTCCGATGCTGGCGCACAGCGTCGCTGCCCTGCGCGCGCATCCCGGTATCGACGACGTGCTGGTCGTCATCGGTGAGGGGCAGCAAGATTTGCTCGCGGACGCCGTCGGCGAGATCCCCTCGACCATCGGCGGAGCCACGCGGCGGGAGTCGGTGATCGCCGGCCTGCGCGCGGTGGAGGCCGACCGCGTCCTGATCCACGACGCCGCGCGACCCTTCGTGCCCGCCGCCGTCATCGACCGCCTGCTGGACGCCCTAAGCACCGCGCCCGCCGCCGTCCCGGTCCTGCCGGTCGCCGACACGCTCGCCCGCGGCGACGCCGTGCTCGGCGAGACCGTGGACCGCACCGCGCTCCACCGCGTCCAGACCCCTCAGGCGTTCCACCACGCCGCGATCCTCGCCGCCCACGAAGCCTGGCCCGACGACGCCGAGGCGACCGACGACGCGCAGGTCGCGCGCGCGGCGGGTCATGACGTCACTCTGGTCGCGGGGAATGCGATGCTCGACAAGGTCACCTACCCCGCCGATCTCGCCGCAGCCGAGGCCCGGCTGGCCGCGCGTCTCGTCGCGCGCAGCGCCATCGGCTTCGACGTCCACCGGCTGGAGGCGGGGGAGGAATTATGGCTGGGCGGCGTGCTCATCCCGCACGATCGCGGCCTGTCCGGTCACAGCGATGCCGACGTCGCGCTCCACGCCATTACCGACGCTCTGCTCGGCACGATCGCCGCTGGCGATATCGGCAGCCATTTCCCGCCGAGCGACCCGCAGTGGAAGGGCGCCGCCTCCGACCAGTTCCTCGCCCACGCCGCGCGGCTGGTCCGCGACACGGGCGGTGTCATCGATTTCGTCGACCTGACCCTCATCTGCGAAGCGCCCAAGATCGGCCCCCACCGCGACGCCATGCGCGCGGCGATCGCGCAGATCCTCGGCCTTGACGTCGCCGCCGTCAGCGTGAAGGCCACCACCTCCGAGCGGCTGGGCTTTGCCGGTCGCGAGGAGGGGATCGCGGCGCAAGCGATCGCCACTGTCCGTGTACCCGGAGTGTAACCGCATGACGTTCAAGTCCCTGATCGCCGCCACGACCCTGATCGCCGGCACGCTTGCCGCCACCGCCGCGCAGGCCGCGCAGTGCGTGCCGCAGCGCGAGGCGGAGGCGCTGGTGCTCAACCTCGGCTCCACGCTGGTCGGATCCACCGCGGCGACCTGCTCCCCAACCCTGCCCGCAAACGCTTACCTGCGCCGCTCGGTCGCTCCGCTGACCGCCAAGTTCGCCGCGACCAGCGACGCGGCATGGCCGCTGGCGCGCGAGGCGCTGCGCAAGATCGCCGGCCCCGATGTCTCGCCGATGCTCGACAGCGAACTCGCCCGCCCGATGGTGACGGCGATGGTCGCGCCGATGCTGGCCCAGCAGATCAACGCGCAGGATTGCCCCGCGATCGACCGCGTCCTCGCGCTGCTCGATCCACTGCCGGCACGCAACACCGCCGCGCTGATCGTGACGATCGTCGAGATCGCGGGTCGCAATCGCAAGGCGGCACGCCCGCCGTTCACGCTCTGCCCGCCCGGCACCCCGTCGTGACCGAGCATCGCGATACCATGTTTCCGCAAGCGCTGATCGCGATGGCGCGGCGCGTGGTGGACGAGAATCGCGCCGCGGGCCTTCGCGTCGCCGTCGCCGAAAGCTGCACCGGTGGCCTCGTGGCGGCGGCGATCACCGAGATCGCCGGCGCGTCCGACGTGCTCGACGGCGGGTTCGTCACCTATTCGAACGAGGCCAAGGCGCGCCTGCTGGGCGTCAGCGGCGAGGTGCTGGAGACATTCGGCGCCGTCTCGATCGCCACCGCGTGGCAAATGGCGCGCGGCGCGCTGGCAAAAACCGACGCCGACGTCGCGGTTGCGATAACCGGCATCGCGGGCCCCGGCGGCGGATCGGCCAAGAAACCGGTCGGCACCGTGGTCTTCGCCCGCGCGGCGCGCGGCGCCCTTCCCGATCACATCGTCGCCGACGTCAAGGAATTCGGCGACCTGGGTCGCGGCGGCATCCGCCTTCAGGCGGCGCTGTGTGCGCTCGAACTGCTGCTGCCCGACGCGGACGCTCCCGCGCCGTAGAGCACCGCCGCCCGCTCCTCGAACGCGCCGATCATCTTGCGAAGCGCGCGGTCGAACACCTGCCCGGCCAGCATCTCGAACATCCGGTTGCGGAACGCGAAGTCGACGCAGAAATCGACCGTGCACCCGCCCTGCCCGTCGCTGCGGAACGCCCATTCGTTGGTGAGATGCGCCAGCGGCCCGTCGACATAGTCGACCCGGATCGCGTTTGGGCGCTCCTTCGTCACGCGCGACGTGAACGTCTCGCGCAGGCCCTTGAACCCGACGATCATGTCGGCGACCATTTCGGTGTCGCTGTTCGACCGCACCCGGATCGCGCTGACCCACGGCAGGAATTCGGCATAGCGCCCGACGTCGGCGACCAGGTCGAACATCTGTTCCGGCGTATAGGGCAGCCGCCGGATCTCCTGATGCCTAGGCACGGACCAGCCCCAGTTTGGCCTCGCGATTCGCGCGCATCTGCGCGAAGTCGTCACCGGCGTGATAGCTCGACCGGGTCAGCGGCGACGATGCGACCAGCAGGAACCCCTTGGCGCGCCCGATCGCGGCATAGGCGTCGAACGCGGCGGGCGTGATGAAATCCTGCACCTTGGCGTGACGCGGCGTCGGCTGGAGGTACTGGCCCATCGTCATGAAATCGATATCGGCGCTGCGCATGTCGTCCATCACCTGATGAACCTCCAGCCGCTGCTCGCCCAGCCCAAGCATGATCCCCGACTTGGTGAAGATCGACGGATCGAGCTTCTTGACGCTCTCCAGCAGCCGCAGCGATGCATAATAGCGCGCGCCGGGCCGGATCGTCGGATACAGCCGCGGCACGGTTTCCAGGTTGTGGTTGTACACATCGGGCCGCGCCGCGACGATCGCCTCGACCGCGGCCTCGTGCTTGTTGCGGAAATCGGGCGTCAGGATCTCGATCGTGGTGGTCGGATTGGCCCGCCGGATCGCCTCGATCACCTTGACGAACTGGCTCGCCCCGCCGTCGGGCAGGTCGTCGCGGTCGACGGAGGTCACGACGATATGCGCCAGCCCCATCTGCGCCGCCGCATCGGCGACGTTGTTCGGCTCGTTGACGTCGACCTTGCGCGGCATGCCCGTCTTCACGTTGCAGAACGCGCACGCCCGCGTGCAGGTGTCGCCCAGGATCATGACGGTCGCATGCTTCTTCGACCAGCATTCCCCGATGTTGGGGCACGCCGCCTCCTCGCACACCGTCGTCAGGCTTTTCGATCGCATCAGCGCGCGGGTGGCGGCGAAGCCGGCGGACGTCGGCGCCTTCACGCGAATCCAGTCGGGCTTGCGCTGGCGCAGCTCGGGCGCAGCAGGCTTGGCGAGCGGGGTCATCTCGTTCATGCCCGCGCAAATAGCCAGCGTCCGGCCTGTAAACAATGGTTGCGCGCTGCAATCGCCGGTGGAACGCGCGCACGCACCGTGATTTAGGCTCTGCGACACCCAAGCACAGAGGATGGCATGACCCACTTCAACGATCTGATCGACGGCTATTACCGGTTCCGCGGCGGCGAATGGCTGGAGGAGCGCGAACGCTGGACCGAGCTCGCCAGCGGGCAGGAGCCCAAGGTGATGATCATCGCCTGCTCCGACAGCCGGGTCGATCCCGCCACCATCTTCGGCAGCCGCCCGGGCGAAGTGTTCGTCGTGCGCAACGTCGCCGCGCTGGTTCCCCCGTTCGATGCGTCGGGTGGCCTCCACGGCGTCTCCGCCGCGCTCGAATTTGCGGTCACCAAGCTGAAGGTCGAGGAAGTCGTCGTGCTGGGCCACGGCGCGTGCGGCGGCGTCAACGCCTCGCTCACCCAGAGCCTGGCCGACGCGAAGCCCGGCGAAGGCGGCTTCGTCGCCGAATGGATCGGCCTGCTGGACGAAGCCCGCGAGCGCGTCGTCGCCGAGCACGGCGTGACCGAAAAGGGCCAGGCGGCGCTGGAGCAGGAGGGAGTCCGCGTCTCGATCGAGAACCTCAAGACCTTCCCGTTCGTGCAGGCCGGGCTCGCCGACGGCAGCTTGTCGCTGCACGGCGCGGTGTTCGCGATCGCGGACGGCAAACTGAAGGTGATCGACGAGGACGGCGCTTTCACTGCCGCCTAATCGTGCGGGCGCGGGGTCGTATCGCTACGCCCCGCGCCACCGCCACAACAGCAACGGGCGGCACAGGATCAGGCCCGCAAGAAATCCGCCGACATGCGCCGCCGCCGCGATCGGCGTGCCCGCCTGTGCGCTCAATATGCCGACCGCGAGGTTGAGCGCGGTCCACGCGATCAACAGCCACAGCACATGCAGCAGCCACGCCGGCACCGGCCCAAAATCCTTGGTCCGGCTGCGGCCATATAGCAGCGCATAGGCGCCGACGATCGCCGACGCCGCGCCGCTCGCGCCGATCATCACCGCCGTCGATGCCGGCGCGACCGCCCATTGCGCGGCGCAGGCGGCATAGGCGCCGGCGAGATACAGGACGACGATACCACGCGCGCCCAGCGCCCGTTCGGTCGCGATGCCGCAGAACGTCAGCGTCACCAGATTGAACAGCAGGTGCAGCAGCCCGCCGTGCACCAGCGTCGAACTGAGCGGCGTCAGCACGAACGGCAGCAGACCCGGCGCATCGGCTGTCAGCCGCGCGGGGATGAACCCGGCATAGACGGCGGCGTCCGACTCGAGCCCCAGCAACGTGATGCACAGGCTGACGACCGCGGTCAGGCCGGCAATCGCAAATGTGGCCGGCGCGCTGCGAATATTCGCGCCGATCAGATGAACTCGATCTTGCTGACGACGTAGTAGCGGTCGCCCGCGGGGACCGATACCTCGACCTCGTCATCGACGCTGCGCCCGATCAGCGCACGACCGAGCGGCGAATTGTAGCTGATCCGCCCGGTGCGGGCATCTGCCTCGGTTTGGCCGACGATCTGGTACTTCACGGGCTTGTCGTCGTCGTCGAGCAGGGTCACGGTCGCCCCGAACACGATCTTGTCGCCCGACAGATCCTTGGGATCGATGATCTGGGCGCGCGAGAGCTTGTCCTCGATGTCGGAAATCGATGCCTCGATCTGGCCCTGCCGCTCCTTGGCGGCATGATATTCGGCGTTTTCGGACAGGTCGCCGTGGGCGCGCGCTTCCTCGATCGCATCGACGATCGTCGGTCGCTCGATCTTCAATCGCTTCAGGTCGGCGTGGAGCTTCTCATAGCCCTCCGCCAGCATCGGCATCTTCTCGACCGTCGCCATCACGAATTTCCTTACGCCCCTCTCCCCAGACGAACCTCCCTCGGCCCGCCCGCACATCAACCGAACTGTCGGGGGATTATTTGTGCGACTGCGAATAATAGGATTGCAGCGGGCGTACTTCAAGAGAGGTGGTGGCGAGCGCCGCGATCGAGTTCGCCGCCGCCACCGCCGCCGATGCGGTCGTGAAATACGGGATCTTCTGCGCCAGCGCCGATTTGCGGATCTCCTGGCTGTCCTTCAGCGACTGCCAGCCCTCGGTCGTATTGAACACCAGCGCGATGTCGCCGTCGCGGATACGATCGACGATGTTCGGGCGGCCCTGTGCCACCTTCAGCACCGTTTCCACCGCGACGCCGTTGGCGGTCAGATAATCGGCGGTGCCGTTGGTGGCGACGATGGCGAATCCCTGCGCCGCCATCACGCGGGCGCCGGCCAGGATCACCGGCTTGTCGGTGTCCTTGACGCTGATGAAGACGGTGCCGCCCGCCGGCAGCGTCGTCCCCGCGCCCAGCTGCGCCTTGGCGAAGGCCAGCGTGAAATCGCGATCTATTCCCATGACTTCGCCGGTGGACTTCATTTCCGGTGACAGCACAGGATCAACGCCCGGGAAGCGATTGAACGGGAACACCGCTTCCTTCACCGCGACGTGGCCCACGGCGCGATTGACCTGCGGCAGCTCGGCCAGCTTCTCGCCCGCCATCACCCGCGCCGCGATCTTGGCGACGGGCGATCCCACCGCCTTGGCAACGAACGGCACCGTCCGGCTGGCGCGCGGGTTGACCTCGATCAGGTAGACGACACCGTCCTTCACCGCGAACTGGATGTTCATCAGCCCGACGACCGACAGCGCGCGCGCCAGTGCCTCGGTCTGGCGTTCGATCTCGGCGATGATTCCTGCGGACAGGCTGTACGGCGGCAGCGAGCAGGCCGAATCGCCCGAATGAACGCCGGCTTCCTCGATGTGCTGCATCACGCCCGCGACCGTGACGTCGGTGCCGTCGCAGATCGCGTCGACATCGACCTCGATCGCGTCGCGCAGATAACTGTCGATCAGCACCGGCGATGTGCCCGACACCTGCACCGCGGTCGCGATATAGTCGTCGAGCTGCGCCGGACCATCGACGACCTCCATCGCCCGGCCCCCAAGCACATAGCTCGGGCGCATCAGCACCGGATAGCCGATGCGCTCGGCCACCGCGATCGCCTCGTCGCGGCTACGCGCGATGCCGTTGGCGGGCTGGGTCAGCCCCAGCTTGGCGACGAGCGCCGCGAACCGCTCGCGGTCCTCGGCCAGGTCGATCGCGTCAGGCGAAGTCCCCAGAATCGGAATGCCCGCATCCTCCAACGCCTGCGCCAGATTGAGCGGGGTCTGCCCGCCGAACTGGACGATCACGCCGACCAGCGTGCCATTCTGCTGCTCGACATGCAGGATTTCCAGCACGTCCTCGGCAGTCAGCGGCTCGAAATACAGGCGGTCGGACGTGTCGTAATCGGTGCTCACCGTCTCCGGATTGCAGTTGACCATGATCGTCTCATAGCCCGCATCCGCCAGCGCAAAGCAGGCGTGGCAGCAGCAGTAATCGAACTCGATCCCCTGCCCGATCCGGTTCGGCCCGCCGCCCAGAATAACGATCTTTTTCCGGTCGCTAGGCGCGCTTTCGCACTCCGGCTCTCCGAAGCTCGGCGCTTCGTAGGTCGAGTACATATACGGCGTCCGGGCATCGAACTCCGCAGCACAGGTGTCGATCCGCTTGAACACCGGGCGCACGCCCAGCTTCAGCCGGTGTTCGCGCACCTCGTCCTCGGTGACTCCGCCGGTCATCGCCTTGACCGCTTCGTGGATCAGGCCGGAGCCGCGCGCGATGCCGCGGCTCATCCCGCGCAGGTTAGCCGATTGCAGCGCCAGCCACGCCAGCCGCTTGTCGCTGAACCCCATCGATTTCAGCCGGCGCATGCCCGCCGCGTCGATCGGCAGCCCGTCCTTGCAGACCTCCATCTCCGCCGCGACGATCTCGGCGATCCGCCCCAGGAACCAGGGGTCGAACTTCGCGATCGCGTGGACGTCGGCCACCGTGAAGCCCTCGCGCAGCGCCTGCGCCGCCACCAGCAGCCGGTCCGGCGTCGCCACCGCCAGCGCCGCCTCGATTTCCGCGCGGGGACGCCCGGCCAGCCTGTCGACGGTGTTGAACCCGCTGAGCCCGGTTTCGAGCCCACGCAATGCCTTCTGCAGGCTTTCGTGTATGTTGCGCCCGATCGCCATGACTTCGCCGACCGACTTCATCGCGGTGCCGAGCACGGCTTCCGCGCCCTTGAACTTCTCGAAGGCGAACCGGGGTATCTTGGTGACGACGTAATCGATCGTCGGCTCGAAACTGGCCGGCGTCGCGCCCGTGATGTCGTTGGTGATCTCGTCGAGCGTGTAGCCCACCGCCAGCTTCGCCGCGACCTTCGCGATCGGAAAGCCGGTCGCCTTCGACGCCAATGCCGACGAGCGGCTGACGCGCGGGTTCATTTCAATGACGATCAGGCGCCCGTCCTTCGGATTCACCGCGAACTGGACGTTGGAACCGCCTGTTTCGACACCGATTTCGCGCAGGCAAGCGATGCTTGCGTTGCGCATGATCTGATATTCCTTGTCGGTCAGCGTCAGCGCCGGCGCGACCGTGATGGAATCGCCGGTGTGGACGCCCATCGGGTCGATATTCTCGATCGAGCAGACGATGATGGCGTTGTCGGCGCGGTCGCGCACGACTTCCATCTCATACTCCTTCCACCCTATCAGCGATTCCTCGATCAGCACTTCGGTGGTCGGCGATGCGTCGAGCCCCTTGCGGACGATCTCGATGAATTCCTCGCGGTTGTAGGCGATGCCCCCGCCCGTCCCGCCCATCGTAAAACTCGGGCGGATGATCGCCGGGAGGCCGGTCTTGGCCAGCCCCTCCAGCGCCTCGGCCTCGGTATGCGCGATCGCCGAGCGCGCCGATTCCAGCCCTATCTTCGACATCGCGTCCTTGAACTTCAGCCGGTCCTCGGCCTTGTCGATCGCCTCGGCATCCGCGCCGATCATCTCGACGCCGTATTTCGCGAGCGTGCCGTCGTTGAACAGCGCCAACGCGGTGTTGAGCGCAGTCTGCCCGCCCATCGTCGGCAGGACGGCGTCGGGGCGCTCCTTGGCGATGATCTTGGCGACGATCTCGGGCGTGATCGGCTCGATATAGGTCGCGTCGGCCAGTTCCGGATCGGTCATGATCGTCGCCGGGTTCGAATTGACCAGGACGATGCGGTACCCGTCCTCCTTCAACGCCTTGATCGCCTGCGTGCCCGAATAATCGAACTCGCACGCCTGCCCGATAACGATCGGCCCCGCGCCGATGACAAGAATGGAGGAGATATCGGTACGTTTGGGCATCAAAAGGCGTCCGGGAAGAAGGTAATGTCGCGGTGAGGTCTGCGAAGAGAGGCGGTGGTTCGGCGCAGGCATCGTCGGGTTGCCGGCGTCACCTCGTCCCTGCGCACCTGGAGCTCCGCATACTGATCTTCGGGCTGATGATAGGACGCAAGACCATGAGCGATGCTCGAACTAGCCGTTCGATACCCGCACCGCTTCGCCGCGTGTGCGACGGCAAACACTAGCGTGCCGCGACCCTGCACGACATCGACCCACTCGCGGAGAGCGGCTGGCGCCGGCTGCCCAAAGACTGCGACTAGAAGAATTGGCGCGATCACCGCAAGGAACCGACAAACCGCTCGAACAGATAGAAGCTGTCCTGCGGACCCGGGCTCGCCTCGGGGTGGTATTGCACGCTGAAGGCCAGGCGATCTGTCAGTTCCAGCCCGGCGTTCGAGCCGTCGAACAGCGACACGTGGGTCTCGCGGACGTTCGCGGGAAGGCTTTCGCGTTCCACCGCAAACCCGTGGTTCATGCTGGTGATCTCGACCCGACCGTCGCTCAGCCGCTTGACCGGATGGTTGGCGCCGCGGTGGCCCTGAAACATCTTGGTCGTGCGCGCGCCGACCGCGAGGCCGAGCAGCTGGTGGCCAAGGCAGATGCCGAACAGCGGCAGCTTCGTCTCCAGCAGCTGACGGATCACCGGCACGGCGTATTCGCCGGTCGCTGCGGGGTCGCCCGGGCCGTTCGACAGGAAGATGCCGTCGGGCTTCAGCGCCATGATCTGGTCGAAGCTCGCGTCGGCGGGCACGACCGACACCTGCGCCCCGGCCTGAACCAGGTTGCGGAAGATGTTGTGTTTGCTGCCGTAATCGATCGCGACGACGTGGGGTTTACCGTCATCCTGACGAAAGTCGGGATCTCTCGCCTCCGACGTTTCGCTCGCGGCCTGAGATCCCAGCTTTCGCTGCGATGACGGAGAGTAGCCGAACCCCAGCCGCCACACGCCGCCCGCACGATCCTCGCCCCAGCCGCCGTGCGTCTTGCGCGTCACGGCCTTGGCGAGGTCCATCCCCTCCAGCCCCGGCCACGCCCGCGCCATCTCCAGCAGCAGGGCCACGTCGAACACCCCGTCCGCTGCATGCGCGATCACGCCGTTCGGTGCCCCGCCCTCGCGAATGCGCCGCGTCAGCGCGCGCGTGTCGATCCCCGACAGGCCGATCCGCGCATGCTTCTTCATCCACGAATCGAGATGCTCGGCGCTGCGGAAGTTGCTCGGCTCGGTCACGTCCTCGCGCACGATTATGCCGAGCGCGTGGGGGTTGTCGGCCTCGACATCGTCGGGGTTCGCGCCGACGTTGCCGATGTGGGGGAATGTGAACGCGATCATCTGGCCCGCGAACGACGGGTCGGTCATGATCTCCTGATAGCCGGTCATTGCGGTGTGAAAGCACACCTCGCCCACCGCCTGCCCCTCGGCACCGAAGCCACGGCCCCACACCACTTCGCCGCTCGCCAGCACGAGGACGCCGGTGGCGCCGTCCGGGGTCTTGACGGGCACGGGAAGGGGATCGGCGGCAGCCATGTCGGGCGGGCACTCCAAAGATCGTTTGCGATGTCGCTAAGGGTCGGCGGCTAGACCCCCTCCCCCTTTTCGTCAACCGCCGCTATGGGGCGGGCATGATAAGAGATGACATCAAAGCCGCCCAGATCGCCGCCATGAAGGCCGGCGACAAGGATAGCCGCAGCGCGATCACGCTGATCCAGTCGGCAATCAAGAACCGCGACATCGAGGCGCGCACCGGCAAGGCCCCCGACAGCGACGACGCGCTGGTGGTCGAGGTGCTGCAGAAAATGGTCAAGCAGCGCCGCGAATCGATCGAGATGTTTTCGAAGGGCGGTCGCCAGGAACTCGCCGATGCGGAAGCTCGCGAGGTCGCGGTGATCGAACGCTTCCTGCCAGCGGTGATGACCGAGGCCGAGACCGCGGCAGCGATCGAGGCGATCAAGGCGGAGATCGGCGCTGCCGGCATGAAGGACATGGGCCGCGTGATGGCCGAACTGAAGACGCGCCACGCCGCGAACCTGGACATGGCAAAGGCGAGCGCCGCGGTGAAGGCGGCGCTTTCTTAGGCGGCGCCAACACCACTCCGCCGTTTGTTTCGAGCGTAGTCGAGAAACAGTTACAGGCGACTCGCAAGCGTTTCTCGACTACGCTCGAAACGAACGGAGGGTGGGAGATCGTGGCGTTCTGGGCCTACATGCTGCGGTGCTCGGACGGGCGCTATTACACGGGCCACACCGACAACCTCGATCGCCGCATCGGCGAGCATCAGACCGGCGGCTATTGCGACTATACGTCGCGGCGCCTGCCGGTCGAGCTTGTTGGGAACGAGAGTTTTCCATCCCGTATCGAGGCACTAGAAGCTGAGCGGATCGTCGGCGGCTGGTCGCGAGCGAAGAAGGAAGCGCTCATTCGATCCGATTGGCGCGCCGTTTCCTTCTTCGCCCGTCCGCCGGGAGAGCGTTTCTCGACTTCGCTCGAAACGAACGGAGGCGGATGTAGTGGCCACCCCCAACCGTTCGTTTCGAGCGAAGTCGAGAAACCTGCCTCCCAATGACCCTAACCCCCCAATTCCTCGACGAACTCCGTCACCGCACGCTCCTCTCGGGCCTCATTGCTAAAACCACCAAGCTCCAGCGTGCGGGCAAGGAATTCCGCGCCTGCTGCCCGTTCCACAACGAGAAGTCGCCGTCGTTCTACGTCAACGACGACAAGGGCTTCTACCATTGCTTCGGGTGCGGGGCGCATGGCGATGCGATCCGGTGGCTGACCGACCAGCGCGGGTTGCCGTTCATGGATGCGGTGAAGGAGCTGGCGCAGGCGGCAAGCATGGACATGCCGGCGCAGGATCGCGCGTCCGCGGCGCGGGCCGAACGCGCCAAGGGCCTGCACGAGGCGATGGCCGATGCGTCCGACTGGTTCGTCGAGCAGCTGAACGGCATCGCCGGCGCCGAGGCGCGCGCGGTGCTGGCGAAGCGCGGCATCCGCGCGGAGACCGCACGCGACTTCGGCCTGGGCTTCTCCCCCGATTCGCGCGGCAAGCTGAAGGATGCGCTGAAGACCTACGGCGACGCCATGCTGGTCGAGGCGGGGTTGCTGATCGGGGTCGACGACAAGACCCCCTACGACCGCTTCCGCGGGCGGCTGATGATCCCGATCCGCGACCCGCGCGGGCGCCCGATCGCGTTCGGCGGGCGCATCATCGGTGAGGGCGAACCGAAGTATCTGAATTCGCCCGAAACCCCGCTCTTCGACAAGGGGCGCACGCTCTATAACCTCGACCGGGCGCTGCCCGCCGCGCGCAAAACCGGGCGGATCATCGCGGTGGAGGGCTATATGGACGTCATCGCCCTCGCCCAGGCCGGGTTCGGAGAGGCGGTCGCCCCGCTCGGTACGGCGCTCACCGAGCATCAGCTCGAACGGCTGTGGCGCATCGCCGACGTGCCGGTCCTGTGCTTCGACGGCGATGCCGCGGGGCAGAAGGCGGCGATCCGCGCCGCCCACCGCGCGCTGCCGATGCTCGCACCCGGTCGCAGCCTGGCGTTCGTCACCATCCCCGACGGGCAGGATCCCGACGACCTTGTCCGCGCAAAAGGGCCGGCAGCGTTCGAGGCGCTGCTGCGCGCCGCCGAACCGCTGGTCGACCGGTTGTGGAGTCACGAACTCGCCGCCGAGCCGCTCGACACGCCCGAGCAGCGCGCCGGGCTGAAGGCGCGGCTCGCCGATCTTGCCAAGACGGTCGCCGATTCGAACGTCGGCTACGAATATCAGAGCGAATTCCGCCGCCGCTTCGATGCGCATTTCGCGCCCGCGCCGCGTGTCTTCACGCCGCGCAGCCCTCGCAAGCCCGGCCAGAAATGGACGCCCCCGCCCGAACCGCCCTCTGCGTCGGCCCGCGCGCTCAATTCGGGCGGCATCGACCGGGTGCTGGCAAAGGCGGTCATCGCCGGCCTGATCCGCCACCCCGCCGAAATTGCCCGACATATGGAAGTGTTGGGGTCGCTCCGCCTCGCCGACGGCGCGCTCGGGCGGCTGTTCGAGGCGGTGATCGACGTCGCGCTGGAGGACCGGACGCTTGATAGCGACCGCGTGCTCACCATATTGGCACGGTCCGGCTTCGATTCCGTTGCCGCCGATCTGCTGCGCGCCGACATGGTATCGTTCAGTTTCACCCAGCGGGATGCCGATCCCGTCCGTGCCCGCGCCGACCTGGACGAGGCGATTGCGGTGCTGGTGGCGCGGCCGATGGTCGATGCCGCGCTGGTGGAGGCAACGGCTGCGGTCGCGGCGCGTTTCGACGAAGCCGCGTTTGCGCGGCAGGTGGCACTGGTGCGGGAACGCGCCAGTCTTGAGGCGCGGCTTGCAAATCTGATGCTGGACGACAAAGAGAATTCGCAAAGTGCGTAAGGGACATTGATGGCCAAGGCTAACACTGCGGATGTGGACGCGACCGATACGGGCGACGCGCCGCTGATCGACCTGAACGAGGGCACGCTGAAGAAGCTGGTCGCGCGGGCGAAGAAGCGCGGGTACATCACCTACGACCAGCTGAACGAGATGCTGCCGCAGGACCAGATGTCGTCCGAGCAGATCGAGGACGTCATGGCCGCGCTCAACGACATGGGCGTGAACGTCGTCGAGAACGAGGAAGCCGGCGAGGATTCCGAGACCGAGGAGGATACCCCGGACGAGGCCGAGGCGTCGGACGACGGCACCGAGGGCTCGCAGACGTTCGAGGTCGCAAAGAAGAAGGAAACCGTCGATCGCACCGACGATCCGGTCCGCATGTACCTGCGCGAGATGGGCGCGGTCGAGCTGCTGTCGCGCGAGGGCGAGATTGCCATAGCCAAGCGGATCGAGGCCGGTCGCGACACGATGATCCTGGGGCTGTGCGAATCGCCAATCACGTTCAACGCGATCATCGGCTGGTCGACCGCCCTCAACGAAGGCACGATGCAGCTGCGCGAGATCCTCGATCTCGACGCGATGCTCTCGAAGGGGCCGTCCGCCGAGCAGGTCGAGAACGCCGAGGAAGACGATTCGGGCGAGATCAGCGAGAAGACCGCCGGCGCGACCTTCAAGGAAGAGGAAGAGGTCGAGGACGCGCCCGAGGAGGAGGACGAGGATTCGATGACCGAACGGCGCGCCCCGCGCCCGTCGGACGACGATGACGAGGACAACACCCTCAGCCTCGCGCAGATGGAAGAGACGCTTAAGCCTCAGGCGCTCGAGAAGTTTGCGAATATTACCGCCCTGTACAAGAAGTTCGGGAAAATCCAGGAATCGCGCCTGTCGGCGATGGCCGCCGGCGGCGAGCTGTCCGCGGGCGACGAGCGCAAGTACCAGAAGCTGCGCGAAGAGCTGACCGCCGAGGTCGAGAGCGTCCAGTTCCACCAGGCGAAGATCGAATTCCTGGTCGACCAGCTGTACAGCTTCAACCGCCGCCTGACCGCGCTCGGCGGCCAGATGCTGCGCCTGGCCGAGCGCCACAAGGTGCCGCGCAAGTCGTTCCTCGACGCCTATGTCGATCATGAGCTCGACGAGAATTTCCTGTCCGCCAACGCCAAGACCGACAAGAAATGGGCCGCCTTCGCCGCCGCGGAAGGGGCCGCGGTCGATCGCATCCGCGTCGAGATCAGCGAGATCGCGCAGGCGACCGGCATGGCGCTCGCCGAGTTCCGCCGCATCGTCAACATGGTGCAAAAGGGCGAGCGCGAGGCGCGGATCGCCAAGAAGGAGATGGTCGAGGCGAACCTGCGCCTCGTGATCTCGATCGCCAAGAAATACACCAACCGCGGGCTGCAGTTCCTGGATCTGATCCAGGAGGGCAACATCGGCCTGATGAAGGCGGTCGACAAGTTCGAGTATCGCCGCGGCTACAAGTTCTCGACCTATGCGACGTGGTGGATCCGTCAGGCGATCACGCGCTCGATCGCCGACCAGGCGCGGACCATCCGCATCCCGGTCCACATGATCGAGACGATCAACAAGCTGGTCCGCACCAGCCGCCAGTTCCTCCACGAGCAGGGCCGCGAGCCGACGCCGGAGGAAATGGCCGAGCGCCTGAGCATGCCGCTCGAAAAGGTGCGCAAGGTGATGAAGATCGCCAAGGAGCCGATCAGCCTCGAGACGCCGATCGGCGACGAGGAGGATTCGCACCTCGGCGACTTCATCGAGGACAAGAATGCGGTGATCCCGGTCGATGCCGCGATCCAGGCGAATTTGAAGGAGACGGTAACCCGCGTCCTCGCCTCGCTCACTCCGCGCGAGGAGCGCGTGCTGCGCATGCGCTTCGGCATCGGCATGAACACCGATCACACGCTGGAGGAAGTCGGCCAGCAGTTCTCGGTGACGCGCGAGCGTATCCGCCAGATCGAGGCCAAGGCGCTGCGCAAGCTGAAGCACCCGAGCCGCAGCCGCAAGATGCGGTCATTCCTCGACCAGTAACGCTGGATCGGGCGGGTGGCATGTCGCCGCCCGCCAAACCCCAACCGATGCTTAAGGCGCCGTCAACCGCGTCTTTACGTGGTTCGGTATAGGGTTTGCCCCACAAGAGTCCGCGTCGCGACCACGCGACCGGTTTCAACAAGCGGGGCAACATGGCGTTCGGAACGGTACACAGCGCGCGCTACGGTGAGGCATGGGATGCCCTGACCGCGCTTGTCGCCGCCGAGGGCAGCAGGCGCGAGGCCTATGCCACCGCCCTCGCCCGCCCGGGCGCCGCGATGCGCGACCTGGCGGACGCAGCACACTGCCTCTGCCTGCTCCACGGGCGCCATCCGGGCGTCATCGATTTCGCCGCGGAACGCGCGACCGACCCGGTAGTCGAGGCGTGGCTGACCGAAGCTGCCGCGGCTTTCGCCGACGAACGCGCCATGCTCGTCGGCCTAGTCGCCGCGGTCGGCCCCCTGCCTTCGACGCCGGGACAGGCCGAAACCGAAGGCGCGATCCTGGGCCAGCGCCACGCGATGGACATGATCGCGACGTCCGACCGCGCCGGCTGCCCGATCGGCGCGACGATGGCGCTGGTGCTCGACTGGCCGGCGATCCGCGGCGTGCTGGAAACCGTCGCCGAGCGGCTGGGCCGCCCGATCCCCGCCCTCCGCCTGCCGGAAGCGCGTGACGGCGCCACCGTGATCGCCGCGCTCGCGACCTCGGCGGCGTTCGAACGGGCGATGCTGTTCGGCGCGCAGCAGACGCTCGCGCAACACCGGGCGCTCTGGCAGTTGCTCGACGCGCGCTCGACGGCCCGCGCGGGCAACTGATCGGCCGCTCCACGGCTTGCGCGCCGCCGCGGGCGCGCTACTGCATACCCGATCTTCCAATCACGGCGGGTAGGGATGCGATGCGGTTCGAGGGCACTCAGGAATATGTGGCGACCGACGACCTGAAAGTCGCCGTCAACGCCGCCGTCACCCTCCGCCGCCCCCTTCTGGTCAAGGGCGAGCCGGGCACCGGCAAGACCGTGCTCGCCTACGAAATCGCCAAGGCGGTCGGCGCGCCGCTGATCGAGTGGAACGTCAAGTCGACCACGAAGGCGCAGCAGGGCCTGTATGAATATGACGCGGTCGCCCGCCTGCGCGACGGCCAGCTGGGCGACGAACGCGTCCATGACATCGCCAACTACATCCGCCGCGGCAAATTGTGGGAAGCCTTCACCGCGCCGCAGCTGCCCGTGCTGCTGATCGACGAGATCGACAAGGCCGATATCGAATTTCCGAACGACCTGCTCCAGGAACTCGATCGCATGGAGTTCCATGTGTACGAGACCAAGGAAACTGTGCGCGCCGTAGAGCGCCCGATCGTCGTCATCACGTCGAACAACGAAAAGGAGCTGCCCGACGCGTTCCTGCGCCGGTGCTTCTTCCACTATATCAAATTCCCTGATCGCCAGACGATGCAGGCCATCGTCGACGTTCACTTCCCCGGTATCCAGAAGCTGCTGGTGTCGAAAGCGATGGACGTCTTCTACGACATCCGCGAAGTGCCCGGCCTGAAGAAAAAGCCGTCGACCAGCGAGCTGCTCGACTGGCTGAAGCTCCTGCTCCACGAGGACATGCCGCTCGAAGTGCTGCAGAACCGCGACCCGACGAAGGCGATCCCGCCGCTCCACGGCGCGCTGCTGAAGAACGAACAGGACGTGATGCTGTTCGAACGGCTGGCGTTCATGGCGAAACGCCAGCAACGATAAGCTCGCTAACGATATTTACGATCCGGCAACCATGCCCGCTAACCCGGTTTCAAGCCTGATCCGCGCAGGGTGCCCGGATGGGACCGGGGAAGTTCGCAAGGGCGTGTTTCGTGCTGGCGCTGGCAATCGCGCCGCTGCCCGCCGCCGCATCCATCCTGAGTTACGTCGGCCAGTGCGTGCCCTTTGCGCGGGAAGCGTCGGGCGTGCGCATCTTCGGCGATGCGTGGACGTGGTGGGACCAGGCCGACGGCCGCTATCCGCGCGGACATGTACCCAAGGTCGGTGCGGTCGTGGCCTTCGAACGCTCGGCGAAGCTCCGTCTCGGCCATGTCGCCGTCGTCAGCCGAATCGTCGAGAAGCGCGTGCTGATGCTGACCCACGCCAACTGGTCGCGCCAGAACGGCGAGCGCGGCCATGTCGAGCAGGACGTGACTCTGTTCGACGTCTCGCCCGGCAACGACTGGAGCGAAGTGAAGGTCTGGTACCGCGACAGCGACGGCCTCGGCGGATCGACCTATCCGGTCCACGGCTTCATCTACGGCCCGCGCGCCGGCGTGACCCGCGAGTTGAGCGCCGAGTCGCCCGATTACGTCGCCTCGCTGATCGACGCCTACGGGCGCTGAAGACGGCATGTCCCTAGCGACGCGTTAACCCCTGTCGTGGCAGGGTCTCGCGCGTGCCCGCCCACCGCATTCCTTTCCTGCCGCTGTCGATCGCGGTCATCGCCGCGTTGGGACTCGGCGTGCGTATCGCGAGTGCGCACGGTGCGTTGTGGCTGGACGAGGCATGGTCGGCGGCCTTCGCGCGCGATGTGGCGACGCCGGTCGGCGTCTTCGTCGGCATCAACCACGACAACAACCATCACCTGAACACGCTGTGGCTCCAACTTGTCGGCTGGGACGCAGCGCCCGTCGTCCAGCGCGCACTGTCGATCGCCACGGGAACGCTCGCGATCCTCGTCGCCGCCGCGATCGGTATGCGGCGCAGCGCAGGAACGGGTCTCGTCACGGCGGCGCTTTTCGCCTTTTCCCCGATGCTCGTGATCTATGGCAGCGAGGCGCGCGGCTATGCGCCGATGATGCTGGCATTGCTCGTCGCCGTGCTGATCGTCGAGCGGTGGCTGGAGGACCGTAAGCGCCCCGCCCCGGCGATCGGCCTGTCGGTTGCCGTGCTGCTCGGCATCCTGTCGCAGATGACGATGGTCTTCGCCCTGCCCGCGCTTGCCGGATGGGCGGCGTGGCAGTGCTGGCGAGACGATCGCGCGTCGGCGATCCGCGACACCGCGCGGTTGATGGCGCTGCCGGTCGCGACGGCGGCGCTTGCCGCGCTCGCCATCCTGCGCTGGCTGCCTGGCGCCCACGGCTTCCAGTTCGGTGCGTACCAACCCTATGCCCTGATCGACCAGGCGCGCGGGCTGACCGACATGATAGCCTACACGCTGGCGCTACCCGTCAACCCGGTCGCGGCCATCCTGGTCGGCATGGCGGCGGCGTGGATGGTGGTCCGGTCGCCAAAGGCGGCACAGTCGCCCTTCCATGCCCTCGCCATTTTCGGCCTGCCGCTCGCCATCGCGCTGCTGCACATCGGCAACGCCGGCATGTCGCGCTATTATCTCCTCTCCAGTGTCGCGCTGCTGCTGATGCTCGGCAACGCTCTTGGCGGGGCGCTGATCGCCGGCGGCAGGCGCCGATGGGTCGCCCTCGCGCTGATGGTCGGGTTCGGGATCGGCGCGATGGCCTATGCGATCGATCTGGTCGGCAATCGCCGCGGCGACCCCGCCCGCGCGATTGCGACGATCGCGCGGAGCAGCCCGGCGGGGGCCGCGATCGCGCTGGATCGCCCGCGCGCATCCGCGGTGATCGAGGCGGCGGCCGCCGCGCGGCGCTACCCGGTGCGCGTGCTCCCCTGCGGCGACTGGCTGTTCGTCGACCGCGACGGCGACGAACCCTTCCCCGATCGCCCGAGGCGCTGCGGCGTGACCTTCCATGCCGTCGCCAGCGGCCATCCGAGCGGCCTGTCGGGCACCCACTGGACTTTGTACGAACGCCGCCCCTAGGTGGACGGATGTTCTTCGGCTTCCTCGACGAGCTTCGCGCCGCCGGCATCCCGGCGAGCCTCAAGGAGCATCTGATCCTGCTTGAGGCGCTCGACCGCGAGGTGATCGATCGCACGCCCGAGGCGTTCTACTACCTCGCCCGCGCGACGTTCGTGAAGGACGAGGGGTTGCTCGACCGCTTCGACCAGGTGTTCGCCAAGGTCTTCCGCGGTGTCGCCACCAGCTACGGCGTGCAGGGTGCCGACATTCCCGAGGACTGGCTGAAGGCCGTCGCCCAAAAATATCTCAGTCCTGAAGAGATGGAAAAGATCGCCTCGCTCGGCCGCTGGGACGAGATCATGGAAACGCTGAAGAAGCGGCTCGAGGAACAGCAGGGCCGCCACCAGGGCGGCAACAAATGGGTCGGCACCGGCGGCACATCCCCCTACGGCAATTCGGGGTACAATCCCGAAGGCGTGCGGATCGGCGGCGAGAGCACGCACAAGCGCGCGATCAAGGTGTGGGACCAGCGCGAATTCCGCAATCTCGACAACACCCGCGAGCTCGGCACCCGCAACATCAAGGTCGCGATGCGCCGCCTGCGCCGCTTCGCGCGGGAGGGCGCCGCCGACGAGCTCGATATCGACGGCACGATCGAAGGTACGGCGAAGCAGGGTTGGCTCGACGTCCGCATGCGGCCCGAGCGGCACAATGCGGTCAAGCTGCTGCTGTTCCTCGACGTCGGCGGATCGATGGATCCGTTCGTGAAGCTTTGCGAAGAGCTGTTCAGCGCCGCCACCGCCGAATTCAAGAATCTCGAATTCTTCTACTTCCACAACTGCCCGTACGAAGGCGTGTGGAAGGACAACCGCCGCCGCTTCGCCGAGCGCACGCCGACTTGGGACGTGCTCCACAAGTTCGGCCACGACTATAAGGTCGTGTTCGTCGGCGACGCGTCGATGAGTCCGTACGAGATCACCCACCCCGGCGGCTCGGTCGAGCATATGAACGAGGAGTCGGGCGCGGTTTGGCTGCACCGGCTGACCAGCACCTATCCGGCGAGCGTCTGGCTGAACCCCGTGCCGGCGGAGCAATGGGGCTATTCGCAGTCGGTACGCATCATCCGCGAATTGATGACCGACCGCATGTTCCCGTTGACCCTCGCGGGACTCGACGACGCGATGCGCGAGCTGGGGCGCAAGCATTGACGCCGGCCCCTTCCTGCGTATTACTGCCCTAATACGCAACGACAGGAGAGGGCTATGATCGGTCTGAAGCTGCTGCTGGGCGCCACCGCGTTGGTCGCGGCATCCCCTGCCATCGCTGGCGACGTGGTCGTGACGCTGAGCGGCGTGAAGCCCAAAGGCGGGTCGATGGTAGTGGCGCTCTACGACGCCAACACCTTCTTCAAGGCGCGTCCACCCTATATGACGAGCGTGAAGGTGCCCGCCGATGGCGTGGTCACCGTGACGCTGCCCAAGATTCCGGCGGGCGACTATGCGGTCAGCGCCTTCCACGACGCCGACGGCAACGGCACGCTGACGATGAAGGATGGCCGCATGGCCGAGGGCACGGCGTTGTCGAATGCAGAGAAGCTGCGCGGCGCTCCCACGTTCGACGTCACGCGAATCGCCATTCCCGCAACCGGCGCCGCGGTGAGGCTGGCGATGAGCTATCCTGAGGATCGCAGCGGCTGGTGAACCGCTCGCGCGTTACAGCCGGTCGACCGCGCGGCGCAGTTTCCTGAGGGTCTCGACGTCGCCGACCGGCACCAGCGCAGCGTCGCCGGCCAGTGCCATCAGGCGGACCGCACCGAAGCTGGCAGCCAGGCCCTTCAGGCGCAGCGCCGCGTCCTTCCACGTCGCGGCGTCGCTCGCGCGGGTCAGGCTGGTCAGCCCGGCTTTCGCGCTGTCGAGGAACGCCTCGCGCAGTTCGGCGATCAGCGCGGGTTCGTCGCCCACCGCCGCTGCCAGCGTCGCATCGATTGCTCCGGGATCATAGGCCATGTCTGGGTGCTACGACCGCGTGTTTAACATCGGGTTGCCGCATGGCTGTATCGCTCACCCGGATTCGTGATAGGTGTCCCAAAATGAACGGGGGTTCGCGCATCGTGGGATTGCGCCCGGCAACGGGTGAGGAGCTGGCGACCGATTTCGCCGCGTCCGGCGGCGTGGCGGCGGCAGACCCCGGTCCCGAACCCGAATATCCCGATGACGCCACGACCGATGCCTGGACGGTCGAGATGGCGGATTATGCCGCGACGCCGCGCCTGCCGTGGCTGATGCCGACGCTCGGCATCCTGGTGTCCGCCGGCTGGATCGGATCGATGCTCTGGTTCGCGCGCGACGCCTTCCCGATGCCCCCGGTCGCCTTCGTCCAGTTCGCCGCGGCGCTGTGCGTCGTCCCGACCCTGGTCGCCGTCCTCTGCCTGCTGGCACTCCGCACAAGCCGCGCGGAGGCACGCCGCTTTGGCGCCACCGCGCGGGCGATGCGCGCCGAGGCGGCGAGCCTGGAGGACACGGTCTTCGCACTCGGCCAGCGGATCGAGGCCAATCGGCGCCTGCTCCACGAACAGGCGCAGTCGCTGCTGACGATCGGCGACGCCGCGTCCGAGCGGCTGCAGGCGACGACCGCGACGCTGACCGCGGAGGCGCAGATTCTCGACACCATCGGCGGCTCGCTGGTCCGCGCGGCGGGCGAGGTCGAGGGCAAGCTGTCGACGGTCTTCGATTCGCTCCCGAAGGCGCATGTCGAAACCGCGAAGATGAGCGCCGCTGTCACCACGCTCGGCCTGAGCGCCAGTGAGCGGACCGCGGAACTGACCGGCGCGGTCGCGGCACTGGCGGAGCGTGGCCGCGTCGCCGACGAGATCGCGGGCGGCGCTGCGGCCAAGCTCGGTGCCCATATCGCGCGCATGGAATCGTCGAGCGACGCCGCCGCCGCACGCCTCGAATCGGCGGCGAACGACATGTCGGGCGCGGTCGACGCCGTGCTCGACCGCGCCGCCGTCGCCATCGACGAGGCCCGCAAAGGGATCGCCGCGCAGGGAGAGGCGATGCTGGCGATGCTCGGCGCGAGCCAGGCCGCGCTCGAAAAGTCGGGTCGCGACGGGGCGGAGGCGCTCCAGACCCGGCTGGCTCAGGTCGAGGAAGCGATCGAGCGGATCACGGCGCGGATCGGCGACGAGCAGGAACGCAGCGACAGCCTGTTCCTGACGCTGGCGACCGGCGTCGACGGTGCCTCCGAACAGCTCGACCGGCTGCACGATGATGGCCTCGCCAAGAGCCAGTCGCTCGCCGCCGCGATCAGCGCGCTGACCGCATCGACCGCGGCGATGACCGAGACGATGCGGATCGGCGAATCGACCGCACGCAACCTGATCGCCGGAGCCGAGGATCTGCTGACCGCGCTCGACGCGTCCGCGCGGGAGATCGACGAAACGCTGCCCGATTCGCTCATCCGCCTCGACGAACGCATCGCCGCAAGCCGGCGTCTGGTCGGCACCGCCAAGCCCGAACTGCTGGCGCTCGTCACCGCCGCGGAGAGCACTCACGTCGCGGTCGAGGCGGTCGCGGGGCTGGTGACCGCGGAGCGCACGAAGCTGGCCGAGATCACCGCCACCCTCTCCGAGGCGCTCGACATCGGGCAGGACAAGGCCGCGACGATGGACGCAGTCGTCGGCGAGGCGATCCTGAAGAGCCGTCGCTTTGCCGAGGATGCCGCCCCCGCCCTCGTCGAGGCACTCGCCCGCATCCGCGAAACCGCCGACCATGCCGCCGAAAGCGCGCGCGGGGTGCTGGCCGACGTCATCCCGGACGCCGCCCAGTCGATCGAGGTCGCCAGCGCCGACGCCGTCCGCCGCGCCTTCGCCCGCGCGTTGCCGCAGCCACTCGCCGAACTGGAAGACGCTTCGCAGGCGGCGGTGTCCGCCGCGACCCGCGCGTCGGAGCGCCTGTCGCAGCAGCTGATGACGATCAGCGAGACGACCGCGACGATCGAGGCGCGCATCGAGCGCGAACGAAGCGAGCGCGAAGCGAGCAACCAGGACAATTTCGCCCGCCGCGTGTCGCTGTTGATCGAGGCGCTCAATTCGGCCTCGATCGACATCTCCAAGACCTTCGCGCACGAAGTCACCGACAGCGCCTGGGCCGCCTATCTGAAGGGGGACCGCGGTGTGTTCACCCGCCGCGCGGTGCGCCTGCTCGACAGCCACCAGGCCCGCGAGATCGCCCGGCTGCACGAGGAGGACGTGGATTTCCGCGAGCACGTCAATCGCTACATCCACGATTTCGAGGCAATGCTGCGCCAGATCCTCGCGCTGCGCGACGGCTCCCCGCTCGGCGTCACGCTGCTGTCGTCCGACATGGGCAAGCTGTACGTCGCGCTGGCACAGGCGATCGAGCGACTGCGTACGTAGCGTCCTCAGGCTTTGGGATGACCGAGCGCGGGGTCAAACGGAGCGCAGATCGTAGGACATCATTTCCCCACCCTCGCGCTCCTCTCACCCATTCTCCCCGTTCGTTTCGAGCGTAGTCGAGAAACCGCCACGAGAGGTACGCGCGGTTTCAAGACTGTGCTCGAAAAGAACCGACGGGGTGGCGTAAGCGCGAAAAACCAGCGGTCGCCGCGGGTGTTTCAACGGAATTGTCTGCTTGAACGCGCAGAGCGATCGCGTTTCGGTACGCTAAGCCCGATGGCAATACCGAGCCGCCGGCACAGCCCGCTCCCGCCTACAGCGCGGCCAGGGCCTTTTCGACGCCGTCCATAGTAAAGGGCTTGGCCAGCACCGGCATCTCGCGGTGGGCCTCTGCTATAGCGTCGCCGCCGCTGCCGGTCGCCAGCACGAATGGCACGCCAACTGCGGCCAGCGCATCGGCGATCGCCCAGCTCTGTTCGCCGCCGCGCAGGTTCACGTCCAGGATCGCGGCGTCGATGCCGCCCCCCTCGACCAGCTCCAGCCCGCCCGCGACCGTGTCGGCGGTGCCGACGACCTCCTTGTCGAGTGCGTCAAGGAAATCCTCGAGCATCATGGCGATCAGGGGCTCGTCCTCGACGATGAGGATACGCTTGGGCACGGACATGGCGTCGTCTTAGGCGATCAATCGCGCGTTCGCCAAATCATTTCGCCGCGAGAACGTCGCGCGCGGCCTCCGCAAGTTGCTGCACCGAAAAGGGTTTCGGCAGGAACGCGACATTGTCGATGTCGATCGAGCGGCGCAATTGCTCCTCGGCATAGCCCGACATGAACAGGATCGGCAGATTGGGAAACTGCTTGCGGACGTGGCGCACCATAGTCGGCCCGTCCATAAGCGGCATGACGACATCGGAGATCAGCAGGTCGGGCGCCGCCTGACCGCGCAGCAACTCGAGCGCCGCCTCGCCATTTTCGGCGGTCAGCACCGTATAGCCCTGTCGCACCAGCGCGCGTTCGGCGACGGCGCGGACCATGTCCTCGTCTTCGACCAGCAGGATCGTGCCGGTGCCCCAGGTTTCGCCGGCCTTCACCTTCGGCGCCGCAGCCGCCGGCGTCGCCGGAGCCGGCGCACCCGCGCTGGCGGCATGCACCGGCAGGTAGATGGTGAACGCCGCACCCGATCCGGGCAGGTTTTCGGCAAAGATATAGCCGCCCGACTGCTTGATGATGCCGTACACCGTCGACAGGCCGAGGCCGGTGCCCTTCCCCACTTCCTTGGTGGTGAAGAACGGCTCGAAGATCTTGGGCAGCACGTCGGCGGGGATGCCGGTGCCGGTGTCCGAAATCCTGAGCGCGGTATAGTCGCCGACGGGAAGGACATCCTCCTCCATCTTGCGCACTGCGCGCGCCGTCACCGCGCTCGTCTCGATCGTCACCGTGCCGCCGCCGTTGGGGCTGACCGCCAGCATCGCGTCGCGCGCGTTGACGGCCAGGTTGACGACGACCTGCTCCAGCTGGCCAGGATCGGCACGCACCGGCCCCAGCCCGCGCCCATGCTGGACGACCAGATGCACCGTCTCCCCCAGCAGCCGCTTGAGCAGGTTCGACACTTCCGAAATCACGTCCGGCAGCTGCAGCACCTGCGGGCGCAGCGTCTGCTGGCGCGAGAAGGCGAGGAGCTGGCGGGTCAGCCCCGCCGCGCGGTTCGAATTGGTGCGGATCTGGTGGATGTCGTCATAGTCGCTGTCGCCGGGCGTATGGCGCATCAGCATCAGGTCGCAGTGGCCGATGATCGCGGTCAGGATGTTGTTAAAGTCATGCGCGACGCCGCCGGCGAGCTGGCCCACCGCCTGCATCTTCGTCGCCTGCGCGACCTGCCGCTTCAGCTTACCCTCCTCGCTCGAATCCTTTAGGCTCATCAGCACCGCCGCGTCGCCGAGGCCACGTGCGCCGGTAAGGCTGACCTGCACCGGTTCCTCGGGCCGCTCGGCGAAGCGCACCGGCAGCTGCGTCGCATGCCCCGCGCCGGCACCGAAGCGCCGCACCGAATCGGCCAGCGCGCCCTTGTCCTCGCGCACCACCAGGTCGCCCGGGTACAGGGGCGGCGCGGCGGCATCGACGCCGGCGGCGCGGGTGAAGGCGTCGTTCATGTGCACGAACCGCCCGTCGCGATCGATGAGCGCCAGCGGCACCGGCAGCAACGCGATCAGCGATCGGACATGGCTCGCCGCGCTCGATCCGATCGCGGGCAACGCCATCGCCGGCTCCTCGTCGAGCAGCGCGACCAGGATCGGCGCGTCGTCCCCATCGAGGAACGGTACCTGCAACACGCGGAGCGACGTGCCCGACAGCCCCTCGCGCTCGAAATGGACCAGGCCGGCGCTATCGGTGACGAGGAAGCGCGCGAAGTCGCGACCCTCGATCGCGCCGTCCTCCTGCCCCATCGCGCGGGCGCGGAACACGCGGTTGGCGGCGCGGATGCGCCCGTCGGGGGAGAGCAGCGCGGCCATGATCCCCGCGCTCCCAAGCCGGTCGCCGTCCGGCCCGGCGATCAGCGCCGTGGTGGTGGCGACCAGATCGCTGGCGTCGGTGGTCTCGAACTTCCACAGCAGCATGTCGTCGCCGACGCGGGTGATCGTCGCCTCGACGGCGTTGCCGCGCACGTCGATGTCGGTTCGGGCGTCGCCATCGCGCCACGCCTGACGCCCGGCGGCGCCCAGCCGGTCGCCCTGAACATCGTCCAGCCCCAAATTGGGCGGGGTCGGATAGCCGCGGAAGATCGCCTGGTAGCGATCGTTGGCGCAGACCAGTCGCCCCGCGCGATCGGTCAGCGCGATGGCGTCGGGCGACGCGCTGGCGATGGCGTGCGCGACGGTCCAGTCGGGCTCGGTGGCCGCCACCTGTGCCGCGGGCAGCAACAGCCGCACCGCGACGACGGCGCCGATGACGATCACCGCCGCCGCCCCGAACCCGGCGGCCAGTATCCAGTCGCCGACCGCCCACAGGATCAGCCCCCCCGCGGCGACCGCGCAGGCCGCCGACAGGGCAAGGATCAAGCGGGCGACAGACCCCCGCGTGGCAACGTCAGAAAGGGCGAGAGCGGCCATCACCACCGGCTTTGTGCCGCCCCCTCCCCAGCGTCAAGTGTCCGGCGCCTTACCAGATGCGGACGCGGCGATCGTCGGCCAGGTACAGCGTCTGCCCGGCCTTGGGCGCAAAGGCCGCGTACCAGGGATCGAGGTTGCGGACGACCCAGACCCGCTGCTGCGACGGGGAATGCGGATCGGTCAGCAATTGGTTGCGCAACGCCGCTTCGCGATAATTGCGCCGCCACACCTGCGCCCAGCCGAGGTAGAACCGCTGGTCGCCGGTGAAGCCGTCGATGACCGGCGCGGGGCGCCCGTTCAGCGACATCCTATAGGCGTCGTAGGCGGCACTCAGGCCCGCCAGATCGGCGGTGTTCTCGCCGAGCGTCAGCCCGCCCTTCACGTGGAATCCGGGGATCGGCTCATAGGCGTCATACTGCGCCACCAGCGCGTCGGTGCGCTGCTTGAACGCGGCGACGTCGGCGGGCGTCCACCACTGGGTCAGCTTGCCGGTGATGTCGTATTTCGAACCCTGGTCGTCGAAATGATGGCTGATCTCGTGGCCGATGACCGCGCCGATGCCGCCGTAGTTGACCGCGGGATCGGCCTTCGGGTCGAAGAACGGCGGCTGCAGGATCGCCGCGGGGAAAGTGATCGCGACCAGCGTCGGGTTCGCCTGCGCGTTCACGGTCATCGGGGTCATGCCCCATTCCCAGCGATAGACCGGCTTGCCGAGCTTCCCGACGTTATAGTCGTGCCGCCACTGCGCGGCGCGTACCTCATTGCCGAAGGCGTCGCCGGCGCGGATCGTCAGCGCCGAATAATCGCGCCACTTGTCCGGATAGCCGATCCGCGGCGTGAAGGCATCGAGCTTGGCGACGGCCTTCGTCCGCGTTTCGGGCGTCATCCAGTCGAGCTTGGCGACGCGCGCCTTCATCGCCAGGATGACGTTCTTCACCAGCGCATCCGCCGCCGCCTTCGTCTCGGGCGGGAAATATTTGGCGACGTAGAGCTGGCCGAGATCGTCGGTGAGCGCACCCTGCGTGAAGCCGACCGCGCGCTTCCACCGCTCCTGCTGCTGCGGCGTGCCGGAGATGGTGGTGCCGAAGAATGCGAAGCGCTCGGCGTCGAACGACTTGGGCAGCACCGATGCATAGCCGTCGAGCGACCGGATCAGCAGTTGGTCGCGCAACACGCCGATCGGCGCCGCGCCGATCAGGCGAGCGATGCCGGTGACCGCGCTCGGCTGGCCGACGATCACCGTCTCGCTCGGCATCTTCGCGGCGGTCAGATAGGTGGCGAAGTCGAAGCCCGGCGCCGATCGCGCCAGGTCGGCGACCGTCATCTTGTTGTACCGCTTGTCGGCGTCGCGGCTCTGGATGCGCGTCCAGTGGACCTTGGCGATCTCGGTCTCGAAATCGACGATCGCCTTTGCGCGCGCGGCGGCATTCGGTTCGCCCGCCAGCGTGAACATCCGCGCGATGTGCGTCTGGTACGCGGCCTTCACCGCCGCGAGCTTCGGATCGGCGCTCAGGTAATAGTCGCGATCGGGCATGCCGAGCCCACCCTGGCTGACACTGACGGTGTAGGTGTTCGGATCCTTGGCGTCCGCGCCCACGCCCGCACCGAACGGCACCGACACGCCGTTGCGGTCGGCTTCGGCCAGCAGGGTTGCGTAGCCGGCCTTGTCGACCGCCTTCACCTTCGTCAGCCACGGCTTGACCGGGGCCAGGCCCTTCGCCTCGATCGTGACGGTGTCGAGATAGGCGGCATAGGCCATGCCGATCTTCGAATTCGGCTTTGCCCGCTCGGCCTCGATCAGTCCGCGCGTCTGCAGCTCGGACTGGTCGGACAGGACGTTGAACATGCCGTAACTCGCCTTGTCGGCGGGAATCGGCGTGCGTTCCAGCCAACTGCCGTTAGCGAAGTCGTTGAAGTCGTCGCCCGGCTGGGCGGTCTTGTCCATGCCGGTCTCGTCGAAGCCGAAGCTGCCGTATTGCGGCTTGCCGGGCGCCCCGGACTGGGCGGAAATGCCGGTCGCGGCAAGCGCGACGACGGCGGCGGAAACTAGCGCGATGCTGCGGAAACGCATGTCGGTCACGTCCTTACCAGATACGGATACGGTCGGCGGGGGCAAGGTACATCGCCTCGCCGGGCTTGGGCGCGAACGCCGAGTAGAACGGGTCGAGGTTGCGCACCGTCGCGACGCGCTCCTGCCCCGGCGAATGCGGATCGCTCAGCAACTGCTGGCGCAGCGCCGGCTCGCGATACTTGGTCCGCCACACCTGCGCCCAGCCGAGGTAGAAGCGCTGGTCGCCGGTCAGCCCGCCGATGACCGGGGCAGGCTTGCCGTTCAGCGACTTCCTGTAAGCCTCGTACGCGACGGTCAGCCCGGCGAGGTCGGCGATGTTTTCGCCCAGCGTCAGGCCGCCCTGCACATGCTGGCCGGGCAGCGGCTCATAGGCGTCGTACTGCGCGACCAGCTTGTCGGTGAAAGTCTTGAACCGCTCCACGTCCTGCGGCGTCCACCATTCGGCGAGCTTCCCGCTGGGGTCGAACTTGCGGCCCTGGTCGTCGAAATGATGACTCAGTTCATGGCCGATCACCGCGCCGATCCCGCCGTAGTTGATCGCGGCATCGGCCTTCGGATCGAAGAACGGCGCCTGCAGGATCGCGGCGGGGAACACGATCTCGTTCATCGGCGGGTTGGCATAGGCGTTGATCGTCATCGGAGTCATGAACCATTCCGACCGGTCGATCGGCTGGCCGAGTTTTGCGACGCCGCGGCGGAATTCGAACTGGCTGGCGCGGGCGACGTTGCCGACTAGATCGTCGCGCTTGATCGCCAGCGTCGAGTAATCGCGCCACTTGGTCGGGTAGCCGATCTTCGGCGTGAACGCAGCGAGCTTCGCCAGCGCCTTCTCCTTCGTCTCGGGCGCCATCCACTCGAGATTGCGGAGCCGGTCGCCCATCGCCGCACGGACGTTGGTGACCAGCGCATCGATCGCCGCTTTCGATGCCGGCGGGAAATAGCGCGCGACATAGACTTTGCCGACCTCCTCGCCGATGCCCGCACCGACCAGCGACACCGCCCGCTTCCAGCGGACCTGCTGCTGAGGAGTGCCGGACAGCACGGTGCCGGTGAAGGCGAAATCGGCGTCGTCGAACGCCTTGGGGAGATACGACGCGTACGTCTTCAGCACCCTCAGCGTGTAGTAATCCTTGAGGACCGGCAGCGGTGCGTCAGCGAAGGTCTTGGCCTCACCGATAACCGCCTCGGGCTGGCGGACGATATACGCCGGCTGCTTGGGCATCCCCATCGCCTCGAACCACGTCGCCCACGGATAGCCCGGCGCCTTCGCTTCGAGATCGGCGTAGGTCCATTTGTTGTAGGTCTTGTCGGCGTCGCGGCTCTGGATACGTGTCCAATGCGACGTCGCGAGGCCCTTCTCCAGCTCGAACACCGCATTGGCACGCGCCGCGGCATTCGGCTCGCCCGCCAGCGTCAGTAGCTGGGTGAGGTAGGCAACGTAGGCGGTGCGGATGCCCGCCAGCTTCGCATCGTCCTTCAGATAATAGTCGCGGTCGGGCAGCGAGAGGCCCGACTGGCCGATCAGGACGATGTAATTTTCGGGCGCCTTGCTGTCCTGCGCGACGCCTGCGCCGATCATGCCGCCCGCCGCCATCGTCTGGAGCTTGCCGGCCTCGCGGATCAGCGCGGTCTTGTCGGGCGCGGCGGCGATCGCGGCCAGCCACGGCTTGACCGGGGCGATGCCCTTCGCGGCGATGCCCGCCTCGTCCATGAAACTCGTGTAGAAATCGCCGATCTTGCTGCCCGGCGTGCGCGCCGCATCGGTCAGGATCGCGCGGGTCTGCTCCAGCGACAGATCCTGCAGGCGGTGGAACATGCCGTAGGACGCGCGATCCTCCGGAATGGTAGTCGTCTTGTCCCAATTGCCGTTGGCATAATCGTAGAAATCGGCGCCGGGCTTCGCCGTCGTGTCCATCCCCGCGGTGTCGAACCCGTAGGTGCCGATCGCCGGGCCCTTCGCCTTCGCTGGTGCGGCGGCGGGTTTCGGTGCCGTCTGGGCGACGGCGACGCCGGCCAGCACGCTGCCGGCGGACAACAGGGTAACGAGGTGCGAGAACCGCATTGGGACGAGCCTTTCCTGGGAAGTCGGGCGGTGGAACCCCGCCCGTTCGAGTTGCGGCGAACTCTAACCCCCGTGAAAGGCGCGTCAAATCTTCAGCCGCTCAGGTGCCCTTCCCATGTCGCGAACGCCACTTTCGTGCAATCCACATCCGCCAGCCGAAGACGCTGAGGCCATAGCCCGCGATCGCGCCGATCAGCGTCACGACGAGCAGCCCGACGATCAGCGCCGGTCCCGCCTCGGCGAAAAACCACTGCAGCCAGCCGATGTTGGCGTCGACCTGGTCGCGGATCGGCGATCCCGGCACGATCGTGTCGAGCCGCAAGACCTTGCGCCCCACCCAATATGCGCCGGCCCACAGGAACGGCGTGGTGAAGGGATTGGTGATGAATGTCGTCAGCGCGGCGGCGGGGATGTTGGCGCGCAAGGGCAGCGCCAACACCGCCGACGCCGGAATCTGACCCATCGGAATCAGGATGCCGGTGACGACGCCGAGCGCCACGCCGCGCGGCACGCTGCGCCGGGTGAAGCGCCACAATTCGGGCGCCAGCACGCGGTGCGCGACAGGGCGCAGGATGCGGCTCTGCTCCATGCTTTCGCGCGTCGGAAAATTGCGCTGCGCCCAGGCGCGCATGCGGCCCCACAAGGTCACGTCAGCCACGGTCGCGGAGCAACCGTCCCTGTTCGCGCTTCCAGTCGCGCTCCTTGATCGTATCGCGCTTGTCATGCGCCTTTTTGCCCTTGGCGAGCGCGAGTTCGACCTTCGCCCGCCCCTTCGAATTGAAATACACCGACAGCGGAACCAGGGTCATCCCCTCGCGCGCTACCGCCCCGTGCATCTTGTGTATCTCACGCTCATGAAGGAGCAATTTACGCGGGCGCTTCGGCTCGTGGTTGAACCGGTTGCCGTGGCTGAATTCGGGGATGTTGGCGTTGACCAGGAACACCTGCTCGTTCTTCACCTCGGCATAGGCCTCGGCAATCGACCCCTCGCCGAAGCGCAGGCTCTTCACCTCGGTTCCGGTCAGCGCGATGCCGGCCTCGAACACCTGCTCGATGAAATATTCGAATTTCGCGCGCCGATTCTCGGCCACGATCTTGGTCTTTTCGAACTGGATGGGTTTGGGACGCGACATGGCCCGGCGATGTAGGGGGCCGGGGGCGATAAGGGAAGCGGCCCTAGACCAGCCCGGCGTGGGCCAGCGCCGCATCGACCGCGGCGCGCGCGGCGGCGGACGGCGGCGTCATCGGCAGGCGCAGCTCCGCTCCGATCTCGGGCCGCACCCGATTTAGCGCGTACTTTACCGGCCCCGGCGACGCATCGGTAAACATCGCGGTGTGAAGCGGATAGAGCCGGTCGTTGAGCGCCAGCGCCGCCGCATAGTCGCCGCTAAGCGTCGCCGCCTGAAACTCCGCGCACAACCGCGGCGCGACGTTCGCGGTCACCGAGATGCATCCCACCCCACCCATCGCGTTGAAGGCCAGCGCCATGTCGTCGTTGCCGGACAGCTGGGCGAAGTCCGCCCCTGCCCCTTCACGGTGCGCGGATACGCGGGGCAGGTCGCCGCTGGCATCCTTGATCGCGACGACCGTGGAAATGGCGTTGGCCAGGCGCACCACCGTCGCCGGCTGGATGTCGGTCACAGTGCGACCGGGCACATTGTACAGGACGATCGGCAGGTCACAGGCGGCGGCGACGGATTCGAAATGGGCAAAGATGCCGTCCTGGTTCGGGCGATTGTAATACGGCGGCACCATCAGCGCGGCATCGGCGCCCGCATCCTTTGCCGCCCGGATGTTCTGGATCGCGACCTGCGTATCGTTCGATCCCGCCCCGGCGATCACCTTCACGCGTCCTCGCGCCTGATCGACGCAGGTTCGAACGACGTGGAAATGCTCGTCGAAGGTCAAGGTCGCGCTTTCACCCGTGGTGCCGCACGGAACAAGGGCAGACGAGCCCTCGGCAATCTGCCATTCAACTAGAGTGCGGTATGCATCCTCGTCGAAGGTGCCGTTACGGAACGGCGTGACGAGCGCCGGGATCGAGCCGGTAAACATGCGACGAGCAGCCTTGTGGGAGCGATTTGACGAGTGGCGGATAGGTCCAGAGAGCGTATCATGTCCAGCATGCTGGGGCGAGTTGTAGAGGGCGGCGCGATCGCCGTCGGCGTATCTTTGGTGGCGGTAGCGACAGCGATGGCGCATCCGCCGTTGGCGGCGAAGGTCGCGGCTGTCGCCGATCAGGTCAGCCAGTCGCTGCCCCAGTTCACGCCCGGCCGCACCCCGACCGCGATCCTGCCGCCCGCGATGCAGCCTGCGCCGGTCCAGACGGTGCAGCCGATCCCGTCCGCGATCGTCAGCGATCCGTTCAGCTACACCATCGACGAATGGCGCCGCATCCAGCAGTCCGACAATCTCGGCTTTTCGACCTACGCCAACTTCCTGCTCGCCCATCCCGGCTGGCCCGGCGAGACAAGCCGTCGCGCCGCTGCCGAGACGTCTGCCGACGCCAGCGCGTCGCCGCAGCTTGCGGTCCGCTTCTTCGATCGATTCCCGCCGGTGACCGCCGCGGGCCGCGTCCGCTATGCCGAGGCGCTGGCCGCGACCGGTGACAGCACCCGCGCCTATGACCAGGCGCGCCGCGCCTGGCGGATGGGCGTGCTGCGCCCGTTCGACGAGGCCGCGATCCTCGGTCGCTTCGCCGGCGCCCTTGCGATCGACGATCACGACGCACGGATGGACATGCTGCTGTGGCAGGGCGCGACGACCGCAGCCGCCCGCCACATCGTCTATACCAGCCCGCAGCGGCGCGCGATCTTCGATGCGCGGCTCGCCTATCGAACGTCGGCGCCCGACGCCGCCGCGCGCGGGGCGATGGTCGAGGCGCTTGCTTCGAATGATGCGGGCTACCTCGCCGACCGCGCCAACTGGCTGCGCGACAACGGCGCCAGCGGCACCGCCCGAGCGCTGCTCGCCCGCCCGCACCAGGTCGCGACCCCGCCCGGGTCGGCGGAGAAGTGGTTCGAGGCGCTGCTGAACGCCGCACGGGGTGCCGCCGCCGACCGGCAATACAGCCTGGCCTACGACATCGCGCGGCAGGTCGACGACGCCTACCCCGCCGGCACCGACGTCGCGACGCGTCCGCTGGGTGAGCGCGACGACTATACCAGCCTGACGTGGCTTGCGGGCACGACCGCACTGAAGAACCTCGGGCGACCGCGCGATGCGGTGCCGATGTTCGAGCGTT
This sequence comes from Sphingomonas donggukensis, assembly GCF_023674425.1. Classification (NCBI taxonomy): domain Bacteria; kingdom Pseudomonadati; phylum Pseudomonadota; class Alphaproteobacteria; order Sphingomonadales; family Sphingomonadaceae; genus Sphingomonas; species Sphingomonas donggukensis. The sequence continues at coordinate 1,112,564 of NZ_CP098401.1, forward strand.
ATTCGCGTGGGTCGCGCACGCCGACGACGCAGTCGAAGGGTCTGTACTGGGCGGGCCGCGCGGCCGAGGCGGCGGGCGATTCCGCCGCGGCGCAGACCTATTATTCGCGCGCTTCGGGCTTCGGCGATCTCTACTATGGCCAGCTGGCCGCGGAGCGCATGCGCTTGCCCCTTAAGCGCCCCGCTGCCCTGACCGCGGCCACCATCGACCCCTATCAGCGTACCGCGTTTGCCAACCGCGAAGTCGTCCGCGCCGTGCGGCTGCTAGGCCAGATGGGGCGGTGGCAGGAACAGGGTCAGTTCGTCCGCCAGATCGCGCTCGACGCGACCACCGACACCGACCACGCGCTCGCGACCGAGCTGTCGCGATCGATCAACCGACCCGATCTCGGCGTGCTGGTCGGCAAGAGCGCGCTCCAGAACGGCCTGACCGACTATACCGCCGCCGGCTATCCCAGCGTCGCCGTGCCCGCCTCGGCGAACGACAGCTGGACGATGGTCCACGCCATCGCCCGCCAGGAAAGCCAGTTCGATCGCGCCGCCGTCAGCCACGCCGGCGCGCGCGGGCTGATGCAGCTGATGCCCGGCACCGCGCGCGAAGTCGCGGGAAAGCTGGGGCTAGGCTACAACCCGTCCGCGCTGACCGTCGACACCGGCTACAACATCCAGCTCGGCTCGCATTATTTCGAGAAGATGTACGCGCTCTACGGCAGCTATCCGCTCGCGGTCGCCGCCTACAACGCCGGGCCCGGCAACGTGAACAAATGGCTGCGCGCCAACGGCGATCCGCGCATGCCCGGCGTCGACATGGTCGATTGGGTCGAGAACATCCCGATCTTCGAGACCAAGAACTACGTCCAGCGCGTGCTGGAGAATGCCGTGGTCTATGACCTGATGAACCCGGAAAGGGCGCGCTCACGCGGGCCGGCGAACATGAGCTGGTACCTCGGCAAGCGCACGCCGGGCTGATAGGGCGCGGCATGGACCGCCCCAATTACATCACGCCCGCCGGATACGCCGCGCTACGCACCGAATATGAGGCGCTGTTCGGTGTGGAGCGCCCAAAGCTGGTCGATACGATCGCCTGGGCGGCGGGCAACGGCGACCGGTCGGAGAACGGCGACTATATCTACGGGCGCAAGCGGCTGCGCGAGATCGACCGGCGGCTGGGATGGCTGTCGAAGCGGATGAAGGCGGCCAAGGTCGTCGATCCCGCCGCCCAGGCCGACCGCACACGCGCCTGGTTCGGCGCGACCGTCACCGTCGCCGACGAGAATGACAACGAGCGCGTCCTGACGCTGGTCGGCGACGACGAGGCGGACGCCGGCGCCGGACGGATCGGCTGGAACGCGCCCTTCGCCCGCGCCCTGCGCGGTGCCGCGATCGGCGACCTGCGCCGCGTCGCGCTGCCCGCGGGCGAACGCGAATATGAGGTCGTCGCGATCGCCTATCCCTGACCGGTGATCGCGGCTAGGGTCGCGGGCGTGAACGACGATACCCCCAGCCGCAACATCGCCCTGTTGATCGACGCCGACAACGCGTCCTCGGCAACGCTCGATCCCGTCTTGACCGTGCTGGCAGAGCTCGGCACCGTCAACATCCGCCGCGTCTATGGCAACTGGACGAAATCGGCGCTGAAGGGCTGGCAGGACATGTCGCTGAAGCACGGCATCGAGCCGCAGCAGCAGTTCGACCTGACCAAGGGCAAGAACGCGACCGACATGAAGATGACGATCGACGCGATGGACCTGCTGTACCGCGGGCGCGTCGAGGGGTTCGGGATCATGTCTTCGGACAGCGACTTCATGCCGCTGGCAATGCGCATCCGGCAGGAAGGGATTCCGGTGTACGGCTTCGGCACGTCGAAGACGCCCGACCCCTTCAAACAGGCCTGCACCCGCTTCATCGATACCGGCGCGCTGGGCACCGCGGCCAGCGCCCCCCCCGCGACCAAGGCGGAAGCCGTGCCGGCAGCGGTCGACGTACCGCTCGCCGAATCGCTGCCCCCCGCTTCCGGTCGCCCGCGCACGCCGCCGCCCGCCCCGGCGCCCGCCGCCAAGATCGTCGATCCCGACCTGATGAAGCTGCTGATCGACAGCTATGACAGCGTGAAGCGCGACGAACGCGGCTTCGTCAGCCTGTCGGCGATGGGTCAGCTCGCCGCCAACCGCTCGAGCTTCGATGCGCGCAACTATGGGTTCAAGCGCCTGTCCGACCTGATCGAGGCGGTGCCGATCTTCCAGACCGAAAAGCGCGACGGTGGCCGCGTCTGGGTGAAGCGGCTGCGGTAAGGGCCTTAGCGGCGCAGGTCGCTGTAGCCGCGCATCACGCGTTCGCGCACGCCGCCATCGGTCTTTCCGACTGCCGCTGCGAACTTGCGCGCGAAGCTGACCGCGTAGAGCGGTGCCGCCAGCATATCGAGGTCGCCGCGCTCGATCGCCTCGATCTGGTGACGCCCGATCTTGGTGCGCTCGGCCACCGAACCCACGCTCATGCCCGCATGTTCGCGCGCCATCGACAGGTCCGCGCCGAGTTCCAGCCAGCTGGCAGGTCGCTGAAGTGTTGCCATCGTCCACCCCTCGGCAGGCCGCGACTCGCTCGCGCCCGCCCTCCCAGTCCCTTAAGTAACCGCGCGCGGGCGAAGGGCCACGCCCCGCCGGCTCGGCATATCGCTGGAATCCCACGCTTCACGCCCGGTTGCAGGTGCCGCGCGATCAGTTGCTGCACCGCAATCTCGTCTGCGCGCAGCATGTCGATAAGGATCGCCCTCGGGCAGGAGCGGCGCGGGGCCGCACTGCCGGGTTTGGGGAGTATAAAATGGGTGCGATGCAGCGGGTGCTGGTCAGCGGGCGAGTGCAGCAGGTCGGCTACCGCGATTATATGGTGCGCAAAGCGCAGGCGCTGGGGATCCGCGGCTGGGTGCGCAACCTGACCGACGGGCGCGTCGAGATGCTGGCCGACGGCGAAGACACCGCGCTCGACGCGTTCCTGGCCGCCAGCCGGGAGGGGCCGATGCTGGCCCGGGTCGAGGACGTCGTGGCGTTTCCGGTCGAGGATCGGGCGGTGAAGGGCTTTACGAAACGCTTCACCGCTTGAGCGAAACCGGGCCGGCAGCGCCCCCGCCGCCGGCCCGGTTTCGTTACAATTCGGACACCGTTTTCCGCGCAGCAAATCCGCCCGCAGTGCGTTGATACATCGAGACGAAAGCAGGCGCCCGGCCGGTATCCGGGCAAGGAGTTGGTGTGGCGAAGGCGCGTCCAGTTTTGCCCGATGAAGACCGGGCCTATTTCTACCACCGGGCCGAGGTCCAGATGGACTTGGCGGAGCGCGCGGACCACGCCGCCGCGATCAACGCCCATGTGGCGCTCGCCGAACATTACCTCGACCTGTGCGACCCCGAACGCCTGCTGGCAGAGGCGCGCGCCGGCCACGACGGACTGACGCCGGTGGGGAGCGCCTAGGCGGTTCGCGGGTCGGGGAAGCGCAACGTCGCGACCGTGCCCGGATCGGCCGCCGCGAAGACGATCGTGCCCCCCAGCTGCCGCACCAGGCTGGCGATCATGCGCATGCCCAGGCTGTCGCGCGACGCCGCCTTGATATCGAAACCGGCGGGCAGGCCCGGCCCGTGATCGCGCACTGTCAGCACCAGTTCGCCATCATTGGCGACGATCTCCACCCGGATCGCGCCGTCCGCCGCGGCGTATTTGGCGGCGTTGGTCGCCAGTTCGGTAACGACCAGCCCGACCGGGATCGCGATGTCGGCGCTGATCTGCACGGCCGCGACCTCGCAGGCGATATCGGCGCCGGTCTGTTCGGCCAGACCCGACACGATGCCGCAGATCAGGTCGTTCAGCGCGACCTCCCCCACCCGCTCGCCGCGCCACAATTTGTCGTGCGCCTGCGCGATCGCGGTGATCCGCGCCTGCGCATCGCCCAGCAGGCGTTCGACGCGGGGATCGTCCTCGTCATTGGCCTGAAGGTGCAGCATCGCCGATACCATCGCCAGGCTGTTCTTGACGCGGTGGCTGGCCTCGCGCGTCAGCAATTCCTGATGCTCGATCGCCGCGGCCAGGCGGCCCTCGGCATGCTGGCGTTCGATGGCGACGCCGATCAGGTTTGCGAAACCGCGCATGAAGGCCAGGTCGTCGGCCTCGAACTCGCCCTCGTCCGGGCTGTCGACCTCCAGCACGCCGTATTTGGCGCCGTCGGCCTCGACCAGCACGTTGATCGCGCGACGGATGCCATGTTCGGCCATGAAGGCGGGCGTGCGGAACCGCGCCTCATTCTCCAGATGATTCGATATCACCGCTTCGCCGGTCTTGTAGGCATAGCCGGCGGGCGAGCCCGTGTCGGCGCCCATCTCCACCTGTCCGATGACGCCTGCGCGCCAGCCGACACCGTTGCGCACCAGCAGGCGATCGTCGCCGGGCCGATATTCGAGGAACTTGGCGTAGCGTGATCGCATGCCCGACGCGCACAACTCGGTCGCGCGTTGCAGCATCGGGTCGAGGTCGCGCGCGCGGAGCGCCTCGATCCCGAAATCCGCCAGCACCGATTGCTGGCGCAACCTGTACGCCAGCGCGTCCGCACTGGGTGGGGCGTCGCCGCCCGGCGATTCCTCGATCACCGCCACGCCGATCGCCTCAGCGCGTCAGCTTCTTGTACGACAGGGCAGTCGGACGATCGGCGGCGTCGCCCAGGCGGCGGCGCTTGTCTTCCTCATACGCTTCGAAATTGCCCTCGAACCATTCGACGTGGCTGTCGCCCTCGAACGCCAGGATGTGCGTGGCGAGACGGTCGAGGAAGAATCGGTCGTGGCTGATGACCACCGCGCAGCCCGCGAAATTCTCGATCGCCTCCTCCAGCGCGCCCAGCGTCTCGACGTCGAGGTCGTTCGTCGGCTCGTCGAGCAGCAGCACGTTGCCGCCCTTCTTCAGCATCTTGGCAATGTTGACGCGGTTGCGCTCACCGCCCGACAGCTTGCCGACGTTCTTCTGCTGGTCCTGCCCCTTGAAGTTGAAGGCGCCGACATAGGCGCGCGTCGACTGGTCGTGGCCGTTGACCTTCATGTAGTCGAGCCCGTCGGAGATTTCCTCCCAGACGTTCTTCTTGGGATCGAGGTGGTCGCGGCTCTGGTCGACATAGCCCAGTCGCACGGTCGACCCCATCGCAATCGTGCCGTCGTCGGGCGTCTCCTGACCCGTGATGAGCTTGAACAGCGTCGACTTGCCGGCGCCGTTCGGGCCGATCACGCCGACGATGCCGCCCGCGGGCAGCGTGAAGCTGAGGTTCTCGAACAGCAGCTTGTCGCCATACGCCTTGCTGACGTTTTCGACCTCGATCACCTTGCCGCCCAAGCGCTCGGGTACCTGGATGACGATCTGGGCCTTGCCGGGGGTGCGGTTCTTCTGCGCCTCGACCAGCTGCTCGAACTTCGCGATACGCGCCTTGGACTTGGTCTGGCGTGCTTTCGCGCCCTGCCGGATCCACTCCAGCTCGTTCTTGATCGCGGTCTGGCGGCCCGATTCCTCGCGCTCTTCCTGCTCCAGGCGCTTGGCCTTCTTCTCGAGATAGGTCGAGTAATTGCCTTCGTACGGGAAATACTTGCCGCGGTCGATTTCGAGGATCCAGTTGACCACGTTGTCGAGGAAGTAGCGGTCGTGGGTAATCATCAGGACCGCGCCGGCATATTCCTTCAGATGCTGCTCCAGCCAGCGCACGCTTTCGGCGTCCAGATGGTTGGTGGGCTCGTCGAGCAGCAGGATAGACGGCTTCTGAATCAGCAGCCGGGTGAGCGCGACGCGGCGCTTCTCACCGCCCGACAGATTCTCGACCGGCCAGTCCGACGGCGGGCAGCGCAGGGCCTCCATCGCGATCTCTAGCTGGTTGTCGAGGCTCCAGCCGTCGACCGCGTCGATCTTGGCCTGAAGCTCGCCCATCTCCTCCATCAGCGCGTCGAAATCGGTGTCGTCCTTGGGATCGCCCATTTCCGCCGAGATCGCGTTGAACCGATCGACCAGGTCCGCCGTCTCGCGCGCGCCCTGCTTCACGTTCTCAAGCACCGTCTTGGTCGGGTCGAGCTCGGGCTCCTGCTCCAGATAGCCGACGGTGATGTACTCGCCCGGCCACGCCTCGCCCGTGAAGTCCTTGTCGACGCCCGCCATGATCTTCATCAGCGTCGACTTGCCGGCGCCGTTGGGGCCGACGATGCCGATCTTCGCACCCTGGTAGAATTGCAGGTTGATGTTGTTCAGGACCGGCTTGGGCGCGCCGGGGAAGGTCTTGGTCATGTCCTTCATGACAAAGGCGTATTGCGCGGCCACTTGCGGTCTCCGTCTCGTAGGTTCGATAGGCTGGAAAGGTCGGCGGCGATGTAGCGACGCCCTGATCGCTTGGCAACGCGCGGGCCACGGGCTAGCACCGCGCGCATGACGAAAAGCCCCCTGCTCGCGGCCATCGCCGCGCTCGCCCTTCCGCTTTCCGCCCATGCCCAGACGATGGACCCCGCCGCGCTCCGCGATGCCGCGCTGTCCGACGACTATGCGTGGGACATCACAGAGGGGCTGACGACCGAGATCGGCCCGCGCCTGGCCGGGACCGAGGCGGAGGCACGGGCACGCGCGTGGGCGGTGACCAAGCTGACCGCGCTCGGCTTCAAGAACGTGCGGATCGAGCCATACCAGATGCCGGTGTGGGTCCGCGGCGAGGAAACCGCCGAAGTCGTGTCCCCCTTCCCGCAGAAGCTGGCGGTAACCGCGCTCGGCAACTCGGGCGCGACGCCCTCGAAGGGACTGGTCGGCGAGATCGTGTATTTCCCCTCGCTCGAGGCTTTGCAGGCGGCACCCGACGGCAGCCTGCGGGGCAAGATCGCCTTCGTCAGCCACGCGATGCACGCGACGCAGGACGGGTCGTCCTACGGCTATTACGGCGCCGTCCGTCGCACCGGCCCCGCGATCGCCGCCAAGAAGGGTGCGGCGGCGATGCTGATCCGGTCGGTCGGCACCGACTATCACCGCAACCCGCACGCCGGCGGTACCAACTTCCCCGACGGAACCGCCGCGATCCCGGCCGCCGCGCTGTCGCTGCCCGATGCCGAGCAGCTCGAACGCATCCTAAAGCGCGGCAAGCCGGTGCGGCTGAAACTGCTCATCACCGCGCGCCAGACCGGCATGAAGCAGTCGGGCAACGTCATCGGCGAAGTGCCCGGCAGCGACCCCGCCGCCGGCATCGTCGTCGTCGGCGGTCACCTCGACAGCTGGGATCTGGGGACCGGCGCGATCGACGATGCCAGCGGCGTCGCGATCACTGCGGCGGCTGCCAAGCGGATCATGAATGCCGGCACCCCGCGCCGCACGATCCGCGTCGTCTGGTTCGGCGCGGAGGAAGTCGGCGTGTTCGGCGGACGCGCTTATGGAGAGGCGCACAAGGGCGACAACCACGTGCTCGCCGCCGAAAGCGATTTCGGCGCCGACCGCATCTGGAAATTCGCGGTCAACCTGCCCGACAGCGCCAAGGCGGTCGGCGACCGCCTGGCCACCGCGCTATTCCCGCTCGGTATCTCGCGCGGGTCCGAAAAGGCGGGCGACGGCGCCGATGTCGGCCCGTTGTTCAAACAGGGTGTGGCCGCGGTGGACCTGTCGCAATCGGGCCTCCGCTACTTCGACCTGCACCACACGCCCGACGACACGCTCGACAAGATCGACCCGGCGCAGCTGCGCCAGAATGTCGCGGCGTGGACGGCGATGCTCGCCATCGTGGCCAACGCACCCGAGGTGATCGGCCGGGTCACGCCGGCGCGATGACGGGCGCGATCGCCGCTCGTCCATTCGGCGCACGCCCGTGGATTGTGCGTTGACGTACCCGTTTGTGACGCTATTGCGGCAACTTCGCGTCGGCAATCGGGCCGGTCCGCGAACGTATTTGCTTGGGAGCAATTAATGAAGAAGGTTCTCTTTGTCGCTGCTGCCGCCGGCCTGATGTCGCTCGCAGCCTGCAACTCGCCGCAGGCGGAAGCCAACGAGCAGAACGCCGAGATGGTCGCCGACAACATCGAGGCACAGGCCGACAACCTCGAAGCGATGGCCGACAACGCCACCACCGAAGCTTCGGAAGCCAACCTCGAGGCTGCTGCCGACAACATGCACGCCGCGGCCGACAACGCCGAGGATCATGCTGACGACGCGACCGACGTCAAGTAATCCAGACCATCCCGCCGGCCCCGGTCGGCGCGGATGCGGAAAGGGCGCTTCCCACTGCGGGATGCGCCCTTTTTCGTATGTGCGCGTGATGCGCGTGAGGGCAGCGCGCCGTCCGAGCGCGCGCCGGCTTACTCGAAGCTCGAGAAGCTCTGCTCCCCGGCATAGTCGCTGAAGCGCGTGATGTTCGGCTCGAACTTCATCGTCACCTTGCCGGTCGCGCCGTGGCGCTGCTTGGCGATGATGAGCTCGGCCAGGCCGAACACCCGCTCCATGTCCTGCGTCCAGCGCGAATGGTCGTCGAACACCTTGGCGTCGTCGCCTTCCTTCGGGCGCTTGGGCTCCTTGGCGGCGGTGTAATAATCCTCGCGGTACACGAACATCACGATGTCGGCGTCCTGCTCGATCGAGCCCGATTCGCGCAGGTCGGACAGCTGCGGGCGCTTGTCCTCGCGCTGCTCGACCGCGCGGCTGAGCTGCGACAACGCCAGCACCGGCACGTTCAGATCCTTCGCCAGCGTCTTCAGCCCGCGCGAAATCTCGGAAATCTCCTGCACGCGGTTGTCGCTGGCGCGGTTGCCAGAGCCCGACAGCAGCTGGAGGTAGTCGACGATCACCAGCCCAATCTGGTTGTTCTGCCGCCGCTGCAACCGCCGCACGCGCGTGTGCAGCCCGCTGATGCTGAGGCCCGCGGTATCGTCGATGAACAGGGGCAGGTTCTCGAGATCGGCGGCGGCGGCGGCCAGCTGCGCGAACTCGGCCTTGCTGATCTTGCCCATGCGCAGCGATTCGGAACTGATCCGCGCCTGCTCCGACAGGATGCGCGTCGCCAGCTGGTCGGCAGACATTTCCAGGCTGAAGAACGCGACCTTCGCCCCCACCGATTTCTCGGGCGGGATGCCGAGCCGCATGTCGTCCATCCAGCGCTTGGCCGCATTGAACGCCATGTTGGTGGCGAGCGACGTCTTGCCCATACCCGGACGCCCGGCGAGGATAAGCAGATCGCTGTGATGCAGGCCGCCGGTCTTGGCATTGACGGTGTCCAGGCCGGTGGTGACCCCCGACAGGCCGCCGCCCGCGTTCAGCGCCTTTTCGGCCATCTTGACCGCCATCGTGGTCGCCTGGCTGAACGTCTTGACCGCGTTCTCGCTGTTGCCCTCCGCGGCAACCTGGAACAGCGCCTCTTCCGCCGCCTCGATCTGCGCGCGCGGGTTCACTTCCTCGCGCGTGTCCATCGCGCCGTCGATCAGCGTGCGCCCGACCGTGACCAGCGCGCGCAGCATGGCGAGGTCGTAGATCTGCTGGGCGAACTGCTTCGCGCCGATCAACCCCGCGCCGCTGCCCGTCAGCTGTGCCAGATACGCCGGCCCGCCCAGCTCGCGCATCCCCTCGTCGCCGTCGAACATCGGGCGCAGCGTGACCGGGGTCGCCAGCATGTCGTTCTGGCGCAGCGACCGGATCGCGGTGAAGATGCGCCCGTGGAGCGGCTCGAAGAAATGGTCCTGGTCGAGCCGGTCGAGCATGTCGTCGGCCAACCGGTTGTCGATCATCATCGCGCCCAGCAGCGCCGCCTCCGCCTCGACGTTCTGGGGCAGTTGCACGGGGGCGGGGGAATCGGCGGGGCGGATCAGTGTGGCCATGCTCCCCCTTCCCACCCTGCGCCGCGCCCCGCAACCGTCCTGCGCCCGCCCGGGCCGTGGATAACGTGGATCGCCTCCGCGGCGTTGATTCGCGCGGCCAAGTGCATCAAGGCTGCGCACGTGGCCGATCCGCGCATCATTGACGTCGCCCTGGACGAACGCACGATCCTGTGGCGGTCGGCGGACGTCGAGCAGGAACGCCGCATCGCGATCTTCGACCTGCTGGAGGACAACAGCTTCGCGCCGCAGCGGGCCCATGACGACGGTTATGCCGGGCCGTACCGCATCAAGCTGTCGGTCGAGGAAGGGCGCCTGGCCCTTGCCATCCACCGCGCCGACGACAGCCATCTCGAAACGCTGGTGCTGGCGCTCGGACGGTTCCGCCGCCCGATCCGCGACTATTTCGCGATCTGCGACAGCTATTACCAGGCGATCCGCCAGTCCACACCGGCGCAGATCGAAACCGTCGACATGGCCAGGCGGGGCATCCACAACGACGCCGCGAACCTGCTGATCGAGCGGCTGGACGGCAAGATCGCGATCGATTTCGACACCGCACGCCGCCTTTTCACGCTGATCTGCGTGCTGCATATCAAGGGATGACCATGACGATCGATACCGCCGCCCTGATCGCACAGGCGCGCACCGCCGCGCGCCACGCCCACGCGCCCTATTCGCGCTTCGCGGTCGGCGCCGCGGTGCTGATGACCGACGGATCGGTGGTGACCGGCGCCAATTTCGAGAATGCGAGTTATGGCCTGTCGCTGTGCGCCGAGACGGTCGCACTGGCGACAATCAGCGCGCAAGGCCGCCTGCGCGAGGTTGCCGCGGTCGCCGTCATCGGCGGCGCGATGGACGCCGACGGCCGTCCCACCGGCACCGCCCCGGTCAGCCCGTGCGGGCGCTGTCGCCAGGTCATCAACGAGGCCGCGCAGATGAGCGGCACCGACCTGCCCGTGCTGTGCGGCGCCGCGGAGGGCGATGCCGTCCGCCGCTATGCGCTCTCCGAACTGTTGCCGGACGCGTTCGGGCCAGCCGACCTCGGCCTCGCTTGAGCCGCAGCGCGATCGTGGTGGGCGCCGGCATCGCCGGCCTGTCCACCGCGATCGCGCTGCGCCGGGCGGGCTGGGGCGTGACCGTGCTGGAACGCGCGCCGGTGCTGGAGCCCGCCGGCGCGGCGCTCAGCCTGTGGCCGAATGCCATCGCGGCCCTGCGCCGGCTGGGGGTGGCCGACGCGATCGAAACCGCCGCCGCGCCGATTCATGCGATGCGCGTCGCCGACCGCGCCGATCGCACGATCCTGCAATACGACCTGCCGCGGGGCCAGGGTGCGCCCGGCGCCTTCCTCCCGACCCGCAGCCTGCTGCAACGCGCTTTGCTAGATGGCGTCCGCGATATCGATCTTCGGCTGGGGCAAGCGGTCGCCGGCGTCACGCAGGATGGCGGCGGCGCCACCGTGAGGCTGGGCGACGGCTCCGCCACGTCCGCCCACCTCGTCATTCTGGCCGACGGCATCTGGTCGCCGCACGCAACCGCGTTGATCGGCAACACACCGCGGTACCGCGGCTATGGCGGCGTGCTCGGCATCAGCCGCACGCGCGCCGCCCCGACCTTCGAGGCGCGCGAATATTGGGGCGCGCGCGAACGCTTCGGCGTGTTCGATCTGGAGGCTGGCGGGCAATACTGGTTCTGGATGCGCGACCGGTCTGTCGATGCCGACCCGGTTGGCATCGATGAGGTGCGCACGGCGGCTGAAGCTTGGCCCGCCGACGTGACCGCCGCGGTCGCGGCGACGACCGACGCAGAACTGATCCCGTTCGCGGTCCACGCGCGGGCAGCCCCGCGGCAACTGGGGCGCGGGCGCATCCTGTGCGTCGGCGACGCGGCGCACGCGATGGAGCCAAACCTTGGTCAAGGCGGCTGCCAGGGGATCGAGGATGCGGCCGCGATCGGGACGCTCGCGCAGACCCTTGCCGCCGACGAAATGCTGCCCGCATTCGAAGCGATGCGCCTGCGCCGCATCCGCGCGATGGTCCGCCGGTCGGGCGAAGGGCGCCTCGGCGGTCACGCCTCCTGGCCGGTTCGCGGCGTCTGGCGGGCGCTGATGCGCGCGATGCCGGCGACGATCACGGCGGGTGTGATCAGCGAGATGCACCGACTGCCCTGATCGCCACCGCGACGCCCGCGCCCCCCCTTGCCCCGGCGGCCCGCACCGGCGAAAGCTGACCGCGCAATCAGGGGGGCGACATGGCGATTCTTTCCGACCGCTGGATCCGGGAGCAGGCGACCGCGACCGGGATGATCGAGCCGTTCGTCGAGGCGCAGCGCCGCGAGGGCTGCATCAGCTACGGCCTGTCGTCCTACGGATATGACGCGCGCGTGTCGGACGAGTTCAAGATCTTCACCAACGTCGATTCCGCCGTCGTCGACCCGAAGAATTTCGACGCCAACAGCTTCGTCGATCGCAAGACCGACGTCTGCGTGATCCCGCCGAACAGCTTCGCGCTGGCCCGCACCGTCGAATATTTCCGCGTGCCCCGCGACGTGCTCGTGATCTGCCTCGGCAAATCGACCTATGCACGCTGCGGCATCATCGTGAACGTGACCCCGCTCGAACCCGAATGGGAGGGGCATGTGACGCTCGAATTCTCGAACACCACGCCCCTGCCCGCCAAGATATACGCCAACGAAGGCGCGTGCCAGTTCCTGTTCCTTAAGGGCGACCGGCCGTGCGAAACGAGCTACGCCGACCGCGCGGGCAAATATATGGGCCAGCGCGGCGTCACCCTGCCGCGATTGTGACGGCGGTGCGCTTGGTCGAGTGATAGCCCAGGCATGTGGGTACCCCGCCGCAGGGGTAGAATCGCGACGTGCCACGGTGTGCCGACGACCAAGTGCGCCGGTCGTTGTTCGTTGAGAGACTGTGGCCTTGGCAGGTGCGCTGTGCAGGCTCACCGACGAGTCTGAGGCTCGGCATGAAGCGACTAGATGGCGCCCGCGAATCAGCGCCGCGTCCGAAGGTACAGCGAGACCGGAACCCGGGACGCCGAATTCCGCGACATCGAACACATGGCGCCATGCCTTGTCCAAAACGTCGCATGCAGGCGACGCCTTATCCAGAACGACCGCCATTCCGAAACGAGCGCCGTCACGACCGTGATCGAGCCGCGACCAGTCCGCAAATGCGCACGGCGGAAGACTTTGCATGGAGCGAATCGGGACCGTGAAGTGCGACGCCGCGACCGTGGAGATTTGTCCAAGTACCGCTTCCGTACGCTTCTGACGTCGCGAGGAAACGCGTTTCATCTGAACAGCGATCCGCGGGGCAGCACGAAACTCGTCACCACCCCCCCGACTACAGCGTCCCAACATCACAGGCCGGAGACACCCCGCCGCACACGCGATTCGAGGCGGCATGTCGATATGGAGCCGCACCCAACGCCTCGCCGTCCCATGCCTGATCGCGATTGCAGAGCCAGCAGGATATGCCCGGATGCCCCCGCTCACGCGCCATCCTCAACGTGCCAGCGCGCCGCGGTCTGGATGTAGCGCAGGCGAAGCAGTCCGGCACCGGCGATGCGTGCGCGCTAGCGGTGCGATCTGCGGACGGGTCCATTGCAGAGCCAGCAGGATATCCGCGCACCCCCCCGCTCCCGCGCGATCCTCAACCTGTCAGCGCGCTGCCGTCTGAACGTAGCGCAGGCGGAGCAGTCCGGCATGGGCGATGGCGTGCGCGCGCGCGGTGCGATCTGAGGACAGGTCCATCAAAGAGTCGGGCAGCTCCAGCACGATGCGGTAGAGCCGCGCAGCATCCTGCCACCGCCCGGTGCCCGCGTAGATTGCGGCCAGGTTCAGCAAGACCTCCGCGCGCTTCGGGAAGATCCGGCGTTCCGCGTCGAGCGTGCGCTCCGCCGTGTGGAAGTCGCCGGCCAGGATCGCATCATGGGCGACCTTGATCGCCTGCGCCTGCGCCATTGCCGGGGAGACGAACGCGACCGCGGCGGCTGCCAATCCGAACACCATCCGCATCCCTGCCATGTCACCCTCCAACTATTACAGTTCGATGACAGGAGAGTGTCACTTTTGTTGCGCGCTCGCAAGTCCGGAGGGTTGCGGACCCCAGCCCGCACCCAACCGCTAACGCGCATGGGCGTCGCGCCCGCCCCGGAACACGCGCACAAAAAAAAGGGGCGGCGCGAGGCCACCCCTTTCATCCGAAGATGCGGTCCGAAACGATCAGAAATCGTTGCGGTATTGCTCGTTCCCCACGAAGCCGAGCTTGGTGATGTTGGCCCGCTTGATGACAGCGAGAACCTGATCGACTTTCTCGTACCGCGCCTGAGGATCAGGCGCGAAATGGAGTTCGGGTTCCGGGTTCATCACCGCGGTCCGTTCCAGATACTGGCGCAGCAGAACCTCGTTGATCGGCGCGCCGTTCCAGAAAATCGAACCCGCCGCATCGATCGTGACCTTGTTTTTGTCCGGTTCGATGACGTTGTTCGGCGTGTTCGCGTTCTGCGGCAGGTCGACCTTCACCGCGTGCGTCTGCACGGGGATGGTGATGATGAACATGATGAGGAGCACGAGCATGACGTCGATGAGCGGCGTCGTGTTCATCTCCATCATGGGCTCGCCATCGTCTTGGCCGGCGCTCATTGCCATTTCAAATACTCCTGAACTGCTGGCCGGGGATCAACGATCGGCCGGCTTGATCGAGCCGGCGGGCGGCTCGGAAATGAAGCCGACCTTGAGGTAGCCTGCCTGCTGCATCGTGTAGACCGCACCGCCGATGCACCGGTAGGGCGTGTTGATGTCGCCGCGGATGTGCACTTCGGGAATGTCGTCCGGCTTCACATTGGCGCCCAGGCGATCGACCACACCCTTCAGCTTGGCGACGCCGCGGTCGAGCAGTTCCTGGTGCGTCACGGGGGTCATGCCCCAGCCGACGTTGCACTTGTTGTTGTCGCCCGTAACCGACAGCAGGATGTTCTCCGGCTTCGTCGTGGTGACTTCGTAGGCCACCTTCGGCAGCTCGAGCTTCACCGTCTGCAACACCACCGGAACCGCGATCAGGAAGATGATCAGCAGCACCAGCATGACGTCGACGAGCGGCGTCGTGTTGATGTCCGAAAGGGGTTTGTCTTCGGCGGAACCTCCGCCAACGCTCATCGCCATTGCGAGCCTATCCTATCCACTTTTCCACATCCGGCGCCGTTCGCCGGAGGGTAGTCGGGAGCGCCGCGAACGTCGCCCCCGACCGGGTATTACGAGCGGGTCGGGATGCCACCGGCAGCGGTGGTCGTCGCCGCCGGCTTGGTCGCCGGAGCCGTCGCCACGCCGGGCTTCGTCGTGCCGGCGCGCATCGCAACCGGCTTCACCGCGCCATTCGAGGCGAGGAAGCCGAGCACGTCGTTCGAGAACGCCGACAGTTCTTCCGCGATCGCCTTGTTGCGGCGCTGCAGCCAGTTGTAGGCGAGCACGGCCGGAACCGCGACGACGAGGCCGAGTGCGGTCATGATGAGCGCCTCACCGACCGGGCCGGCGACGGCGTCGATCGATGCCTGGCCCGACGCGCCGATCTTGATGAGCGCGCGGTAGATGCCGATGACGGTACCGAACAGGCCGATGAACGGCGCGGTCGAACCGACGGTCGCGAGGAAGGCAAGGCCGCCGTTGAGCGACGAGTTGATCTGCGCCTCCGAACGGGCGAGCGAACCGTGCAGCCAGTCATGCGCCTCGACCGGGTCGGTCAGCAGCTTGTGCTGGTCCTGCGCGGCGAGACCGTCGTCGACGACCTGGCGATAAGCCGAGTTCTTCTCGAGCTTGGCGGCGCCCTCACGCAGGCTGTTCGACTGCCAGAAGGTCGCGCGCACGCGCTTGGCCTGGGCCATGATCTTCTGCTGCTCGAACAGCTTCACGAACATGATGAAGAGCGAGAAGAACAGGAAGGTCACCAGGATGATGAACACGGACCAGGCGATGACGCCGCCCTGCTGCAGTGCTTCCCAGAGACCGTACGGATTTTCAGCGGCCGGCGCAGCGCCTGCGGCGAGAATGGTGGTCAACATGCTCGAAATTCCCTCTAACTAGCTGAATATTTAAAAACTTTGTAAGGGCTTAGTTTGGAATGACCCATTTGATGCGCCGCGACTTGGTCGACGCGATGGGCGCACCCGACTGGTCCAGCGCAGGGCTGTAGCGACCACGCCGCGTGATGTTGTCGCACGTCGCCCGATCGAGCGTGCTCGACCCGCTCGACGCGGTGACGCGGCAATTCTCGACGCGCCCGGCGGTGTTGATCGTCCAGGTCACCGCGACGGTACCCTGCTCCTCGTTGCGCAGCGCGCTCGGCGGATACGAATCGGTACCGAAGAAGCCGGCTTCGTCACCCTTCGAGCTCGCCGCCTTGTTCACCGTCGGCGGAGCCGGGGGTGCAGGCGGGGCCGGCGGGGCGGCGGGTGCGGGCGGCGGCGCGACGTACGGCGGCGGCGGCGTCGTCACCGACTGGATCACCACCGGCGGGGTCGTGGTCTGCACGATCGGCGGCGGGGTCACGACCGGCGGCGGCGTCATCGGCTGATCCGGCGGCGGCGGCGGCGGCGGGACTTCCTCGGGCGGGGGCGGCGGCTCCTCGACCTCGAACGTCTGCAGATTCTCCTGCGCCTTCTTGATATATTGATAGGCGAGGCCCGTGACGAATGCGTAGCCGAGCACCGCGCAAATCAGCGCGACCATGACCAAGGCCACGACCCGGCTACCACCCGTACTCCTGTCAGCGTAGGACATTCAGCAACCACACTCCCTAAAGTCTGACTGAGGTGAACGCAGCACGATCGAGACAGTGCCATGCCCACCTTCTGCCGCAGGTATTGTTATATCCCCGGCAAGGCAGCGTGTCTCTATCACGTGGTTCTCGTGACGCAAACGCTTTGTCGGGCGCAACAAACGTACAAGCGCGGGCCCGGGGAATTATTTCTGTATCATCTGGGGGGGTTGAGGTAGGGCGTTTACCATGTCCAGTATCCGTATCGCGGCCCTTTTGACGGCCGCAATCAGCGTGCCAATCCCGCCGGTTTTGGCGCAGAATGCCGCGATCGTGGCCGAATCAGGGCAAGTGTTGCCCGATTATGCCGCAGTCGCCGACCGCGTGCTCGGCGCACCCGCGATCATCGACGTCACGATCCGCGATGCGCAGCGGCTGAAGCCCGAGGAAGCTCCCGGACTCACCGCCGGCACCGCGCGATTCTACGTCACCGCGGACGTACTGGCGCTGATTCGCGGGCCGTCGGGGATCGCCCAGCGCCTGACCTATCTCGCCGACGTGCCGCTCGACGCGCGCGGCAAGGCGCCGAAGCTGAAGAAATCGCGTGCGATCGTGTTCGCGCGCCCGGTCGCGGGTCGCGCCGGGGAGGTGCAGCTGACCACGCCCGACGCCCAGCGCCCGTGGACCCCGGCGCTCGACGCCCGCGTCCGCGCGATCGCGCGCGAAGTGCTGGCCGCCGACGCGCCGCCGGCGATCGCGGGGATCGGCAACGCCTTCCACGTCGCGGGTACGCTGCCGGGCGAGGGCGAGACGCAGATATTCCTCAACACCACCGACGGGCGCCCGGTATCGCTGTCGATCCTGCGGCGTCCCGGCGAGCAGACCCGCTGGGCAGTCGCGCTGAGCGAGATCGTCGACGATGCCGCCGGCGTTCCGCGGCGCGACACGCTGCTGTGGTACCGCCTTGCCTGTGGCCTGCCTGCCACGCTACCCGACCGCGCGCTGGCGACGATGGCGCCGGCCGATGCGGCGATCGCGCGGGAGGATTATGGCTTCGTGCGCGAATCGCTCGGTCGCTGCCGCGCCTGAGGGTCAGCGCGCGAGGTGCACGAAGTCGCGCTCGAAACTCTTCAGATGCGCGCCGCCGTCGACGAAGATCGTCTGCCCCGTCACCGATCGCGCGCCCACCAGCCAGGCGACGGCATCGGCGACCTCCTGCGGCGACGCCAGCCGCTCGAGCGGCATCAGCGCGGCAAGCCGGTCGCCCTGCCCCTCGGCATAGTCGCCGGTCGGCATCACCAGCCCCGGCGCCACGCCGTTGACCCGCGCGCGCGGCGCCAGTGCGATGGCAAGCGTCCGCGTCGCCTCCGCCAGCGCCTGCTTTGAAATCGTATAAACCACTTGGTCCCGCGGCGGATTGGCGACACGCTGGTCGAGAATGTTGACGATCGCCGCGCCCTCAGTGCCCGCGGCCTCCGCCACAGCCTGCGCCAGCGCGACCGGCGCCGCCACATTGACCGACAGATGCGCCATCACGTCGGGCATGGCGACGCCGCCGTCATCGATCGCGGCGAAGCGCGACGCGCTGTTGACGAGCACGTCGATCGGCGCGCCGAAATGCGCCACGACGTCCCCCGGCAGCGCGGCGACCTGGCCTGCGTCCGACAGGTCGGCGGTGAAGACATGCCACCGGCGTCCCGCCAGCGCCTCGACCAACCAGGGTTCCGGCTGCGGATCGTGACCGGCATGCAGCGCGATATCGTATCCCGCCTTCGCCAGCCGCGCGGCGATATGCGCCCCCACCCGCCGGCATCCCCCGGTGACGAGCGCAAGCCCCGCCATCGTCAGCGCCGGTGCCGGACCAGCGTGATGCCGATCGCTTCGCCCGCCTCCGAAATCGCCAGCTTCACGATTTTCACCTGCACCCGCGACACCCGCGGATCCTGGAGGAACAGGGTTTCGGCGATATGGTCGGCCACGCCTTCGATCAGGGTGAAATGGACGCCTTCGGGCAAGCCGTCGGTCGCCGCGTGGCGCAGGTCGAGATAGCTTTTCGACGCGTCGAGCGGCGTGTCGGGCGCGAACTGCGCCGCGCAATCGATATCGACGTCGAGCGAGATGCGCAGCGGCTGCGGCAGGTGCGTCTCCTCCGAATAGACGCCGGTCAGAACCATCGTCTCGAGGTCGTGGACCTGCAACGTCAGGGAATCGGGCAAGGACGGACTTTCCGGCAGCAATATAAGGCAGCCCGCGCGATAGCAGATCGCCCGGCATCCGAAACCCTTGCGTCGGCGGGGGAACGCCGTAAAGCGCGCGCCCTTCCCGTCAGGATCGTGCCGCAATGACCATCGTCCCCCTCGCCACCGTCGCCGCGCCCCGGATCGAGGCGCTGCTCGACCGCGCGTTCGGGACCGACCGGCACACGCGCACCGCCTATCGCGTGCGCGCGGGGACGCAGGCGATCGCGGCCTTGAGCTTCGCCGCGCTCGACGACGACGGTGCGCTTGCCGGGACCATCCAGTGCTGGCCGGTCGAATTCGCCGGCGACAACGGGCGCGTCGTGCCGATGGTGATGGTCGGCCCCGTGGCGATCGAGCCGGCCATCCAGCGTGGCGGCATCGGGCGCGCGCTCACCCGCCACATGCTCGATGCCGCGGCGTGCAGCGACGCGCGGGGTCACGACGCGCTGATGCTGGTCGGCGATCCCGAATATTACGCCCGTTTCTTCGACTTTTCTGCCGATCGCACGGGTGCGTGGCGGCTGCCCGGGCCGTTCGAGGCCCGGCGGCTGCTGGCGCTCGGCGATGCGGTGCCGGGCGGCGCGGGCGAAATCCGCGCGCGGCTTGCCAACGCCCGCGCCTGACGACACCATCGCCGCATGGGCGAGCCGCTTCGCCCCGGTGGAGGTCGTCCGGATGCTGTTGCTGCTCGTCACCCTGGCCGCCGCGCAGGCGGCGACCGCCGAT
This sequence comes from Sphingomonas donggukensis, assembly GCF_023674425.1. Taxonomy (NCBI): domain Bacteria; kingdom Pseudomonadati; phylum Pseudomonadota; class Alphaproteobacteria; order Sphingomonadales; family Sphingomonadaceae; genus Sphingomonas; species Sphingomonas donggukensis. The sequence goes on from NZ_CP098401.1 coordinate 1,132,127, forward strand.
ATCGCGCCCGTCAGGAATGCCGCCACCGTGCGCGCGGCGCTTGCCGAGCTCGACCGCACCCACGATGCCACCGTCGCCGAAATCGTCGAGCTGACGCAGATCCCCGCCCCGCCCTTCAAGGAAGCGGCGCGCGCCGCCGCCTATGCCGCGAAATTCCGTGCCGCGGGCCTGCGCGACGTGAGCATCGATGCGGAGGGCAACGTCACCGGCCTTCGCCCCGGCACCGATCGCGCGGCGAAGCTGGTGGTGCTCTCGGCGCATCTCGACACCGTGTTTCCGGAGGGTACCGACGTGACGGTGCGGCGTGAAGGCACGAAGCTGTTCGCACCCGGCATCGGCGACGACACCCGCGGCCTGGCGGTCCTGCTCGCCTACGCCCGCGCGATGGACGCGGCCAAGGTCGCGACCCGCGCGCCGATCCTGTTCGTCGGCACCGTTGGCGAGGAAGGGCGCGGCGACCTGCGCGGCGTGCGCCACCTGTTGACCAAGGGCCCCTACCGCGGACGCGTCGGCGCCTTCTTCTCGATGGACGGTGCCGACCCGTCGCGCGTCACGATCGGCGGCGTCGGCTCGAAACGCTACCGCGTGACCTTCAAGGGACCGGGCGGGCACAGCTATGGCGCGTTCGGCATCGTCAACCCCGCAGCCGCGATGGCGGGCGCGATCGCCGAGCTTTATGCGGTCGTCCCGGCCAAGACGCCGCGCACCACCTATGCCGCCAGCGTCGTCGGCGGGGGCACGTCGGTCAACGCGATACCCAACAGCGTCTTCGTCGATGTCGACATGCGCTCGGAGGACGGCGGCGAGCTCGCCCGGCTCGAACAGCGGTTCCTCGCGATCGTGGACCGCGCCGTGGCTGCGGAGAATGTCGCGCGATCGACCCGCTTCGGCACGGTGAGCGCGGTGCGGGAGGTGATCGGCGATCGCCCTGCCGGCGCGACGCCCCGCACCGCTCCCCTGGTAACGACGACGGCGGCGTCGGTCGCGGCGATGGGCTTCACGCCCGACTTCAACGCCAGCTCGACCGATTCGAACGTCGCGATGAACCTCGGCATCCCTGCGGTCACGATCGAATCGGGTGGCCAGGCGGGGCGCGCCCACGCGCCGGACGAATGGATCGACGTCGCCAAGCCCGAAAGCGTGCGCGGCATGTCGGTGGGGCTGCTCGCGGTCGTCGCCGCAGCGGGCCTGGCGTCGCGCTGACGACGACTGGCCGCGAAGGGCGTGCCGTCGCGCTAGACGCCAGCGACGATGTGCAGGAAAACCATGGCGCGCCCGGAACGATTCGAACGTCCGACCCTCAGATTCGTAGTCTGATGCTCTATCCAGCTGAGCTACGGGCGCGCAATGGAGGTGGGCTGATAGAAGGGGTTTTCGGGGGATGCAACCCCGTTGCGTGAGAGAATTTGCACGCCTACCCCGGTGGCCATGTCGACCGCCCGTCTCGCCGCCCTCGCCCTCTCCGTCACGCTTGCATCCTGCGCCGCGCCGCGGGCCAATACCCCGTCGCTCGCGCCGCGCGCCGTCGAGGGGCGTGGCTTTGCCGAGCCCGAGCGGCCCGCCGCCGTCGCGACGCCGGATGCGACCCTCGACGCGACCATCGCCTCCCGCCGAAAAGAGTTCGACGCGGCAGCCGCCGATTTCGACCGGATCGTCGCGGCGCGCGGGCCGGCGGTGAAGGCCTGCGCGCGCGCGGCGGAGGGGACGCCCGCCTGGTTCGACGGCCAGACCGCGATCGGGGAGATCGGCCAGGCGCATGCCGCGATCGACACCGCGCTGGCCGCGATCGAATCGCTGGCGATCGCGCGAGCGGAGGCGCTGGCCCCGCCCTACCCCGCGCTCGATTCGGCGATCGCCGCGGCACAGGCCCGGTCGGACGCTGCGGCGGTCGCCGAGGAGCGGCTGCGCGCGCTGCTGCCCAACTGAGCTATCGCCAGCCCCGCAACAGCGGCAGGATCGTCGCGTAGTCATCGGTCCAGCCGACGAAACCCTTTCGCAGCCGCAGCGGTCGCCACGCGCCGCCTTGTGCGACCAGCGCGCCCAGCACCGCCGAATCGCGGCTGAGCGCAATCCAGTCCGACGTCGAGGCGGATGTGCCGTCGTCGATGCCGGGTTCGAACGTGATCTGCGCGCCGTACCAGCCGCCGCCCGCTCCCGCCGCCCCTACGACGGGTTCGAGGTCGAGGAAGCGGTTCGAAATATGGACGAGGAGCAGCCCGCGCGGCTGGAGCGCGCGGGCGTAGGTGGCGAAGGCCTCGCGCGTCATCAAATGCATCGGCACCGCGTCCGACGAAAAGGCGTCGAGCGCGAGCAGATCGAGCCCGCTGGTCGGCTGTTCCAGCAATTGCCGGCGCGCGTCGCCGACCACGATCGTGGCGTCCGGCGCGCACCGTGACAGGAAGCGGAACTTGGCCGGGTCTCGCGCGATCCGCACTACCGCGGGATCAATCTCGAAGAAACGCCAGTCCTGCCCCGGCTGTGCGTAGCAGGCGAGCGTCCCCGTCCCCAGACCGACCACGCCGATGCGCGCGTTGGGGCCGTACAACGCCGGCACCGCCATCATCGCGCGCCCGACCCCCGACCCCGGCGTATAGTAGCTCGTCGGCACGCGCTCTCGCAGCGGCGATCCGGTCAGCTCGACGCCGTGCAGCGTCGTACCGTGCGCCAGCGTCCGCACATCGGGATAGTCGCGGATCGTGTACACGCCGAAATAGCTGCGGGTGCGCTGGTCGCCCTGCATCGTGACTTCCAGCGCACGGTACCCGCCGAACAGGAAGAGCGCGCCGGCCAGCACGACGACATAGGAAATACGGGCGCCGACCGTCAGCACCCCGAGCACGGCGAGCGCCAGGAACGCGAAGTTCTCCGGCGTGTGCCCCAGCCATCCGCCGGGATTGCGCAGGCCGACGAGGATCAGCGCACCGGTCAGCGCCACGACCGCGGCGATGCGGATCGAACGCGGCCACCCCTCTACCCGCCAGAACCGCCCGACGAACGGTAGCAGGAACAGCTGCGGCGCCAGCGCGCCGGCGGCCAGGATCAGCAGCGGATATTCGTAGGTCCAGTCGAAAATCACCGGCGCCAGCAGCCCGGCGAACACCCCGCCCAGCGCGCCGCCGATCGCCATCGCCAGATAGAAGCCGGTCAGCCGGTCGGGTTCGGGCCTCAGCGCATACATTCGTGCGTGCAGCGCCACCGCGACCGCGAACAGCAGCAGGAGCGCCATCAATGCGTTCAGATACGGCGTGTCCTGCCGTCCGGCGATCACCGCGCCACCGAACAGCAGGATCATCACCGGCGCGAACGTCGTCACCAGCTTCGCGACCCTGCTATCGGCGGCGAAGGCGACCGTGAAGCTCAGCAGGTACAGCCCCAGCGGAAGCACCCACAGCAGCGGCACCGCGACGATATCGGTCGTCAGGAAGGTGGAGGTCGCCAGCATCAGGCCCGAGGGCACCGCTGCCAGCACGATCCAGTGCGCGACGCGTCGGCGCGGCGGCGGCGGGCTGACGGTGGCGGCTGCAGCGATCGCATCGTCGCCGCGCGGCAGTCGCCAGGCACACAGCGCAACCAGCGCGATCAGGAGCACATAGCCGCCGCTCCACACCAGGCTCTGCATCTTCAGCGCCAGCCCCGGCTCGACCAGCAGGGGATAGGCGATGAGCCCGCCGAAGCTGCCGACATTCGAGGCGGCGTAGAGGGCGTAGGGGTCGCGCCCCGGCTCGGCGAGCGCATACCATCGCTGCATCAGTGGCGCCTGCGCCGACACCGCGAAGAACAGCGGCCCGATCGACGCGCCCAGCAGCCACGGCACCCACAGCGCCGGCTCCGCCCCGGCGGGCATGCCGCTGGCGAACAGACCCAGGGGCAGCCACAGGGCGGCCAGCGCCAGCACGCCCAGATGGATCGTCGCGGCCCGCCGCTGCGACAGCGTCGCCAGCCAGTGCGCATAGGCATAGCCGCCGAGCAGCAGCGCCTGATACACCAGCATCGCCGAATTCCACACCGCCGGCGCCCCGCCGAGCTTGGGCAGCGCCATCCGCGCGACCATCGGCTGGACCAGGAACAGCAGGAACGACCCCGTCAGGATCGTCGCCACGAACAGCGCCCGGCGAGAGCGTACCGGCGCAACCCCGATCGCGGCGGCGGTCATGCCGGCCGGGCGATCCGGTAGGTTATGTGCCGCCGCAGCGGATCGTCCTCGGCCAGCGCGGGATGATCGAAGTCGCTGTCCGCGACGCGCGCCATGCCCAGCCGTTCCATCAGCCCCCAGCTGCGCGTGTTTGCCGCCACCGTGATCGCAAAGATTTCGCCCGCGTTGCCCTCCGACCACGCCCGGTCGATGCTCGCCTGCGCCGCTTCGCGCGCATAGCCCGCGCCCCAGGCATCGCGCCGCAATCGCCATCCGATTTCCGGCAGGTCGGCGATCGGGGTACCCGCGGGTCCGGGCTTGATGCCGCAGAATCCCAGGAACGCGCCGTCCGCGCGCCGCTCGATCGCCCAGAAGCACGTTCCTGTCGCGTCGAGCACCGCGTTCATCCGCTCCGCCGCCGCGGCACAATCCGCGCGCGACATTGCCGGGCCGATGAAGCGCATGACCTCCGCGTCCTGCCCCATCGCGTGAAACGGATCGATATCCGCCGCCCGCCAGCGGCGCAGCAGCAGTCGTTCAGTTTTGATCACGCCCCCAGCAGCCGCGCCGCATGCGCTGCGTGATAGGTCAGCACGCCCGAACAGCCCGCCCGCTTGAACGCCATCAGCGTCTCCAGCACCAGCGCGTCGCGGTCCCCCGCTCCCGCCGCTGCCGCCGCCTCGATCATCGCATATTCGCCGCTGACCTGGTACGCGAACACCGGGACGCCGAACTCCGCCTTCACCCGGACGATGATGTCGAGATAAGGGAGCCCCGGCTTCACCATCACGCTATCGGCGCCCTCGGCGATGTCGAGCGCGACTTCGCGGATCGCTTCCTCGGCGTTGGCGGGGTCCATCTGGTAGGTTTTCTTGTCGCCTTTCAGCAGCCCGCGGCTGCCGACCGCGTCGCGGAAAGGGCCGTAGAAACCGCTCGCATATTTGGCGGCATACGACATGATCTGCACATTGCCGTGGCCGGCGCCTTCGAGCCCCTCGCGGATCAGCCCGATGCGCCCATCCATCATGTCCGACGGCGCGACGATATCGGCCCCCGCCTCCGCCTGCACCAGCGCCTGACGCACCAGCACGTCGGCGGTGGCGTCATTCAGGACGTAGCCGGCGGCATCGACCAGCCCGTCGTGCCCGTGGCTGGTATAGGGGTCCAGCGCGACGTCGGTCAGCACGCCAACCTCGGGCACCGCGTCCTTGATGGCCTTCACCGCGCGGCACATCAGATTGTCCCGATTGAATGCCTCCGCCCCGTCGTCGCTGCGCAGGTGGGCGGGCGTGTTCGGGAACAAGGCGATGCACGGGATGCCTAGGTCGCGCGCCTCGCGCGTCCGCGCGACGATATTGGCAATCGACCAGCGCGACACGCCGGGCAGGCTGGCGATCGGCTCTTCGTCGGCGCCCTCGCTGACGAACAGCGGCCAGATCAGGTCGGCGGGGGTCAGGACGGTTTCGGCGTGCAGCCGGCGGCTCCAGGCGGAGGCGCGGGTGCGACGCAAGCGGAGCGCGGGATAATGCGACATGGGCAAGGGCTTTGCGCCCTGTGACGCGGTCGATCAAGCGTTACGCACCCGAAACCGCAACCCGTGCGTTGCGACGCACCATGACCAGCTTTTCCTCCGCCGCGCTCATCGTCAATGCCAAGTCCCGCAAGGGTCAGGCGCTGTTCAAACAGGCGTGCCAGGCGCTCGATGCGGTCGATTTTCCCGTCGATGCCCACGCCGTGGAGGATCCCGACCAGCTCGAGGCGACGATCGAGCGCGCGCTGGCGAAGAAGCCCGAGCTCGTCATCCTGGGCGGCGGGGATGGCACGATTTCGGGGCTGGTCGATCATCTGGTGGGCAAGGGCGTGACGCTGGGCGTGCTGCCGCTCGGGACCGCCAACAGCTTCTGCCGCACGCTCGGCATCCCGCTCGACATCCCCGGCGCGGTCGCGGTGATCCGGACCGGGCAGAAGCGTCGTATCGACCTGGGGATGATCGGCGACGATTATTTCGCCAATGCCGCGACGCTCGGCATCGCGCCGCAGATCGCCGAGACGGTGCCGCATAATCTGAAGAAATATCTCGGGCGGCTGGGCTATCTCAGCTGGGCGGCGATCCAGTTCCTGAAATTCCGCCCCTTCTGGCTGACCGTGGATGCGGGCGCCGGACCGCAGCATCTGAAGGTCGTCGAGGTCCGCATCGCCAACGGTCGGTTCCACGGCGGCGAGGAAATGATGGACGAGGCCGAGATCGACAGCGGCGACATCGTCATCGAATGCGTCCGCGGCCATTTCAAACGGCGCCTGGTCGCGAACTGGGCGGCGACGGTCCTGAAGTTGAAGGCGCGGCGTGAGGATATCGTCGTCTTCCGCGGCAAATCGCTGCGTATCGACACCAAACCGCGGCTGCCGATCTCGATCGACGGCGAAGTACTCGCCCACACCCCCGCCACCGTGAAGATCGCCGCCGCGGCGATCGACGTGATGGTGCCCGCTACGCCGTCGGCCTGACCATGCCCGCCGGCTCTGCGTCGGCGTGGGCCTGCTCCTCGCATTCGGCAGGCGCCACCATCAGCGCGCCGCGCCGCCAGTTGCCGTAACGATAATAAAGCGCCGCCATTACCAGATTGGCGACCGACCCGAGCGGGAAGCTCCACCACAGCGCATCGGCGCCCCACGACGGCAGGAACGCCGCGGCAAAGCCGATGCGGACCGGGTACATCGACACGAACAACATGACGAGCGGCGCCAGCACCGCGCCGTTCGCGCGCACGGTCGAGAAGAGCACCATCGTCGCGCCGAACAGGATGAAACCCCAGGCCGCGACCAGCTGGATATGCTCGGCGATCGGCATGGCCGCGCTGCCCTCACGCAGGAACAGCCCGAGCACCAGTCGGTCGAACACGGTGGTCACCGCGACCATCACCCCGGTCAGCGCCAGGTTGGTGATGAGGCCGGCGCGGGTGATCCGATCGACACGGTCCCATCGCCCCGCCCCGATATTCTGCGCCGCCATCGCGCTGACCGCCGCGCCGATCGCGAGCGCGGGCATCTGGATATAGGTCCACAGCTGTTGCGCGACACCGAACGCAGCGACCGTATCGACGCCCTGGCGATTAACCAAGCCCGCCATCGTCAGCCCCGCCGACGACATGACGAGCATCTGCGCGCCCATCGGCAGGCCCTTGGTGGTGATGACGCGGACCAGTGCCGGGTCGGGTCGAAGGTAGCCGAGTTCCGCTCTACGCAGCCTGAGCGGCAGGTCGCGCCAGTAAATATAGGCGATCAGCCCCAGCACCGACACGTGATTCGCGATCAGCGACGCGGTCGCCGACCCGGCGATGCCCATCTGCGGGAACGGCCCGATCCCAGCGATCAGGAACGGGTTCAGCCCGGCATCGATCGCGACGCTCAGCCCCATGAACCACAGGGGCGTCGTCGAATCGCCCGTACCGCGCAGCCCCATCATCAGCAGGACGCTCAGCATTGACGCCGGCAGGCTGAGGAAGATCACGCGCAGGTACGCAAGCGCCAGCGGAAACGCCCCGCCCGGCGTCGCCAGCAACGTCAGTATCTCGGGCGCGAACACCCAGCCGAGCGCCGCGATCACCGCCGCGCCGCCCAGCACCAGCGCCACCGCCGACCCGAACGCCCGCCGCGCCGCATCGATATCGCGCCGCCCGACCGCCTGCCCGACCAGAATCGTCGCCGCCATCCCGAACCCGAACACCGCGCCGAACATCAGGAACATGATGATGTTCGCGTTCGACGTTGCCGCCAGCGCCGCTTCGCCCAGGAAATGCCCGACCCAGATCGTGTTGATCGACCCGTTGAGCGATTGCAGCACGTTGCTGCCGAGCGTCGGCAACGCGAAGGCGAGGAGCGTGCCGGTGATCGGACCGGCAGTGAGGTCGCGTGGACGGGCCACGCCTATCCGTTCGTTTCGAGCGAAGTCGAGAAACGGGCTTCATTCGAAGCGAATGGGAGTCGGGTCATCCCAACCGCCCCAGCGCCGCCGTCAGCCGCTCGGCCTCCGCCGACTTTTCGGCATGATCGGCCCTGGCCTTCTCCACCGCCTCGGGCTTGGCGCGCTCGACGAAGCTTGCGTTGCCGAGGCGCCCAGCCAGCGCATCCCGCTCCTTCTCCGCCGTGGCAATCGCCTTGGTCAGGCGCGCACTTTCGGCGGCGAGGTCGATCGCACCATCAAGGGGCATGACCAATGTTCCGCCTTCGGCCGGAATGCGTAGGCATGCCCCGCCCCGCCCCCCTTCAACGGGTTGCCATGACACCCTAGTCAGCCGGGTGAAGACCGCATCGTGATCGGCCATACGTCGCGCGAACGCGTCGTCTGCATCCTCCGAATATCCGATCAGCCGCGCACCCGGCGGCACGTTCAACTCTGTCCGCGCCGCGCGGACCTCGCCGACGAGGCGGATCAGCCAGTCGATCTCCCGGCTCGCCTCCGGATCGAGCGCCCGCGCGTCCGCCATCGGCCATTTCGCGACGATCAGGTCGCACGACCGCTGGCCCATCGCGTGCCACAGTTCCTCGGTGATGAACGGCATGAACGGGTGGAGCAGCACCAGGATCTGGTCGAGCACCCAGCCGGCAACGGCGCGCGTCTCGTCCGCATCCGGCCCCTCGCCGCGTTCGCCCGGCGCGGGCGAAAGCACCGGCTTGATGAGCTCCAGATACCAGTCGCAGAAGCGGCTCCACACGAACTGGTAGATCGCGTCCGCCGCCCCGTCGAAGCGATAGTCCGCCAGCGCCAGGTCGACCGCCTGGATGGCCTGAACCGTCTCGCCGATGATCCATTTGTTGACGGCCAGCGTCGCCGCGGGCGGCTCGATTTGCGCACTCGCGCCGATGCCGTTCGACTGGCAGAAGCGGCTGGCGTTCCACAGCTTCGTCGCGAAGTTGCGATACCCCTCGACCCGCTTCTCATCCATCTTGATGTCGCGGCCCTGGCTCTCCATCGCCGCCATGAAGAACCGCAGCGCATCGGCGCCGTAGCTGTCGATCAGCCCGAGCGGGTTGACGACATTGCCCTTCGACTTGGACATCTTCTGCCCGTCCGCCGCACGGACGAGACCGTGGAGGTAGAGCGTGCGGAACGGCACGTCCTTCAGGAAATGCATCCCCTGCATAATCATCCGCGCATCCCAGAAGAACAGGATATCGAAGCCGGAAATCAACACGTCGTTGGGATAGCGACGCTGCCATTCTGGGGATTTAAGCGCACCCCCACCCCCGTTCGTGTCGAGCGAAGTCGAGACACGTGTCCCAATCGCAGGTTTCTCGACTTCGCTCGAAACGAGCGGGCTTTGTGTGTCAGGCCAACCCATCGTCGCGAACGGCCAAAGCGCGGACGAAAACCACGTATCCAGCACGTCCGGATCACGCGTGAGCGTCACGCCCTCCCCGGCCTGCGCCTGCGCCTCGGCTTCGGTTTCCGCGACATAGGCGTTGCCGTCGGCGTCGAACCACGCCGGGATCTGGTGCCCCCACCACAGCTGCCGGCTCACGCACCACGGCTGGATGTTCTCCATCCAGTTGAAGAAGGTCTTTTCCCACGTCTTCGGTACGATCTTGATCGCGCCCGACCGCACCGCCTCGATCGCCGGCTTGGCGAGCGTGGCCGCATCGACGTACCATTGGTCGGTCAGCCACGGCTCGATCACCACGCCCGATCGGTCGCCGTACGGGGTCTGGATCACGCGGTCCTCGACGCGTTCTAGGAAGCCGGCGCCGTCGAGCATCTCGACCACGCGTTTGCGCGCCTCGAACCGGTCGAGGCCGAGCAGTTCCTCGGGAATGTCGCCACACTGGACGATCCGGCCCGCGCCATCGAGCATGTTGAGCATGTCGCGGGCGGCGATGCCGGCGCGCTTGCCCACCTCGAAATCGTTGAAGTCATGCCCCGGCGTGATCTTCACCGCGCCCGATCCCAGTTCGGGATCGGCATGTTCATCGGTCACGATCGGGATCAGCCGCCCGGTGATCGGCAGGCGCACCTTCTTGCCGACCAGCGCGGCATAGCGTTCGTCCGACGGGTTCACCGCCACCGCCATGTCGGCGAGCATCGTCTCGGGCCGCGTCGTCGCGACCGAGATGAAGCCGCTGCCATCCTCCAGCGGGTAGCGCAGATGCCAGAACTTGCCCTGCATCTCGCGCGTCTCGACCTCAAGGTCGCTGATCGCGGTGCCGAGGCCCGGATCCCAGTTCACCAGCCGCTTGTCGCGGTACAGCAGCCCCTCTTTGTGCAGGTCCACGAAGACCTTCAGGACGGCCTTCGAAAAGCCCTCGTCCATCGTGAACCGCTCGTTCGCCCAGTCCATCGAACAGCCGAGGCGGCGCAGCTGCGACGTAATCTCGCCGCCGCTTTCCGCCTTCCATTCCCAGACCTTCGCGATGAAGTCCTCGCGCGACAGGTCGGTGCGCTTCTGGCCGACCGCATTCATCTGGCGCTCCACCACCATCTGCGTGGCGATGCCGGCATGGTCGGTGCCGACCACCCACAACGCATCCTTGCCCTGCAACCGCGCGTGGCGGACGAGGATGTCCTGCAACGTGTTATCGAGCGCGTGGCCGATGTGGAGCGAGCCGGTGACGTTTGGCGGCGGATTGACGATCGTCCACGGCTCCGCACCCGGACGGCCGGGGCGAAACTGGCCGCCGTCTTCCCAATGGGCGTACCATTTGGCTTCGATGGCGGCGGGGTCGAAAGTCTTGGCGAGTTCGGTCATGGGGGCGCTTTAAGCGAGGTAAGGCGCCTCGCACCACCCCCATGTCACGAACCCGGTCGTCACTTCGGCGGGCAGGGCTTGTCCTCGCAGGTCCGCACGACAACTTCGCCCTTGCCGGTCCACCGGTTCAGCCAGCCCAGCACCTCGCCATACCATTGCCGCGAGTTCTTCGCCTTCAGCACCCAGTGGTTCTCGTCCGGGAACACCACCAGCTTCGACGGAATGTCGCGCCGCTGGAGCGCGGTGAAGCTCGCCAGCCCCTGCGTGTACGGGATGCGGAAATCCTTCTCGCCGGTGATGACCAGCATCGGCGTCTTCCACTTGGCGACGTGGTTGACCGGGTTCCACTTTTCGAACGCCTGCGGATCCTCGTAATAGGTCTTGCCGCCGTGTTCCCACTCGTCGAACCACAGCTCCTCGGTCTCGTACGCCATCGCGCGCGCATCGAAGACGCCGTCATGCTGGACGATGCATTTGAAGCGATCGGGCCACTGGCCCTCGATCCAGTTCATCATGTAGCCGCCGTAGGACGCGCCCAATGCGCAGGCGTTGTCACCGTCGAGCCAGCCGAACTTCGTCGTCGCCGCGGACAAGCCCTTTTGCAGATCCTCGAGCGGCCAGCCGCCCCAGTTATTCTGGATCGCGTCGGTGAAGGCCTGACCGTACCCCGTCGACCCGTGGAAATCGACCGCGACCAGGCCGAAGCCCGCGCCCGCGAACACCGCCGGGTTCCAGCGGTAGGACCAGCTGTTGTTGCTCGACCCCTGCGGCCCGCCGTGAACCATGAACGCTACCGGCACCTTGCCGGTCGAGCCGGCGGGCTTCACCGCATAGCCCCAGACGGTGTCGTTGTTCGCGCCCTTGAAATTGAAGCGCGTGACGGTCGGCATGTCGATGCCGGCCAGCTTGTCGGCGTTGACATTGGTCAGCCGCTTTGCCGCGCCCTTGGCGGGCAGCAGGTAGAAATCGTCGGGCGCGGTCAGGCTGTTCATCGCGAACACCGTGGCGCCGCCCGTGACGGGTGCCATCGCGGTGACGTTGCCGAGCTGGGTCAGCCGCGTCGCCTTCCCGCTCGCCGGATCGACCGACCAGATCGGGTTCTCCTGCGTGTCCTCGGCGGTCACCAGAATGCGCTTACCGTCCGCCGACCAGCCGATCGCCCCGACCGAGCGGTCCCAGTTGTCGGTCAGCGCGCGGACCTGGCCGGTGCGCAGGTCGCGCAGCATCAGCGTGAACTTGTCGGCTTCGTAAGTCGGACGCTTCATTGCCGCATAGGCAAGCCAGCGACCGTCGGGCGACACGCTCGGGAAATTGTCGGTCGCATCGTTGTCGGCGGTCAGGTTCACAGGAGCCGCCGATCCGTCGGCGGGCGCGGAAAAGATATCGAGGTTGGTCGACGTCGCCTCGATCCGCCCAGCCTCGCGCAGCGCGAAAAAGACGGTGCGGCCATCGGCGCTCCAGTCGATTTCCTCACCGCCCCCGAACGGCTTGGACGGAGTGTCACCCATCAACCGACCGCCGATCGCGGTGCCGTCTCCCGGCGCGCCGTCGATGCCGAGCGGCAGCACGAACAGCTGCGACCGGTCGCCGCTTGCCCAAGTGTCCCAGTGGCGCACGAACAACTTGTCGTAGAGGCGCGCGGAGCCCGCGTTCGCGTCCTTCTTCTCCATCGCAGGGGCGAGCGTCGGCGCGCCAGGCTTGCGGTCGGCCCAGATCAGGATCTTGTCCCCGGTCGGCGCGACCTTGAACCCGCCGAAGCCGCCCTGGAAGCCGGTGAGCTTGCGCGGCGCGCCGCCGGCCAGCGGCACCGACCAGACGGCATCGTCGCCGCCCTTGTCCGACTGGAAATACACCGTCTCGCCGACGATCTGCGGGCCGGTTTCGTTGACGTCGGCCTCCGCCGCCAGCTTTTCCGGCTTCGCGCCTTTACGCTTGAGGTCGAGCCGCCAGAGGTCGAACCGCCCGCGGTTGGCGGCAAGGTCGGTTTCGCGCTGCTGCCAGACCAGCCAGCGTCCGTCCTTGGACACGGTCGGAGCGGCGACGCGCGACAGCGTCGTCACGTCGTCGATGGTCAGCTGACGCGCTGTGGCGGGGGTAGCGACCGCGACCGTGACGGCGGCGGTGGCGAGCAGGGCTGCGTGCAAGGGCTTTATCATGGGCGCAATGACTAAGCGAAGCCGCGCCAGTTGCAAGCCGGGCTTTACCGGCGCGTCGTCAGGCGCCCCGGTCGGAGATACGCGCGATCTCACGCGCGACCATCGTCTCGACGATCTGGGGCAGTTGCGCGTCGAGCCATTCGCGCAGCATCGGGCGCAGCATCTCGCGCACCATCCCCTCCAGCGTGTCGCTGCCGGCGACATCGGGCTTCACAATCAGCCGCGACAGCGCCTCCAGCGGGCCGCGGCTCGCCTCGGCGGCATTGGCCGACAGGATCGATTCGCTGCGCGGTGCAGGGCGCGGTCCGGGCGTGCGAAGTTCCGGGGCGCGGGGTGCCGGCGCGTCGGCGGCGATCGGCGGCTCCGGGCGCACGACTTCGCGCGGCGGCAACGCATCGGCGGCGGGGAACGGCACGCGCTCGTGCAGTTCCAGCACCTCGTCGATGTCGCGGTCCAGGTCGCGCTCGGCATCGCGGGCGGACGTCGTGCGCGCCGCCCGGCGGCTGCGCGCAGCTGCGGGGGCGCTCTCGCTTTCCTCGATCACGCGTTTGATCGAGGAAAGGATTTCCTCCATCGTCGGCTCGCTGCTGACATCCCCCATGTCGTGTTCCTGCCGCAAAATGTCGCCGAAAAGATGCTTAACGGCGAACACCTGCGGGATTGGAGGGGCGCGTGTCAACCGGGCGCTGTGCCGGCATCGTCGCCGCGGGGCGCTGGAGCGCGGGATCGGCGAGCGCCGGATCGACCGTCACCGCCGGCGTCTGCGCCGCGGTGTCGCTGGTGCGGGTTGCCACCGGTGCCGGCTCTCCATCGCTGCCGAAATCGCTGATGCGACGGCGAACGCGGTCGTAGTTGACGACCGGATCGTAGAGCGGCCCGCCATCGAGGTTCAGGTCGCGCGCCTCGGCCTTGCCCATCGCCGCCAGCAGCGCGAAGCCCGCGACATAGGCGTTGCGCCGCGCGCTGACGAGCGTGACCTGCGAGTTCAGCAATTCCTGCTCGGCGTTCAGGATGTCGAGGATCGTGCGCGTGCCGACGCTGTTCTCGGCGCGGACGCCCTCCAGGCTCAGCTTGTTCGCGTCGACCGCGATCTCGCTCGATCGGATCACCTGCAGCGACGACTGCCAGTTGGCGTAGGCAGAGCGGGTGCGCGCGATCACGAAGCGTTCGGTGTCGGTCACCTGCTCGATCGCCGCCGATCGCCGCGCCTCGGCCTGGCGCACCTGCGCCGCCGGGCGCCCGCCTTGGAACAGCGGCAGCGACAGATTCACGCCACCGGTCAAGCCCAGCGAATCGTTGCGGAAACCGGCGAGCGCGGCCTGGTTACCCACCGAGCCGAGGTAGTTCTGATACGCCGACCCGACGCTGACGCTGACGCGCGGCAGGCGCTGCGATTTCGCCACGGCGATGTCGTAGCGGGTGGCGTCGCGCTGCTTGCTGGCCGCATCCAGATCGGGATTGTTCGCCATCGCCACCTGCACCGCGCTCTGCGGATCGGTCGGCAAATTGGGGAGCGTCGGCGGGGGCGACAGCGCGCCCGGGGGCGAACCGACGACCCGCACATAGGTTTCGCGGCTGCCGACCAGCGTCGCCTCGGCACTGCGCAGCTGCCCCTCGGCCAGCGAATAGCGCGCCTCCGACTGGGCGACATCGGTGCGGGTCAGGTCGCCGACTTCGAACCGGTCGCGCGCGGCTTGCAGATTGGTCTGGAGCACGCGGACGTTCAGCTGATTGAGGCGCACGATCGCCTCATCGCGGATGACGTCGTTGTAGGCGGCGACGACCTGCGTGAACACGTCCGCCTCGGTACCGCGCAACGTCGCGCGACCGGCCTCGACGCGCGTCTCCGCCGCCCGCACCGACCCGCGCACCGCGCCGCCGGTATAGACCGGCACGCTCAGGTCGACCCGCGCCGTCGCCGATCGCAACGGCCCCGCGCCGCCGGCGGTGTCATAGAGATTCTCGCTATAGCCGCCGCCCGAGGTGACGCCCGGCAGGCCCGCGGCGCGGGCGATCGGCACATTCTCGTCGTTCGCGCGCTGGGTCGCGCGCTGGGCGGTGATCGTCGGGTTGGTCTTGTACGCCTCGACCAGCGCGTCGCGCAGCGTCGTGGTCTGGGCGGTCGCGGGCGTCGCGCCGGCCAGACACAGGATCGCGCTCGCCGCGGTCGATAGAAGAATGCGTCGCATGGTCATCCTGCAAATTGGAACGTGCGCGGCCGGGCAAACCCCGGCAGCACCACGCAATCGATGTCGGCAAAGGGTTCGAGCACGACCGCACCCGCGCCGCGCACTCCGGTCGCCAGCCGGGTCACGCCGCGGTCG
Organism: Sphingomonas donggukensis; assembly: GCF_023674425.1. Lineage (NCBI taxonomy): Bacteria > Pseudomonadati > Pseudomonadota > Alphaproteobacteria > Sphingomonadales > Sphingomonadaceae > Sphingomonas > Sphingomonas donggukensis. Next base: position 1,147,479 of record NZ_CP098401.1, read on the forward strand.
CTGAGGCCCGCGACGATCCGGCCGCCGGGGCGAACCTGATCGGTCAGGCTTGCGGGCAGCGCCTCGACCGCGCCGTCCACCACCAGCACGTCGAACGGCGCCGATTCGGGTGCGCCAGCCTCCAGCGCGCCGTTCACCACGGTCACGCCGGGCACTTCGGCCAGCGCCATCGTCGCTGCCGCGGCCAGATCTCCATCGCTCTCGACCGCCACGACGCTTGCGGCCAGTCGCGCCAGCACCGCCGCCGTGTAGCCGCCCGCCGTGCCGATCAGCAGCACGCGGTCCCCGCTCTCGATCCGCGCCTCGGTCAGCAGGCGCCCGGTCGTCAGCGGCGCGTTCTGCCGGCGCCCGCTGGCCAGCGCCAGCGGCGTGTCGCGGTACGCGACCGCGGCATTCTGCGCGCCCACGAATTCCTCACGCGGCACCGCCGCCATCGCCGCGATCACGCGCGTGTCGTTCACGGCGCTGGTGCGCAGCTGGCTCGCGACCATCGCCTGGCGGGCGGTATCGAAACCGGTGGGTGCAATCGAAGCCATCATCGTCTCCGGTGTCGCACAACCGTGTTAGTCATGCAATACAGTTGTTGATCCGCCCATCGCCCTATCGCGCAGCCGCGCGCTCGCCAAGCCTTGGGAATGCACCGATGTCGGGAAGTGCACCGCTGGAGGCCCGACCGGGAATCGAACCCGGGTGCACGGATTTGCAGTCCGCTGCGTCACCACTCCGCCATCGGGCCTCGATACGGTGGAGGCGGGCAGATGCGCAGGAACGCCCGCCCTGTCAACCGCGTCGACATCAACCGCGCCGACGGATTGCGCGCGGCGGCCCGGTGCCCCTAGAGATGCGCAACCCATTGTCGGAGGATCGCTTGTCCCAGGATTACAACGTCGCGCGCAACGCCGGACTGCTCGAGGCGGAGGTCGATGGCGAACTGCTCGGCCTGCATGTCGACAAGGGCGCCTGCTACGGCTTCAACCCCACCGCGACGCGGGTGTGGGCATTGATCGAGACGCCGACGACGCTCACCGCGCTGTGCGAGACGCTGGCGCAGGAATTCGCGGTCGATCCCGCGGACGCGCAGCCCGACGTGCTGGCGATGCTGCGCGATCTGGAGCGCGAGGGGCTGGTGACGCTCACCCCGGCATGACCGCGCGCTACGACGCGGTCGTCGTCGGCGCCGGCCACAACGGGCTGGTCTGCGCCTTCTACCTCGCGCGCGCAGGCCTGAAGGTCTGCGTCGTCGAGGCGCGCGGCGTCGTCGGCGGCTCTGCGGTGACCGAGGAAATTGCCCCCGGCTTCCGCAACTCGACCGCCAGCTACACCGTCAGCCTGCTGCAGCCGCGGGTCATCGCCGACATGGCGCTCCACGACCACGGCTACCGTGCGGTGCTGCGTCCGGTCGCCAATTTCCTGCCGCTGCCCTCGGGCGAATCGCTGACGATGGGCGGCTCGGCGCAGCGCACCCGCGCCGAAGTCGCGAAGTTCTCAGCCCGCGACGCCGACGCGCTCGAACCCTACGGCGAATCGCTCGACCGGATTGCCGACGTCATCCGCGACCTCGCACTCGAAATCCCGCCCAACATCGGCGACGGCGCTGCCACCCTGTTCGACGCCGCCCGCCAGGGGCGCCGCTTCGCGCGCCTGGGGATCGAGAGTCAGCGCGACCTGATCGACCTGTTCACCAGGAGCGCGCGCGAGTTGCTCGACCGCTGGTTTGAGAGCGATCCGGTGAAGGCGGTGTTCGGTTTCGACGCCGTCGTCGGCAACCACGCCGGGCCGAGCACGCCGGGATCGGCCTATGTCCTGCTCCACCATGTGTTCGGCGAGGTGAACGGTGCGCGCGGCGCATGGGGCCACGCGATCGGCGGCATGGGCGCGATCACGCAGGCGATGGCATCGGCCTGCCGCACCGCCGGGGTCGAAATCCGTCTCGAAACACCCGTCGCGAAGGTGCTCGTCGATGGCGGCAAGACCGCTGGCATAAAACTCGTTTCGAGTGAGGAAATCGCCGCGCCGCTGGTCGTCGCCAACGTCGGGCCGAAGCCCTTGTACGAGCGACTGGTCGATCCGTCCGACTTGCCCGCCGACTTCCGCACCCGCATCGCCGGCTATGCGGTCGGCTCGGGCACGTTGCGCATGAACGTCGCGCTGTCTGCGCTGCCCAGCTTCACCGCCAAGCCCGGAGTCGGCGAGCATCTGTCCGCCGGCATCATCCTCGCCCCCAGCCTCGACTATATGGATGCCGCGTTCGACGAGGCGCGGGCCGACGGGTGGAGCCGCAATCCGGTGGTCGAGATGCTGATCCCCTCGACCCTCGACGACAGCCTCGCCCCGCCCGGCGCGCATGTCGCCAGCCTGTTCTGCCAGGGCTTCTCCCCCACCCTGCCCGCCGGGCGCGACTGGGACAACGAGCGCGATGGCGCCGCCGATGCCGTACTGGCGGTCGTCGAACGCTACGCGCCCGGCTTCACCGCATCGGTGGTGGCGCGGCAAATCCACACCCCGCTGGACCTCGAACGCAAGTTCGGGCTTGCCGGCGGCGACATCTTCCACGGGCGCATGAGCCTCGACCAATTGTGGAGCGCGCGCCCCGTGCTGGGCCACGGCAGCTACCGCGCGCCGATCGCCGGCCTCTGGATGTGCGGCGCCGGCACGCATCCCGGCGGCGGCGTCACCGGGGCGCCGGGGCACAATGCGGCCAAGGCGATCCTGCGGTCGCGCGGTCTTGGCGGGTGGTGGCGACGCGGCTAGGGCGCTCCCCATGACGCTCAAGCTCTACAACAGCCTCACCCGCGGCCTCGAAACCTTCCAGCCGATCCATGAGGGGGAGGCGCGCGTCTATACCTGCGGGCCGACGGTCTATAACTACCAGCATATCGGCAACATGCGGGCGTTCATCTTCGCCGACACGCTCGGTCGCGTGCTGAAATGGCATGGCTACGACCTCACCCACATCATCAACATCACCGACGTCGGCCATTTGACCAGCGACGCCGACGCGGGTGAGGACAAGATGGAAAGGGCCGCCGCCCAGCAGGCGAAATCGATCTGGGATATCGCGGCGCACTACACCGATGCCTTCAAGCGGGACGTGCGCCGGCTGAACATCACCCAACCCGCAGAATGGACCGTCGCCACCGATTACGTGCCGCAGATGATCGAGTTCGCAAAGGCGATCGAGGGCGACTGCTATCAGCTCGACACCGGCCTGTATTTCGACACGTCGAAGGTGCCCAATTATGGCAGCCTCGCCCGCGCCGTCAGCGACGAGGGCGAGAGCCGCATCGACCCCGTCGACGGCAAGCGCAACGCCGCCGACTTCGCGATCTGGCGCACGTCGCCGCCGGGCGAGCAGCGCCAGATGGAATGGGATTCGCCGTGGGGTAAGGGCGCCCCCGGCTGGCACCTCGAATGTTCGGTGATGAGCCACGCGCGACTTGGCCATCCGTTCGATATCCACACCGGCGGCATCGACCACCGCGAGATCCACCACCCGAACGAGATCGCCCAGAACCAGGCGTTCTGCGCCTGCGACGACCCCGGCGCGCGGATTTGGATGCACAACAACTTCCTTGTGGACCGCGGCGGCAAGATGTCGAAGTCGGCGGGCGGGTTCCTGACGCTGCAGACGCTGGTGGATGCCGGCGTCCACCCGCTCGCCTACCGGCTGCTGTGCCTTCAGGCGCATTACCGCAGCGAGCTGGAGTTCACCTGGGACAATCTCGCCGCCGCGCTGACCCGGCTGAAGCGGCTGGTGCAGGCAGTGGAGAAATTGCGCGAGCGCCACGACGCCGAACCGCGCGGGACGCTGGACGTCACCGAGGTGGCGGCGGCGCGCGAAGCAGTCGGCGACGACCTGAACACCGCCCGCGTGCTGGTGCTGCTGGAGACCGTCGTCAGCGGCAAGGGCCACGCTGCCGACCGACTGCTCGCCGCGCGCAAGATCGATCGGGTGCTCGGCCTGCGGCTCGCGATGATCACCCGCGACGAACTGCGCGTTCGCCCGAAGGACGCGACGATCGACGAGGATGCGATCGAGGCGCGGCTGGACGAGCGCAAGGCCGCCCGCGTCGCGAAGGACTTCGCGCGGTCCGACGCGATTCGCGACGAACTGGCGGCGGCGGGGGTCGAGGTGATGGACGGCGACCCGCTCGCCTGGGAATGGAAACTGGACCTCTAACTCCTCCCCGGCATGAGAGGTGGCGCCGCGCAGCGGCGACGGAGGGGCTATCCAACCAGCGCAACGCCCGCGGCATGCCCCCTCCACCGCTTCTCGGTCCCCCTCCCCGTGCCGGGGAGGATTTGCTAGGCCACGCCCATGAAAGCCGTTCTCCCCGCGCTCGCCCGCCCGATGCTCCAACCGCGGCTGCCCACCGGGCTCGACGTGGCCTGGTTCTCCACGCGAGAGGAAGCCACGGAGATGGCGCGCGATGCCGAGATCGTGTGGGCGGACATGCAGCGCTCCGCCTGGACCGCAGAGGCGGTCGCGGGCGCAGAGAAGCTCAAATGGGCCTCCACGCTCTACGCCGGCATCGATGCGTTCGACACGCAGTTGCTGAAACGGCGCGGTGCGATCCTGACCAACGGGGTCGGCATCAATGCGCTTGCGGTCGCCGAATATGCCGTGATGGGCGTGCTCGTCGCCGCGAAGCGCTTCGACCAGGTGGTGCGTCAGGCCGACACCCGCGAGTGGACCATCGCCGCGCCCGGCACCACCGAACTCTACGAGACGAAGGCGTTGATCGTGGGCTACGGCGCGATCGGACGGTTGATCGGCGAGCGATTGCAGGCGTTCGGAGTGGCCGTCGATGCCGTCACCCGGTCGGGCCGCGACGGCACGCTGACGCCAGACCAGTGGAAACCGCGGATCGGCGAATATGACTGGGTGATTCTGGCCGCCCCGTCGACCGGCGACACCCATGCGATGCTTGGCGCGGCGGAACTCGAAGCGATGAAGCCGTCAGCGTGGCTCATCAACATCGCGCGCGGCGACATGGTCGATCAGGATGCGTTGATCGCCGCGCTCCACGCCCGCACCATCGCCGGCGCGTTCCTCGATACCGTGACGCCCGAGCCGCTGCCCGCCGACCATCCGATGTGGACCACGCCCAACGCGATCCTGACGATGCACCTGTCAGGGCGCAGCCAGACAAAGATGTTCGCCCGTGCCGCCGCGCTGTTCCTCGACAATCTCGACGCGTTCCTGACCGGCAAACCGCTCAAAAATACGGTCGATCTCGACGCGGGATATTGACGAGGCACCCCCCTTCCCGCCACGTCACGGCACGACAAGGGGGATGGAATGCGCGGACAGATACTTGGGGTGGATCGCAGCAGCGGTGAGGGCCTCATCACCGGTTCGGACGGGCAGCGCTATCGCTTCCGCCAGGACGACTGGGGCGACAAGATCGGCCCGGCAGTCGGCGCCGACGTCGATTTCGAGGCGCAGGACAACCGTGCGCTCAGCGTCTACCGCGTTCCCGGCACCGTGCCTGCCCATGTCGTCGCCGAGCACGCCCAGCCCCGCCCGCGCCGCGGCAGCGACCGCAACAAGATCGTCGCCGCCTTGCTCGCCTTCTTTCTCGGCATCTTCGGCATCCACCGTTTCTATCTTGGTCGCACCGGCACCGGCATCCTGATGCTGGTGCTTACCTGCACCCTGCTGGGCATCGTCATCACCGGCGTCTGGGCGTTCGTCGACATGATCCGCTACCTGATCATGTCCGACGAGGAATTCGACGATCGCTACCAGCGCCGCCTGAGCTGATTTACCCCGTAGGGGAAATACGCGCTTGCGGCGTTTACCCGTGCGGGGTAAGCGGCGGACATGACGACGCAAGCCGGCCTCAAGATTCGCACCTTCCGCAGTGACCGCGGCCTCAGCCGGGCGGCGTTCGGTGCTTGGTTCGACACGCCCGGCAGCACCGTCCAGGGCTGGGAGGAGGAGGGCAAGCGCGCGAGCGCCAAGGTCGCCAACCAGATCGCCGCCAACGGCATCGCCGACCACGCCGACTGGTTCGTCGGCGCCCGCACGGAGAATGATATGGCCGCCGCCTGGTCCCCCGACAGCTGGACCGCCGCCGACGCGCGCCAGATGCCGCACTATCCCGACGCCGCCGCGCTCGATGCCGCGACCACCGAGCTGCAACGCTATCCCCCGCTGGTCTTCGCTGGCGAGGCCCGCGAGCTGACCGCCGATCTCGCCCAGGTCGCGGCGGGCAAGGCGTTCCTGCTTCAGGGCGGCGATTGCGCCGAGAGTTTCGCCGAGTTCCACCCCAACAACATCCGCGATACCTTCCGCGTCATCCTGCAGATGGCGGTCGTGCTGACCTATGCGTCGAAGCTCCCGGTCATCAAGGTCGGGCGTATGGCCGGCCAGTTCGCCAAGCCGCGATCGACCGATACCGAGACGATCGATGGCGTCGAGCTGCCCAGCTACCGCGGCGACATCGTCAACGACATCGCCTTCACCCCCGAAGCGCGCATTCCCGATCCGCAGCGATTGATCCGCGGCTATTCGCAGTCGGCGGCGACGCTGAACCTGCTCCGCGCGTTCGCCAGCGGCGGCTACGCCAACCTCCACCAGGTCCAGCGGTGGACCCATGACTTCATGGGCCGCAGCCCGTGGGCCAAGAAATACGCCGACCTCGCCGACCGCATCGGCGAGGCGCTCGATTTCATGGCCGCGTGCGGGATCGATGCCGACCGCGTGCCGCAGCTGAAGGCGACGAGCTTCTACACCAGTCACGAGGCGCTGCTGCTCCGCTACGAACAGGCGCTGACCCGGCAGGATTCGCTCACCGGCGACTGGTACGACACCTCCGCCCACATGCTGTGGATCGGCGATCGCACCCGGTTCGAAGGATCGGCGCATGTCGAGTTCCTGCGCGGCATCGGCAACCCGATCGGCATGAAATGCGGGCCTAGCCTGGAGCCCGATGCGCTGCTGCGCCTGCTCGACACCCTCAATCCGGCGCGCGTCCCCGGCCGCATGACGCTCATCACCCGCTACGGCCACGACAAGATCGAGGCGGGCTTGCCGAAACTCGTCCGCGCGGTGCAGCGCGAGGGGCATAGCGTCGTGTGGAGCTGCGACCCGATGCACGGCAACGTCGTCAAGGCCGCCAACGGCTACAAGACGCGCCCCTTCGACCGCATCCTCGCCGAGGTCCGTGGCTTCTTCGCGGTCCACCGTGCCGAGGGGTCGTTCGCCGGCGGGATCCATTGCGAGATGACCGGGCAGAACGTCACCGAATGCACCGGCGGCGCGATCGACGTGACCGAACAGTCGCTCGCCGACCGCTATCACACCCACTGCGATCCGCGGCTGAATGCGGGGCAGAGCCTGGAGCTCGCGTTCCTGCTCGCCGAGATGCTCAACGTCGAAATGGGCGAGCGGCGGAAGGCCGCGGCGTAATCGGCGGCTGGGCGGGTTGACGAAATCGCCCGCCCGCCCTATTCGCCCGCCTCCGCTCAACGGCCCCTTCGTCTAGCGGTTAGGACGTCGCCCTCTCACGGCGAAAACACGAGTTCGATTCTCGTAGGGGTCACCAGCGGTCCACCCTCATGCCTGAGCCTTTGCCATCGCCCGGAAGCGGTGGAGCAGCGGCTCGGTGTAGCCGTTCGGCTGCGCCTCCCCTTCGAAGATCAGCGCGCGCGCTGCTCGGAAGGCCAAACTGGCGTCCTCGCGCCCGGCCATCGGCACGTAGAGCGGATCGCCGGCGTTCTGCGCGTCCACCTTCGCCGCCATCCGTCGAAGCGCCTCATCGACATCGTCCCGCGTCGCGACGCCGTGCCGCAGCCAGTTCGCCACGTGCTGCGACGAAATGCGCAGCGTCGCGCGATCCTCCATCAGCCCGACGTCGTGGATATCGGGCACCTTCGAGCACCCCACGCCCTGGTCGACCCAGCGCACGACATAGCCGAGGATGCCCTGCGCGTTGTTGTCGAGTTCCTCGCGGACCTCCTCCGCCGACCAGTTGCGCCCGGTCGCGACCGGGATCGTCAGCAGCGCGTCGAGTGGCGCCACCGCCTCCGCCACTCGCTCGGCCTGACGCGCGAAGACGTCGGTATCGTGGTAATGCGTCGCATGCAGCGTCGCCGCGGTCGGCGACGGCACCCAGGCGGTGTTCGCACCGGTCCGCGGGTGCGCCGCCTTCTGCTCCAGCATGTCGGCCATCCGATCGGGCGCCGCCCACATCCCCTTGCCGATCTGCGCCCGCCCGCTGAGACCGCACGCAAGCCCGATCTGGACGTTCCGGTCTTCATAGGCCGCGATCCAGTCGGCGCCCTTCATCTCGCCTTTCCGGATCATCGCGCCGGCCCGCATCGACGTGTGCATCTCGTCGCCGGTGCGGTCGAGGAAGCCGGTGTTGATGAAGACGATGCGGTCCTTCACCGCATGGATGCACGCCGCGAGGTTGGCCGAGGTGCGGCGTTCCTCGTCCATCACGCCGACCTTGATCGTGTGGCGGGCGAGGCCGAGTAGATCCTCGACCGCGTCGAACAGCGCGTTGGTGAAGGCGGCCTCGGCGGGGCCGTGCATCTTGGGTTTGACGATGTAGATGCTGCCAGCGCGACTGTTGGTGCGGGGGCCGTTGACGTCGTGCAGCGCGATCAGCGACGTGAGAATCGCGTCGAGGATCCCTTCTGGCGCCTCGCCGCCGTCGGGCAGCAGAATCGCGGGCGTCGTCATCAGGTGGCCGACATTGCGCACGAACATCAGGCTGCGTCCCGGCAGCGTCAGCGCGCTACCGTCGATCGCGGTGTAGCGACGGTCGGGCGCGAGCCGGCGGGTCATCGACCGCCCGCCCTTCTCGAACGTCTCCTCCAGGTCGCCGCGCATCAGGCCGAGCCAGTTGGCATAGGCGGTGACCTTGTCCGCGGCATCGACCGCGGCGATCGAATCCTCCAGGTCCGCGATGGTCGATAGCGCGGATTCGAGGACCACATCGGCCAGCCCCGCCGGATCGTCGCGCCCGATCGGATGATCGCGGTCGACGACCAGTTCGATGTGCAGCCCGTGGTGCCGCAGCAACAGCGTCTCTCCGGCGCGGCCCACCAGCTGCGCGGGGTCCGCCAGCACCGGATCGCCGCCCGCCCAGTCGCTCCACGACCCCGCCGCCAGCGGCACCGCGCGGTCGAGAAACGCCTTGGCCCACGCGATCACCTGCGCGCCGCGCGCGTCATCATATCCCTCCCCCTGCGCGCGCCCCGGAATGGCGTCGGTACCGTAGAGCGCATCGTACAGACTGCCCCAGCGCGCATTCGCGGCGTTCAGCAGGAAGCGGGCGTTGAGGATCGGCACGACCAGTTGCGGACCCGCCAGCGTCGCGATCTCCGCATCGACATTTCCGGGCTCGATCGTGAATGGCGCGGGCTCGGGCACGAGGTAGCCGATCCCGCGGAGGAACGCCTGATATTCGGCGTGGTCGATCCGCTGCCCGGCACGGGCATCGTGCCAGGCGTCGATCCGCGCCTGCAAATCGTCGCGCGCCGCCAGCAACCGCGCATTCTCCGGCGCGAACCGGGCGAAGATGTCCGCCACTCCCTGCCAGAACGCGGCGGTATCGACACCTGTGCCCGGCAGCGCGCGCTGCTCGACGAATGCCGCGAGCGACGCCGCGACCTTCAGCCCCGCGCGATCCTCATAGGTTTCGGTCATCGCATCGCCCTCATCGCGTCCATAGTCCGACACCGATAGCCCGAGTGCCATCTGCGCGGTAGAGACCCAAATCGACAAGCACCTGTTCCCAGGACGAACTAATGATCGACCCGGACTATCACCTGTTCGCTAGCGTGGTCGAGGGCGGCAGCCTGTCCGCCGCCGCTCGCGCGCTGCACATTTCTCCGGCGATGGCGTCGAAACGCCTCGCGCGGCTGGAAGCGCGGCTGGGCGTGATGCTGATCCACCGCACCACCCGGCGCCTCGCGCTGACGCAGGCGGGCGAGCGGTTTCACGGCGATGTCGTCGCGATCCTGCGGGCAGTCCGCGAGGCTGAAGCGCGCGTGACCGGCGACAGAGACGAGCCGCAGGGGGCGCTGCGCGTCTCCGCACCGACGTCGTTCGGGCGGCTGCATGTCGTGCCGCTGCTCCACGCCTTCCTCGTGCGCCATCCGCGCGTGGCGCTGGAGATCGACCTGACCGACGCCTATGTCGATCTGCTCGGCGGGCGCGTCGACGTGGCGATCCGCATTGCCGCCGATGTGCCGGCAAATCTGGTCGCGCACCGCATCGGGTCGAACCGCCGCGTGCTGTGCGCGAGCCCCGTCTATCTCGCCGCGCACGGCATGCCCGATACGATCGCCGCGCTCCAGCAGCATCGCTTGCTTGCCGCGGACGGGCAACTGCCGTGGCAGCTGACCGATGGACGCCGCGCCCGCAGTGTCGATGGGCGCAGCCACGTCCGCACCAATTCGAGCGAAGTCGTCCGCGAACTGGCGATCACCGGAGTCGGCATCGCGCTGCGCTCGCTGTGGGACGTCGGCGACGCGCTCGCCGATGGCCGGCTGGTTCGCGTCCTGCCCGATTGGGAAGGGCCGAGCGACCTGGCGATCCACGCCGTCCATCCCTATCGCCCCAACCCGCCGCCCGCGGTCGCGGCGTTCATCGCGTTCCTCGGCGAGGCTCTGGGCGACGCTAGCTAGGCGATCGCACCGTCGATGATGACCGACAGTCGGGAGCCGCTGCGTTCGACGTGCGCGGCGACACCGTAGATCGCGGCGATCCTCTCCGCGGTCATCGTGTCCGCAACGCTGCCGTCGGCGACGATGCGCCCGCGGTCGATCCACACCAGCCGGTCGGCATATCGCGCGGCGAGGTCGAGGTCGTGGAGCACCGCCAGCACCCCGCCCCCGGCCTTGGCGAAGTCCGCCAGCAGCCCGAGCACGCGGTGTTGGTGCCGCGGGTCTAGCGAGGCGACCGGCTCGTCGGCGACGATATACCCGGCCCGCGACGCCAGCGCGCGGGCGAGATGGACGCGGGCGAGTTCGCCGCCGGACAGCGTATGGGCGGAGCGCGTCGCCAGATGCGCAGTTTCTGCCGCGGCCATTGACGCCGCGACTGCCGCAGCATCCTGCCCGCCCAGCCGATACGGCGCGGCACCATGCGCGAAGCGGCCGAGCGCGACGATGTCGACGACCCGCGAGGGCCACGCGAGCGGACGGCTCTGCGGCAGATAGGCGACGCGCCGTGCGCGACGGGCCGGTGACAGGGCACTCACCGCGACCCCATCGACCGTCGCCTCACCCCGATCGGCAGCGGCCAGCCCGAGCAGCATCCGCAGCAGCGTCGTCTTGCCCGCGCCGTTGGGGCCGAGCAGCACGACCATCTCGCCCGGCGCGACCGTCAACGACGCGTCGGTGACGATGCCATCGCGGGTCAGGCCAGCGCCGACGATCATGCCCCCCGCCTCCGCACCGCGATCAGGATGAACAGCGGCGCGCCGACGATCGCGGCGACGACGCCCAGCCGCAATTCGTTGACGCTGGGGATCACGCGCACGCCGATGTCGGCGACCGTGACGAACAGCCCGGCGGCGAGCGCGGAGGGTACCAGGCTGCGCGCCGGGTCATAGCCGACCCACGGGCGCACAAGATGCGGCGCGACGATCCCGACGAAGCCGATCGCCCCCGCCAGCGCAATCGAGCCGCCGGTGGCGAGCCCTGCACCCAGTACCACCGCGATCCGCTGGCGTTTCAGATCCAGCCCGACGCCCGCCGCCGCTTCCTCGCCCAGCGTCAGCGCCGACAGTCCGCGCCGCGTCGCCAGCAGGATCGCAGCCCCGCCGCCGATGAACGGCAGCGCCGCGCCGATTTCGGCAAAGCTGCGGTTGGCGACCGAACCCAGCGTCCAGTTTATCATGTCGGCCAGGCTGAACGGATTGGGCGCAAGGTTGAGCAGCAGCGCCATGATCGCGCCGGCGAAACTCGACAGTCCGACTCCGATCAGGATCAGCGTCGTCACCGACAACGTGCGCAGCGCGACCGCGGCGATCAGCGCGGTCCCGGCGAGCGCCCCGACGATCGATGCGAACGGCAGCGCGAACGCCGATGCCCCCGCCAGCCCGTAATAGAGCGTCGTCGTCGCGGCGAGCGTCGCGCAGGCCGACACGCCGAGCACCCCCGGCTCAGCCAGCGGATTGCGCAGCAGCCCCTGGAGCGCCGCCCCGCTCAACCCCAGCGCCGCCCCCGCCGTGAACGCGGCGACCGCTCGCGGCAGGCGGATCAGCCAGACGACGATGCGATCCTCGGGCGTCCCCCCGCCGAGCAGCGCGGCAAGCAGGCGCGCGGGCGGCAGCGGCACCGATCCCAGGAAGCACGCCGCGACGATCGCGACGATGCTGGCGACGACGAGGAACAGGGTCAGCCTCACCGCGCCACCTTCGCCATCGCCTCGACCGCGTCGAGCACGAACCAGCCGCCGCACGCCGTCCACGCACCGGGCAGCGCCGCGGTCGGGCGCCCGCGGAACGCCGCGCGTGCGACCGGGTGTGCGGTCGCGCTCCACGGGTCGGCGCGGTTCCAGCGCGTGTCGAAGAAGGCGGCGGCGACGACATCGGGCTTGGCATAGGCCAGCCGCTCGAGCGGCAGCGGCGCCCACCCGGCCTGCGTCTGGAAGTTGCGCAGCCCCGCTGCCCGCATCATCGCATCGACCAGCGATCCCGGCCCCGTCGTTACCCCGCCCGGCGTGACGTAGAGCGCCGATCGCGCGGCAGACGCCTTCGCGAGCTTCGCCACGCGCGCGTCGATCTCAGCCGCCATCGCTGCACCCGCGGCATGCTCGCCAAGCCCGTCCGCCGCCTCGATCAGCACGCGCTTTACGCCGGCCAGATCCTCGGCATAGCCAAGCTGCAACACCGGCACCCCCGCCCGCGCCAGCAGCGGCGCGACGTTCGGCCCGCCGCCATAACTGCGCACCACCATGTCGGGCCGCAGCAACAGCACATCCTCCGCGCTCGCCCGCACCTGCGGCACGCCCGCCGCTGCGCCACGCATGTACGAAAACTCCGCACGCGCGTCCGGCGACACCGCAGCGATGCGCGCGGCGGGCAGCAGCTTCAGCACATATTGGTCGGCGCAGTAATCGAGGCTGACGACCCGCATCGGCTTCACCGCCGGGCGCACCGGCACCGCCGGCGCGCACCCCACGAGTACCAGGCAGATCGCCAGCCCGGATTTCACAGCTTCAGCCGCACGCCGGCATAGGCCGCCCGCCCGGCGGTGCCGTATTGGAAGACGGTCTCATACGCCTCATCGAACAGGTTTTCGACGCGGCCGTACAGTTCGATGTTGCGCGTGACCGGGAAGGCCGCGCGCAGATCGACCAGTACATAACCGTCGAGCCGCCGCGCGTTCGCGGGATCGTCGAAACTGTCGCCGACATGCGCGATCGTCGCCCCCGCCGACAGCCCGAAAGCCCAGGCATAGTCGGCGACCATGCTGACACTCTCGCGCGGGCGCCGCGCCAGCTCGCGCCCGGTCAGGCGGTTGCGGGCATCGAGATAGGTATAGGCGAAGGCGACCTTCATCGGCGCGACCGGGCGCAGCGTCAGCACCGCCTCGACCCCTTCCGCGCGCGTGCTGCGGACATTGTCATAGGTGCCGAACGGGCGGTTGGTGCAGATGCCGCCGACCACGCCAAAGCACGAGACGAAATCGATCTGGTTCTCGGTATCGCGGTGGAAGTACGTCGCACCGACCTCGACCGCTTCGCCCAGTACCCGTTGGACCACGCCGGCATCCCAACTCTTCGAGCGTTCGGGGACGAGCGTCGTGTTCCCGTAATCGCCGAACAACTGGTAGAGCGACGGCGAGCCGAAGCCTTCGCCATAGCTCGCGCGCAGCCGCGTCGCGCCGCCGTTGGGGCTGGCGGTGCCGTTCACCGCAAAGGTCGTCGCGCTGCCGAAGCGGCTGTGGTCGTCATTGCGCACACCCCCGGTCAGGGCGACGCCCGCGACCGGCTTCACCGTCACTTCGCCATAGAAGCTGTCGATGGTGTTGCGCGCGCCGAGCAGGGTGCCGAAGCTGTCCGCGCGGAAGGTCGAGAGCTCGCTTTCGGCCCCGAACACCGCCGCAACGTAATCGAGATCGACGGTGCCCTGATATTCGAAGCGCCGGTTCAGCCCGCGCGAATCGAATGTCGCGAAATCGGTCGCGTCGCGGTTGGTGCGGTCGATCCGCGAATAGGCGACGCCGGCGCGGTTGAGGAACTTGCCGTCGAACAGTTTCAGCCGCACGCCGCCATAGCCGCTCAATTCGCGCGTGGTCGAATAGTCGCCGGTGTCGCCGAACGCATAGGTCGGCGGGGCGAAGCCATCGAGGTCGACTCGCCCGTCGGCGAAGCGTCCGCGCGCCTCGACCGTCAGCGCGTCGCCGATCGCGACCGCGACCTTGCCGTTCGCACCGTACTGCCGATACCCGTCGCGCTCCCGCCCGCCCAGCCGCTGGTCGAAGGCGGAAAAGCCATCGGTGCGCAGATACTGCCCGCCGATGCTGGCGCTGACCGGGCCGAACTTGCCCGATGCGTTGGCGACGGCATTGGCGGTGTCGCGCCAGCCATATTCGGCGGACGCCCGCAGCTCCGGCTGTTCGCCCGCCTCGCGCGTGATGACGTTGACGACCCCGCCGATCGCGCGGCTGCCCCAGATCACCGACTGCGACCCGCGCACGACCTCGATCCGGTCGATGTTGCCGACCAGCAGATTGCCGAAGTCGAACCCGCCCGAGGGGCTCGCCGGATCGTCGAGCTTCACGCCATCCACCAGCAACAGGGTCTGCTGCGGGTCGGCGCCACGGATGTTGACCGAGGCAGCGGTGCCAAGTCCGCCCGCGCGCGTGGCGCCGACCCCCGGCACGGTGCGCAGCAGGTCGATCACAGCCTGCGACTGACGCGCGGCGATCTCTTCGGCATCGATGACGGTCACCGACTGGCCGACCTCATCGATCGGGCGCGCGTCGCGGTTGGCGGTGACGACGATCGGGTCGGCGCGGGTTTCGGTCTGGGCAAGCGCGGGCGTGGCGGCGGCGATCAGGCCGGGCGCGAGCAGGAGATACGTGGCTTTCATGGGTAACGGTCCTCGCCCGACCGGCGTCGAACCGGGCGGAGCAGCAACGACATGTCTGGGCCCGCCGCCCCAGAAGGGAACGGCGCGACTGCGGCCATCGGATGTCGTTACGAAGGGATACGTCCCCATCGCGCACGGCTGGACCCGGCCGGGCGACGAACGACGCGATGGCAGGTCTCCTGGCTTGCCGATCGTCACCTTGGGCCGTCTTCCCGAGGCTCGACGCCCCAGTGACATGATTGGCCTTCGGCTCCCGGCTTACAGTTGCGGGCACAGCGCCGGAGTTGCACCGGCTTCCCTTTTCACCCTTGCGGGCACCATCTGTCGCGGCGGTTACGCCCGGTTGTGCGGTGCGTCAATCGGCGTCGGGCTGCGCCTTGGGCCGGGCGGCGGCAAAGGCGGGCAGCGCGCGCGCCTCCGCCACGATCGCGGCAAGGCGCGGATAGGGCGACAGGTCGGTCGCGAACCGCTCCGCATTATACCATTGCGGCACCAGCATCACGTCGGCGATGCCGGGCGTGTCGCCATAGCAGAAGTGCCCGCCGTGCGCCGCGACCATCGCCTCCAGCGCCGCGAACCCCTCACCCACCCAATGCCGGATCCACGCGTCGATCGCCGGCTGCTCGGCCCCGAAATCGGCCTTCAGCGCCTTCAGGATGCGCAGATTATTGACCGGGTGGATGTCGCACGCGACCACCTGCGCCATCGCCCGTACGATCGCGCGCGGGCCGGCGCCGTCGGGCAACAGCCGCGGCTCCGGGTGCGTCTCGTCGAGCCATTCGATGATCGCCAGGCTCTGCGTCAGGACCATGCCATCGATCTCGATCGCCGGAATCAACCCCTGCGGCGCGATGGAGCGGTACCGCGCATCGGACTGTTCGCCGCGCCGCAGGTCGTGCGCGACCTGGGTGTAGGCCAAGCCCTTCAGATTCAGGGCGATACGAATGCGATACGCCGCCGAAGACCGCCAGTAATCGTGCAGGATCATGCTCGCTTCCTCCCGATAAAATTGTCGCAACATGTCTCACGACTCGCGCCGGACCTTGCTGCAATGCCGAAATTCCGGTCCTAGGGGCAACCAAGATCGGACTTCGGGGTTGCCAGCGCGGTGAACGATAGGAAACTAAGCAAATCGGCCGGCGCGGTCGCACTGGCGCTGCTGGTCGCGGCATGCGGCGCCGGCGACGAGGCGGCGAACAGCAGCGCGCAGGGCAAGGGCGGCGCCGGCGGCCCCGTCGCGGTCGGCTTCGTGGTCGTCCAGCCGACGTCGGTCGCCTCGACCACCGAGCTACCCGGTCGCACCGCCGCGTTCGAAACGTCGGAGGTGCGCCCGCAGGTCACCGGCATCATTCGCCGCCGCCTGTTCACCGAAGGCGCGATGGTCCGCGCCGGACAGACGCTCTACCAGATCGACCCCAGCCTCTATCAGGCGTCGGCGAACCAGGCGCAGGCCAATCTGTCGAGCGCCGCCGCCACCGCGGAGGCCGCGCGCATCCGCGCCGATCGCTACCGCCCGCTCGCGCAGGCCGAGGCGGTCAGCAAGCAGGACTATACCGACGCCGTCGCGACGCAGCGCCAGGCCGAGGCGTCGATCGCGCAGAACCGCGCTGCGCTCGAAACCGCGCGGATCAACCTCAACTTCACCCGCGTGCCCGCCCCGATCACCGGTCGAATCGGTCGCAGCCTCGCGACCGTCGGCGCGCTCGTCAGCAGCAACCAGGCCGATCCGATGGCGGTCATCCAGCGGACCGACCCGATGTTCGTCGACATCCAGCAGTCGAGCGCGAACCTGCTCGCGCTGCGCCGCTCGCTCCAGCAGGGTGACGTCGCGCCCGCCAGCGCCAACGTCCGCCTGAAACTGGAGGACGGCAGCGACTATGGCTTTGCCGGCACCGTCCAGTTTGCCGAGGTCACCGTCGATCAGGCGACCGGCACGGTCACGCTGCGCGCCAGCTTCCCCAATCCGCAGGGGCTGCTGCTGCCCGGCATGTTCGTCCGCGCGACCTTCGCGCAGTCCGTGAACCAGAACGCGTTCCTGGTCCCCCAGCCGGCGGTCGCCCGCGACGCGAGGGGCGCTGCAACCGTGTACGTCGTCGGCCCCGACAACAAAGCGGTCCAGCGCCAGATCGTCGCCGAGCGGGCGCAGGGCGCCTTCTGGGTCGTGACCCAGGGGCTGAACCCCGGCGACAAGGTGATCGTGCAGGGCACCGCCAAGCTGAAGCCGAACGCCGCGATCCGGCCGGTCCCCGCCAACACGCCGCAGAAGGTGCAGGCGCCAAGCGGCAAGGCCCAGCCGGGCGGCGGCGCCACAAGGTCGGGCGGCTGAACGCGTGATTTCCCGCATCTTCATCGACCGGCCGATCTTTGCGTGGGTCATCGCGATCGTCATCATGCTCGCGGGTCTGGGCGCCATGTTCAGCCTGCCGATCGCGCAATATCCCGACGTCGCCCCGCCACAGGTGAACATCCGCGCCACCTATCCCGGCGCGTCGGCGGAAACGCTGGAAAACAGCGTGACGCAGGTGCTGGAGCAGCAGCTGACCGGCATCGACGGGCTGCTGTATTTCACCTCGTCCTCTTCCTCGCGCGGCGCGGTCACCATCTCGGCGACCTTCGACAAGGGCACCGATCCCGACATCGCGCAGGTCCAGGTCCAGAACAGCGTGCAGCAGGCGATCTCGCGCCTGCCGCAGCAGGTGCAGCAGCAGGGACTGCGCGTCACCAAGTCGAACCCCGATTTCCTGATGATCGTTGCGGTCTATGACGAAAGCGACAAGCGGACCAACGCCGACGTCTCCGACTATCTCGTCTCGAACCTGCAGGATGCGCTCGGCCGCGTGCCGGGTGTGGGTGAATCGAATGTGTTCGGGTCGCAATATGCGATGCGGGTGTGGCTCGACCCGGCGCGGCTGGCCAGCGTCGGGCTGATCCCCGGGGACGTCATCACCGCGATCACCAACCAGAATACCGAGGTTGCGGCGGGCGAAGTCGGCGGCCTGCCCAATTCCGCCGAGCAGATGCTGAACGCGACCGTCACCGCCCAGTCGCGGTTGCAGACGCCCGAGCAGTTCGCGAACATCATCCTGAAGACGCAGCAGAGCGGCGCAACCGTGCGCCTGGCCGACGTCGCCCGCATCGAGCTGGGCCAGGAAAGCTATGCCGCGGTCAGCCGCGTCAACGGTCACCCCGGCGCCGGCATTGCGGTCAGCCTCGCCCCCGGCGCCGACGCGCTGGAGACGGCAGAGAATGTGAAGGCATTCGTCGAGGGTGCCGCGAAGAACTTCCCCGATGGCCTGACCTACGCCTATCCCAACGACACCACCGCCTTCATCAAGCTGTCGATCGAGGAGGTCGTGAAGACCCTGATCGAGGCGGTGATCTTGGTCGTCATTGTCATGTTCGTGTTTTTGCAAAGCTGGCGCGCGACGCTGATCCCGACGATCGCGGTGCCGGTTGTGCTGCTCGGCACCTTCGCGGTGTTCGCGCTCGCCGGTTTCTCGATCAACACGCTGACATTGTTCGGCCTCGTCCTCGCGATCGGCCTGCTGGTCGATGATGCCATCGTCGTCGTCGAGAACGTCGAGCGGCTGATGGAGGAAAACCCCGAAATGTCGCCGCGGGAGGCGACGATCGAATCGATGAACGAGATCACGGTCGCGCTGATCGCGATCGCATTGGTGCTGTCGGCGGTCTTCCTGCCGATGGCCTTCTTCGGCGGATCGACCGGCGTCATCTACCGCCAGTTTTCCTTGACCGTCATTTCGGCGATGATCCTGTCGGTGGTCGTCGCACTCGTGCTGAGCCCGGCGCTCACCGCAAACCTGTTGAAGCAGCGCCATGCCGAAAAGCGCGAGGGCTGGGCCGAGCGCCGCTTCCCGCGCGCAGCGCATCTGGTCCACCGCGCCGGCGAAAAATTCAACCGCGGTTTCGAGGTCGCGAGCGAGAAATACGTCGCCGCATCGCAGCGGGTCATCGACCGCAAGTGGATCTTCCTGCTGATATACGCCGGCGTCTTCGCGCTGCTCGTGATCCTGTTCTTCCGCCTGCCGACCAGCTTTCTGCCGAGTGAGGATCAGGGCACTGTATCGGTCCAGTTCCGCCTGCCCGCAGGCGCGACGCAGAACCGCACCCGCGTCGTGCAGGAACAGGTGCAGGATTATTTCCTGGGGCCGGAGAGCAAGAACGCGAAGGTCATGCTGACCGTCGCCGGCGGCGGTGGTGGCGGCGCGTCGGGCCAGAACACGGGTCAGGGCTTCATCAACCTGACCGACTGGGCCGACCGCAAGGGCGCCGACAATACCGCCGACGCCATCGCCAAGCGCGCGTCGGGGGCCTTCCGCGGACTTCGCGATGCCGAGGTCTTCGTGCTCGTACCGCCCGCCATCCGCGGCCTCGGCCAGTCGAGCGGCTTCACGATGGAGCTGCAGAACACCGGCGGCCTGTCGCGCGAGCAATTCGTCGCCGCACGCGAACGCCTGCTCGCCGCCGCCAACGCCGACCCGATGCTCGATCGCGTGCGCCTGTCCGACCTGCCCGACATCGCCACCCTGCGCGTCGACGTCGATCCGACCAAGCTCGCCGCGCTGGGCCTCACGCAGGCCGACGTCAACGCCACGTTGTCGACCGCGTGGGGCGGGCGCTACGTCAACGACTTCATCGACCGCGGGCGGGTTAAGCGCGTGTACGTGCAGGGCGACGCCCCCTACCGCGCCGCGCCCGAGGATATCCAGAAATGGTTTGTCCGCGGGTCGGACGGTCAGATGGTGCCGTTCTCGTCCTTCGCCACGATTTCCTGGTCGCAGGCGCCCACCACCCTCTCGCGCTTTTCGGGCGTGCCGGCATTCGAATTCCAGGGACAGGCAGCATCGGGCACCAGTTCGGGCGAAGCGATGGATCGCATCGCCGAGCTTGCGGCACAGATTCCGGGCACGTCGGTCGCCTGGGCCGGGCTCTCTTTCCAGGAACGGCTGTCCTCGGGCCAGGCGCCTTTGCTCTACGGCCTGTCGTTGCTTGTCGTCTTCCTGTGCCTCGCCGCGCTCTATGAAAGCTGGTCGATCCCGTTCGCGGTCCTGCTCGTCATCCCGCTCGGCCTCGTCGGTGCGATCTTCGCAGTGACGCTGCGAGGGCTGGAAAACGACGTGTACCTTCAGATCGGGCTGCTGACGACGATGGGCCTGACCGCGAAGAACGCCATCCTCATCATCGAATTCGCCGAACAGGCCGAGAAGAAGGGGAAGCGCGTCATCGACGCCGCGCTCGAGGCGGCGCGCCTGCGGCTGCGCCCGATCCTGATGACCAGCCTCGCGTTCATCTTCGGCGTGCTGCCACTCGCCATTTCCACCGGCGCGGGCGCGAACAGCCGTATCGCGATCGGCACGTCGGTGATCGGCGGCATGCTGACCGCGACGATCCTGGCGATCTTCTACATCCCGCTGTTCTTCGTGCTCGTCCGCCGCGGCGTGCGCGACGGACTGGCGAAGATGCGCGGCAAGCCGACGGGGTTCCAGCCGCGCGAGGAAACCGCATGATCCGCGCCCTTACCACCGCCGCGTCGGCGCTCGCGCTCGGCGCGTGTTCGCTGGCGCCCGCCTATGAGCGGCCCGCGACGCCCGTGCCGCCATCGTGGCCGGTCGGCGACGCATATCTTCGTCAAAGCGAGGCGGCGCTGCCCGCGGTCAGCTATCGCGATATCTTCCGCGACCCGCGGCTCCAGCGCATCATCGAAAGCGCACTCGCCAACAACCGCGACCTGCGCGCCGCCGCCGCCAACATCGCCATCGCCCGCGCGCAGTATCGCATCCAGCGCGCGGACCGCCTGCCCAATGTCACGGCCGGCGCGACCGCAGGCATCCGGCGCGGCACCAGCCAGGGTACGACCGGCACCGGCACCTCGGTTTCGACCGGCGGCGGCGTGTCCGACAGCTATTCGGCGGACGTCGGCGTCACCGCGTTCGAGCTGGACCTGTTCGGACGCGTCGCTTCGCTCAGCCGCGCAGCGCTCAACGACTATTTCGCGACCGAAGCCGCCGCACGCGCCACGCGCTT
Source organism: Sphingomonas donggukensis (assembly GCF_023674425.1). Taxonomy (NCBI): domain Bacteria; kingdom Pseudomonadati; phylum Pseudomonadota; class Alphaproteobacteria; order Sphingomonadales; family Sphingomonadaceae; genus Sphingomonas; species Sphingomonas donggukensis. Next base: position 1,168,589 of record NZ_CP098401.1, read on the forward strand.
GACCCTCGTCAGCGACATCGCCGATGCCTGGCTGACCTATGCCTCCGACCGTAGCCTGATGCTGATCGCTGAAAACACCTCGAAAAGCGCGATGCAAAGCGTCCGGCTGACGCGTTTGCGACTGGAAGGCGGCATCGTGCCGCGTACCGACCTGCGGCAAGCCGAACTGGTACTCGCGCAAGCCAATTCCGACCTTGCCGAGCAGCGCACGGCGCTCGCACAGGACGCCAATCTGCTAAGGCTGCTGGTTGGCGCTGACGTCGATGCCACCCTGCTCCCCGCCTCGATCGAATCGGTCGAGACCACGCTCGCCGAGCTGCCCGCGGGCCTCGACTCGGGCGTCCTGCTGCGCCGTCCCGACGTGGTGCAGGCCGAATATTCGCTCCGATCCGCCAACGCCCAGATCGGCGCGGCGCGCGCGGCGCTGTTCCCGCGCATCAGCCTGACCGGCTTGCTCGGCGTCGCCTCGGGCGCGCTAGGATCGCTGTTCAGCGGCGACGCCTTCACTTGGAGCGCGAGCGCCGGTGCCGACTACAACATCTTCAATGCCGGGGCCGGACGCGAAGGCGTGCTCCAATCCCGCGCCCAGCGCGACCTTGCCCTCGCCAATTACGAAAAGGCGATCCAGACGGCGTTCCGCGAAGTCTCCGACGCGCTCGCCCGCCGCGGCACCGTCGCCGATCAGGCACGCGCGCAAATCGGCCTCGTCGCCTCCGCGCAGGACAATTATGCGCTCAACGACCTCCGTTACCGCGGCGGGATCGACACGTTCCTGAACAGCCTCGACGCGCAGCGGTCGCTCTACAATGCCCAGCGGTCGCTGGTGGCGACGCGGCTGGTCCGCGCTCAGAACCTCGTCGATCTCTACCGGACGATCGGCGGCGACGCGCTGCTCGATGCGACTACGGACGGCCCGCGACCGCTCAGCCCCGAGCCGACGGCCACGCCGGTTCCGCGCACCCGCTGACTATTCGTCCTCGAGCGCCGCCTCGTCTTCGTCCTCCATGTCGAGGTCGTCGGCGTCCTCCATCTCCAGCTGCTCCTCGATCGCCTCGCTGATGAGGTCCAGCTGTTCCAGCGTCGCTTCATACTCGACCGTCTCGCCGTCCTCGTCCTCCAGATGCAGCAGATAGCCGTCGGCTTCCGCCGTGATCGAGAATTGCCCCAGGGTCTTGGCCATCGAAACTCTCCACTTGCAGGATTTGTGGTGCCTAACCCCGCGAGCGCGAGAGCGTTCCGGCGCGGTTTGCCATTCGCTGCGCCCGCGCTACCAAGCGATCCGATGACGCGCTTCACGGTCAACAACCAGCCGGTCCAGTACCGCCTCGATCCCGCCACCCCCCTGCTGTGGGCGCTGCGCGACGCATCGAACCTGACCGGCACGAAATACGGCTGCGGCAGCGGCGATTGCGGGGCGTGCACGGTCGATATCGACGGTGTCGCGGTACGATCCTGCACGGTCGCCATCGGCAGTATTGAGGGCGCGTTCGTCACCACGATCGAGGCGCTGTCGCGCGATCGCAGCCACCCATTGCAACAGGCGCTGCTGGCGGCGAACGTCGTGCAATGCGGTTACTGCATCCCCGGCATCGTGATGACCGCGCAGGCGCTGCTGCGGCGTAACCGCAATCCCAGCGAGGACGATGTCCGCCGCAGCATCACCAACCTGTGCCGCTGCGGCATCTATCCCCGCCTGACCGACGCGATCCTGCAGGCCGCCAGCGTCATGCGCGGGGACGAGACGATCGCCCCGACGCCGCGCCCGGACGTCGACCCGGCGGAGGCCGCGCGCGACGTGCCCGCGCTCGCCCCGCCGCCTGCGCGCCCGCAATCCTGACGGATTGCTTTCAACGCAATTCAGCCACGGCTCATCCCCGCAGGCCTAACCCGGCTTTACCGACAACGCCGGGGATCCGGCCAGTGGAGTAACAGGCATGAAGAAGCCGATCTTGGTTGCGCTGATCGCGGCGACCGCGCTGGTGCCGATCGCGGCGAGCGCACAGGAATGGCAGGGCCGACGCGGCAACCGCGGCGGTGACCAGTCGCAACAGGACGGGCGCGGCGCCCGCGCCGAGGCTCGGGCAGAGGTGCGTGCCGAAGGCCAGACCTTCGACCGCGAAGCCTTCCGCGCCCAGCGTCAGGCAGAACGCGCCGCGCGTCAGGCCCAACCGGCGCCCGCTCAGGTGCAGCAGGCCGAGCAGCCGCGCCGCGACTGGCGTGGTGGCGGACAGCCGCAGCAGCAACAGCCGGCACCGGTGTTCAACCGCGAACAGCGTGGCGAAGTCCGCGACTTCAACCGCGGCCGCCCGGATCGTCAGGTCGATCGCCAGCCCGACGGCCAGTATCTGCGCAACAACGGCGTGGCGCGCCCGACCTACAGCCAGGATCGCCGCCCCGACTGGCGCGGTGACCGCAGGGACGACCGGCGCGATGACCGGCGCGATGATCGCCGGGACGACCGGCGTGACGACCGCCGCGGCAACTGGAACGGCAATTCCGGGTGGAACGGCAACTCGGGCTGGAACGGCAGCAACTGGAGCCGCGGCGACAACCGCTCCAACGCTCAGCGGTGGAACCGGACGTGGCGCAACGACAACCGCTACGACTGGCAGGATTTCCGCAGCCGCAACCGGGGTGCCTACCGCCTGCCGCGCTACTACGCGCCGCAGGGGTACCACTACGGCTACCAGCGGTTCGGGATCGGCCTGACGCTCGGCGCGATGCTGTACTCGCGCAACTACTGGATCGACGATCCGTGGCAGTACCGCCTGCCCGAAGCGTACGGCCCGTATCGCTGGGTGCGCTATTACAATGATGCGCTGCTGGTCGATGTCTATTCGGGTGAAGTCGTCGACGTCATCTACGACATCTTCTGGTAACTCGGCACGGGGCCGGTCCGTCAGCGGGCTGGCCCCTTGCTTTTGCGAGGCAGTGGAGCGACTTGGGCAGCGTCATGACGATCGCGCTCACCAACCCCGACAAGCCCTCCCCCGCCCGCGCCCGCTTCGGTATCGACGTCGGCGCCCGGCTCGATGCGATGCCCGGCGTCAAGCGCGCGAAGATCGACACCGCGCAGGTCTATTACATGGCCGACTTCGTGACCGACGAGGAATGCCACGGCCTGTGCTTCCTGATCGACAAGGGCCGGCGTCCGTCCACCCTGCTCTCCGAAACCCAGGACAGCGAATTCCGCACCAGCGAAAGCTGCGACCTCCATCGCTACACCCCGCAGGTGCGCCGCATCGACGAGCGCATCGCCGACCTGCTCGGCATTCCCCATGCGCACGGCGAGACGATGCAGGGCCAGCGCTACGCCCCCGGACAGCAGTTCCGCGCGCATTACGACCATTTCCGCTCCGACATGCCCTATTGGCCGCGCATGGAAGCAGAGGGCGGCCAGCGCACCTGGACCGCGATGATCTACCTGAGCGACGTCGAGGAAGGCGGCACGACGTGGTTTCCCCAGGCCGGCATCCGCATCCCGCCGCGCAAGCGCCTGCTGCTCGCCTGGAATAACATGGCCGCCGACGGCAGCCCCAATCCCTTCACCCTGCATGAGGGTACCGCGGTGACGAAGGGCACGAAATACGTCATCACCAAATGGTTTCGCGAAGGCCATTGGTTGCGCTGACGCATCGCGGCTACAGGGGTCCGCGATGAGCAATGTCCTTGGCATAGAACGATCGATCCTCGGCCAGCCGTGGCGTTGGCGCGGGCTTGCCGACGACCGCCGCGACGGCCTCGTCCCCGACGATCTCGTCACCGGCCTGCTGCTGTCGCGCGGCTGCCCGCGCGACGCGCTGGAGATGTACCGCAGCCCCAGCATCCGCGGTTTCATGCCCGACCCCTCGATCTTCCGCGACATGGACCGCGCCGCCGATCGCCTGGCCGATGCCGTGGTCGCGGGCGAGCAAGTCGCGGTGTTCGGCGATTACGACGTCGATGGCGCGACCTCGGCGGCCGTCGTCATCCGCCTGTTGCGCGATCTGGGCCTGTCGCCCACCGCTTACATCCCCGACCGAATGACCGAAGGCTATGGCCCGACCAGCGCCGCGCTGATCCGTTTGGGCACGGAGGGCGCGCGGCTGATCGTCACCGTCGATTGCGGAGCGCAAGCGTTTGCCCCGCTCCAGGCCGCCGCCGACGCCGGCATCGACGTGGTGGTCGTGGATCACCACCAATGTGCCAGTGCGCTGCCCGTCGCCCACGCGCTCGTGAACCCCAACCGCCTCGACGAAACCGATGGCGCCGCCCACGGCCACCTTGCCGCCGTTGGCGTCGCCTTCCTGCTCGGCGCCGCGTTGCTCCGCACGTTGCGCGCACGCGGCTTTTTCGCGAGTCGACCCGAACCGCGATTGCTCGACCTCCTCGATCTCGTCGCGCTCGGCACCGTCGCCGACGTCGCGCAGTTGAAGGGCCTGAACCGCGCGTTCGTTGCACAGGGCCTGAAGGTCATGGCTGGCCGGCGCGGCGTCGGCATGAACGCGCTCATCACCGCCTCGCGCCTCACCCGCGCGCCGACGTGCAGCGACCTCGGCTTCGCGCTCGGCCCGCGCATCAACGCCGGCGGGCGGGTCGGCAAGTCCGACCTCGGTGTGCGCCTGCTCACCACCGACGACCCCGACGAAGCGCGCGCCATCGCCGAGGAACTCGACCGGCTGAACGAGGAACGCCGCGCGATCGAGGCGGGCGTTCAGGTCGAGGCCGAGGCGCTGATCGCCGCACAGCACAACCGCGCCGTTGCCGTCGTCGCCGGCCAGGGCTGGCACCCCGGCGTCATCGGCATCGTCGCGGGCCGGCTGAAGGAAAAGACCGGCCGCCCCGCGATCGTCATCGCCATCGATGAGCACGGCGTCGGCAAGGGCTCGGGCCGCTCGATCCCCGGTGTCGATCTCGGCGCCGCGGTGCTGGCGGCCAAGGAACACGGCCTGCTCGTGGCAGGCGGCGGCCACGCGATGGCGGCGGGGCTGACCATCGCCGCCGACCGGGTCGCCGCGTTCGCCGACTTCCTGGAGGAGCGGCTGACCGAAGCGGTGGCACGCTCGGCGGATGGTCGCGCGCTGCTGCTCGACGCGGTGCTCGCGCCCGGCGGCGTGTCCCCCGACCTGGTCGGCGCGCTGGAGGCGGGCGGCCCCTACGGCATGGGCTGGCCCGCGCCCCGCGTCGCTGCCGGCCCGGTCCGGGTGGTGAAGGCCGATGTGGTCGGCAACGGCCACGTCCGCGCCATCGTCGCCGGAGACGACGGTCGCAGCCTGAAGGCGATGGCGTTCCGCAGCGCCGACACGCCGCTGGGCGCCGCGCTGATCGGCGCGCCCCCGCACCGCCGCCTGTGGGTCGCCGGACGCGCGAAGCTGGACGACTGGGGCAGCCGCCCCGCCGCCGAACTCCACCTCGACGACGCCGCCTGGTGCGATTGATCCGAAGACCGCTTGACCCCGCGCCCACCTTTCCCTAACCGGCGCCTCTGCCACGGCACGTGGCCCCTTCGTCTAGCGGTTAGGACGCGGCCCTTTCACGGCTGAAGCACGGGTTCGATTCCCGTAGGGGTCACCAATCTCGCAAAATTTGAATGAGCGCGCGCGAGGATGGTCTCGCCGGCGCTTTCCGACTGGCCTACGCGCCAGTCTCCAGTCCCAACGCGCGGTCGAGCGACCAGCGGCCCGGGCCGCGTGCGATCAGGGGAAGCAGGATCGCCGCCCAGCTGAGGTGGGTGGGCCAAGCGTCGGGATAGACGAACAGCTGGATGACGAGCGTCATCCCGAGCAGCGCGGCGGCGGCGCCGCGGGTGGCGAGGCCGAGGACCAGCAGGATCGGAAACAGGTGCTCCGAATATGTCGCGGCATAGACCGCGACGTCGGGCGGGATCAGCGGCAGGACGTATTCGTTCGCGAACAGGTCGCGGGCACCGTCGGTGATGGTCAGCACCCCCTCCACCTTCGTGCGGCCCGACAGGAAGAAGATCGCGGCGATGCCGAGCCGCGCGACGAGCAGCAGCAGGTCGCGCGGGATCGCGCGGTTCAGGCGCGCCGCCGCGCGTGCGTACACATTGGTATCGTCGATCATCACGCTCTCCATCCGTCGGGCCGCTCGCGGCTTAAGCCTTGGGCGTCAGCGAGCCATTGCCCTTGGGCGTCTTGATCGCGGTGCAGGTACCGGCCTTCACCAGCTTCCACGCATCGCCCTGATAGGCGACCTTCGACGTGCCGGCGCAGCTGGTGCCGGCGCCCGCCTTGCAGTCGTTCTTGCCGGCGAGGGAGACGCCGTAGCATTTCTCCATCGCCTTGCCCGCCTTCTGGGCGGTGGCGGCGCTGCCGAGGGCGATGCTGAGCGCAAGCGCGGCGGCGATCGTGGCGGGAGTGTTGGTCACGGTGATTTCCTTGGCAGCGGCCTCTACGTGCGGCGAGCCAAAGGGACGGCCCGCCGCACGGTGACCCGGGGAGGCCTTTGGGGGCAGGGTCACGTCCAGTGTTTCGCGCCGGCGCCGACATCGGTTACACTCAAGACCGCGATCGCGCGGCAACCGGGACCGCGCCGGCGATGTAACCGATCGCGCGATCCCAGCGAATACCGGCTCGGGAGTGCATGTGAGGGCGAGCGAGGACCAGCTCAGGCGGTGGATGATCGGGGGTCTCGATGGAGACTCGCGCGCCTATGCCGCATTGCTCGACGCGCTCGTGCCGATGCTGCGCGCCTTTTTCGCGCGGCGCCTGACGGGTGCCGCGGAGGACGTCGAGGATTTGGTACAGGACACGATGATCGCTCTCCACACCCGCCGCGCCAGCTATGACCGCAACCGCGTCTTCTCGGCGTGGTGCTATGCGATCGCGCGCCACAAGATGGTCGATTTCTTCCGCCGCCGGCGGGTGACGGTGCCGATCGACGCGCTCGAGGACATATTGGTCGCCGAAGGGTTCGAGGACGCGGCCTGCGCGCGGATGGATATCGACCGGCTGCTCGGCACCCTGTCCCCCAAGCAGGCGCGCATCATCCGCGAAACCAGGATCGAGGGGCTGACGACGGCCGAGGCCGCACGGCGCGGCACCATCGGCGAATCCGACGTCAAGGTATCGGCCCACCGCGGCCTGACCGCGCTTGCCCGCCGCATTCGGGGCGGTGCCTGATGCGGACCGAGGATCTGGTCGCGGCGCTTGCGGCACAGTCCCGTGCGGTCCCGCGCGGCGCGGTTCCGCGACGCATCGCGCTCGCCATCGCCGCCAGCGGAGCCCTCACGCTGGCGCTGGTCGCCGCCTGGCTCGGGCTGCGGCCGGACCTTCCGCAGGCGGTGGGCGGTTTCCCATTCTGGATGAAGTGGGGCTACACGATCTCGCTCGGCGCGATCGCGGTGGCGGCGGTCGCGCATCTGGCGCGGCCCGAGGTGACCGATGCGCGTGGCTTGCGCTGGCTGGCGGTGCCGGTGGGCGTGCTCGCCGTGCTGGCGATTGTGCAGCTGCTGGCAACGCCGCCCGGCGACTGGACGGCGTTGTGGCAGGGGCGCAGCTGGCGCGTCTGTTCGATGAAGGTCGCGACGCTGTCGCTGCCGATCCTTGGTGGGCTGATGCTGGCGTTCCGCGCGTTCGCGCCGACGCGGCTGCGCCTGACGGGTGCCGTCGCCGGTCTTGCCGCCGGGGCGTGCGCGGCGACCCTCTACGGCCTGCACTGCCCCGAGGTGTCGGCGCTGTTCATCCTCGTCTGGTACTCGCTCGGCATCCTCGCCGCCGCCGCGGTGGGGGCGCTGATCGGCCCGCGATTGTTGCGCTGGTGATGTAACCGCCGCCCGGCGCCGACCGAATGGACCAGTGCCGCTCTCGGCCCAATTCCTTCGGAGACCTCGACCATGAACACCCGCATCCTCGGCGTCAGCTTCGCCGCCACCGCCGCCGTCATCGCCGCCGGCGCCGTCACCACCGCGACCCCCGCCGCGGCGAAGGGCGCGAAGCAGGTCCACTGCTACGGCGTCAACACGTGCAAGGGCACCTCGGACTGCAAGACCGCGGCCAACGAGTGCAAGGGCCAGAACGCCTGCAAGGGCCAGGGCTTCAAGGCGATGTCGGCGAAGGCCTGCGCCAAGGCGGGTGGCAGCCTGACCGAGGCCAAGTGATTTCCCGCGGGCCCGGCGCATCACCGCCGGGCCCGCCCCTGTAGCGGGAAAGTCCCATGACGCAGACGCCAAATACCCCGTTCCACGGCTTCGGCCTGGGGCTGCGGGCACAGCATTACCCCGATTTCCTCGATAGCGCCGTCCCGGTCGATTTCGTCGAGGTGATCTCGGAAAACTTCATGATCGACGGCGGGCGCCCGGTCGACGTGCTGGAGCGGGTTCGCGCGCGCCATCCGGTGGCGCTGCACGGCGTGTCGATGTCGATCGGGTCCGCCGACGGGCTCGACCGCGATCACCTCGACCGGCTGAAGGCGCTGGTCGACCGCATCGAGCCGCTGTTCGTGTCGGATCACCTGTGCTGGACCCGCATCGACGGGTTCAATTCGCACGACCTGTTGCCGCTGCCCTACACGCGCGAAGCCCTGGACGTCGTCTGCACCAACATTTCGCGGGCGCAGGACCGGCTCGGGCGGACGATGCTGATCGAGAACCCGTCGAGCTACATCCGCTTCGATGGCGACGCGACCGAGTGGCAGTTCATGGCGGAGATGTGCGCGCGCACCGGCTGCGACCTGTTGCTGGACGTCAACAACATCCATGTCAGCGCGACCAACCACGGTTTCGACGCGATGGAGTATCTGCGCGGCGTACCCGCCGACCGCGTTCGCCAGATCCACCTCGCCGGGCACAGCCAGGGCCGCACGCTGCTGATCGACACGCACGACACGCCGGTGCCGGCGTCGGTGTGGGCGCTGTACGACGCCGCGCTGGCGCTGGTCGGGCCGGTCGCGACGATGATCGAGCGCGACGACGCTATCCCGCCGCTCACCGACCTGCTCGCCGAACTCGACTGCGCCCGCCGCATCGCCGCTGCGCGCGACCGGATGGCGGCATGAGCCTGCTCGCCCTGCAGCGCGGCTTTCACCGCCATCTCGTCGACGCTCCCGGCGCCATCGGCGACTGGACCGATGCTGCGGCGCCGGGGCTGGAGGTCTATCACAACGCCTACCGCGTCCAGCTGACCGAATGTCTGGCCGCGCACTATCCGCAGACGCATGCGTGGCTGGGCGGCCCGGCATTTCTGGCGGCGATGCAGGATCATATCGCGGTGACGCCCCCCGCCGGATGGACGCTCGGCGCCTATGGAGAGGGGTTCGACCGCACGCTCGCGCGCCGGTACCGCGACGATCCCGAAGTGGCCGAGCTCGCCGCTCTGGAATGGATGCTCGGACGCTGTTTCGAGGCCGCCGACGTGACGCCCCTGTCCCCTGCCGAGATCGCCCGCATCGACTGGGACGCAGCGGCGCTCGCCCTCGTGCCCGATCTCGCCACCCTGCCGGTACGCTCCAATGCCGGCGCGATCTGGTCGGCGCTGGCCGCCGGGGAAGCGCCGCCAGCCGCCACGCTGCTGCCCGAACCCGCCATGCTCATCGTCTGGCGACAGGGCTTCACGCCCTGTTTCCGCACGATCGAGATGATCGAATATGGCGCGATCACCCTCGCGTCCGCCGGCGTCGGTTTCGCCGAAATCTGTGCCATGCTGGTGACCGCGCGCGGCGAGGCCGACGGCGTGGCGCTCGCCGGGCGGCTGCTCGGCGGCTGGTTCGCCGACGGGCTGGTCCACCATATCCTCACTAAGGAGTTCTAGACATGCGCACCGCCTTCATCGCCGCGCTTGCCCTGCTCGCCGGCACGTCGGGCGCGCCCGCGGCGCCGCCGGTCGCCGCGCCGGTCGTGGTGGAACTCTACCAGAGTCAGGGCTGCTCTTCCTGCCCGCCCGCCGATGCGGTCCTGAACGCGCTCGCCGCCCGCAGCGACGTGATCGCGCTCAATTTCGCGGTCACCTACTGGGACCGGCTGGGGTGGAAGGACAGCTTCGCCCGGCCCGCTTTCACCGACCGGCAGTGGGACTATGCGCGCGCCGCGGGGCGCGGCAACGTGTCGACGCCGCAGATGATCGTCGATGGGCGCACCGCCATCGTCGGCAGCCGCGCGGCGGAGGTCGATGCCGTCATCACCCGAGCACGCAACAACCGCCCCGGCCCCGCGATCCTGGTCAACGGATCGACGATCGGCATCCCCGCGGCCCGCACGGGCGCGCCCGCGACGCTGTGGCTCGTCCGCTACGATCCGCGCACGCTTCAGGTCGCGATCCGCGCGGGCGAGAATGGCGGGCGGACGATCGCGCACCGCAACATCGTGCGCGAGCTGACCCCGCTCGGCAGCTGGTCGGGCGCGGCGAAACGCTATGCCCTGCCGCCCGCCGTCCCCGGCCTCGCCACCGCGCTGCTGCTGCAACAGGGTCGCGGCGGACCGATCATCGCCGCCCGGCGCGCCTGACGCTCGCCCCGTTTCATTCGCTCTCCCGCGGCGTTCGCGCGCCGCAACCCCTTGGCAAATCGCCCCGCCTGCCCCAATCGGATCGGCGAGCGCGTGCGCGCGCATGGGAGAGACTGATGGAAGCGACGCTCGATTTCGGCCTGGGCGAGAATGCCGACATGATCCGCGAGACGACGGCTCGCTTCGCTGCCGATCGCATCGCGCCGCTGGCCGCGAAGGTGGACGCCGACGACTGGTTTCCGCGCGACGAATTGTGGACCGCGATGGGCGAGCTCGGCCTGCACGGCATCACCGTGCCGGAGGATGACGGCGGCCTGGGGCTCGGCTACCTCGAGCATGTCATCGCCTGTGAGGAAGTCAGCCGCGCCTCGGCCTCGATCGGCCTCAGCTACGGCGCGCATTCCAACCTGTGCGTCAACCAGATCGCGCGCTGGGCAAACCCCGAGCAGAAGGCGAAATACCTGCCGAAGCTGATTTCCGGCGAACATGTCGGCAGCCTCGCCATGTCGGAGGCCGGCGCCGGTTCCGACGTCGTGTCGATGAAGCTGCAGGCCCGCCGCACCGACAGCGGCTATGTCCTCAACGGCACCAAATTCTGGATCACCAACGCCGCCTATGCCGACACATTGGTCGTGTACGCCAAGACCGGCGAGGGATCGCGCGGCATCACCACCTTCCTGATCGAGCGCGGCATGCCCGGCTTCTCGATCGGGCAGAAGATCGACAAGATGGGCATGCGCGGATCGCCGACCGCCGAGCTGGTGTTCGACGATTGCGAGGTGCCGTTCGAGAACGTCATGGGTCCGGAAAACGGCGGCGTCGGCGTGCTGATGTCGGGCCTCGATTACGAGCGCACGGTGCTGTCGGGTATCCAGCTCGGCATCATGCAGGCCTGCCTCGACGTGGTCGTGCCCTTCGTCCGCGAGCGCAAGCAGTTCGGCAAGCCGATCGGCAGCTTCCAGCTGATGCAGGCCAAGGTCGCCGACATGTACGTCGCGCTCAATTCGGCGCGCGCTTATGTCTACGCCGTCGCGCGGTCGTGCGACGCGGGCAAGACCACGCGCTTCGACGCTGCCGGCGCGATCCTGCTGGCGAGCGAGAATGCGGTGAAGGTCGCGGGCGAGGCTATCCAGGCATTGGGCGGCGCCGGCTATACCAAGGACTGGCCGGTCGAACGCTATTTCCGCGATGCGAAGCTGCTCGATATCGGCGCCGGCACCAACGAGATTCGCCGCATGCTGATCGGCCGCGAACTGATCGGCGCGCACGAGCGGGTGGCGCAGTGAGCGCGCCCGTCCTGACCACCGCGCTGTCCCCCGACAGCGATATTTTCCGCGCCAATGCTGCGCACAATGCTGCACTCGTCGAGCGGCTGCGCAGCGATGTGGCGGCGGCTGCGATGGGCGGCAACGCGAAGTCGCGCGACCGCCATGCCGCGCGCGGCAAGCTGTTGCCCCGCGACCGCGTCGAGCACCTCCTCGATCCCGGTTCGCCCTTCCTCGAAATCGGCCAGCTTGCCGCACACGACCTGTACGATGGCGAAGTGCCCGGTGCCGGCATGATCGCCGGCATCGGTCGCGTTTCCGGCCGCCAATGCATGATCGTCTGCAACGACGCGACAGTGAAGGGCGGCACCTATTTCCCGATGACGGTGAAGAAGCACCTCCGCGCGCAGGAGATCGCGCTGGAGAACCGCCTGCCCTGCATCTACCTGGTCGACAGCGGCGGCGCGAACCTGCCGCACCAGGCCGAGGTCTTCCCCGACCGCGAGCATTTCGGGCGCATCTTCTTCAACCAGGCGCAGATGTCGGCGGCGGGCATCCCGCAGATCGCCTGCGTCATGGGCAGCTGCACCGCGGGCGGCGCCTATGTCCCCGCCATGTCGGACGAGACGATCATCGTCCGCGGCCAGGGCACGATCTTCCTCGCCGGCCCGCCGCTGGTGAAGGCCGCGACCGGCGAAGTCATCTCGGCGGAGGAATTGGGCGGCGCCGACACCCACGGGCGCAAGTCGGGCGTCGTGGATCACGTCGCCGAAAACGACGAACACGCGCTGACGATCGTGCGCGACATCGTCTCGACGCTGCAGCCGCAGCATTTGCCGGACGTCAACGTCATCGATCCGCAGCCGCCCAAGTTCGACCCGCAGGAACTCTACGGCGTCATCCCGCAGGACGTTCGCGCGCCCTATGATGTGCACGAGGTGATTGCGCGGATCGTCGACGGGTCCGAATTCCACGAATTCAAGGCGCTGTACGGCGCCAGCCTCGTCTGCGGTTTCGCGCACATTCACGGGCTGCCGGTCGCGATCCTCGCCAACAACGGCGTGCTGTTCAGCGAAAGCGCGCAGAAGGGCGCGCATTTCATCGAGCTCGCGTGCCAGCGCCGCATCCCCCTGCTGTTCCTCCAGAACATCTCGGGCTTCATGGTCGGCGGCAAGTATGAGGCGGAGGGCATCGCCAAGCACGGCGCCAAGCTCGTCACCGCCGTCGCGACCGCCAGCGTGCCGAAGATCACCGTATTGATCGGCGGCAGCTTCGGCGCGGGCAACTACGGCATGTGCGGGCGCGCCTATTCCCCACGCTTCCTGTTCACCTGGCCCAACAGTCGCATCTCGGTGATGGGCGGCGAACAGGCGGCGAGCGTGCTGGCGACCGTTCACCGCGACGCCGACAGCTGGACGCCAGAACAGGCCGAAGCCTTCAAGCAGCCGATCCGCGAACGCTACGAGGATGAGGGCAATCCCTGGCACGCCACGTCGCGGCTGTGGGACGACGGCATCATCGACCCGGCGCAGACCCGCGACGTGCTCGGCCTCGCGCTGGCCGCCACGCTCAACGCCCCGATCCCCGAACGCCCGGCGTTCGGCGTGTTCCGGATGTGATCCGAACCGACCGCCGCCCGCCCGCATAAGGAACGCTCTGATGATCCTCCTCGCCCTGTTGCTCCAGACCACGCCCATCCAGCCTCTGCCAAAGGCGGTGCCGCTGCCGCCGCCGGACGCGGACAGCGCCGCCGTCCTCGCGCCGATCAACCGGATGTTCGCCGCGCTCACCGCGCGCGACGCAGCGCAGATCGCCGCGCAGACCCGCGCGGACGGCCGCGCGACCGCAGTGGTGACGAGGGCCGACGGGACGAAGGTGGTGCGTACGCTCAGCTGGGCCGAGTTTGCCGCTGGCGTGCCGAAGGGCACCGAGCGGCTGGAGGAGCGGCTCATCAACCCCTCGGTCGATATCGATGGCGACATCGCGGTCGTTTGGAGCCCGTACGTCTTCACCATCGACGGCAAGTCAAGTCATTGCGGCACCGATCATTTCGACATGGTGCGCGATGCCGGCGGGTGGAGGGTGCTCAACATCACTTGGACGCAGCGCACCACCGATTGCCCCGCGCCATGACCGCCCACCGCGCCTGTCCTACTTGCCGTCCGTCGACTAGCGTCCGACACATGACGCTTCCCGAAACTTCCGCGCTTTTTCTGTCGCGCACACGCACGACCTTCGAGAAATTCGAAACATGCTGACATCGCTGCTGATCGCCAACCGCGGGGAGATCGCGTGCCGCATCATCCGCACCGCGCGTGCGATGGGAATCCGCACCGTCGCGGTCTATTCCGATGCCGACGCCAATGCCCTGCACGTGCGGCAGGCCGACGAGGCCGTCCACATCGGCCCCTCCCCGGCCCGCGAAAGCTATCTGGTCGGCGAGCGCATCATCGCCGCCGCGAAGGAAACCGGTGCGGAGGCGATTCATCCCGGCTACGGCTTCCTGAGCGAGAATGCCGACTTCGCGCAGGCGGTGATCGACGCCGGGCTCGTCTGGGTCGGACCCAACCCCGACAGCATTCGCGCGATGGGCCTGAAGGATGCCGCCAAGGCGCGGATGATCGCGGCGGGCGTGCCGGTTACTCCCGGCTATCTCGGCGACGACCAGAGCCCTGAGCGGCTGCGCAGTGAGGCCGATGCGATCGGCTATCCGGTGCTTATAAAGGCGGTCGCGGGCGGCGGCGGCAAGGGCATGCGCCGCGTCGATGCTGCGCAGCAATTCGACGACATGCTGCAATCCTGCCGGCGTGAAGCGGCGTCGAGTTTCGGCGACGACCGCGTGCTGATCGAGAAATACATCCTCTCGCCGCGCCACATCGAGGTGCAGGTTTTCGGCGACAAACATGGCCAGGTCGTCCACCTGTTTGAACGCGACTGCTCGCTTCAGCGACGCCATCAGAAGGTGATCGAAGAGGCCCCCGCCCCCGGCATGGACGACTCCACGCGCGAGAACATTTGCGCCGCCGCAGTCCGCGCCGCGCAGGCGGTCAACTATGTCGGCGCCGGCACGATCGAATTCATCGCCGACGCCAGCGACGGTCTCCGCGCCGACCGCATCTGGTTCATGGAAATGAACACGCGCCTGCAGGTCGAACACCCGGTGACCGAGGAGATCACCGGCGTCGATCTGGTCGAATGGCAGTTGCGTGTGGCGAGCGGGGAGCCGCTCCCCAAGCGTCAGGACGAACTCGCGATCGACGGCTGGGCGATCGAGGCGCGGCTGTATGCCGAAGACCCGGCGAAGGGCTTCCTGCCGAGCGTCGGGCGGCTCGACGCATTCGACCTGGGCGACGACGCGCGCATCGAAACCGGTGTCGAGCAAGGCGGCGAGGTGTCGCCTTTCTACGACCCGATGATCGCCAAGGTGGTGACCTGGGGCGAGGACCGCGAGGAAGCACGCGAGGCACTCGCTGCGGCGCTGGAAGGCGCGGTCGTCTGGCCGATCCGCTCGAACGCCGGCTTCCTCGTCCGCGCGCTCGACCATCCGGCCTTCGTGACTGCCGATCTCGACACAGGCTTCATCGCGCGCGAGGGCGACGCATTGCTGCCCGAGGCGCTGCCGAGCGCGGAGGCGCTCAACGAAGCCGCGGCGCTATTCGTGCAGGATCAGCCCCTCGCCGGCTTCCGCCTGAATGCCGCACCCTGCACCCGCGTGCGGATGCTCGCGGACGGCGTGCCGGTAGAGGGCGAAGCATCGGGCGCGGCGGACGGCGGCGAGCCCGTCGACGGTGACGGCGTGCTGCTGACCGAAGGCGGCCAGACCTGGCGGATCGCGCCCTACCGCGCGACCGGCAGCGCCGGCGGCGCGGCGGCGGACGGTGCGATCCTGTCGCCGATGCCGGGCCGCGTCATCGCGGTCGAGGTCGCTGCGGGCGATACCGTGACCAAGGGCCAGAAGCTCGTCACGCTCGAGGCCATGAAGATGGAACACGGCCTGACCGCGCCGTTCGACGGTACCGTCGCCGAACTCGATGCAGAGGCCGGGCAACAGGTCGGCGAAGGCCGCATGCTGGTGCGGATCGAACGGATCGAAGCGTGAGCGAGCGGCCCCCCTCCCCGTGCTCCCGCGCCGGCGGGAACCCAGAGCCACGGGCGCTGCGCATTGTAACTCTGGACTCCCGGCGGCGCGGGAGCACGATGGGCGGGACGCAATGACCCTTGCCATCCGCCCAGCCACTCTCGCCGACGTCCCCGCCATCGTCGCGCTGATGGCCGACGACGTGAACGGCGCCCGCCGCGAGGATGCGTCGCTGCCGATCGACCCCGCCTACGAAGCCGCCTTCGCCGCGATCGATGCCGATCCCAATCAGGAGCTGATCGTCGCCGAGCAGGGGGATCGCATCGTCGGCACGGTCCAGATCAGCTTCCTCCCCGGCCTCGCCTTCCGCGGGGCGCTACGCGGACAGATCGAATCGGTCCGCATCGCCAGCGACCTGCGCGGGCACGGCCTGGGCCGGCAACTCATCGAATGGGCGGTCGCCCGCTGCCGTCAGCGCGGCTGCAAGTTCGTGCAGCTGACCTCGCAATCCGACCGCACCGCCGCGCACCGTTTCTACACCCGGCTCGGCTGGGATCAGAGCCATTTGGGGTTCAAGTTGCATTTCGGGGATTTACGCTGATGGCCGGACGCTTTTTCGACGAATGGCAGGTCGGCGACACGATCCGCCACGACATGACCCGCACCGTCACCGAAACCGACAATCTGCTGTTCACGGTGATGACCCACAACCCGCAGCCGCTGCACCTCGACGCCGAGGTCGCGGGCGCGAGCGAGTTCGGCCGCATCCTCGTCAACGGCACCTTCACCTTCGCGCTGATGGTCGGGCTGTCGGTCGGCGACACGACGCTCGGCACGCTCGTCGCCAACCTCGGATACGACAAGGTCGTGATGCCCAACCCGGTCTTCATCGGTGACACGATGCGCGCCGAGACCGAGGTGGTGGAGCTGCGCCCGTCGAAGTCGCGCCCCGGCCAAGGCATAGTCACGTTCCGCCACCGCCTCATCAACCAGCGCGATCAGGTCACCTGCGAATGCCTGCGCAGCGCGTTGCTGAAATCCAGGGATCAGGCCGCGGCCTGACCCTTCGGCACCGGGTTGGAAAACTCCATCGCGTCGTCGTCCACCGATCCGAATTTCAGGGCCATCAGATCCCTGGTGTAGTTCTGGTGGAGCTTCCACGGCGCCTTCGATCCCTGCTTGGGAAACCGATCCATCGCGCGCCGGACATAGCCTGACGAAAAGTCGAGGAAATCGACCGGCTCGACGTCATCATCCCGTAGACGCGGCGTCACCTGCCGCATGCCGCGGGCCCGCATAGCGTTCAGCAGGCGACAGACATAGCCCGACGTCAGATCCGCCTTCAGCGTCCAGGACGCGTTGGTATATCCAAACGACAGCGCCAGATTGGGCACGTCGGACAGCATCATTCCCTTGTAATTCATCGACCTGACCGGATCGATCGCCGTGCCGTCGACCGACAGGGCGATCCCGCTCATCAACTGCATTTCGAGCCCCGTAGCGGTGACGATGATATCCGCGGGCACCTCTTCCCCCGATGTCAGGCGGATGCCGGTTTCGGTGAAGCTGTCGACGGTGTCGGTCACGACGCTCGCATCCCCAGCCTTGATCGCGGTGAACAGGTCGGCGTCAGGCACCAGGCACAGCCTTTGGTCCCACGGGTTGTAGCGCGGGGTGAAGTGGCGATCAACGTCGTAGTCGGGGCCGAGATGCTCGCGCACCCAGCCCAGCAACCGTTGCTTCGCCTTAGCGGGATACTTCCGCGCCCGCCCGAAGAAGAACTGGCCGAGCAGCACGTTCTTCCACCGCGTCAGCCCATAGGCCGTCTTCGCCGGCAGCTTCGCGCGCAGCCAGTTGGCGAGCGCATCCTCGCTCGGGCGCGACACGACGTAGGTGGGGGAGCGTTGCAGCATCGTCACGTGCGCCGCGGTCTTCGCCATCTCGGGCACCAACGTCACCGCGGTCGCGCCGCTGCCGATCACGACCACGCGCTTGCTGGCATAATCGAGGTCTTCGGGCCAGAACTGCGGGTGCACGATGCGCCCCGCGAAGCGATCGCTGCCGGGGAAATCGGGCGCGTACCCCTTGGCGTAGTCGTAATAGCCGGAGCACATGTATAGGAAGTTGCAGCGGATTTCGCTCCGTTCGCGCGCCTCCCCGCGCTCGATCGTCACCGTCCACGTCGCGTCCGCGCTCGACCATGCCGCGGCGACCGCGCGGTGACGATAGCGGATGTGGCGGTCGATGCCGTACTCCGCTGCGGTCTCTCGCAGATACGCCAGGATCGACGGACCGTCGGCGATCGCCTTGGCATTCGTCCACGGCTTGAACGCGAAGCCCAGCGTGTACATGTCGCTGTCCGACCGGATGCCGGGATAGCGAAACAGGTCCCACGTGCCGCCCAAGTCGCCCCGCGCCTCGAGGATCGCGTAGCTGCGATCCGGCGCGCGGGTTTGGAGGTGATAGACGGCGCCGATGCCGGAAATGCCGGCCCCGACCACCAAGACATCGACGCACTCGCTCACACCCATCTCCGCCGACTATTTACACGATTGTAAGTTCGGCGGGGAAGCGGCGTCAATAGTCCTTCGAGTAGCGCAGCGTCGCGTTCGATCCGCCGAACGACCCCGTCGACGACAGCAGGCTGAGCGCCTTGGTCAGCGCGATCTCCAGCTGGGTGGCGGTGAAGCCCTTCGAGTCGGTGATGATCTCGATGTAGATGTCGTCGGTCAGATACTGGCCCGCCGACAACGCAGTGCCGCGTCCCGTCGCTTCGTCCGCGCCCAGGATCCGGAGGCGGTCGATACCGGTCACCGAGCGCAGCTTGCCGAGCGGATTGAGCCCGCCTCCGCCCGACCCGCGCAGCGAATTGAGCGCGGCGGCGAGCTGGATCGCCTCGGTCGCCGACAGGTTCGTGACCGAACTGCCGAACAGCAGCCGCGACAGCACCTCGTCCTGCGGCAGGTTCGGCGAAGACGTGAAGCTCAATCGCGGCGACAGCGCGTTGCCGGCGATCGTAATCGTCGCGGTGATACCCTCCGTCGTTGTCGTCGCGGCGATGTCGAGCGCCGGATTGCCGAGCGGCCCGCCCTCGAAACGGACGATCCCGCGCGAGAGGTCGAACCGCTTGCCCGCGAAGCTGTAGGTGCCGCGAACGACACGCGCCTGGCCGGTCACTTGCGGCGCCGCCGACGTGCCGCCGACGCGGATGTCGGCGAGCCATTCGGATTCCAGCCCCATGCCAGAGACGAACAGGCGGTTGTCGGCCCGCAAGCGCAGGTCGAGCTTGAACAGTCCCGGCGGCGACGCGCGCGCGGCCTGCTGCGCCGCGGTGGCGCGGGCGGCGTCGCTCTTGCGGCGCACGCCGGTCAGCTCGGGCACCTCGGCGGCACCCTGGCGGATCACTTCGTACCGGACTTCGGGCAGGATCAGTTCACCCTGGATCAGCCCACCGTTCGCCGCGCTGTTCGTGACGCGGATCGTACCGGTCGCGGTCGCCCCGAGCGCGTCGCTCCTCGCAAGGCGGGCGTCGTTCAGCGTCGCGCGAACGTCGATCGGGAAGCCGGCGACAGACGACAGCCCGACCGTCCCCTGCGCCGCGACGGTGCCTTCGCCGGCGCGGGCGTTCAGCTCGGTCAGCTCGAACCGGTCGTTGGTGAAGCGCCCGTTCACCCGCATGTTTGTCAGGCGCGTGCCGTAGATCTCGTTCTCGTACGTCAGGTTCGATGCGCGGACGATGCCGGTCAGCTGCGGCGCGGATACCCGCCCGCCGAAGTCCGCCGCGACGCCGATCGGGCCCGACAATTGCTGTCCGGCGAATCCGCCGAGCGAGAACAGCACGCCCGCCGGCCCGTTGTAGCGGATGCCGCCCGAAAGCGGCGCGGCGGTGATGCGGCTGACCCAGCTGCCCGCGCCGGCCCCAACCGGGCGCAGCGATGCGACCATGCGGCCGACGGTGGTCGTGCCCCGCTTCACCAGCGCGCGCAGATCGCCGCCGCTGGCTTCGAGGGCGCCGGCCATCTGGACGTTCACCGGCGTCGATACCGAAGCCAGGCTGGAGCGGGTGAAGTTGGCGATATCGAGCTTCATCCGAGCCGCGGGGAAGGCATTGCCGGCCTGGCTGTAATCGACGCTGCCGGTCGCGTTGCCGCCGATGCCGAGACCCGGCACGAACGCGTTGGCGATCGCGAGGTCAAGCCGGTCGAGCCTTGCCTGCAGACTCGTCGTGCGGCCATAGAGGCCGGCAAGCCGCACCGAGCCCTGGTCGAAATCGACGCGGGTCGGCAGCAGGCGATAGCCGTCGCGACCGGGCTCGATCCGCGCCGGCGACGCGGTGCGGAAATTGATGCCGCTGGCGGTGCCCTGCAACGCCGCGACCCACAGCCGCGGCGAGAAGCGCGCGTTCGCGCCGATGCGGAAGGGGACGCCCGATGACCCTTCGGCAAACGCCTGCGCCGTGCCGTTGCCGCCGCGGTAGTCGACCTTGGCGCGCGCGGTGCGGAGCAGGAACTCGCCCATCTTCAGATTGGCGATCTGGGCGTCGCCGGTGACGGTCGGCTGGTTCGGATAGAGAACCGCGGTGCCGACGATGATCGCGCGACCGATCGTCAGCCCGGCGGTGCCGGGGATGACGGCATTGCTGGCGCGCGCATCGACGTCGGCGCGCTGGTAGCCGCCCTGCGACGCGAGAGAGAGCGTGCCGCTGACGCCCGATCCGGCGAAGCGCAGGCGGCCCGCGAACGGCCCCGCCGGGGTCTGCTGGATGCGACCGTTGAAATCGATGCCGGCAAAGCGCGCGGTGCGGATGTCGGCGGTCAGCGGTGCGCCGGGACGCAGCAGCAGGTCGGCGCTGAACGGGCCGTATTCGGACCCACCGCGCGCGACGATGGCATAGCTGTCGCCGCGCCCGCGGATCGTCGCGACGACATCGACCAGCCCGACACCGAGGCCGGGGCGCGCGGCGCGGACGACGGCGACCGGCGCGGTCAGCGTGCCCGTAACGCGCGCGCTGATCGGGCCATATTGCGTCGAATAGGCATCGGCATCGACCAGCAGCGGCCCCGCCGGATCGTAGCGGCCGGACCCGCGCAGCACGCGGAACTGCGGTGCGGTGACGCGGACGTTGTTGAACAGGATGATACCCTGTGGCGTGTAGTTCAGGTCCACCCGCGCGATCGCGTTGCCGCCCAGGAAGTCGCGGGCGCCGGTGTTGAAGATGCGGCTGGTCTGCGCGACCACGCGCCCGCGGATGCCGAAACCGCCGGCGGGGGCGGTGTACAGGCTGGCGTCGGTGGTCAGGTTCACGATGCCGAAACTGTCGATCCGGTAATCGTTGATCCGCCCCTTCAGCGCACCCGCATAGCGGCCCGTGGCGAGATTGGCGGCGATGATCGCAGTCGCGTCGATCTTGTCGGAACGCAGGCGCAGATTGTCGGACAGGATCTCGGTCCCGCCGTCGATCGCCAAGTCACCCTTGATGGAGACATTGGTCAGCAGCCCGCCGGCAGCGGCGTTCAGCCCCGAAATGCGCGTCGCCCGCGCGGTGATCGGGACCATGATGCGGTCGGCATCGATCTGTGCCCGACCCTCGGCATAGACGCCCTGCGCGACGATCTCTCCGAAGCCTAATGCCGCCGCTTGCAGTTTGTAATCGACGACGGGCGTCGCGAACGCACCGTCGAGCGCCAGCGCGGTGCGGACCGAGCGGCCGTTGAGGTTCGGCGCGATCGAGCCGGGGGTAAGCAGCACGCCCTCCACCCGGAAATCGTCGAAGCGGCTTTGTGCCAGATCGATCTTGCCGTCGCCCGACACCTGTAGCGCGGCGGAGCGCAGCTGCACCTTGGCATCGACGATGCGTTCAGCCAGCGCCGCGTCGATCGCGACGTCGAGGCGCGGCGCGGTGAGGCGCTCGACCGGGCCCTGGAGATACAGGCCGGGTTGAGTGGTGCCGCGGATTTGAAAATTGCCGTTCTTCGCGCTTATCGCGAGATTTGCGAGTTGACCGCCGCCGAGGGTCGAGATCGCCCGACCGGTCCAGGACGACCAGCCGCCGCGGCCGTCGACGGACAGGGTCAGCGGCGCCTTCAGCCCGGCCATGCCGGCGACAAGGCCGTTGGCGGGAGAGTTCAGCTTCAGGTCGAGGTCGAGCCTGTCCCGATCCGGGACAGCATCGAGCGTCAGCGCGACGCGGTCGCCGCCGGCGATGCCGGGCGCGGTCAGCGTCGCGCCGTTCAGCACCACCTGCGCGCGGGCGTCGGCGATATGCGCGCTGCCCTGCACACGGGCGAGGCGACGCGCGCCGCTGACCGCGGGCGCCAGGTCGATGCGGTCGATCGCAAAGCGATTCACGTCGATGTCGATGTCGGGCAGCGTCGGTGCGTTCGGATCGGTCGGCGTTGCCTTCAGTTCGGGCGTACGGCTCATGCTGACGAGCGGGCTGGTCAGCGAGCGCACATCGACGTGATTGCGCGCGAACGCGAACGGACGCCAGTCGACGCGCAGTTCGGGCGACATGAGAAACGTGCCCTTCTGATCCTGCACGCGCACGTCGCGCAGCACCATCGCGCCGTAGATCGACCCCTCGATCCGCCCGACGCGGACGTTCAGGCCGTTGGCGAGCGTATAGGCCGACAGGCGATCGGCGACGAAGCGCCGCCCCGGCTGGGTGTTGATCCCCAGCACCACGACGATCGCCAGCAGCACCAGTGCGGCGAGCACGATGCCGACCCATTTGACGACCGTCTGCCACACCGGGCGACGCTCCACGACGACGACCTGTTCCTCAGCCATCAGAATGCCTGCCCGATGCCGAGGTAGAGTGCGATCTTCGATTCACCGGCGCGCCGCCCGATCGGGGTGGCGACGTCGATGCGGAACGGCCCGAAATTGGTGTAGTAGCGCCCGCCGATGCCGGCGCCGAAGCGCAGGTCCGAACCCTTCGGCAGCACGCTGTCATAGACCTGGCCGACATCGACGAACGGCACGATGCCGAAGTTGCCGAAGCGGTAGCGCACCTCGATCGCAGCCTCGTTCACGCTGCGCCCGCCCAAGGGGCGTGCGACCGTGGGCGGATCCTTTTCGTCGGGATCCGTCGGGTCGAAGTTTGGATTGGCCTCGATCGATTTCGGCCCGAGCTCCTGATAGCCGAAGCCGCGCACCGACCCACCGCCGCCGGAATAATAGCGTCGCGACGGTGCCAGGTCGTCGCGCGAAATGCCCGCGATCGACCCGCCGCGCAGGCGACCGGCTATGACGATGTTGCTCGCGACCGGATAATAGGCCGTGCCCTCCAGCAGGACGCGGGCGTAGGGTCGGATGCCGCTGTTGATCGATGCCTCGGGGCTGACGTTCGCCTTGAATCGGAAGCCCTTGGTCGGATTCAGCAGATTGTCCGACGTGTCCCACTGGCCCTGCACCGGCAGCGCGCCGATGAAATAGGTGCCCCGTTCGCGCAGGCCGGTGGCGGGCACGAAGCGGTCCTCGTTGGTGCCGGTCAGCTCGACGCCGAACGCATAGGTGAACCTTTTCTGCCAGATCGGCGTGGAATCGTAGGAAATCTTGGCGGCGAGCGTGCCGGTGAAGCTTTCGAACGCGTCGTAGTTCGAGTGGTTGGCCGCGGCGATGATCGTGAAGGTGCGGTCGCGCTTGCCGGCGTTGGAGCGGCGGAAGGTGCCCGACAACCCCTGTTCCTGCGTGCCCGCCACGCCCGCCACGATCAACGCGCCTTCAGGCGGGAACAGGTTGCGGTGGGTCCAGCTGCCCTCCAGCCGGAAGCCCTGGCCCGTACCATAGCCCGCCGACGCCGCCAGTGTGCGCGCCGGCCCCTTGTTCTGCGTCACCAGCAGGTCGACCGCCTCTGTCCCGTCCGGATTGGTGCGCCCGGTGCGCTGCGGCTCGACCGCGACGCTGGAGAACAGGCTGGTCGCGACCAGTGCCTCGCGCAGGTCGTCGACCTTGCGCGCGTCGTACAACTCGCCTTCCTTGTAACGGCGCAGGACGTCGATGTGATCGACCGCGAAGACGGAATCGCCCTTCGTCACGATGGCGCCGAAGCTGCCGCGCGGGCCGACCGTCACCGGCAGGGTATAGTCGCCCTTGAACACCTGTTCGTCGAGCAGGATGTCGCGCTGACCGACCTCGGCGAAGGGATAGCCCTGCTGCGGCAGGCGCAGGCTGACGTTCGCTTCCGCCGCCTGGATGCGCTCGGCATCGATCGAATCGCCGATCTTCAGCGCCAGTTCGCGCGCGGGCAAATCGGGCGGGATCGTAGCGTCGGCCACGACCTTGACCGAGCCGAGCGTGTAGAGCGTGCCCGGCAGCGCGGTGAGCGTCGCGCGGACGCGACCGGGGTTGCCCGGCAGCTGCTCGATCGCCGACGACGCCGTGGCGTCATAATAGCCGAGCGAGCGCATCAGGCGGATTGCGAGCTGCTCGTCCTCCTTGGCCCGCGCAGAGACGACCGCGGCGTTCGGCGCGTCCTTGTCGTCCTTCAGGGCCGACAGCTCGTTGAACCGCGCGGTCAGGCCGATCGCGTCGAGGCCGTCGACCTTAACCGAATAGCGGATCTCGACGGGTTTCTGGTCATCGACGCCCGCGATCTCGACCGGCGTGACGTCAAAGCTGCCGAGCGGGACGAGCGGCTGGGTCAGTTCCGGATCCTGCGCCGCGACAGCCGGGGCGGGCGTGCCGGCTGCGGGTGCGGGCGGCGGCGCATCGAACGCCTCGATCGATTCCAGCGGTGCATTGATATCGTTCGATAGCGCCGGCATCTGCTTCTCGAATTCGGCGTCGGGCACGATCGGCGTATCCTGACCGATGACGGGCGCAACAGGGTTCGGGCTGGTCGGCGTCGCCGGTGCCGGCTGACGAGACGGCGCGCCCTGTGTGGCACCGGGCTGCGCTAGTTGCGCATGCGCCATCGTCGGCAGCATCACTGCACCGGACAGCAAAATAGTCCTGAAACCCCAACCCCTTGGCACCGGTAAAGCCACCCCTTGCCGCCGCACGTCCCTCATTATCGGAGTATCGGCGGCTCCCGCCTCAACGCCCGGGTCCCTATTTTGCTCCCATCGCGCGGTCAATTATCTTTGTCGTTCAATCAGATGCCGCCGCCCCCTGCTCGACATCGGCCACCGCCTGCTCGATCCGGTCTAGGACGGTGCGAAACCGGGCGAGATCCTCGGCGCCCAATTCGCCGAAAATCCGCGCCTCCATCTCGAGCGCCTTTGGTGCGACTTCGGCATAGAGCGCTCGCCCCGCCGGGGTAAGCGCCAGACGATGGGACCGCTGGTCTGCGGGGTTCGGGGTGCGGGCGATCAACGCGCGGTCGGCAAGCGCGATGGCAGCGCGGCTGACCGTCACCTTGTCCATCCGCGTCCGCGCACCTAGCGCCTGCTGGGTCAGCCCCTCGCTCTCGGCCAAAACCGCGATCAGACGCCATTCGGGGATGCGCAGTCCGAACAGCGCGCGATAGGTGTCGGCGATGGCATCGGACACACGGTTCGACGTCACCGACAGGCGGTAGGGCAGGAAACTGTCGAGGCTGAGCCCGCTGTGCTTCGCCACGCGCATCAACCCTTCATCTGCTGGGCGATCGTGCGGCGCGTGCCCTTGCCATAGGGCGGCTTCAGTCCGGCCAGTTTCGCCACGTCGACGCGCGCCTGTTTGAACACGCTGCGGGCATGGCTAAAGGTTCGGAAGCCGTCGTGACCGTGATACGCCCCCATCCCGGACGGGCCGATGCCGCCGAACGGCAAATCTTCCATCGAGACATGGAAGATCACGTCGTCGAGCGTCACCCCGCCCGAGATCGTGCGATCAAGCACGCGGCTGCGCTCTGCGGCGTCGGTGCCGAAATAATAGAGACCGAGCGGGCGGTCGCGGCGGTTCACCTGGGCGATGGCGTCGTCGATCCCGTCGTAGCGGCGCACGGGCAGGATGGGGCCGAAGATTTCCTCCTGCATCACCAGCATGTCGTCGGTCGGGTTGCGGACGATCGTCAGCGGCAGCTTGCGCGCGTTGCTGGCGGCGAAGTCCTCGCCCGCGGGGTTGACGGTGACGACCTCGCCGCCCTTGTCGCGGGCGTCGGCGATCCAGTCGCTCAGCCGCTGATGGTGGCGGTCGTTGATGACCGAGGTGTAGTCGGCATTGTCGAGCAACCGC
Source organism: Sphingomonas donggukensis (assembly GCF_023674425.1). Lineage (NCBI taxonomy): Bacteria > Pseudomonadati > Pseudomonadota > Alphaproteobacteria > Sphingomonadales > Sphingomonadaceae > Sphingomonas > Sphingomonas donggukensis. The sequence goes on from NZ_CP098401.1 coordinate 1,194,531, forward strand.
GGGTACATCGCCGAGGCGGACGCGACGAGCGCGGCGACGGCGCGATCCTCCTGCTCGGCGGGCACCAGCAGATAGTCGGGCGCGAGGCAGATCTGCCCCGCGTTCATCATCTTGCCCATGACGATGCGGTCGGCGGCGCGGTCCAGATCGGCCGAGCGACCGAGGATGACCGGCGACTTGCCGCCCAGTTCCAGCGTCACCGGCGTCAGGTTGTCCGCGGCGGCGTGGAGGATGTGGCGCCCGATCCCGGTCGCGCCGGTGAAGATCAGGTGATCGAAGGGCAGCGCCGCAAACGCCTTGCCCACGTCCGCGCCCCCCGAGACGAAGGCGAGTTCGTCGCGCGCGAAATAGCGGGGGGCGATATCCTCGAACGTCGCGGCGACGGTAGGCGTGAACTCGCTGGTCTTGACCATCGCGCGGTTGCCGGCGGCGAGGATGCCGGCGAGCGGCCCCATCACCAGGTTGACCGGGAAATTCCACGGCGCGATCACGCCGACCACGCCCTTCGGCCCGTAATCCACCCACGCCCGCGCGCCGAGCAGGCCGAGCGGGAAGGTGACGCGACGGCGCTCGCGCTTCGCCCAGGCGTCGACGTGCTTCAGCGCGTGGTTGAGCGGCGCGATCGACGCGGCGATGTCGGTCAGCATCGAGTGGTCGCGGCTGCGATGGCCGAAATCCTCCGACAGCGCGTCGCACAGCCGGTTGGCATTGTCGGCGATCATCGCGACGGCGCGTTTCAGCCGGTCCTTGCGGGTCGCGAGCGTGACCGGCAATTCGTCCATGAAGGCGGCGCGTTGCGCGGCCAGTGTCGCCGTCAGGTCCATCGCACGCCTCCCGTCACCGGCCAATGATACGCGAGCCACATCGCAAATCCACCCGCCGCGAGCAGCGTGCCGAGCGGCAGGCGGTCGCCCATCGCTTTACGCGTGGCGATGGCGACGGCGAGGCCCAGCAGCGCGGCGATCAACAGCGTCGGCGCGAGCCCGCGCCATCCGAGCCACAGCCCGATCGCCCCGAACAGCTTGGCATCGCCCCCGCCGAGGCCGATGCGACCACGCAGGCGTTTGTAGGCGGCAGCGATCAGCCAGAGCGAGCCGAAGCCGAGGACGCCGCCGATCGCGCGGTTGGTGAGCGACGGGGCGAGTCCGGCGAGGCCGCTAGCCAGCCCCAGCATCGCCAGCGTGAGGGTCAGCGGATTGGGCAGCCAGAAGGCGGCGAAGTCGATCGCCCCGAGCGCGAGCAGCATCCAGCCGAACACGGCCCCGGCGACACCATCGATGCCGGGCGCGATCAGGCCGGCGGCGATGCCCACGAGCGCGCCGAGGGTTTCGGTGATGACGTGCGACGGTGCGATCCGCGCGCCGCACGTCGCGCACCGTCCGCGCAGGGCCGCAAAACTCAGCAGCGGCACCAGCTCGTGCGCTGTCAGCGTCCTACCGCAGCCATCGCACTCCGATCGTCCGCTGAGCGACGACCGCCCCTGCGGCCACCGGATCGCCAGCGTCGCGATGAAGCTACCGAACACCGCGCCGAGCACCCCCAGCGCGATCGGCCAAAGCGCGACCTCAGACATCCTTCCGGCGGATCAGGTAGCGATACACGCCGAAGACGTTGATGCAGAGCAACACCGCGTTCTGCGTCCCCAACGCCCCGTCCCCCGCCAGTACCGCGCCCAAAATCCAGGCGATGCTCGACGCGACGAAGATGACGAACCCCAGCCCCGTCGTCCGCCGCCCATGATCCCACGCGATCATCAGCGCCGCGACGATGCCGGTGCCGGTCGCGAACCATTTCAGGCCGATGACGACCGGGGAATCCTCCATCAGCCAGGCACTCCGACGCGCGTCACGCCGCTTTCTTCAGATGCCGCCGGCCTAGCAGCTCGGCGATCTGCACGGCGTTGAGTGCCGCGCCCTTGCGGAGGTTGTCGCTGACGCACCACAGCGCCAGGCCGTTCTCGACGGTTGGGTCTTCGCGCACGCGGCTGACGTAGGTGGCGTATTCGCCGACGCACTCGATCGGGGTCACGTATCCGCCGTCCTCACGCTTGTCGACGAGCATGATGCCGGGGGCCTCGCGCAGGATCTTCTGGGCGTCGGCGGCGGAAAGTTCGTTCTCCATTTCGATGGTGATCGCCTCGGAATGGCCGACGAACACGGGCACGCGGACGCAGGTCGCGACGACCTTGATCTTCGCGCCCATGATCTTCTTGGTCTCGACGACCATCTTCCATTCCTCCTTGGTCGATCCGTCGTCGAGGAAAACGTCGATGTGCGGGATGACGTTGAAGGCGATCTGCTTGGTGAACTTGCGGGGCTCGGCGCTGTCGCCGACGAAGATGTTGCGGCTCTGCTCGAACAGCTCGTCCATCCCCGCCTTCCCCGCGCCCGAGACCGACTGGTAGGTCGCAACGACGACGCGCGTGATCGTCGCGGCGTCGTGGATGGGTTTGAGCGCCACGACCATCTGTGCGGTCGAGCAATTGGGGTTGGCGATGATGTTCTTGGCGCGATAGCCGTCGATCGCCTCAGGGTTCACCTCCGGCACGATCAGCGGCACGTCGGGGTCCATGCGGTAGAGCGACGAATTGTCGATGACGGTGCAGCCCGCCGCGGCGAAGCGCGGGGCGTGCGCCTTCGTCGCCTCGCTGCCGATCGCGAAGATCGCCATGTCCCAGCCGGCAGGATCGAAATGCTCGATGTTCTGGACCTTCAGCTTGCGCCCGGTCTCCCCGTAATCGACTTCCTCGCCCTGGCTGCGCGCCGAGGCCAGCACCGCGATCTCGTCGGCGGGAAATTCGCGATCGGCGAGGATCGCCAGCACCTCGCGTCCGACATTGCCCGTCGCGCCCGCGACCACCACCCGATACCCCATCATTCGTCTCCGCAACCCAGGCGCTGCGCTGTAGTACGCCTGCGCGCCGCCACCAACCCTCGACGCCCCAAGAAAAGCTGTTAGCGTTCGCGGTCAGGGTTTGGGGGATAGGATGGCGCGGGCGACGACGATTATGCTGGCGGCGCTGGCGGCGGTCCTGATCGCGCTGTCGTTCAAGGGCACGCTGCTGACCCCGCCGCCGGTGCCTGCGCAGACAGCGGCGGGGGCGTTTGACGCGAACCGGGCACAGGCGCGATTGGAGCGGATCATCGGCGACGGCGCGCCGCACCCGGTCGACAGTGCAGCCAATGACGGCGTGCGTACGCGCATCCTGGCCGAAATGCGCCGCGAGGGATTGAGCCCGCGCGTGACCGATGCGGTCACCTGTAACGGTCGCGCCACCAGCCGCGCGGTCAGTTGCGCGCGGGTGCGTAACATCCTCGCCGACATCGGGCCCGCGACCGGCCCGACATTGCTGCTGGTCGCGCATTACGACAGCACGCCGGTCGGCCCCGGCGCGTCGGATGACGGCGTCGGCGTCGCGTCCCTGCTGGAGGTCGCGCACCAGCTGCGCGGGACGACGCCGGCGCGCGGCATCACTTTGTTGCTGACCGATGGCGAGGAGGCCGGACTGATCGGGGCGCGGGCGTTTCTCGACAACGATCCCACCGCGCGGCGCGTGACGCACCTCGTCAACCTGGAGTCGCGCGGCGTGTCCGGACCCGCGTTCATGTTCGAGACGAGCCGTCCGAATGCACAGCCGATCGCCGCCTTCCGCGCCGCCGCCGCGCGACCGGTGGCCAATTCGCTGAGCACCGATTTCTACCGCCTGATCCCCAATTCGACCGACGTGGCGGTGTTCGAGGGGCAGCCCTGGTCGATCCTGAACTTCGCGATCATCGCCAACGAAACCCGCTACCACAGCCCCGGCGACGTGCCCGCCGCGCTCGACCGGCGCAGCCTGAACCACATGGGCACGCAGGTGCTGGCGCTGACCCGCGACTGGGCGGCGGGGCGCGACCATGCAGGCGGGGGCACGCGCATCTATGCCGACGTGCTGACGCGCGTGCTGATCGTCCTGCCGCTGGCGGTCGGGATCGGCGGGCTCGCGCTGCTGGTCGTTGCGCTGGGCGTGGTCGCGTGGCGGCGCGGGGCGATCGGGCGCGGGCTGACGGTGCCGGCGGCGGCGGTCGCCGTGGCGCTGGCATTGGGGTGGGTCGGCAACTGGATCGCGGCGGCGGTGCGGACCGGCGAATATTGGCGCGGCTATCCGCACATCACCGCGCTGGCGGTCGATGCCGGCGCGGTGATGGCAGCGGTGGTGATGCTGGTTGCGATCGGGCGACGGCTGGAGGCCGGGCAGGCGCGGGTCGGCGCGTGGCTGTTCTTCGTGCTGCTGGGGGCGGTCGCCTGCTGGTTCGCGCCGGGGGCGGCGATCTATTTCCTGATCGCGCCGGCGATCGTGCTGGCCGGCATGATATTCGGCCCGCGGGTCGAGCGGGTCGCAGGCGTCGTCGCGGCGCTGTGGCTGTTCGTGACGTTTGCCGAGCTGATCGCGCAGGTCGAGCTGTTGCTGGTAAACGGGCCGGTCTGGGCGACCGCGGCGGTGACCGTGCTGGCGGTGCTGCCGTTGCTGGTCGAGGCGCGGGCGGCGGGCGGCACGCTGAGTCCGCGCGTCGCGTCCATCGTCGCCGCGGTGGCACTGGTCGCGGCATGGGGCGTCGTGCTGGTCACCCCCCGCTCCACCCCCTATCGCAAGGCGCGCTTCGTGGTCGAGCACATCGCCGACGCCAACGCGGGCTCCGCGCGCTGGGGGCTGGCGACCGATGGCGTGCGCCTGCCGGACAGCTTCGACCGGTTCGGCACATGGACCAGCGTCGACGTTCCCTATTCCGGTCGGCGTCGCTGGGTAGCCCCAGCGCCGATGACGCCCCTGCCCGCGCTCGACGCAGCCGACCGTCAGGTGGCGGCGGAAGGCACGACGCGGCGGATGCGGTTCCGCTTGCAGAGCGGCGGCGCGGCGAACGTGCTGCTCCAGTTTCCGGCAGACTCGGCGATCGTGGCGATCGGCATGGCCGGGGCGCCGCGACCGATCACGGCGACGGACGCGTCCGGGGAATATGCGCTGCGCTGCACCGGTTGCAGTTGTGAGGGCGCAATCGTGGAGTTGGTCCAGCGCGGCAGTCGCCCGCTGGTTGTGACGATGACCGGGATGTACATGGGCCTGCCCGGCGCTGCGGCACCGTTGCTCGCCGCGCGTCCGGCGAATGCGGCGGCGCAGTACACTCCGGATGCGCGGTACGTGATCCGGCGGGTGCGGTTGTAGAGAAGGCCGTGCTCCCGCGCGGGCGGGAGCACAGAGCCACGATCGATGCCGCTTGCAACCCTGGGCTCCCGCCTGCGCGGGAGCACGAGGTCTCGTTACTTCTTCTCGCCTACCGTGCGGTCGAGGAAGTTCAGGATCGTCGTCCAGACGTGGATGTCGCGGCCCGCCGAATGGGTCTTGCCGGGGTACAGCATCATCTCGAACGGGGTGTTCGTCGCCTGCATCTTCGCGGCGAACGCGGTCGAGTTGTCGAGGACGACGTTGTCGTCG